>CAZBKQ010000049.1:16588-19373 GCA_964492555.1 uncultured Rhodospirillaceae bacterium | reverse complement strand
TCATGTATGTGATTTCGGGGGGCGGCTATGGCGGCAGCTCATTCGGCGACGGGATATCCAACGGCTGTTCGACCATCGGGATTTCCAAGACCACGCCGATCGAGGTGATGGAACAATATTATCCCGTGCTGTTCGAGGAATTCTCCCTGCATGAGGGCTCGGGCGGTGCCGGAAAAACACGCGGTGGATTCGGGGTGAATTACAAGGTCCGGCTGCGTCGTGGCGACGCGCGGGCCTCGATGGTGATGGATCACGGGCGCACCGGCCCGCAAGGCGCGCTCGGTGGCGCGGATGGCGGGGTAAACCGGGTTGTGGTCGACCGGGACGGCGAAATCTACACCCCGCCGCATCTCTCCAAGGATCAGGACATCAAGATCAAGCCCGGCGATACGATACGCGTCTCCACCCCCGGCGGCGGCGGGTTCGGAAACCCTTATGACCGCGACCCGGCACTGGTGGACCGGGACGTCAAGCGGGGGTATTACACAGAGGATCAGGCGCGTGAGCTTTTCGGCGTCGTGCTGGCCCCCGATGGCGGGGTCGATGTCACGGCAACGCAAGAATTGCGCGCCACGCTGCAATAGGTCCAGATCAGGGGAAATCTTCCGATGAATGACATGCCGCTTAATTTCGGGATCGGCCAACCGGTCCTGCGTTCCGAAGACCCGCGCCTTCTGACGGGCGGCGGAAATTATACGGATGATTATTCGGCGGACGGCCAGGCCTATGCGCGGTTTGTCCGCAGCCAGGTGGCGAACGGCCCGATCAATGCCATCGACATTTCCGCGGCCGCGGCGATGCCCGGCGTGCTGGCGATCTATACGGCGGAAGACCTCCGCGCCGACGGGATCGGTGATATCCCGTCCAACATGCCGATGAAAAACCGCGACGGCTCGCCCTATTACGTACCGCCGCGCTGCGGCATGGCCGAGGGGCGCGTCCGCCATGTCGGTGAAATCATCGCGGTCGTCATCGCTGAAACCGCCGCCCTGGCGGAAGAAGCCGCGGAAGCGGTAATTGTGGATATTTCGCCGGAAAAGGCGGCGGTAGAGGCCTGGGACGCGGTGAAAGACGGCGCGGCGCAGGTCTGGGACGCGGCAAAAAACAATGTCTGCCTCGATTTCTTTATCGGCAATCAGGAAGAATGCGACGCGGCGTTTGAAAAAGCTGATCATGTGACCAGCATCAGCGTGCTTTCCACCCGCATGGTGGTCAACGCCATGGAGCCGCGCGCGGTGGTTGCCGAATATGACGCGGGCGCCGACAAATTCACCGTCACCCTGCCGACCCAGGGCGTGATGGGAATGCGGGCGCAGCTCGCCAAGGCAGTCTTCAAGACCGATCTTGAGAATGTCCGCGTGCTGTCGAACGATGTCGGCGGATCCTTCGGGATGAAGGGCGCGTGCCTGGCCGAACCGGTCGCGGTGATGTATGCCGCGCGCAAGCTCAACCGGCCGGTAAAATGGACCGCCAGCCGCACCGAGAGCTTCCTCTCCGACCAGCAGGGGCGCGACAGCCTGATCGATGCCGAGCTCGCCATGGACAAGGAAGGCAATTTCCTCGGCCTGCGTGTCGGCGGGGTCGGTAATATGGGCGCCTATTCGACCGCCATGGGGCCGGGCCCGGTCACCGGCGTGATTTCGCGCAATATCGTCAGCGTCTATAAAACCCCCGCCTTTGCCTATGGCACCCGGGCGGTGTTTTCCAACACCGTGCCGACCGGTCCCTATCGCGGCGCCGGACGGCCGGAATCGAAATACATTCTGGAACAGCTGATCGATAAGGCAGCCCGCGAAACCGGCATCGACCGGGTGGAAATCCGCCGCAGGAACATGATCCCGCCGAACGGATTCCCGTGGAAAGCGCCCAACGGCCAGGAATACGATTCCGGCGAGTTCGAGGCGCTGATGGAGGAATGTCTCAAACAGTCCGACTGGGACGGGTTCGAGGCGCGCCGGGAAGAAGCCGCAAAGCGCGGCAAGCTGCGCGGCATCGCGATCGCGCCCTATCTGGAAAATACCGGCGCGGCGGGCGAGCTTTGCGATGTGCGCTTCCGCGAGGACGGCACCATTGCGCTGATCACCGGGGCGAAGGATATGGGCACCAGCCACCGCACGCCGTTCGCGCAGATTCTGGCGGAAAAACTCGGCGTGCCCTATGAGCTGATCGAGATCATCCAGAATGACAGCGAATTGATGAGCCCGGGGGCCAGCGGCTCCGGCGGGTCCAAGACCCTGCTGGGCGCGGGCAACGCGATAAATGATTGCGCGATAAAGATCGCCGATAAGGGCAAGGCGGCGGCGGCGCATTATCTGGAGGCGGCGTCGGAGGATATCGAATTCGCGAACGGCACCTACACCGTTGCCGGCACCGATCGTACCATCGGCATTATGGAGCTCGCCGAGCGGCTGCGTGGTGAGACCAACCTGCCGGAGGGCGTGCCCGCCACGCTGGACGACAAGGCGGTGCATGATTCCAGCCCGTCGAGCTTCCCCAACGGTTGCCATGTGTGTGAGGTGGAGATCGATCCCGAAACCGGCGTGACCGAAATCGTCCGCTATACGGTGGTCGATGATTTCGGGCTGGTCATCAACCCGCTGGTGGTCGAAGGCCAGGTGCAGGGCGGCATCATGCAGGGAATCGGCCAGGTCATGATGGAAAACACCGTCTATGACGATGACGGACAGCTGGTAACGGGGTCCTATATGGATTACTGCATGCCGCGCGCCGACGATCTGTGCGACATCGCCTTTTCGACCCGGAACGTCCCGGCGACAACCAATCC
>CAZBKQ010000049.1:14856-16488 GCA_964492555.1 uncultured Rhodospirillaceae bacterium | reverse complement strand
TGATCCAAGGACAAGGCCGGGAAGAGGGTGAGAATTCGATTGCCGATCCCCTCCTTCTTTTCCAACACGGCTCCCGGTGCCATACTTGCCAAAATAACCAGATAAGTTTCCGGGAGACTTCATATGTTTTATGAGCCGCAAAATGACGATCACGGCCTGCCGTTCAACCCGTTCAAGGCCTGCGTGGTGCCGCGCCCGATCGGCTGGATTACTTCATTGAGCCACGCCGGGGTGGTGAATCTCGCGCCGTTTTCGATCTCCAACCAGCTCGCCTACGACCCGCCCTTTGTGTTCTTTTCCGGTTCTGGCGCGATTGACGGGCTGGAGGCCGAACCAAGGCGCAAGGATTCGGTGGTGAACGCCGAGGATACTGGCGAGTTCGTCTACAATATGGCGACCTACGATCTGCGCGAACAGGTCAATCTGTCATCCAAGCACGTGCCGCCCGATGTCGATGAGCTGGAAATGTGCGGTCTCACCCCGGCGCCCTGCAATATCGTCAAATGCCCGCGCGTCGCGGAAAGCCCGGTCAATCTGGAATGCAGGCATCACGCGACCATTACCCTGCCCGCGAACAGCGCGAAATCGGTCCATCACGTCGTGATCGGAGAGGTCGTCGGCATCCATATCAACGACAACGCGCTGACCGACGGCAAGGTCGACTGGGTAAAGATCAAGCCGCTCGCCCGAATGGGCTACATGGATTACACCGCAATCACCGAAGTCTTCACTATGGCCGGCCCGAAGGGCGAGGAATTCCGCCCGGGGCAGATCGGCGAACATACCGATTCCAAACATTGGGACCGCGCCAGGGAAGAGTGGGACACCTTCAAGAAGTAACAGCTGTAGCGGCAGTATGGACCCCGGCTCGGAGGCCGGGGCGACAGACGGTGTGAACGCGCGAGCTGAGGTCGCCTGAAAAAAACTACCGCAGCCCGTCCTTGCCTTCGACGTCCTTGACCTGCAGCCCGCCGACACGAGGATGCGGCCTGCCGGAATCGGTAACCGCCACGCACACCACGATCTCATTCGCGCGCGGCGCGTCGGGCAGCCCGGCCTCAATCGCATCGAAATGGCTGCGCACATAGGCGGCGTCCTTGTGCCCCAGCGGCACATCGATCCGCGCGCCCGGTCCGCCGAGCTTCTTGGATGACGGCACCAGCGACGCGCCCTGCTTCACCGCCTTGCGCAACGGCGCGCCGAGCCTGGGATGCAGGATCGCGGCGGCATGTTCCCACTCACCGGCCTCGCCCACGATGGCCGCCTTGCCGAAACTTTCGGCATCCTCCGGTGCGATGCCGAGCGCGTCCACGCACATCTTCCCCAGATAACCGCCAAGCTCCTCACCGATATCCTCAAGCAGTTTCAGCCGCTGGAAGAACTTGCCCGCATAGGGGTTTTCGATCACCGCGATGGCGACCGCCTTGCGGGTCGGCGCTTTCGGCTTGCGACCGCCATCGCTATGAGTGGTTTCCACCACTACCTGGGTCTTGCGGATTTTCGCCTTCATGCTCAGCGCAGCCCGTCTTCGCCCTGCACATCGGATGCCGCCAGACCGCCCGCCCGGTCATAGATGCGGGGACCGGTCGCCATCGCCTGCACCCAGACGATTTCATCGGCGCGCGGCGCATC
>CAZBKQ010000049.1:0-14756 GCA_964492555.1 uncultured Rhodospirillaceae bacterium | reverse complement strand
GGGGACCGGTCGCCATCGCCTGCACCCAGACGATTTCATCGGCGCGCGGCGCATCGGGGATCGAACATTCGATGCAGTCGAAATGGCTGCGTACATAAGCCGCGTTTACATGGGCGAGCGGCACATCCAGCGGCCTGCCCGGCCCGCCGACCTTCTTGGTCGAGGGCACGATGGCCTTGGATGGCTGGATCAGCTCTCGCATGCCATACCCGCCCGGCTCGTGCCAGAGGGCGGCATGTTCCAGCTCACCATTTTCGCCGACCAGCGCCGACTTACCATAGGCGACGATCTTGTCGACACCGCCCATCGCATCAATCAGACGCTGCGCCATGGAAAGCCCAAGCGGTTTTAACGCCGCCATCAGCGGCATCAGATCCTCTACATACTGCCCGGCATAGGGGTTGGCGGTGACCGCGGCGATATAGCCCTTGAGCTGCGGCGGATCGGCCGGCGGGCCGAATTCATGCAGCGTTTCCTCCACATGCACGACGAATTTGCGGACCTTGACCAGCTCACCGAAATCACCGGCGGCACTGGTCTGGATGTCTCTGATGCTTCGTGAATCGTCCATTATGTCTCTCCTGTTAGCAGCCCAGCGGGGAGCGCCCCCACCGTGCGGAATTCCTGTTGCAATACCAACACCGCGGCTTCGATGAGTCCAGCCCGGCGCAGGGTTTCGGCGACCTTCGCCCCCTCCTCCAGCGCCGCGTCGATGGTCGCCTTATCCAGCGCTCCAACATCCGTGGTTACCATCCGGTCCCCAAGATCGCTATCCGGGTCCAGATCGCATGCGGCTTCCCGCGTTACCGCCGGATGATCCGCATCGACCGCATTGGCGATCAGGGTCGCGGCCACATCCGCCGCCGCCGCGTCCGCCGCCAGAACGGTCACCGCGTCGGCAATGCCGAGCGAATGCGACCGGCCTTTCCAGCCGCTGGTGGCAACGCCGCGCACAGCCATATCGGATGTCAGATCACAGGTCGCGTCGATATTCGGCAGATGGTAATCGCCGACAATCCCGGCGGTCAGGCTTTCCCCGGCACCCAGGTAAAACGCGATATCTCCGCCGTTATTCACATAGGCCTTGTTGAGGCGCCCGGCAGCGGCCAGCGATTTCAATACTTCATCCGCCACCGATCCGGCGACCGCCGCCATCGGGGTGACGAAATTTTCGCGATGCGGCCAACACGCCTTCATCATGCGTTGCGCCACCGGCCCGACCGGCTGCCAGGCGGGTTCCACCACGGGCTTTCGCAAATCGGGCAGTTCCGCGACCAGCGTCGTCAGGATATCGCGGAAACAAAATTCTGCCCGGCGATAGGCGGCGGTGATTTCATCCGGCGGGCCGAACGCCTCGATAACCAGATCGATCGGCCCCTGGCTCAAATGCAGCCGCCTGCCATCCGGCAACAGCCGGGCTTCGGCCGCGGCGAACATCCGAAATCAGTTGCCGGCCTCGGGCGCCGTATTGTCGAGCGGCCAGGGATGGTTTTCATGCCAGGGCACGGACTTGACGTTTTCCAGCCCGGCCAGAACCTCATCGAGTTTTTTGATCCGGTCGCTATAGCCGCCGATTTGATCGTACAAATCCTTGCGCACGGTAAATTCTATGGGCGCGACCAGCGCCGGGGTCGGCACATAGCCGAAGGAATTATCCGGCATCTCGTTCACATCAACCAGCAGCGTGATCCCGCCGCCCGGCCAGACGAATACCGGCGCGCCGCCGCATGTGACCGTGGTCGCGGATTCGCGGACGCTACGCGTCAGGTTCACGGGATTGATGGTCACCCCCGCCCGCAGGGAGCCGCCCGCGCCGGCCATGAACATCACGGTACAAAGGGCGGGTTCGCAATTCTCGCCGATCCGGTCGACGACCAGCTTTACCTCCGGCGGCATATCCGCCGGCTGCGGCACCAGATCGTCATCCAGCACGTACCAGGCCGAATCCTGCCCGGTGGTGGACACCATCAACAGCCTCAAGCCCGGCCAGGCGGTCTTGGGATCGATTTTTTCGATGATCTCCAGCGGGTCCTTGATATCCGTGCCGCCCCACCCCGCACCATGATCGGCGACCTGGAAATAACGGCCCAACGTCGAGCGCCTGCCGCGCACCCGGATACCGGCGAGCGGCATATCGATAAACTGCCCTGCCTGATGTTCGGACAGCACCGCGGTGATGTGATCATCGACGACGATGACCTCATCGACATGGTCTTTCCATTGCGGCGCGAAGATACCAACGGTGGCGGACCCGCAACCGACCCGCATGCGTTCTTCCTGCACCCCGTTGATGATCGGGGGCTTGCCGGCCTGCACCACGATTTCCGCCCCGCCATCGATGGTCATCTCCACCGCTTCCTTGTTGCAGAGCCGCATCATGGTGTTGCAGGTAACGGTGCCTTCCTTCTTGCTGCCGCCGGTCAGATGACGCACCCCGCCGATCGCCAGCATCTGGCTGCCATATTCGGCGGTGGTCACATGGCCGACCTGTTCCCCATCGACGCGGATCGCCGCCGGTTCCGGCCCGATATAGGCATCGGTGTCTATCTTGACCTTGACTCCGCAATAGGAAAACACGCCTTCGCTGACCACGGTCACCATATCGACCCCGTCCTGCTGGCTCGAAACGATAAAGGGCGCGGGTTTGTAGTCAGGATAGGTGGTGGTCGAGCCGATCCCGGTCAGGAAAGTCGGCGCCTGGGTGATCAGCGACCCGTCCCAGCTTTCGGATGCGGTCGCGAAGGGCACCAGCTCTCCTTCTTCATCCAGCACCTTTTGCGCCACGACAACCGGATCCATCCGGGTCAGCTTGCCGCCGAAATTCCCATAGCGGTCGCAGGCACCCGTCCGGCCGTCGCGGATACGACAAAGTACGGGACAGGCATCGCAGCGGATCAATCCGTCATCCTTCTTTTCGGTGGTATCGGACATGGTGGCCTCCCCCTCCACAGATCGCGGAGAAAATTGTTTGTGTACATACAAATATCCGGCTGGGAAAACGCGCTGTCAAGAAATCGCGCGTTATGACGGCGCCATTTCAGAAATATTGCCGAATTATTGCTGATTCCCCTTGCCTTCGGGCATTTAGTGACCAATGAATTACCCGGTGAGGCTTGACAGAAAGCAGCGGAAATCAGAAATTCCGCCGATTGTACGTACACATATGATTGACCTGTCAGCAAAATGCCTTCGCAGGGCTGACAGAGGCTAGGAAAACCAATGGCAACCAAGCTCAAAGAAGATTCCGAGGGACGCCAGATCCTCGATTCCGTCGTTATCCGTTTTGCAGGCGATTCCGGCGACGGCATGCAGTTGACGGGCACCCAGTTCACGCAGTCCACAGCCCTGATGGGCAACGATCTGGCGACGTTCCCCGATTTTCCGGCGGAAATCCGCGCGCCTGTCGGTACGACCTATGGCGTCTCCGCCTTCCAGATCAATTTCGCCGCCCACGACATCAAGACCCCGGGGGATGCGCCGGATGTGCTGGTCGCCATGAACCCGGCCGCGCTTAAAGTGCATCTGCGCGATCTCGCGGCGGGTGGCACGGTTATTCTGAATACCGGCGCCTTCACCGACCGCAACATCGCCAAGGCAGGGTATGAATCGAACCCGCTGGAAGACGGCACGCTCGAATCCTACCGGGCAATTGAAATCGATATTTCAAAGCTGACTCTGGCGGCGGTCGATAGGCTGGGCCTCAGCCAGCGCGACGCGCTGCGTTGCAAGAACCTCTGGACGCTGGGTCTGATGTGCTGGATGTACGGGCGCGAACGGCAACCCACCATTGACTGGCTGAACAGCCGTTTCGCCAACCGGCCGGAAATCGCCGAGGCCAACATTGCCGCGCTGAATGCCGGCCACGTCTATGGCGAAACCGCGGAAATCGGCGCCGACGTCACCACCTATGTGATCCCGAAAGCGGAAACCGAACCGGGCATTTATCGCGCGGTAACGGGGATTGAGACCACCACCTGGGGCCTGCTGACGGGCGCGCAAAAGGCCGGGGTCAATCTGTTCCTGGGCTCCTACCCCATCACACCCGCCTCGCCCTTGCTGCATGCGCTCAGCAATTTACGCCAGTACGGCGTCGTGACCTTCCAGGCGGAAGACGAAATTTCAGCGGTCTGTTCCGCGATCGGCGCGTCATTCGCCGGGTATCTGGGGCTGACCTCCAGTTCCGGGCCGGGCATCGCGCTCAAGACCGAGGCGATCGGCCTCGCCTTTGTTGCCGAACTGCCTCTCGTGGTCGTCAATTTCCAGCGGGCGGGACCCTCCACCGGTATGCCGACCAAGACCGAGCAATCCGACCTGTTCCAGGCGGTCTGGGGCCGTAACGCGGATACGCCGATGCCGGTAATTTCCGCCTCGACGCCGTCTGACTGCTTCGAATGCGCGATTGAGGCCGTGCGGCTGGCCACCAAATACATGACCCCGGTGATGTTCCTGAATGAAGGCTATCTGGCGAATGCCGCTGAACCGTGGCGCCTGCCGGACACGGATGAAATCGCCGAGTTCCCGGTCAGCTTCCATACCGAAACCGAAGGGTTCCAGCCCTATATGCGTGATGACGCGACGCTGGCCCGCCCTTGGGTCGCGCCGGGCACGCCGGGGCTGCAACACCGCATCGGCGGCATCGAAAAGGACTATAATTCCGGCAACATCTCTTACGACCCGGACAACCATCACAAGATGACCAAGGTCCGGGCGGAGAAGGTCGCCAATATCGCGAACGATATCCCGGAACAGGAAGTCGCCAACGGCAATATATCGGGCAAGATGGCCGTTGTCGGGTGGGGTTCCACTTATGGCGCCATCGAACAGGCGGTGCGCCGCTGCCGGGAGGACGGGCTGGATGTATCGCACATCCATATCCGCCATATCTGGCCGATGCCGCGCAACATGGCGGATCTGCTTACCGGGTTCGACAAGATCCTGGTGCCTGAAATGAATAACGGACAACTCGTGAAGCTGCTGCGCGCCGAATATCTGGTTCCGGCCGAACCGCTGACCCAGATCAACGGTCAGCCGTTCAAGGTCTCGGACCTGGAATGCGAAATCCGCAGCCGGCTGGAGGACTGATCGATGAACGTCGAAACACCTGTTGAAAAGCTGAAACCCAACGATTACGCCTCCGATCAGGAAGTCCGCTGGTGCCCCGGCTGTGGCGATTACGCCATCGTCAAAGGCGTCCAGCGCGCGCTTGCCGATATCGGCGCCGATCCCGCCAACACCGTTTTCGTCTCGGGCATCGGTTGCGCGGCCCGGTTCCCCTATTACATGGAAACCTACGGCTTCCACACCATTCACGGCCGCGCGCCGGCGCTGGCGACCGGCGTCAAGTTGAGCAATCCGGACCTTGATGTCTGGGTGATCGGCGGCGATGGCGACATGCTGTCGATCGGCGGCAATCACACGCTTCATGCGTTGCGCCGCAATGTCGATTTGCAAATCCTTCTGTTCAACAACTCGATTTACGGGCTGACCAAAGGGCAATATTCGCCGACCTCTCCGATCGGCACGAAATCGCCGTCGACCCCGGCCGGGTCGATCGACGCGCCGGTATCCGCCTGTCATTTCGCGCTGGGCTGCAACGCGACCTTTGTCGCGCGCGGTGTGGACACCAACCAGAAGCTTCTGCCCGGCCTGCTGGCCGATGCCAAGGCGCATAAGGGCGCGGCGCTGGTGGAAATCCTGCAGAACTGCATCGTCTATAATGACGGTGTCTATTCCTCCTTTACCGAAAAGAGCAACAGCGCCGACGGCCAGGTTCTCTGCGAACACGGCAAGCCGCTGATTTTCGGCGCCGACGGCAACAAGGGCCTGCGCCTGAAAGACGGCAAGATGGAGCTGGAAATCGTCACCATCGGCGAAAACGGCGTTACCGAGGGCGATATTCTCCTTCATGACGAAACCAACCGTCCGCTGGCGTCGATGCTGGCCGGGATGTACGCACCGGACTGGCCGGTCGCGATGGGCGTGATCTTCCGCAATCCCAAACCCGCCTATGAAACCACAATGTATGAGCAAATTGCGCAGATTAAGGAAAAGAACCCGCCGATCAGCGTAAACGAACTGATGCATAAGGGGCGGACCTGGACGGTCGTCTGACCTCCGCTTCACTATCAGAAAAAGCCCCGGCATTGCCGGGGCTTTTTCTATGACCAGGGGTTTTCTTGGGCGGCTCAATGGGTATCATCTGGCCCGTCATCGAAATGTCAAAATTGTTGAGGATAGGCGGGTGAGTAATCAGAACCGCAGTGTAGCCATCGTAGGTTCGGGACCGGGCGGCATGTATGTCGCACAGGCGCTTCAGGAAAAAGCGCCCGAATGCCGTGTCGACATCATCGAAAAGCTTCCCACACCATTCGGGCTGATCCGGGGCGGAGTCGCCCCGGATCATCAGCACACGAAGCGAGTCGACCGTAAATACGCCCAGACAATCGAAGACGGCGAACAAGTCCGTTTTCTCGGCAATATCGAGCTGGGGCGCGATGTCAGCCTAGCCGACCTTGAGGAAATCTATGACGCGGTGGTGCTTGCTTACGGCGCGCCCTATGACAACCGTCTCGGCATCCCCGGCGAAGACAAGGCGAACATTTACGGCTCCAATGAATTTGTCGGATGGTATAATTGCCATCCCGAATTCAAGGACCTCGGCCCCGATCTGGACATCAAGACCGCGATTGTCATCGGTGTCGGCAATGTGGCAGTTGATGTTGCGCGGGTTCTGGCCCGGACACCGACGGAAATGGCCACCACCGATATTGCCGAATACGCGATGGACGCCATCGATAATTCTCCGCTCACCGATGTCTATATGATCGGCCGTCGCGGACCGCTGGAAGCATCTTTTACAAATACGGAATTGAAGGAACTTGGCGCGCTGGAAGACGCGACGACGACCGTCGATGCCTCGATCATCCCCGAAGCCGCGCCGGAATCGCTGGAGCCCCGCGAGCGCAAGGTCCGCGATCGAATTCTCGGTACGCTGCGCGATCTCAGCGCCGGGAAGGCCGGTGAAAAACGGCGGACCATTCACGTAGAGTTTTTCGCTTCTCCCGTCGAGATTCGCGGCGGCGAGAGGATCGAATCCATCGTGATGGAAAAAAACAAGGTAGAGGACGGCCGTTGCATCGGCACCGGCGAAACATTCGAACTTCCCTGCGATTTGCTCGTAACCTGTATCGGATCGCGCGCCGAGGCGATCGAAGGCGTCCCGTTCGATGACAACCGGGGCATCGCCAGGACCGATGACGGACGCGCCAAAGACCGCGTTTATGCCGCCGGCTGGCTCAAACGCGGCGCCAGCGGCACCATCGGCACCAACCGGCTGGACTCCTACGCCGTCACCGATCTGATGATTTCCGAATTCGGCGGCGATGCGCGCCCCGGCCCGGAAGGGCTCGACAGGCTGATCGCCGAAAAGTCCCTCAAGCCGGTGGAATTCAGCGGGTGGCTGAAACTGAAGGCCATGGAGGAAGCGGCCGCGGACGGCGAGGCGCCGCGCCGGAAATTCACCACGGTCGATGAAATGCTGGAGGCCCTGAACAGCGCCGGATAGGCGGTTTCAGACGGAAATTTTCGCCAGAAGCGCGACGAGAACTTTCCGTTCTTCGTCTGAAAGCGGTTCCAGCGTCGCCCGGGAAATCCTTTTTCCGCGTGGAATTACCGCCTCGATCAACCGCTTTCCATCCTCACTCAGGCTCAGCACCAGACGCCGACGGTCGCCGGGATCGGGTTTGCGGTCAATCAGACCGCGTGCGCTCAACCGCTTGATGACGCCCTGCATGGTCGCCGCGTCCATCCCCGTGTTCCGTCCGAGCTGGTTCTGCGATACCTCGCCCAGATCGCGCAGTTTTACCAGCGCGGCAAATTGGAGCTGGGTCAGGTTCCGGTCGCCGATCATGTCCTGAAAAATCGCGGTATGACGCTGATGCGCGCGGCGCAGCAAATGCCCAACCTGGTCTTCCAGAATATAGTCGCCGTCTTTTGCCTGAGACGCGACCAGCTTGATATCGGCGCCGCTCATGTCATACCCCTGCCCGTTTCACCCGACAGTTTCGGGGCGGCGGCGATGCGCTGTCAAGAAAACCCGGTCACCCGATGATCTTGGCCGAAGAAAGCGCGGCTATCTCCTCGTCCGACAATTCGGCGATATCGCGCAGGACATCCTCGGTATCGTGGCCAAGCGGTGGCGGCGCGCGATCATAGGCCAATTCCTCGCCCTCGAATTTGATCGGGCTCGCCACCTGGGGAATATCGCCCACCGTCGGATGATCCATCGCGATTTGCAGCCCGCGATGTTGTATCTGTTCGTTGGCGAAGACCTGCTCGACATTATTGATCGGACCGCAGGGCACGCCGACCTCCTCAAGCGCCGATATCCATTCCGCCGCCGGGCGTTCCTGCAGGAAGGCTTGAATAATCGGGATCAGCTCTTCGCGATTTTCTACGCGCGCCGCATTGGTCTGGAATTTCGCATCGGCGGACAGATCGGGCCGGCCCGCCACCTCGACGAATCTCTCAAACTGGCTGTCATTGCCGACAGCGATGATGACGTAATCATCGGCGGTCGCGAACGCCTCATAGGGGACGATATTGGGATGCGCGTTCCCCATGCGGCCGGGTGCGTTGCCGGTCACAAGGAAGTTCATCGCCTGGTTCGCCATACAGGCCGCCGTAACATCGAGCAACGCCATATCGATATGACACCCCTCGCCGGTGCGTTCCCGGTTGGCGAGCGCGGAGAGCGCCGCGATATTGGTATAGAGCCCTGTCAGGATATCGGTGAGGGCCACGCCGATTTTCTGCGGCCCCGCCCCCGGCTTGCCGTCCGGTTCGCCGGTCACGCTCATCAGACCGCCCATCGCCTGTAAGAGAAAATCATATCCCGCCCGCTGCGACAGCGGCCCGGTCTGACCAAACCCGGTAATCGAACAATAGATGATCCCCGGATTGATCTTCTTCAGGTCTTCATAGCCGAGCCCGTACCGCGCCAACCCGCCGACCTTGTAATTCTCGATCAGAATATCTGCCTTGGCGGCGAGTTTTTTCAGGACTTCCTGCCCCTCGGGCTTCGAAATATCGAGCGCTACCGATTTCTTGCCGCGATTGGCGGACATGAAATAGGCAGCTTCTTTTGAACCGCCATCCTGCGCATCCAGGAAGGGAGGGCCCCAACTGCGCGTGTCGTCGCCCGAGCCGGGCCGTTCGACCTTGATGACCTCCGCCCCGAGATCGGCGAGGGTCTGCGCCGCCCAGGGGCCGGCCAGAATGCGGCTCATATCGAGCACGCGGACATGGGAAAGCGGTTTATACATGGTCTGCTCTGGAAACTAAGCGGTGAAAGCCTGAAGTCCGGTCTGGGCGCGGCCCAGGATCAGCGCGTGAATATCGTGCGTGCCTTCATAGGTAATGACGGTCTCCAGATTCATCACATGGCGGATGATGTGATATTCGTCGACGATACCGTTGCCGCCATGCATGTCGCGGGCGATACGCGCGATTTCCAGCGCCTTTCCGGTGGTGTGGCGCTTCATCAGGGAAATCGCCTCCGGCGCGCAGCTTCCCTCATCCATCATCCGGCCGAGGCGCAGGCAGGATTGCAGCCCGATGGTGATGTCTGTCTGCATATCGGCGAGTTTTTTCTGTATCAGCTGGTTTGCCGCGAGGGGCCGCCCGAACTGCGTCCGCTCCATGGTGTAATCGCGCGCCGCATGCCAGCAGAATTCAGCCGCGCCCATGACACCCCAGGCGATGCCGTAACGGGCATTATTGAGACAGCCGAACGGGCCGCCAAGACCGCGCGCGCCGGGCAGACGGTTTTCCTCCGGCACGAAGACCTCATCCATCACCACCTCGCCGGTGAGCGAAGCCCGGAGGGAAAACTTTCCTTCAACCTTGTTGACCGAAAGGCCCTTCATGCCCTTTTCAAGGATAAACCCGCCGATGACCCCGTCATCATCCTTGGCCCAGATGATGAACACATCGGCGATCGGCGAATTGCTGATCCACATCTTTGATCCGCTGACCGCATAGCCGCCATCGACGCTGCGGGCACGGGTGATCATACCGCCGGGGTCCGAACCGTGATCGGGTTCGGTCAGGCCGAAACAGCCGACATATTCCCCGGTCGCGAGCTTCGGCAGATACTTCTTGCGATGTTCCTCCGTGCCATAGGCATAGATCGGCCACATCACCAGGCTGGATTGAACGGAGAGCGTCGAACGATAGGCGGAATCGACCCGTTCGATCTCGCGCGCGATCAGCCCGTAAACGACATAGGACGCGCCGGCGCAGCCATACTCCTCCGGCAGGGTCGAGCCCAGCAGGCCGAGCGCCCCCATTTCCCGGATAATCTCGGGATCAAAGGTCTCATTCCGGTTGGCGTCCTGGATGCCCGGCATAAGCCGTTCATCGGCAAAGGCGCGAGCGGAATCGCGTACCAGCTTTTCCTCTTCGGTAAGCTGATCTTCGAATAAGAACGGGTCCTCCCAGTTAAAGCTGGGCCATTTCTTGAGGCGGGGGCCGTCATCGCCGGCGGCTGTATCAGCCATGTTTCTCTCTCTATTCTTCTGGTTTTTCTGTCGCGGCGGATCATACGCAAAAACGGCCGCGCAGGCTAACCCGTGCGGCAATTTTGTTTTCCGGCGCCGCGCCTTATTCGGGCCGGGGACGCGACATCCACATGCCGAGATCAAAGGTATTCAGATCCGCGGCATGCATGAATTCGGTGATGGTCACCACGGCTTCCGTGGCGGTGACGATTTCGCTTTCGACGAAAGGCGGGAAAAACTTGTCCTCATCGGTGAATTTCCGCGATAGCGCCTTCGCCCCGATAGTCAGCAGCATCTGCACCGACTGATCGGAAATATCCAGATCGCCGCCTTCGCGCAGCGCCGCAATCGACAGATCGAAGGCCTGCTTAATCGCCTTGTCCGCCTCAGACGTCGACATAGACCTCGCCCCCCTCGACACTGACATCGAAGCGGCGCAGGCGGGCGTTCTTGTTGCCCGGGTGAATCCCGGTCTTGATATTGAATTCATAGCCGTGCCACGGGCAGACAATATGGATGTCTTCCTCGTCCCAGGTCAGGCCCTGGCTCGTGCGGTCATCGGCGAGAACCTCCACCACACGGTTCAGGATACGCCCCTGGCAGATGGGACCGCCCTGATGCACGCATTTATTCTCATAGGCATAGAAATCCCCGTCGACAAAAAACACGCCGATTTCGATATCGTTATATTCGATGACCTTGCGGCCCCGATCCTCGAAATCGCTTTCCGCCCCAACAAACACTTTCGCCATTTTCTGATGTCTCCCTTATGCGGCCTATTTGCCTTCCGGCCGATCCAGATTGAAAACCTTCATCGCGGTTTCACCGAGGATATTACGTTTCGCCTGTTCATCCAGGAACGGCAGATCGAAAATCGTGCTCGGCGCGTTGAAATCCCAATGCGGCCAGTCCGACGCATACATCAACTGCGAACTTGCATTCATCGCATCGAACGTCGCCTCGGTCAGCTTCATGTTCGATGTCTCGATCGGCTGCGATGAGAAATACATGTCGCGGATATAATCGGACGGCAGCTTTTTCAGAAGCGGGGCTTCAGAAGGCCGCATCTGATACTCGGAATCCAACCGCTGCATCATGAAGGGAAGCCAGGCAAGCCCCGATTCGATCCAGATTGTTTTCAGGTTGGGGAAACGTTCCGGCAGACCGTGAATGATCCAGTTGGTCAGATGCACGATATTGCACAGCACAAACGAAATCGCGTGCATGGAAATGAACAGATCAGTCTGTTTGGTCCACTCATCCGTCCAGGTCAGCCCCGCATGAAACGCCAGCGGCAGGTTGCGTTCCTCCAGCTTCTTGTAGATCGGGATGTAGGAGTTGTGATGAACCGGCTTGAAACGGACCGAAGTGATCATAAACCCGACCACGCCCTTGCGTCCGGTGAATTCGTCGATGATCCTATGGCACATCTCGGGTTCGCCGAGCGGCATGTAAAGCAGCGTCTTGATCCGGTCGTCATGCGGCAGGATGGTGTCGCAGACCCAGCGGTTATAGGCGAGCGCCAAATGAGCCTCCACGCGGGGCTGCGGATGGGTGCCGAGCTGCAACAGATTCCCCGGGAACAGGACCTGATAATCGAGCCCCATCGCTTCCATGCTGCGCCGGATCAGGGTCACATCGCGATGAACCGATTTATCCTCGACCTTTTCCGCGATCTGTTGCTGATGCGGTATGCGACCGCCCGCATCCTGATACCGCAAACCCGGCGTGTGGTTCGACAGACCAGGCGCGCTACCTGTGCGGGTCTGAAACTCCCGTGCGTAATGCAGCAGGATCGGGTCCTCGATATATTCGATGACCTCCCGCCAGGACGTCATTTCCGAATGGTGCGCATCAATATCGATGATCGGCCAGTCGGCGAAGCCTTGCTCTTTCTGGTATCTGGTTTCCCGCGCAAGAATATCGCGCGTGTCCGTGTCGATGGTGATCTGCTGGACAGGCAGTTCCCGTGTATTCTCAACGCCGCTATCCATAGCGAGCCCTCCCGGTTTCCGATCCCTTTGTAACTTGGTTGGGAATCATGTTACCCGATGCGGACCGATAGAAAAAGACAACGGACGATTTCCGATATGACATTAGTGATCGAAAGCCAGAAAGCGCTTGTCAGCCGGTTTTACGAGGAATTCTGGAATGAGCGGAATTTCGAGGCAATCGAGGAAATCATGACCGAAGACGTTGTGTTCCGGGGGTCGCTGGGCATGGATATGGAAGGTCACGCGGGCGTTATCCGCTATGCGGAGATGGTGTTTGACGCCTTTCCGGACTTCCATAACGCGCTGGAGGAAATGATCGCCGAAGACGGCAAGCTGGCCGCCTGTCTTACCTATTCCGGCACCCATGAAGGGGAAATTTTCGGCATTCCCGGAACTGGAAACCCGATCCGTTATGTCGGCACGGCGATTTTCATCTTTACCGGAGAGCTGATCAGCCATTGTTGGGTGCTGGGCGACCGGCTCGAACTGCTGCGCCAGATCGGGCGGGACGACGACCAAACGGAAGACGATATTTAACGCCCGACCGATGGAATCCCCAGCAAGCCATCGATACGCGGGATTTGCTCTATCGCCCATTTGAGCCGGTCCTTTTCAAAATCGGGCAGTTCCGCCGGCGCGACCTTGTTGGAGAGAGCGACCCCGCGCGGAATATCACGCAGCTGTTGCCGCAGAATGAGATCCAGCAAAATGCCGTGCGCCTCGATCAGATTGTCGATGGCCCGTTCCGAGACAGCGTCGCTTTCCCGCATTGCATCAAGCCGCGCGCGGGTCGACCGGGCCTCGACACCGATCCCCAACGCGGCGACACGGGCGGCGGAAAAGATCGGCATAATCCCATGCATCTTCAGATCGATACGACCGTTTTCTGTCTTGAACCGCCCGAACATGCCGACCGGGCTTGAGAATTCGCCCGCGCGCAAAGCCAGAAAGCTGAGAAAATTGCGAGAACCACGCGCGAGAGTCACCGATTTCTGGCGCAGTGCCGCGAAAAGCGCCTGATCACCATAGACCGTCCTCGCATCAAAAAATATGTCGCTGTTCAGCATGTCTTCCGGCCGACCGCGCCCCACCCATTTTTCAACCTGCGCCGTCCAGTGGGAGAGATCGTGCCGCCATTCCGCATTGGACGCCATGATCCCGCCCTGGCAATAGGCCACCCCGGCTTCAGCGAGGATATCCGCGACCCGGCGTCCCAATACCTTAAACCAGCCATCGGCGTCTTCCGGCGCGCCGTCGGCATAGAGGATCGCGTTATCCTGATCCATCGCCAGCATGCTCTCGCCGCGCCCGCCCGAGCCCAACACCATCAAGGCGAAGGACGCGGGAGGGCCGCCATTTCCCGCCGCCGCCATTTCCGCAATGGCGATCTGACAGGCCCGGCGGGTCAGCGCCCGCAATTCCCGCGAGATAATCGCCGCGATGTCGCGGGCATCCACTTCCTCCGCTGCCAGGGCGTGCGCCGCCTTGGTCAGCCCCGACCAGACCGCGCCAAGCGACGCGGGGGTTTCGGCGAAATCAATGGCGTTGCCGAGCGCGGCCGCGTCATCGGCCCTTTGCCGCAGAAGATCGCGGGCGCTCAGCACGCCGGTCAGACGTTCGTCAGCATCAACGACACCGAGATGGCGGAAACCGCGCCCCGCCATCTCCGCCAGGGCGCGATAGACGAATTCGTTTTTGGGAACGGCGATCAGCGGAAATTTTCCGTGATCCGCCGCCGTCCGCTCTAGGGCATCGGGCCCCGCCGCGTCGATGGCGCGCAGGATATCGCGTTCGGTGATTATGCCGTATTCACCACGTTCGCCCTGGTCGATAAAGGCGGAACTGACCCTGTTTTCCATCAGTTGCGACAGAACGGACCGTAGCGGACTTGCCCGAACGATCAGCAACGGCGGCGACCGCATCAAATCGCGCACCCGGTGACGATAGGGGAAGCTATCGACCCGTACCGGGGACTCGCCGGGCGGCTGCGCCCCGGCCTCCCATCCGGCCTGGGCCTCTTCCGACTGGCGGCTTGTCTGGGCCGTGGCGGCCCGTTCCGCCTGTGCCAGCGTCACGATTCCCCGATCGCGCAGGCGCGGCAGCAATGCGAGAAAAACCTCCGCCGTCAGACGCGCGTCACCGAGCGCCCTGTCTAGCCCCCAAGTTCAGTACCATTTGTTGACAGAGTTTCGGGGATCGGTGG
>CAZBKQ010000048.1:14958-19564 GCA_964492555.1 uncultured Rhodospirillaceae bacterium | reverse complement strand
GGATCATCCGCTCCCTTGCTGATGCCGCCATCAATTACAAAATGGCCGATATGGATGTTTTGCGGGTGCAGTTCGCGGGCGAGCGCCTGCGCCAGTCCGCGCAGCCCGAACTTGCCCATCGCGAAGGTGGTTGAATTCGGATAGCCCTTGACCCCCGCGGAGGCGCCGGTGAAAAAAATCGCCCCCGCGCCACGCGGCACCATCTGTTTCGCCGCCTGTTGCGCCATCAGAAACCCGCCATAGCAGGAGATGGTAATCGCCTGCAGGACGGCCTCCGGGGCGATATCCGTGATCGGCCCGCGCACGCGGTTCGACGCGTTATAGACGGCGATATCGGGCTGGCCGAGATCGTTGGTTACGTCAGCGAACAGTTTTTCCATTTCCGCCGGGACGATGGCGTTGCAGCCATAGGCTTTCGCGCCGGTCTCGGCACAAATGTCAGAGAGCTTTTCCGCGTTGCGGGCGGCCAGCGCCACCTGGACGCCTTCTTTGGAAAACCGGCGGGCGAGGCTTGCACTCAACCCCGGACCCGCACCCACGATCAGCGCCGTTTTCTTGTCTGCCATCTGTTCCTCCCTTATCCCTCTGTCACGTGATCGACTATTCCGCGAACCCTGCTGGTCTGGCGGACGATCCGCATGACCTCGCCTTTTTCCGCCGCGTTTCGCGCCCGGCCCAGCAGAAAGACCGTACTGTTCACCACACGCAAACGGTAATTGAGCAATTTGACGTTTTTGGCCGAAACCAGCTGCGCCCGGACCTTGGCGTCGATCCACGCGGCATTCGCGCTGGCGCCAATCCCGCCATCGGTGGCGAGCTGGATATCGTTATAAAGCGTGCGCACTCCGGGCAGGCCGGAAACCAGCTTTGCCGCGCGCTGCCGATCCGCCTCTTTCTTAACCGTTCCGGTCAGCATCACCCGGCCTTCGAACACGTCGGTGGTGACGTTGAAGAACAGATCGCGGTTGGTTTCGGTCAGCAGCCGCTTGTTGATGTTGAGAACAATCTCATTGTCCGTCACGGTCTGGCTCCGGCTGCGGTCATCGCCGAGGGTGGCCAGTGTGCCGCTGCAGCCCGAAACCAGAGGCAGACAGGCGACCAGAAGCACCGTCACCCATTTCAGTGAAATTCTATGATCCATAAAGCGCCTCCAGCCTGTCTCCATAATGGTCGCGGATGATATGCCGCCTGACCTTCAATGTGGGGGTCATCATTTCGTTTTCTATGGTGAATTCCTGATCGGTCAGGATGAAACGCCGGACCCGCTCGATCAGGGAGAGCTTGGCATTTACCCGGTCGACCGCATCGGAAATCGCCTTGCGTAAATCCGCGTTTTCCATCAGCGCCGCCATATCGCCGGCATCCGCGCCGTTGTCCTTCGCCCATTGGCGGACGAATTCCGGATCGGGCACGATCAACGCGACCAGATGCGGGCGTTTATCGCCATAGACCATCGCCTGATGGATTTCGGGTTCCGCGACCAGAAAACCCTCCACCCGCTGCGGCGAGACATTATCGCCGCCCGAATTGACGATGATGTCCTTCTTGCGGTCGGTAATCCTGATGTGGCCGTCCGCGTCGATCACCCCGACATCGCCGGTATGCAGCCAGCCATCGATAACCGTTTCATCGGTGGCATCCGGGCGGTTCCAGTATCCCTGCATCACCAGCTCACCGCGCACCAGGATTTCGCCGTCATCGGCGATTTTTACTTCCGCTTCGCCAAAGGGAACGCCGACCGAGTCTATCCGGTATCCGACCGGCGGGTTCACACTGATCACGGGGCCCGATTCCGTCTGGCCGTATCCCTGTAGCAGCCGGACGCCGAGCCCGGTAAAGAACATACCGACCTCGTAATTGAGCGGCGCGCCGCCGGAGATAAAGGCCTTGAGCCGGCCGCCGAAACGCTTGGCCACCTTTTTGCGCACCAGCCTGTCCAGAACCGCGTTCTGAACGCTCTCGACCGGGCCCAGCCTGCCATTTTCGAATTTCTTCCGGCCCAGCTCGACGGTTTTGTGAAACAGCTTTTCCTGCTTGCCGCCGGCGTGCCGGACGCCGCGCAATATCCGGTCGCGCATCGATTCATACAGGCGCGGCACCGCCGTCATCAGGGTCGGGCCGACCTCCTCCATATTCGCGGCCAGCTTGTCGATCCCTTCGGCATAGTAGATCTGCGCGCCCAGGCTGACCGGCCAGAAAAGCCCCGCCGTATGTTCATAGGAATGGGACAGCGGCAGAAAGGACAGGAACACCTCATCGGTCAGTCCGATCTGCTCCAGAATGCGGGTGGCGTCGCGGCAATTGCTGAGGATACCGCCATGGGCGCAAATCACCCCCTTCGGCGTCCCGCCCGTGCCCGAAGTATAGATCAGACAGGCGACGCTGTCTGCCGAAAGGCCCGCCGCCATGTCGCGCAGAATATCGGTTGCCCTGTCCGGCGCCGCACCCGCGATATCGTTGAGCGGAGAAATTTCCAGAGCGCTGTCACGCGGGCCGAACGCATCCATCAGCAAAATCTTCTTGATGCTGTCGGATTTCTCCGCCGCCGGGAGGACCCGGTCCAGCAGCGCGTCATTGGAAACAATCGCCGCGACCGCGCCGCTGTCATTCATGACATGCAGGTGATCGTTCTCGTAATTGGTGACATAGGCCGGCACGGTCACGCCGCCCGCCGCCATGATCGCCAGATCGGCGACCGGCCAGTCAGTGCGGCTTTCGGACACCAGCATGACCCGGTCACCCTCGACGATGCCCGCGTCTTTCAGGCCCCGCGCCAGCGCGGCGACGGAATCAGCCGTTTCCCGCCAGCTCTGCGGTGTCCACGCATCGTCTCGTTTCTGCCAGAGAAAGGGATTGCCGCCTTTCTCGTCCGCCTTGTCGGCGAACAGGGTTACCAGGTCCTTATGTCTGGTTTCCGTCATATCCTCGTTTCCGTCATGCTGAATTATTGTTCCCGTCGCGCTTGGGTTCTTGTAACGCGAACCCTATATCGTCCCTGTTAGCGTGCAGCCATTATGTCAGGAAAAACCGTGAAGAATTCAAGTTCCACCGAATCGTCCGACCTGCCCGTCTGGGATTTGACCGATCTTTATTCCGCGCCAGACGGCAGGGATCTGGAAAAGGACCTCGCGGATGCGGAAAAAAAGGCCCGCGCCTTTCACAAAAAACATCACGGCAAGGTCAAATCGCTCGACGGGACGGCATTGGGGCGCGCCATCGCGTCATATGAAAAAATCGACGAAATACTGAGCCGGGTGATGAGCTATGCCCAGCTTGTCCATGCCGGAAATGTCGCCGATCCCGAAATCGGTAAATTCTATCAGACCATGCAGGAACGGGTGACCGCGATATCCGCCAATCTGGTGTTCTTTACGCTGGAGCTCAACGATATCGGCGATCGCGCGCTGAAACAGAAGCTGAAGGCGAAACCGCTCGCTAAATACGAACCCTGGCTGCGCGATCTGCGCGTCTTCCGCCCCTATCAGCTGGATGAGGCGATGGAACGGCTGCTACATGACAAGCAGGTCGCCGGGCGGGCCGCCTGGAACCGGCTGTTCGACGAAACCATGGCCCGGATGCGGTTCAGGGTCGGCGGCGCGGAAAAGACCGTCGAGCAGACGCTCAACATGCTGTCGGATTCCGACGGCAAGGTTCGCAAGGCGGGCGCCAGGGCTATCGGAAAGGGGCTGGGCGAAAACGTCCAGCTTTTCGCGCTGATCACCAATACGCTCGCCAAGGACAAGGAGATCGAGGATCGCTGGCGGGGCTACCCGGCGGCGCAATCGTCCCGCAATCTCGGCAATCAGGTGGAGGATGAGGTCGTCGAGGCCCTGTCGACGGCGGTGCAGGACTCTTATGCCGATTTGTCGCACCGCTATTATCGGCTGAAGGCGAAATGGTTTGGCAAGCGGGTGATGGATTACTGGGACCGCAACGCGCCGCTGCCCGATGCGGGCGACACGCTTTACGGCTGGGGTGAGGCGCGGGACATCGTGTTGTCGGCCTATGGAAAATTTTCGCCCGACCTTGCCGCTGTCGGCCGGCGCTTTTTCGACAATCGCTGGATTGATGCGGAGGCCCGTCCCGGCAAATCGTCTGGCGCCTTCGCCCATCCGACCGTGCCGTCCGCGCATCCCTATCTGCTGCTCAACTATATGGGGCGGCCGCGCGATGTGATGACACTCGCTCATGAACTCGGGCACGGGGTGCATCAGGTGCTGGCGGCGAAGCAGGGGCATCTGAAATGCGACACGCCGCTGACGCTGGCGGAAACCGCGAGCGTGTTTGGTGAGATGCTGACGTTTCGATCGCTGCTGGAGCGCGAGGAAGACCCGGCGCGGCGCAAATCCATGCTGGCCGGCAAGGTCGAGGATATGCTGAACACGGTGGTGCGCCAGATAGCCTTTTATGACTTCGAATTGCGCGTCCACAACGAACGGCGCCAGGGCGAACTGCCGGCGGATCGTATCTGCGAAATCTGGCTGGATGTGCAGAAGGAAAGCCTTGGACCGGCGATCCGTTTCCACGACGAATATAAATATTACTGGTGCTATATCCCGCATTTCATCCATGCGCCGTTTTACGTCTATGCCTATGCGTTCGGCGA
>CAZBKQ010000048.1:0-14858 GCA_964492555.1 uncultured Rhodospirillaceae bacterium | reverse complement strand
TGAAACGCTATGCGCGGGTCGGCGGCGCGGTCGGCGGGCTGGCGGCCCGGGTCGCGGGCAACCGCTATCTCGGGCTCGATCTCGATAAGGACAAGCATGCGCGCGACCTGAAAGAGGCGCTTGGCGGGCTGAAGGGCCCGCTGATGAAGGTCGCGCAGATCATGTCGACCGTGCCGGACATGCTGCCCCCCGAATATGTCGAAGAGCTGGCGGAGCTGCAATCGAACGCGCCATCGATGGGATGGCTGTTCGTGCGCCGCCGCATGGCGACCGAACTTGGGCCCGACTGGCAGAAGAAATTCGCCTCTTTCGAACGCGAGGCCGCCGCCGCCGCGTCGCTGGGACAGGTGCACAAGGCTTCCGACGGCCAGCGCGATCTGGCCTGCAAGCTGCAATATCCCGATATGCAGTCGGCGGTGGAGGCCGATTTAAGGCAACTCAAGCTGATTTTTGCCGTCTATCGCCGCTATGACCGGGCGATTGATCCCACTGAAATCCATGCCGAAGTGTCGGCGCGGCTGCGGGAAGAGCTGGATTACGGACGCGAGGCCGCGCATATGCGGCTTTACCGCAACATGCTGAAACCCGTGAAACAGGTGCATGTGCCGGAGGACGTTCCCGAGCTTTCCACCCCCCGGCTGCTGACCATGACCTGGCTTGAGGGTGAAAACCTGCTGACGGTGAAGGAGCACGAGCAGGAATTCCGCAACCGGGTGGCGGAAAACATGTTCCGTGCCTGGTACGTACCGTTCTATCAATATGGGGTAATCCACGGCGATCCGCATCTGGGGAATTATTCGGTGCGGCCGGACGGCGACATCAACCTGCTGGATTTTGGCTGTATCCGGGTCTTCCCGCCGGATTTCGTCCGCGGTGTTATCGATCTCTACCGCGCGCTTGAGACCGAGGACGAGGCGCTGGCCGTCCATGCTTATGAGACCTGGGGTTTCCAGAACCTGTCGCGCGAAGTGATCGATGTGCTCAGCCTGTGGGCGGAATTTCTCTATGCCCCGCTGCTGGAGGATGCGATCCGCCCGATCCAGGACGGCGAGGGCAAGATGTACGGCGCCGAGGTCGCCGCGAAGGTCCATCGCGAACTGCACAAGCTGGGCGGGGTCAAACCGCCGCGTGAATTTGTTCTGATGGACCGCGCGGCAATCGGGCTCGGTTCCGTCTTTACCCACTTGAAGGCCGAGGTGAACTGGCACCGCATGTTCCACGATCTGATCGGCGAATTCGACGCCGGCGCGCTGGGCAAGAGCCAGAAGGCGGCGCTCCGGAAGGCAAAAGTGCCTGACGCGGGGTAAGGGAAAACCGAAAGTTTCGGTTTCCAAAGCGGAAGGATTCTGCTAGAAACGCGCCTTCAACGCCCGTGGGCGGGCGTAATCTTGTGATTTTCGGGAAGGAGAAGCCGGCAAAGTGCAGGTATTCGTACGCGACAACAATATCGATGGCGCCCTGAAGGCGCTGAAGAAGAAGATGCAGCGCGAGGGCGTCTGGCGCGAAATGAAGCGTCATCGCTCCTACGAAAAGCCGTCCGAACGGCGCGTCCGCAAGAAGGCGGAAGCCGTGCGCCGGGCCCGCAAGCTGGAACGCAAGCGCCAGCAGATCGAAGGCTTCTAGGTTTTAGCCCAGGAATTCATGATTTTGGTGACGGCCCCGGTGAGGGCCGTCATTTGTTTTGGGGTCACGATAAAGGGCGGCATCAGATAGACGATGTCGCCGAACGGCCTGACCCATACCCCTTCCTCGACAAAACATTGCCTGAGTCCGGGCAGCCCCGCCCCGTCATCCACCTGCACCACGCCGATCGCGCCCATCGCGCGCACATCGGCCACCCCGGGTAAATCCCGGCAGGGTTCCAACGCGTCCCTGAAATGGCTTTCCAGCGCCTCCACCTGTTTCCGCCAATCGCCGTTTTCAAACAGATCGAGTGAGGCCCCCGCCGCCGCGCAGCCCAGCGGGTTCGCCATATAGGTCGGGCCGTGCATGAAGGCATCCAGCGGATCGTCCGACTGAAACGCCTGCCAGACGCGTTCATTGGCGGCTGTCGCGGCCATGCTGATCGCGCCGCCGGTCATTGCCTTGCCGATACAGATGATATCGGGCGCGATGTCGGCCTGTTCGCAGGCGAACATCGTTCCGGTCCTGCCGAACCCGGTGGCGATTTCATCGGCGATAAACAGCACATCGTTCCGGGTACAGGCCGCGCGAATGGCGGCAAGGGTGTCCGCGTCGTGAAACTTCATCCCGCCCGCGCCCTGGACCAGCGGTTCCAATATGACGCCTGCGATTTCCTCCCGCCGGCCGGCCAGCAATTTGTCGAAATCGGTCAGCGTGTCTTTGGTTCGCGGCAGGTCGATTATGATCTGTTCGGGAAAGAACCCGGCGAAATGGGCATGCATGCCCTGATCCGGATCGCAGACCGACATCGCCCCCATCGTGTCGCCGTGATAGGCAAAGCGGAAACAGACGAACTTGTTACGGCCCGGCTGGCCCTTGTTGCGCCAGAACTGCGCCGCCATCTTGAGGGCGATTTCGACCGCCACTGATCCGGAATCGCAAAAAAACACATGCGCGGGCGCGGCATCCGTTCCCGCGCCGGGCAGGATTGCCGCCAGCCGCTCGGCCAAAGACAGTGCCGGTTCATGGGTCAGCCCGCCGAACATGACATGGGGCATGGTCCGCAGCTGTTGTTTCATGGCGCCGGCGATATGCGGGTGGTTATAGCCGTGGCAGGCTGTCCACCAGCTGGCGATGCCGTCGATCAGACGCCTGCCGTCTTCAAGGATGATTTCCGCGCCGTCGGTCGCCGCCGCCTTTAGCGGCGGGGCTTCCGTCTGCATCTGTGTATAGGGGCGCCAGAGATGGCGCAGCCTGGGATCAGTCCCCGTCATCACCCGCGCCGGGCCGCATCGGGCGCAGCCCCAGCCGGTCGAACAGCGACCGGTCCGCCGCCATTTGCGGATTTTCGGTGGTCAGCAGCGAATCACCGTAAAAGATCGAATTGGCACCGGCGAGGAAACATAGCGCCTGGGTGGAATCGTCCATCTCCGTCCGTCCGGCGGACAGCCGCACGACGGAACCCGGCATCATGATGCGGGCGACCGCGATGGTGCGGATGAAATCGAACGGATCGACCGGGGCGGCTTTTTCCAGCGGTGTGCCCGGCGCGCGGACCAGCATATTAATCGGCACGCTTTGCGGATGGGCCGGCAGATTGGCCAGCGCGGTCAGCATGCCGGCCCGGTCAGCCGCCGATTCACCCATCCCGACGATGCCTCCGGCGCAGACATTGATGCCCGCGTCGCGCACATGGGAAATGGTGCCGATGCGGTCCTCGAACTCCCGGGTGGAGATTATATCGCCGTAAAAATCTTCGGACGTGTCGATATTGTGGTTGTAGTAATCGAGACCCGAGTCCTTCAGCCGCTTCGCCTGGTGATCTTCCAGCATGCCGAGCGTGACGCAGGTTTCCATCCCGACGTCGCGGACCGCCTCGACCATTTCGCAGACCGTGTCGAGATCGCGGTCGGTCGGGCGCCGCCAGGCCGCCCCCATGCAAAAGCGCGTCGCGCCCGCGTCCTTCGCCGCCTTCGCGGCCTCCACGACCTTTTCGGTGGAAATCAGGGCTTCTTTCTCAAGACCCGTGTTGTAATGGGCGCTTTGCGGGCAATAGGCGCAATCTTCCGGACACGCCCCGGTCTTGATCGAGAGCAACGTGCTGATCTGCACTTCGTTGGGATCGAAAAATCGCCGGTGCAATATCTGGGCGCGATGGACCAGATCGTTGAAGGGCTCGCCGAACAGGGCCAGCGCCTCCTCCTGCGTCCAGTCGTGCCTTACCGGATCCGCCGCCGGGTTGAGAAACTCGATATTGTCGCTTTGTGTCGCCATCGTGCCGCTTTCCAATTCCCGTCCTATAGTAAGGGTTGATCAGGGATCGGCAAGCACCGCCGATTCAGGCTATTGACCGGAAGAGATGGTAAACAGGAAATCGATAGACGGCTTCGCGGCGGAAAAGCTGGATGCGCTGGCGCGGCAATCGCTGCGCCGGTCGCTGGTCCATACCGCACGGGGCGAGGATGCAGCGGCCGCCCGGGGCGGCAAACCGCTGATATCCTTTTGCTGCAACGACTATCTCGGGCTGTCGCAGCACCCGCGGGTCAAGCAGGCTGCGGCGGAAGCGCTGGCAGCCTTTGGTGCGGGGGCGGGCGCTTCGCGGCTGGTCACCGGCAATCATCCGCTTTACCGCAATCTCGAACAGGCGCTTGCCCGCATCAAGAGGACGGAAGCGGCGACTGTTTTCGGCAGCGGGTATCTCGCCAATCTCGGCATCATCCCGGTTTTTGCGGGTCCGAATGACCTCTGTCTTGCCGACGCGCTGTGCCATTCCAGCATGCATGCCGGGATGCGGGCGTCGCGCGCCGCGATCAAGCTGTTCCGTCATAACGATCTCGAGGATTGCCGGAAAATTCTCGCCGCCGAACGCGGGAATTATGAAAAATGCCTGATCCTGACCGAAGGCGTGTTCAGCATGGATGGCGACCGGGCGCCGGTCGCTGGTTTGTGCGATCTGGCGGACGAATTCGATGGCTGGCTGTTTGTCGATGACGCCCACGGGTTCGGGGTTCTCGGCGATGGCAGAGGCAGCGCGGCGGAGGCCGGCGTAATCGAACGCGTGCCGCTGCAGATGGGGACGCTTTCGAAAGCGGTCGGCTCCTATGGCGGCTTTCTCTGCGCGTCTCAGCCGGTATGCGATCTGATGGTCAACCGCGCGCGCAGCCTGATCTATGAAACCGGATTGCCGCCCGCGTCAGTCGCCGCGTCCGTCGCCGCCCTGGATCTGATTGAAAACGACGCGGCGCTGGTCGCGAGGCCTCTGGAAATCGCCAGCCGTTTCACCACAGAGCTCGGTTTGCCGCCGGCGGAAAGCGCCATCGTGCCGTTAGTCCTCGGCGCGCCCGATGCGGCGCTTGATGCCTCGGCCCGGTTGGAAGAGGCGGGATTTCTGGTGACCGCGATCCGCCCGCCGACGGTCCCGGAAGGCACCGCCCGGCTGCGTTTTACCTTCTGTGCCAATCATCTGGATGAGGATATCGGCAGGCTGATCGAAACCGTGCGCGGTCTGGGGCTCGCCGGATGACGCGCTATTTCATCACCGGCGCGGGCACCGGGGTGGGCAAGACTTTCGTCACATGCGGGCTGGTCGGGGCGTTACGCGATGCGGGCCGCTCGGTGGCCGCCCTGAAACCCGTCATTAGCGGCTATGACGATTCCGAAATCGGTGAAAGCGACAGCGGGCAAATCCTGTCGGCGCTGGGCCGTGAAGCGACATCGGAAAACGCCGCCGGGATTTCGCCCTGGCGGTTTCGCGAACCGCTCTCCCCCGATATGGCGGCGGCCCGGGAGGAGCGGGAGATTGATTTCGACGCGCTGGTCAAATGGAGCGCGGCAACGGGGCGGGAAGCGGATTTCCGACTGATCGAAGGTGTCGGCGGGGTGCTGGTGCCGTTGACGGAGACGCGCACCGTGCTCGACTGGATCGCCGCGCTTGGCTGTCCGGCGTTGCTGGTCGGGGGCAGCTATCTGGGCACGCTCAACCACACCCTTACCGCGCTGCATGTTCTGCGCGACGCGGGGGTGGAAGTCCCGGCCATTATCGTGAGTGAATCTGAAGACCAGCCCGTGCCGCTGACGGAAACCGTGGAGGCGCTGGAACGGTTTTCCGCCGGGGTTCCGGTTTTCGGATTGCCCCGGAACGGAGACGCGGTGTCCCTTGTATCCGGGCTCGGCTGGGTCAGCGCCCGGGATTGATCCCCATAATCCAGCCCGCGATGGCGCTGACCACCATATTCTCGATGCCCAGAAAACCATGGTGGGTTGTCGCCTGACAGCCGTTCCGATGTTCCTCTCTGCCGCCGTCAAAAATGAAGGTTTCCACCCTCTTCGCGCCGCTTAATCGTTGGGCGAGTTCCGGCACATCTTCCGCCGGAGTGACCCGGCAATTATCGTTCCTGTGATGCACGATAAGAACCGGCGCGCTGATCTTGTCCAGATCCGCATCGAAAATGATCGCCTTGCGCCGGCGCGATTCGCGTGTGACGGAGGCGGAAAATACGATTCCGTCCGCATCAAGCATCGTTCCGGCATGGGCCGCGGACACCGTTCCCCGGCTGGTGCCGATAAGCCAGACCGGAATATTCGCCCGTTTTCTCGCCCAGGCGATCACGGTTTTGATATCCGTCATATGTTCGGCGCTGTGGCGAAAATCGAGCAACCCGTCATCCTGCCTATCGGACGGCGCATCGACGGTGATCGTGAGGAACCCCTTTTCGGCGAAGAGGTTGCGTGACCGCACCAGAAAATTCCTGCTTTTGAGGGGTAACCCTTTCGCAAGGCGCAACCGGCCGGTCCCGCCCGCGAACAGGATGGCCGTCGCGCGGGGTGTTCCCCACGCCGGGGTCACAAGAATATCGACCGTCGCGTCCGGGCGGTATTCAAGGGTTACTCTTTCTTCGGCCGCCGCGACAATCGGTCCATTGAACGGAAGCGCGGCAGCAACTAGCAGAAGCGTCGGAAATTTTTTTGGCATAGGCATTGGCGGCGAATTCTCCGTTTGTCACATCTTATCACCATTCGGTGAGAGAGGCCTTGTGGGAATCGCGCCGACACGGCATTGTGGCCCCGAAAATAACGGAAACCAGCTGCCAGATATTCGTGGCATGAAAATCGCTATTCCCAAGGAACGCAGACCCGACGAATCCCGGGTCGCCGCTTCTCCCGATACGGTAAAGAAATTCAAATCGCTCGGTTTCGATGTGGTCGTCGAAACCGGCGCCGGTGCGGGTGCGTCGATCCCCGACCAGGCCTTTGCCGATGCGGGCGCCGATATTGCCCCGGACGCGGCGGCGGCGATGGGCGACGCCGAGCTGGTCCTGAAGGTGCAACGGCCGCTTTCGGCGGACGAAGGCGGGCCGGATGAAGCCGCGCTGATGAAATCGGGCGCCATTCTCATCGCCAATATGCAAAGCCTGTCCAACCCGGATCAGGCCAAAGCGCTGGCCGAGGCCAATATCACCGTTTTCGCAATGGAGCTGCTGCCGCGTATTTCCCGCGCACAGTCGATGGATGTGCTGTCGTCGCAGTCCAGCCTCGCCGGGTACAAGGCGGTATTGGATGCCTGCAATGAATATACCCGCGCCTTTCCGATGATGATGACGGCGGCGGGCACGATCCCGCCCGCCCGCGTCTTGGTGCTTGGCGCCGGTGTCGCCGGGCTTCAGGCCATCGCGACGGCAAGACGTCTCGGTGCGGTGGTTTCCGCCTATGACGTGCGCCCCGCGGTCAAGGAACAGGTTGAAAGTCTTGGCGCTAAATTCGTCGAGGTCGACCCGGAGGCGACGGCGGATGCCGAGACATCCGGCGGTTACGCCAGGGAAATGGGTGAGGATTATCAGGCCAAACAGGAACAGGTGCTGGCCGAGGTAGTGGCGAAAAACGACATTGTGATCTGCACCGCGCTTATCCCGGGACGTCCCGCGCCGGTTCTGGTGACGGAAGACATGGTCAAGACAATGAAGCCCGGCTCGGTGATCGTCGATCTGGCGGTGGAGCAGGGCGGCAATTGCCCCTTAAGCGAATTCGGCAAGGTGGTGGAAAAAGAGGGCGTTATCCTCGTCGGTCACGCCAATGTGCCGAGCCGCGTCGCGACGGACGCCAGCGCGATGTACGCCAAGAACCTGCTGAATTTCATTGAACCGATGGTGGATGCCGAAAAGGGCGGGCTGGCCATCGACTGGGAAGATGAAATCATTGCGGGCAGCCTGGTTTCGCGCGATGGCAAGCTGGTGCATCCGGCGCTGAACCCCGATCAGGAACAAAAAGCGGAGGCGGAGGGATCATGAGCCCCGACAAAATGGCGGATGCCGTCGAAAAAGCCGCGGCTTCGGCGGGCGGCGATTCCCTGATGCTGATGGTGACGGTCTTCGTGCTGGCGATATTCGTCGGTTATTACGTCGTCTGGAACGTGACCCCGGCGCTGCATTCGCCGTTGATGAGCGTCACAAACGCGATTTCCTCCGTCATCATCGTCGGTGCGCTGATCGCCGCCGGTCCGATGGAGGTGCATCTGTCCAAGGTGATGGGCTTCATTGCCGTGGTGCTGGCCAGCATCAATATTTTCGGCGGGTTTCTTGTCTCGCAGCGCATGCTGCAAATGTACAAGAAGAAGGGCTAGGAGGATCCGTTGAGCGAAGATCTCACAGCCCTTGCCTATCTGATCGCCGCGATCTGTTTCATCCTCGCACTGCGCGGTCTGTCTTCTCCGGAATCCGCGCGTCAGGGCAATATGATCGGCGTCGCCGGCATGGTGATCGCCATCGTGACGACGCTCGCCTCGCCCAACGTGCTTTCCTATAGCTGGATCGCCGCCGGAATTCTGATCGGCGGCGCCATCGGCACAATAATCGCGCTGAAAATCCAGATGACGGCGCTGCCGCAGCTTGTCGCCGCGTTCCACAGTCTCGTGGGACTTGCCGCCGTCTTTGTTGCGTCCGCCGCGCTGTTTGCCCCCGACGCCTACGGTATCGGATCGGTCGGCAGCATCAAGACGGCGAGCCTGATCGAAATGTCCATTGGCACCGCCATCGGCGCCATCACCTTCACCGGTTCCATCGTCGCTTTTGCGAAATTGCAGGGGCTGGTCTCCGGCGCGCCGCTGGTCTTTCCCGGACAGCATCTTCTCAATGCCGCGCTCGGCATCGGCGCGGTGGCGCTGGTCGTCTGGTTTTCGACGACCGAATCCTACACCGCCTATTGGGCGATCGTGGCGCTGGCGCTGGCGCTCGGCTTCCTGATTATCCTGCCCATCGGCGGCGCGGACATGCCGGTCGTCGTCTCAATGCTTAACTCCTATTCCGGCTGGGCCGCCTGCGGCATCGGCTTCACGTTGGGCAACACGCTGCTGATCATTACCGGCGCGCTGGTCGGGTCCTCGGGCGCGATCCTCAGCTACATCATGTGCAAGGGCATGAATCGCTCTTTCATCTCCGTCATCCTCGGCGGATTTGGCGGAGAGGAAGGCGCGGCGGCGCAGGCGGTGGGCGACCGCACGGTGCGGCGCGGTTCCGCGGAAGACGCGGCGTTCATTATGCAGAATGGCGGCAAGGTCATCATCGTGCCGGGTTACGGCATGGCGGTGGCGCAGGCGCAGCATGCGGTGCGTGAAATGGCCGATGCGCTGAAAGCCGAAGGGGTCGATGTCGCCTATGCGATCCACCCAGTGGCGGGCCGCATGCCGGGCCACATGAACGTGCTGCTGGCCGAAGCCAATGTCCCTTATGACGAGGTCTTCGAGCTCGAAGAAATCAATCATGAATTCACCACCGCCGATGTCGCCTATGTCATCGGGGCGAATGACGTGACCAACCCGGCGGCCAAGACCGATCCGGCGAGCCCGATTTACGGCATGCCGATCCTCGATGTCGAAAAAGCCCAGACGGTGCTGTTCGTCAAACGCTCAATGGGGGCGGGCTATGCCGGCGTCGATAACGAGCTGTTCTTCCGTGACAACACGATGATGCTGTTCGGCGATGCCAAGAAAATGACCGAGGAAATCATCCAGGCGCTCGGCTAACCAGCCGCGCCCCGGCATTGATCCGGCCGCAGCGTATCTCTATATCCATCTCATGGCTTTGCTGAAAATTGCCCGTATGGGTGATCCTGTTCTTGCCCGGATCGCGGACCCGGTTCCCGATCCGACGGCGCGCGATGTCCGGCGCCTGCTCGACGATATGTATGAAACCATGGTGGATGCGGACGGCACCGGTCTGGCCGCGCCACAGGTGCATGCCGCAAAACGCGTGATGCTGTTCATGGCCGAACGGGGCGATCCCGATGATGAGTCGATAGCGGAAACCGAATTCGCGCCGCTGACCGCGCTGATCAACCCGTCCTGGGCCCCGCTGTCGGATGAGATGGCGATTGGCTGGGAAGGCTGCCTGTCGGTGCCCGGGCTTACCGGCGCGGTGCCGCGACACACCCAAATCGAATATCAGGGCTATACGCCCGAAGGCGCGCTGGTGAAGCGCGAGGCGACGGGATTTCACGCCCGGGTCTTTCAGCATGAATACGACCATCTGGACGGTATTCTGTACCCGCAGCGGATGCCCGACCTCTCGTTTCTGGTCTTTACCGACGAGGCCCAGCGCCATGGGCTGCCGTCCCTGATCCCAGAGGCGGAAAATGAGGAGTTTTCCGCATGACGGCGGCGGGCCGGGACGGTGCACGGGCCGGGCTGCTGATGGCGGCGCTCCGCCATATTCCGTTTGATGGTTGGACGGATACGGCGTTCAGCCGCGCGGCTTCCGATCTGGGTTGGCCGGAGGAAGAGGCCGCCCGGCTGTTCCCAGGTGGCGCGGCGGAGGCGGCCGTCCTGTTCGGCGAGCTGGCGGACGAAGCGATGGCGGAGGCCCTGTCCAATCAGGACCTCTCCGATATGCGCATCCGGGACAGGGTCGCGCTCGCCGTAAGGTGCAGGCTAGAATATCTCGAACCGCATCGTGAGGCCGTGCGCCGCCTGGTGCCCTTTATGCTGCTGCCCGGCAATGCGGGGAAGGGCATGCGGGCGCTGTACCGGACGGTTGACGCGATCTGGCATGCGCTGGGCGACCGTTCGGCGGATTTCAGCTTCTATACAAAACGCGCCCTGCTGGCGGGCGTGCTGTCTTCCACGACACTCTTCTGGCTTGATGACGGGTCGGAGGGTTCGGCGGAAAGCTGGGCGTTTCTAGACCGCCGCATCGGCGATGTGATGAGTATTCAGAGAATACGCGGCAAAACGGACAAGATTCGCGGCCGTTTGCCAGACCCGTTCAGACTGCTGCGCCGGATTCGCCCGGTCAGCTCATAGCGAGTTTTGCGGCGTCAATCGTTCCGAATTCCCATTCCGCTGACAGTGGAAACAGCCGGGTGACATGTCCCATCTTGCGGCCCGGGCGGGTTTCGCCCTTGCCGTAAATATGCAGCTTGTTTTCCGGATCGGCGGCAATTTGCGGCCAGCGGTCGACATCTTCGCCGATCAGATTGCGCATCACGGCATTGGAATGCCGGCGCGGCGCTCCCAGCGGTAATCCACAGACCGCCCGGACCAGTTGTTCGAATTGGCTGGTGACGCAGGCATCGATAGTCCAGTGACCTGAATTATGGGGCCGCGGCGCGATCTCATTGACCAATACCCGCCCGTCTTTCGTGACAAACATTTCCACCGCGATCAGCCCGACAAGGGACAATGACGTTGCGATTTTTTTCGCGATGGCGATGGCGGCATCCGCAATCTCCGCGTTGATGCGGGCCGGGGCGATGGTGGTGTCCAGTATATGGCGCGCATGCTGGTTTTCGACGACCTCAAAACAGGAAATTTCACCGTCCGCGCCGCGCGCGACGATGACGGAAATTTCGCACTCGAAATCGACAAAGCCCTCGGCGACCGCCCGGGTTGTGCCGACGGCGCGCCAAGCCGCGTCGAGCTCCGCCTTGCCATGCACCGCCGCCTGACCTTTGCCGTCATAACCGAACCGCGCCGTCTTGAAGACACCGTTCTTACCGATTTTTTCCAGGGCGGCCTCGGTCCCGTGGTCCTCGCTAAGCTCGGCCCAGGGCGCGGTTTCGATGCCCGCATCGTTCAGAAAGGTTTTTTCCAGAATGCGGTCCTGGGCGATGGCGAGAATTTCCGGATTGGGACGGACCACGGACTTGGCGGACAGCCAGCTCGCGGTTCCCGCCGGAATATTTTCGAACTCGAAGGTGACGACATCGACCAGCGATGTGAATTGTTCCAGCGCAAGTTGGTCGTCATAGGCGGCGACCACCGCGTGGTGACAGACCTGGGCCGCGGGGTCGTCAGGGCCTTCGCAGAATGTGGCTGCGCGATAGCCGAGTTCGGCCGCTGAAAGCGCGATCATGCGGCCAAGCTGGCCGCCACCCATGATGCCGACTGTCGCGCCGGGCGCGAGGGGACGCAATTCCTTGCCGTTCATTATCCGCGATCCGGTTCTTCCGCGACGGCGTTTGTCTGCGCGGCGCGCCAGTCATCAAGCGCCTTTCGGATTGTGTCATCCGTCCCGGCGAGGATTGCCGCCGCCAAAAGCGCCGCGTTGACGGCCCCGGCACGCCCGATCGCTAGTGTGGCCACGGGAATACCCGCCGGCATCTGTACGATCGAGAGAAGACTGTCCATGCCCTTCAGCGCGCGGCTTTCCACCGGAACGCCGAGAACCGGCACCGGTGTCATCGCGGCCAGCATTCCTGGCAGATGGGCCGCGCCGCCGGCGCCCGCGATAATGGCGCGAAGACCGCGATCACGGGCGGTTCTGGCGTATTCCGCCAGTCGGTCTGGCGTTCGGTGGGCGGAAACGATCCGCGCCTCATGTGGCACGCCGAGCGTCGTCAGCGTTTCCACGGCATGGGTCATGGTTTCCCAGTCGGACTGGCTTCCCATCACGATTCCGACGAGTGGGCGGGTTTCTGTGTCCGGCGATCCGGCCATGGTTGTTCTCCGGAATTCTGTATCGCGGCCATTATAAGGACGCGCTTTCGTGCCGCAATGGAACGAAGGCCCGGGTTATACGTGAACCTCAAGACTTCCTTAAGAAAATCATGTCTAGGGTGATATTTGTCTACCGGAAATCCGGTGAACCGACGAGGAATTCGGTCAGTGAAAGTAGCGACCCGCAATCAGCCGACGGCAGGCGCCAGGCCCGTCCAGGCCTATGCCCGGGCCGCAGGCGGCGGAAAAACCCGTGCGGCTCAACCGGTCGCCGACAATACGGAAATTCTCGGAATCCCGGCGGCGGAACTGACCCCAAAAGTGCGGGAAGCGATTCTTCGCCTGATGGCAGAGGTCGATTCCCTCAAGCAGGAGCTGGATCAAAGCCGGGAACGCATCGCCTATCTGGAACAGCTGTCCGACCGCGACGCGTTGGCGCCGGTGGCGAATCGCCGGGCCTTTGTCCGGGAAATGAGCCGGGTGATGGCGTTCTCGGAACGCTACAGCGCACCGGCAAGTTTGATCTTCTTCGATGTAAACGGCTTGAAACCGATCAACGATACCCATGGGCATCTCGCCGGGGATGCGGCGTTGATGCACATTGCCGATATTCTTGTCGAAAATGTCCGGGAATCCGACATTGTCGGCAGGTTGGGCGGTGATGAATTCGGGGTGATTCTTTCCCAGGCCGATGAGGACGCAGCGCGCGAAAAGGCTGAATCTCTCGGCAAACAAATCGAATCGGCGCCCCTGATCTGGAACGATATCGAGATTGAGGTCGGTATCGCTTTCGGGACATATACATTCCAGGGTGGCGATACGGCGAACGACGCACTGGCGGCCGCTGACAAGGCGATGTATGCGCATAAGCGCGCAACCCGGCCCGGGGCAACAGCCCGAAACTGAAAGCCCGCCCGCCGATTATGCAATATCGTCGGGAATGAGCCGTGAGCGCAGAGACGTTATCTCGTCCTTTAGCCGCAATTTCCGTTTTTTGAGACGCTGCATCTGAATCTGGTCATAGGCGCCGGCCTCGGCGACCCGGTCAATCATCGCGTCCAGATCGACGTGTTCCTGTTCGGCTTCAGCCAGCCGTCTTCTAAGTTCAGCCTCTTCGAGCATCCAAATTCCACACGCCTCTTGTCTCCCGCTTCGGCGTGTCTCTCTCCTTAAGGCTGATATAGACGAATTTGCCGTCGGTTGGCACGAAATATTTTGCAACCTTTCGATGGCCGGGATACGATTTTGCCGTATCAGACTTAAATGGAGGCTCCGATGAACGCTGAAAACAGGAAAGATGCTCTCAAGACGCGGCATGCAGAACTGGAAGAACGGATCCACCAGGAAATGAACCACCCCCATCCCGACGAAGCTCTGGTCGCGGATCTCAAGAAACAAAAACTGAAAATCAAAGACGAAATCGCCGAGGTGTAGATACCCCTTTAGTCCCGGCGGCCCACTCCCCGGCGAACGGGTCTCAAGCCAGTATCGAGGCGCCCACCGCTCCGATATGCGGGGACGCATTGGCTGAATAGATTTTCGCGATTGTTTCGACAGAAGGCCGCATATCGTGCGGTTGCGCCTGGGCGATCTGTTGCGCCAGGAGGGGGCCGTCGTCGCTTTCCCCTGCAGGATTATTTCGCGGTATCTGAAATTCTGGATATCCCGCTCGGTCGCCGGAAGCTTTTGTACCGGTGCGACCTCGTTCCCGGCACCGGATCGCCGCGTCCCGCCCGGCGAGGCGCTGTAACGGGATACATCTGATATGGGGCTGAGATACAAATCGGTACCGGATCTAATCGTCTGTTGTGTGAAAGATGATATAATTCCAATAAAATGCAAGATAATTTTCATTTATGTTTATGGTTAATAATAGTTAAGGTTAAAATATATTAATAAATATTCTAACCATCTCGGAATATATAAAATAATTTGATATTTTAACTTTCTCGAAATTTTTGTATTCGTATTATCGCGTTGTTGGATCGCCAGATGGCGGTTTTGCGATGGTTCCAAGTAGGAACCTGAAAATGCAGGATGCATAACATGAGTACAGGAATATCTGAGATCGAACGTTTGCGCGCCGCAATGAGCGCGGCAGGCGATGTCGCTTATGACTGGGACTACGCCGGTCACAAGATCTGCCTACTCCACAATACGGTTCGAAGTTTTCAGCTCGCCTCCGATGAACCGGAAATCGAGATTTCCCGGTTTCACGAGCGTGTTCATCCCGAAGATCTTCTGGTCAGGCTGGACGCCATAGCGGCGTTGACCCGGGAGGCTCCCTTTATCGAGAGCGAATTCAGGCTGC
>CAZBKQ010000047.1:16681-20298 GCA_964492555.1 uncultured Rhodospirillaceae bacterium | reverse complement strand
CCTTCGCCGCGACGGTCGACCGCACGCCCGAAGCGCAGATCAGGGCGATTTTCCGGGTTCGATCACCCTTGGTCGCGGCCAGAACCTCATCGACGAATCCCTGGATACCCTTCCTGTTGTGAATGGTAATGGCGTGACCGCCGGCGGGAAGTCCGGTCTTACGCCACTCCCTGACGGATCGCACATCGATCAGCATGACCTCACCGGCCTTTGTCTGCTTGTAAGCGTCCTCCACCGAAATAAAGCCGGCTTGGGCGGCCGCCAATTGCGGCCAAAAGAAACAGAGGACAAAAAGGACGGAAAGCCGCCGCATCTCAACCCAGCGTCGGATCAAGAACGATCTTGCCGAGCGGCACGCCGGCTTCCATATGGCGATGAGCTTCCGCCGCTTCACTGAGCGGATACACCTTCTCGATTTTGCCGCGCAGCTTCCCTTCCGCAGCGAGCTTCAGCGTGTCCTCGACATTTCTATCCGTATTCCCGGTGGCCCCGTAAATACGCAAATTGCGGTGATAGAGAATGCCGCAATCGAGTTCCACCTTGCCACCGCCATGCGCGCCCGCCGTCACCAGCCGGCCGAACTTTTGCAGGCACGCAAATGCCTTGGGCCAGGTGTTCGGGTTTGAAATATTCTCGAACACCAGATTGACGCCGTCGCCGGTCGTATGGGTCATGACGGCCTCGGTCAGATCCTCCGCCGTATAGTCGACGCCGAAATCCGCGCCGTATTCCATCCCGACCGCAACCCGCTCGGGCGCGCCCGCGGTACAGATGACATAAGCGCCAGCCGCCTTGGCCACCTGAATGCCCGTCAGCCCGAGCCCGCCGGCGGCCCCCATGACAAGGACCCGTTCGCCCGCTTTAAGCCCGCCTGTGTCGAACAACAGATTATGCGCGGTCGGTCCGTGGCGCAGGACCGCCGCAGCTTCCGCGAAATCGAGATTGTCGGGGATCGGCACCGCGATTGAAGCGGGTACCTTCACCAGTTCCGCATCACCACCATAACAGCCGACCCCGAGCATTACCGAATGGCCGCACCCTTCGAAATTTCCCGCGGCACAAGCGTCACACGCCAGGCACGGCACCCGGGAAAGACACGCGACCCGGGTCCCGATGGCGGGTCCAGTTACGCCGTCGCCGAGCCCGACAACGACGCCGGCGGGATCGACCCCGCCGACATGAGGCGGCTTTACATTGCGACGGGTCTGTTCCCCGGCCCGCACCGCGCAATCAAGCACCCGGTTGACGGTAACGGCATGCACCTTGACGAGGATCTCGCCGGGGCCGGGTTCGGGATCCGGAATGTCCCGGTATTGCAGAACATCCGGCGGCCCGAACGCGTCATAGATGGCGGCTTTCACAGGTCTTCTTACTCCGCTTCGCGGACCTTGACCTTCATCTCGCCGATATAGTCGCAAGCGCAATGCATCTCGTCGCCCGGCTTGACTTCCGACACACCTGGCGGCGAGCCGGTAAACAGCACGTCGCCCGGATAGATCGTATAGAACTCTGAGGCGAATTCGATCAGGCGCTGTGTATTGAAAATAAGATCCTTGGTGTGCGCGTCCTGCTGCAGCTTGCCATTCAGATGCACGGTGAACGGCACGCTATTGGGATCGGGAATTTCGTCCTTTGTGACGAAATACGGGCCCAGCGGCGCATAGCCATCACAGGATTTCCGGAAAGACCGGTCCTCAATCCCGCGCACGGTCATATCGAGTCCCAACGTATACCCGGCGATGTAATCCATGGCGTCCGCCTGGCTGACCCGGCTGCCCTGCTTACCGATCACCAGAACGAATTCGACTTCATGGTCGTTGCGCCGGTCGGGGAAGCGGATGGCGACGCCTTCGCTTTCGCCGATAACGGCGGTATTGGATTTCAGAAAAATCCCCTGGTTCTGAATCCCCGAAGGCCGTTTTGCCCCATGGGTCTCACCCGTCACATGGGGCTGGGCGGCCATTTCCTCGATATGGGCCTGGTAATTGATCGGCGCGGCCATGATCTTTCCCGGACGCGCGACCGGCGGCAGCAATGCCACATCGGCGCGCGGCACACCCGCCACCTTACCGGCGGCTTCTTCCAGCCGGCCGCGAATATCGTCGAGCGCCGCGATAACCGGATCGCCCTTCATGTCGTAGCGCGCCTGAGAACGGACATCATTCTGGATATCGGTGACGTCGTGAATCATTTCATTGATCACCACACCGAGGCGGTCGTCGTTATAGCGGCAGAGCTTCATCTCTTCTCCCTTTCGAAAAACTGCTTGTTGTTCATTAATATTCTATGCCGGTACGGCAGCGTCCGGGATGGTACCGCAAAATCTTTTGGCGGAAAATCCAGGACGGTCTTGGAAACACGGGCATCGCACCCTAGCATGACCGAAAGGGAATTTTATTCAGGGAGAAAACCATGGCCGTCGCCGCCGTCAACGGATTACGCAGTATCGAATTTACGGTTCCCGATCTCAAAAGAACCGCGCGGTTCTATGAAGAGTGCTGGAAAATAGCGCTGGTGGCGCGGGAAGATGACGCGCATTATTTCCGGGCGACGGGCGCGGAACATCATTGTGTCGTTCTTCATGACGGCGCGAAGGCCGGCGTGAAGAAGGTCAATTTCGCCGCCGCCGACAAGGGCGCGGTGGATGCAATCCACAACCGGCTGTCCGGGCTGGGGATCGATATTGCGGGTGCTCCCGCCAGCCTGACGACCCCGGGCGGCGGCTACGGTTTTTCCTTTCACGATCCGGACGGGATTGAATACGGCATCAGCTCGGATGTCGAACAACATGGTGATGCGTCGATGGCGGATGACCGCCCGTTCAAGCTAAGCCATGTCGTGCTCAATTCCGCGAAGGTGCCGGAACAGTCCGAGTGGTTTTGCGACGCGCTGGGATTCAAGGTGAGCGACCGGACCGACATCATGCATTTCATCCGTTGCAACCCCGATCACCACAGTATTGCGATAGCCAAGGCAAGCGGGCCGTGTCTCAACCACACCGCCTTTGAGATGCCCGATTTCGATTCGTTGATGGCCGGTGTCGGCCGGATGCGGCACAAGGGGTTTGAGATTGACTGGGGCGTCGGACGACATGGTCCCGGCAATAATATCTTTTCATATTTCCGCGAACCGAACGGGCTGGTTGTCGAATACACGGCAGAGGTCGAGCAGGTGGATGACAGCTACAAGACCGGCACACCCGAAGAATGGGCGGAGCGACGCAAGAAAAACGATATGTGGGGCACGGCCGGCGCGCCGTCGCCTTTGATGCGTCAATGCATGCATGGCGATCCGGCAGCACCGGAAGTCGTATTCTAGGATTGCGCCGCCATCTGATGAAATGAGGTTGCAAACGGCCCTTGCATGGCCCCAATCCATGACGTAGCCTTTTTTCATTAATAACGCCGCCACAAAAAATCCTGGCGGAATAAGAACAAACCGCGCCGGTTAGCGGGGCGGTAAAGAGGCAACAGAGAGCAAAGGGAGGTTCGCTCAATGAAGTTCTTGAAATCTTCGAGCTTTGCAGTTCTGGCCGGCGCGATTGCCGCGTTCGGTCTGGCTGTTCCCGCAGACGCCCAGTTTTACAAGGGCAAGCGGGTCAATATCATCATCAATTA
>CAZBKQ010000047.1:8409-16581 GCA_964492555.1 uncultured Rhodospirillaceae bacterium | reverse complement strand
CTGGTTGACACCAAGCACCCGATCCGCACCGGCGGTCACGGCCCGACGAGCTCCAAGGATCTCCGCACCCGTCTCTTCTTTGACGCACTGCAGATTCCGCTGAAGCACGTCACCGGCTACAAGTCGGGCGGCCAGATCCGCGCGGCGATCCTGAAAAATGAACTGGATTGCACGGCTGATTCTCTCGCGGGCTTCTATGGCCGCGTGCATAAGCAGCTGATCAAGCCGGGCATTTCGATCCCGATGTGGCATATCGGCACACCGGGGCCGAATAATTCGGTTCTGCATTCGCCATCTGTCGCCAAGGACATCCCGTCCCTGCAGGAAGTCTATGAACACAAGTTCGGCAAGGGCAAACGCCCGCCCAAGATGATCTGGAACGCACTCCGGACCATTGGCGGCACGCGTGAAATGCTGCGCATTCTTGTCTTCAAGAAGGGGACAACCAAACAGGCAGTCGATATCATGCGCGCTGCCTGGGACAAAACCGTCAAGGACAAGGAATTCCTGGCCGAATACAAAAAGGTCAATGCCAGCGAATTTGTCGGAAAATCCGGAAAGGATGCGCAGGAATACGTCAAGACGCTGGTCAACGTGCCGGCCGATTTGCAGAAATTCCTGCTCGACTACGCGAACGCCGCCAAGGGTTAATCCGCCGGCGTAAACTGACAGGTATGGGGGCGTCTCATCGGGACGCCCCCTGCTCTCTCTAAATCTTTTCTGGGGTAGACCGCCATGACCTTTATGGAAGCGGCGCTTGACGGGCTGAGGCTCGTTCTGGTGTGGCCGGCGCCGGGCTATATGCTGCTGGGTGTCGCAATCGGTATGTTCTTCGGCGCGGTGCCGGGTCTTGGTGGACTTGTCGGGATGGCGATCATCCTGCCCTTTACCTTCGGGATGGAACCGCAAATCGCCTTCGCCTTTATCCTCGGCATGTACGCGGTGACCACAACAGCGGACACACTGGCCTCGGTCCTCCTCGGCATACCCGGAACCGCGGCGTCGCAGGCGACTATCCTTGACGGCTACCCCATGGCGCAAAAGGGCGAAGCCTCGCGCGCCCTCGGTGCCGCCTATACGGTTTCAATGTGCGGCGGTGTACTCGGGGCCATTTTCCTCGCTTTGTCGATCCCCATCGTCCGTCCGCTTATTCTGTCGTTCTCCGAACCGGAATTTTTCGCCCTCGCGGTGCTCGGCCTGACCATGGTCGCGTCCTTGAGCGGAAAATCGATCTTCAAGGGAACGGCGGCCGCCTGTTTCGGCCTCATCCTTGCAACGGTCGGGTTCGCCGAATTCGGTGGTGTCCGGCGTTACTGGTTTGATCAGAATTTCCTGCTGGAAGGAATTCCGATCGTCCCCTATGTGCTGGGGCTATTCGCCATCCCGGAAGTGCTCGAACTTGCCGTCAGAAACACGTCAATTTCGCGCGTCAAGCGCGAAGAGGTGGAAACCGGCGGTATCCTCAACGGCATGAAGGATGCCGCGAAACATTGGTGGCTGGCGCTCCGCTGTACGGTAATTGGCGTCTATATCGGCATGCTGCCGGGGCTGGGCGGGTCCATCGTCGACTGGGTCGCCTACGGGCATGCGGCGCAATCCGAAAAAAATAACGAGAATTTCGGCAAGGGCGATGTACGCGGCGTAATAGCGCCGGAAGCCGCCAATAACGCGATGAAAGGTGGTGCATTGCTGCCGACCATCGCTTTCGCCATTCCGGGCAGCGCCTCAATGGCGATCTTGTTGAGTGCCTTTTTCATCCAGGGGCTGGAACCCGGACCGCAAATCCTCACTGAAAAACTCAACATCACCTTCACCCTGATCTGGACCTTGGTCATAGCGAATGTCGCCGGCGCGGCGATCCTGCTGGTCTGGGGCAGTCAGGTATCCAAGATCACCTATATCCAGGGCCACATTATCGTGCCGACGATTATTATCGTCGTCTTTATGGGTGCCTGGGTCGGAAACGGCACGCTCGGCAACTGGATCGTGCTGCTGGTCTTTGGCTTTATCGGCTATTTCATGAAGCTGGGAGGCTGGCCAAGACCCCCCATCGTACTGGGCTTCGTGCTCGGCAAGATCATGGAAGAATCGCTGGGTATCTCCATGCAGACCCATGGATGGGATTCCTTCTACCGTCCGATCGTGATCATTATCATCGTCCTCACTCTGCTGACGATCGTCAGCACAGTACGGAAGCAGCGGAGAAAGAAGCGGGAGGCCGCTGCCGCAAGATCAGAGGACGCGCCCAAAGATATCGAATCCGCTATGCAAGTTGCCGAAGAAGGCGGGAAAGATTGTCCACCGGCTTCGTGGCCCATCGCCGCGATCCTGATGGCGCTCTTCGCCTACACCTATTACGAGGCCATCCCTTGGGCTTTCTCCTCAAAACTGTTCCCGCATTCGGTATCCATCCTCGGCTTCCTTTTGGCGGCCGGCGCGTTGCTGACCGACTGGAAGGGGCTGAAAGCAATGAAGGCCGGAACAGCAGCGCCCGACGTTGTTGGCGTGGATCCCGGCTATTTCTGGAAGAGCATGTATTTCATGAGCTGGATGCTCGGCATCTTCTTCCTGACCATGGTGATCGGTCAGTTCCCGACGCTGGTGCTGTTCGTCCTGCTTTACCTGGTTTTCTGGGGTAAATATAGCTGGAAAATCATCGTGCTTTATCTGATCGGCACAGTCGCCTTCCTGCTCGGCATGTTCAATGAAATCGTGCCAGTGCTTTGGTACGAACCGGACTGGTTGCCAAGCTTCTTTGTGTAGCCGGGCACACCAGCCAGCAAAAAAAGGGCGCCGAGAGGCGCCCTTTTTCATTCACGGAGGTTCGCGAATTACATCATCGCGCTGAACCCGCCATCGACGACCAGATTTTCACCATAGATGAAATTGGCTTCATCGCTCGCCAGGAACAGCACCGCCTGCGCCAGCTCACGCGGTTCACCCGCGCGGCCCGCCAGGTTCGGCACCGGGCGCGTCGGGTCGAATTCTTCCTGCCCGACCGGTGATCCGATCTTGTTGGGTACCACCGAATTGACGCGGATCTTGCTGGGCGCAAGCTGCACGGCGAGCCCCCGCATCAGATTGGCCACACCGCCCTTTGCCGCGGCATAGGCAATAGCGCTGTCGCGCCCCTGGAAGCCGGAGGTCGAGCCGATATTGACGATCGCTCCGCCATCGCCCTGGGAAATCATCTGCTCGGCGGCGTATTTGCTGGTCAGGAACTGGCTGGTCAACGTCACCGCCAGAATTCTGTTGAAATCATCCAGCGTACATTCGAAAACTGTCTTGTTATCCGAAATAGCGACATTGTTGACCAGGATATCCAGGCGGCCGAACGCATCGACCGTTGCCGCGATCATATCCTTGACCGATTGTTCGTTCGAAACATCGGCCGAAATATAAACGGCAGCGCCGTCATGCGCCTGGTTGACCGTGTCGGCCGTGCGCTTGCCGCGTTCCTCATCCATATCGACAACGGCGACCTTGGCGCCTTCCTCGGCGAAAAGCAGAGCCGTCTGCTCACCGATATTGCGGCCCGCCCCTGTAACAATGGCGACCTTGTCTTGAAGTCTCATATTCTTTCTCCCTGAAATTGGCGGCGAATTGAACCAGCGGAACCAGCGCCTGTCAAACCGCCGGCAGACAAAGTGGGACGGGTTTTCCCGCGCCAACCCCGATGATATAAGGGTGGCCCATTCGAACACGACTAATTGAGGCTTTTGGTCGAAATCCGGCGAACCGGCCGTTTTTCGGGAGGAAAATATGGACGACGCACGCAGCGCATCACTCACCAACGATCAGGCCGGCTATCGCGGCCTCAGGGACTGGATCGAACAGGTCGATGGCCTCGGGGAACTGCTCCGTGTCGACAACGCCAGCTGGGACGCCGAAATGGGCAGCATTACCCAGATGCTGACGGAGAAAAGCCGCGGTAATGCGCCCGCCATTCTGTTCGACAATGTTCCGGGATATGAGCCCGGATACCGGACTCTTTACGGCTCGCTTTCCTCTATCAAGCGCGTGGCGCTGACCCTTGGCCTGCCGTTGGAACATGAACGCAAGGCCGATATTGTCCAGCGCTATTACGACCGCATGCAGAATATGGAGCTGATCCCGCCGAAGGTTGTGGAGACCGGTCCCGTTCTGGAAAACGTGTTGACCGGCGATGATATCGACGTGCTGAAATTCCCGGTACCACGCCATCACGAGCAGGATAAGGCGCGCTATATCGGCACCGCGAATTGCGTCATCACCCAGGACCCGGATAACGGCTCGTTCAATCTCGGGACCTATCGCAACCAGGTCTATGACGCAAAGACGATCGGCTGCCAGATTACCGAGGGCAAACACGGCCGAATTCACCGCGACAAGTATTTCGAACGCGGCGAAGAGTGCAAATTCGCCATTCTGGTCGGTCAGGACCCGCTGCTTTACATGCTGGCCTCCAGCCCGCTGCCGGAAGGCGTCTGTGAACTGGATTTCGCGGGCGGCCTGCGCGGCGAACCGATCGAATGCATCAAAGGCCCCTATACCGGCTTCCCGATTCCGGCCGACGCGGAAATCGTCATCGAAGGCGTCGCCCGCCCCGGCAATGTCAAGGAAGAAGGGCCATTTGGCGAATGGATGGGGTATTATTCGGACGATTCCGTGCCGCGCCCCTATGTGGAAATCAAGACCATTCTGCATCGCAACGATCCGATCATCACCTGCGCGCCGCAGCACAAACCGGTCGATGAAACCGGCCTGCTGAAAGGCATCGCCGGATCGGCTGAGATCTGGCGCTCGCTGGAAGCCTGCGGCCTGCCCGATATTCTCGGCGTCTGGAACCATGAAGGCGGTCCCGCAACGCGCTTTACAGCCATCCAGATCAAGCAACGCTATCCCGGTCATGCGCGGAACGTGCTGCATGTCGCGTCGAGCTGCCAGGGCGGCGCCTATGCCGGCAAATGGACAGTTGTCGTCGATGAAGACATTGATGCCAGCGACCTGGACCAGGTGCTTTGGGCCATGTCGACCCGGTTCGATCCCGACACGGATGTGGACATTATTTTGAAGGCCTGGGCATCCAAGCGCGACCCGCTTTACCTGCCGGGCAATTTCAACAATCGCATCCTGATTGATGCCTGCATCCCCTACGATCAGCTCTTAAAGGGTGTATTCCCGCCGGTCGTCGATGTCAGCAGTGAGCTCCGCAAAGAGATCAGGGAAAAATTCAGCCACCTGCCCTTTCCGCAGGACTGACGGTTAATGCCGCCATGGCGGCCCTGAACGGCGGGTTATAAAAATCCGCCGTTCTTTATAAGAAGAGGCGAAAAAGAGGAAATGGACGTGCACGATCTCGGTTTTGAACATTTGCATATGAGCCCGGAAGAACAGGCGGAACTCGCCGAAGCAATCTGGGAACAGGACAATGTGGAATTGACGACGGTCGGCGTCGATGTCGGTTCCTCGACCTCGCACCTGATGTTTTCGAAGGTTCATCTGCAACGGCTGATGGAAGGGCTCTCCAGCCGGTTCGTCGTCGTCAACCGGGAAGTAATCTGGCGTTCTCCGATCCTGCTGACTCCCTACCGGCCCGACTACACGATTGATGCCGAAGAACTCTCCGAATTCTTCGGCAATGCCTATAAGGAAGCCGGGCTGGAGCCGGAAGACATCGATACCGGCGCGGTCATCCTCACCGGCGAAGCGCTCAAACGCACGAACGCCCGCGCCATCGCCGACCTGTTCGCCGATAAATCCGGTAAGTTCGTTTGCGCCTCCGCGGGGCACCATCTGGAATCGCTGATGGCGGCGAACGGCTCCGGCGCCGTGGCGCTGTCGCGTCAGGAAAACATTACCGTTCTCAATATCGATGTGGGGGGCGGCACGGTGAAGCTCGCCCTCTGCGAAAACGGCAAACTCAGCGCGACCAGCGCCTTTGCCGTCGGTGGCCGCCTGATCGCCTTTGACGATGACGGCAAGATGGTTCGCATCGAAGGCCCCGCCGAACAGGTCGCCGAGGATGTCGGCGTCACGCTGAAACTGGGCGAAGCGCTGCCCGATGAAGACCGCAAGAAGATCGTCAACCGCATGGTTCAGGTTCTCGTTTCCTATGCTAACCGCGAGGCCGACGGAGATACGCTTTGCGAGGCGCTCCGTCTGACCGATCATCTGCCGAAGACGCCGGAAATCGACGCCATCACCTTCTCCGGCGGCGTCTCCGAATTCGTCTATGGCCGGGAAGAACAGGACCGGGGTGATCTCGGCAAATCTCTGGCGCACGAAATCCGCCACGCGCTGGGCCACAAACGGATCGACAAGAAAGTCTACGATCCGGGGGCCGGTATCCGGGCCACCGTCGTCGGCGCGTCGCAATTCACGGTTCAGGTCAGCGGCAATACGATTTTCATTTCCGATCCGGAACGGCTGCCGATCCGCAACGTCCCGGTCGCCTATCTCGATTGCGACGTCACCGGAGAATTCACGAAGAAAGATATTTCCGACGCGATTTCCCGCGCAATGGTGCGGCTCGACATGACCGACGGCGAGATGAACCTGGCGGTCGCCTTCCGCTGGGGCGGCGATCCTCTGCATGCTCGTCTTCATGAACTCGCCTCCGGCATCTGCGAAGGCCTGCCGAAGACAGTCGCCAATACGGATATCCCCCTGATCGTCGTCATGGATGGCGATGCGGGCCGCACCCTCGGCAATATCCTGACAAAGGAGCTTGGCGTGAAGGGAGAAGTGATTTCCGTCGATAACGTGCAGCTCAACGATTTCGACTTCATCGATATCGGCGAGCAGATGGAAACGACCCATGTGGTGCCGCTGATCATCAAATCGCTGCTGTTCTCCCAGCCGGGCCGTCAGGACTGAGGCCGCCCGCGCCATGCCGGAATTTCGCCTGCTGCATCTGAATGACTGCCCCACCAACCCGATGAAGAGGGACAGGGGCGAGCAAGTCCGCCTGATTAACGCGGAATGCGGGGCGGAAAAGGTGGATGTGCATCTGAACCGCCTGGCGCCCGGCGAGCCGGGCGGGCATTACCATTCCCACACCGAAGCGGACAACGTCTATATCGTCCGGTCAGGCGAGGGCCGGCTGATCGTTGAAGGCGTCGAACATATTATCCGCAAGGATGATGTGATCTATATCCCCGCGGGACAGAAACATTCGCTGCAAAACGCGTCTGATTCCGTACCGTTTGAGATATTCGAGATATACACCCCGGCGGGCAAGGCGTTTGATTTTGTGGTCGATGGCGACGATATCGGATCGGGATAATCCGGATCGCGCCCGCTGCGGCGTCACATAAATTTCAACAAACCTTCATAGTTTTCTTGACCTAGGTTCAGGTAACCGCGGTGCATTCGCGGAATCCTGCATTCCGGTAAAGATTCTTGCGGGGAAAACGTGACCAACTCATTGCTGGATCAGTCGCTCCACTTTACGGCGCATCATCATGTCGATGGCGCCAACGTGAAGATGAAGGTGGAGCATGTCGATTTCTGGTATGGCGATAATCAGGCTCTTTATGATGTCAATCTGGATATCTATGACAATGAGGTCACGGCGTTTATCGGCCCGTCCGGCTGCGGCAAAACGACATTGCTGCGCTGTCTGAACCGGACGAATGACATTATCCCCGGTGTCCGGATTGAAGGGCTGATCACCCTCGACGACCACGATATTTATGAGAAAGGCGCGGACCCCGTCCACCTGCGGCGCCGCTTCGGCTGGGTTGCGCAGAAACCCAACCCATTCTCGTCATCGATCTACAAGAACGTGATCTACGGCCCCAGCATCCAGGGTATGGTTGATTCCAGGGACGACCGCGATGAAATCGTGGAAACGTCCCTCAAACGCGCCGGCATGTGGGATGAGGTCAAAGACCGAATGGATATGCCGGGGACCGACCTCTCGGGCGGGCAGCAACAACGGTTGTGCATCGCCCGTGCCATCGCCACCGACCCCGAAGTCATTCTGATGGATGAGCCCTGCTCGGCGCTAGATCCCATCGCCACGGCCCATGTGGAGGACCTGATTGATGAGCTGCGCGAGGAATACGCCATCGTGATCATCACGCATAACATGCAGCAGGCTGCCCGCATCGCCCAGCGCACCGCGTTCTTTCATCTGGGTGAGATGGTCGAGGCCGGCGAAACCGAACAGATTTTCATGGACCCGCA
>CAZBKQ010000047.1:0-8309 GCA_964492555.1 uncultured Rhodospirillaceae bacterium | reverse complement strand
ATCTGGGTGAGATGGTCGAGGCCGGCGAAACCGAACAGATTTTCATGGACCCGCACGACTGGACGAGGAAGCGCGGCGTATGACCCGCCATATCGGCGACGACACGCATCACATCAAGCTGCGAATCAATCGCGACAAGGCCGTGATCAACTTCAAATTCTACACGCCGAGCGAATGCCGCAAGGTGATCGTGAGTGAAAATCACATCGAAGCGCGGGAGATGGGGGCCTACGAATAGGCATTATCCCTCTGGCGGCTCCACCCCACCGGGCCAGCCATCGACCTCATGGAAATCCGGACCGGCCGGTGCGTAAATCTCAATAATGCGCACCGGCTTTTCCGTGCCCGCATTCGCAGCCGTGTGAACAACGCCGGCCGGAATAAAGCCTGTTTCCCCCGGGGACAGAACATGGCGCTCACCGCCCTCGATACACACCTCCAGCAACCCGTCGAGCACGATGTACACATTCTCCGCCCTCGCGTGATAATGTATTTCGCCGCGTCCCGCGCCAACATCGATAGCGTTCACATGCACATCGACATTCACCGCTCCGATGGCGGGCCCGACAAGGTCACGGATTGTGCCGCGCCCCAGTTCAAGGCCGCGCGTCGGCGCGCCCTCCAGTGTTGATTTATGAAATTTCATCATCTTCCTCCCGTTGACAGTGATGATAACTCATTGGAGTTTTGACGCATGGGATTTGAAGTCATTGACGTACCCGGCCTGCCGGAACCGGGTCAATTCAGCCATGTCGTCCGCAAGGGCAAGATGGTGTTTATTTCCGGCCAGACGGCGGACGGGGAAGCCGCCGCCGGAAACCTCGACCCGCATGCCCATGCGGAGCGCGTGTTCGGCTACCTGAAACAGGCGATCGAGGCCGCCGGCGGCGATATGTCGGATATCGTGAAGATCAATATCTTCCTGACCGATTTTGACCAATTCCCGGCCATCCTCGAATGGCGTCCGAAGTTTTTTGCCGAACCCTACCCGGCAGCAACGACCGTCGTGGTCGACTCCATGGTCAGGCCCGAACTGATCCTGGAGATCGAAGCCATCGGTATTCTCGATTGAGGTAAAGAAAATGAGCGAAGAAGAAGGCGTGTTGTTCGTCCCCTATGCCGATACGGTCGATCTACTGAGTGCGAAGGAAGCGCTGACGATCGCCGAAGACGTCTACCGGATGCAGGGAGAGGGCTCGATCATGGCCTCCACCCCGCCGAGCTTCAAACTGGATGTGGCGGAGCCGTTCCACAATCACTGGCACGTCAAATGCGCGCTTCTGAAGGAAACGCCGATCACCGGCGTGCGGCTTTATAACTATTTCAATGACGGTGACCGAAACACGGTCGGGCTACTGGAATGCGGGCGCTACATCATTCTGGCAGACCCGATGACCGGCCATAATGTCGCGATTGTCGAGGAACACTGGACCTATGCCATCCGCAGCGCGGCGGCAACAATCCTGCCGCTGAAATGGATGGGGCCGAAAGACCCGAAGGTCGTCGGTATCGTTGGGGTCGGCACGATGGCGACCAACGCGCTGCGCTGCCTGGTGGAGCTTTATGACGGGATCGAGGAAATCCGTTGCACCTCCCGCACACCCGCCTCGCGCGAGTCATTCGCCGAAAAATGGACGGACAAGCTCGGCATTCCGGTGCGCGCGGTCGCTTCCATAGAAGAAGCCATCACCGGCGCCGATATCGGTATCGGTGGCACGACATCCGATAAAATCATGTGCCGGGAACCCTGGCTGAAGGACGGCGCGACCTATGTTTCCTTCACCCGCCGGGAATTCGATCCGGAAGGTTGGCCAAAACTGGACAAGGTCGTGGTGGATAGCTGGGAAATGAACATGCTGATGCAGCATTTCCGCCATTCCGCCGAGACCGGGCTTTTTACTCATGACATGCTACACGGCGAAATTCATGAGCTGGTGCGGGGAGTCAAACCGGGCCGGGAATCCGACACGGAACGCAATCTGATCCACACGACCGGGCTGGTGGCGCACGACATCGCAATGTGTCATTACGTCTATGAAAAAGCGAAACAGATGGGTCGCGGCATCCGCCTGCCCCATACCGGCACGGGCCGCCCCGGACCGGCGGATTGAAGACAGAGAGGACCTCCGGATATGAGCAAGAATATCCCCCTTACCTTCGCCTGCGGCGATTACGCCATCACCCGTCCGCTGATCGACGGTATCGTCAAACCGGACGGGATCGATCTCACCGTGCTCACCGACATGGACTCCACCACGCGGCACTGGCGCTTCTATAACAATGAGGATTTCGACATGGCGGAAGCGTCCTGCTCGACATACCTCGTCGCCAAGGATCAGGGCCGGCCTTTCGACGCCATCCCGGTCTATCCGCACCGCCGATTCCGCCACGGCTTCGTCTTCATCAATACCAATGCCGGGATCAAGGAACCGAAAGACCTGGCCGGCAAGAAAGTCGGCATCAAGCACTGGCAGGTGACCGCCATCCTCTGGATGAAGGGCATTCTGGAGCATGAATATGGCGTGCCGCACCGCTCCATCGACTGGTATCAGGAGCTGGATCAGGACATCCCGGTCGAACTCCCGGATGACATCAAGCTGCAGACCCTGCCGGACGACAAATCGGTCGAGGATATGGTGGCGACGGGCGAACTCGACGCCTGCATCCATTCATCGATCATCAAGCCCTTCATGGCGGGCGATCCGCGCGTCGACCGGCTGTGGCCGGACTACAAGAATGAGGAAATCAGCTTCTTCAACAAGACCGGCATGTTCCCGATCATGCATATCACCGGGATCAAGAAATCTGTGGTGGAGCAATATCCCTGGGTGCCGATCAACATGTATCACGCGCTCAACGAGGCGAAGAACATCGCGATGAAAAAGATGGTCAATCCGCGCATCGTGCCTCTGGCCTGGTATCGCGAGGCGTGGGAAGAGCAGGAACAGATTCTGGGCACCGATCCGTGGGAATATGGGCTCGGCGATCAGAACCGCAAGACGCTTGAGAACATGATCAACTATTCACACGAGCAGGCGCTGATGAAGAACAAGATGTCGGTCGACGACCTGTTCCTCAGCGTCGATCAGGGCCGCAAACGCGGCGTTGAAAAACGGATATGATCAGGCGGGATTCAACAGCCCGACAAACGCCTTCACCGATTTCTGGTTTTCCAGATCCATGATCGCGGCAAGCGCCGCTTCGACCTGATCGGCGGATAACATACCCCCGGCATAGGTGCGGAACTTGTCCTCCACCTGCTCGCGCGACATCGGGTTTTCCGGTGTCCCCAACGGATTTTCGCACATCCCCGTCAGGGTCTCGCCGCCCCTGGTCACAAGCTCGGCACGGCATTTCCCGCCCGGCATGGCTTCATCGGCGACGATTTCCACCCGTGCGGCGGCAAAGGCGCGCAACTCCGGCGCGTCATAGCATTCGGGTTCAAACTGTTTCAGCGTCAATTCGCGGTCACGCAAGTAAACCGCCGTCACATAATGGCCGGAGATCAGCGCCTCGAACTTTGCCTTATAGTTGGGCAGCTTGCCAAACATGTTGACCGGTACGGGCGCCAGCGTAACCGTCACCTTCTCGATATCGCCGAACGAAACATCATTCTTGTTGATCAGATCGTAAAGCGCGGTCAGCACATCCTGCAAAGCGGTCGCGGACGGCCAGAGACGCAGCGCTATCTGTTCCAGCTCCCACCGCTCGCCCAGGTCGCCGGTAACACGTTCCGGCAAACCGCCCTCAGCATATGTATTGTAAAGCCCGCCATCCTCAGCGGTCAGGAACTTGTCGGTGGCGACAAAACCCTGTTCCGCCGTCAACGCCGCCATCAGACCGGACAAGGCCGCGCGGCATTGGTGAAACTTCACCGTCGGCGTGCCCCAGGCCGCGAAGGTGCCCGCCGCCTGGCTGCCCGCCAGCCCATAGGCGCGAGCCATCGTGTTCGCATCGAAACCGCGCAAGGACCCGACCGCGGCCGCGCCACCGAACGGGCCAAGGATACCCGGCCCATGCCAACCCTTACCCCGGAAAACCGGATAATCCAGCCCGATACCGACGCGGGTCGCGACCTCGCACCCCGCCGCCAGCGCGACCAGCAGTGCCTCGCCCGAGACATCATCGCGATAACCGATCCCCAGCGCGGGTGGCACGATTTCGGGCGTGATATGGGTCAGACATTCACGGTGCACGTCGCACATGGTCACCGCGGTGATCAAATAGCCGTTAAACAGGCTTGCACCCGCCAGCGACAGCCCCTGCCCGCCGATGACCGGGCTGTCATTGCCGCCCGAAGACAAGGCTTCCGCCACATTGCGGAGTTGCCCCGTTTCCTCTCCCTGATGGCCGGCATAGGCGCAGGCCAGCGCGTCCAGAAACAGCAGCTTGGTGGCGAGCCGGGCGCTGTCCGGAATCTTGTCGAGGGTCAGAGAAGTGGCGAATTCGGAGAGCGCCGCTGTCGGTTCAGTCATGATCATTTCCATCTGAAAATACTTGCGATGAAAGATGCCCCGCCCGGTCCCTTTTGTCACCCGAGGGGATGGTTTAGATTGAGAAGATGTCTGAAATTCTCGATATCACCGTGCCCTACAGCACCGATCTGCCGCTCTGGCCGGGCGATCCGCCGCCGAACATGGATTACATGAAATGCATATCGGGCGGGTATCGCTGCAATGTCACACGGCTGGATAGCGGGGTGCATTTCGGCACCCATCTGGACGCGCCCTGTCATTTCATCGAAGGCCGCAAGGGAGTGGATGAGCTTGATCTCGGCGTGCTGATCGGTGACTGCCTGGTGGTCGAGGTCCCGGATGTCCAGGAGGTCACGCCAGAGCATCTGGAGGCCTGCGACATTCCACCCGGCACTGAACGGCTGCTGATCAAGACCCGGAATTCCGCCCTGTGGGACAATCCGGCACATGAATTCCGGACCGATTATGCGGCAATTACGGCGGATGCGGCCAAATGGGTCGTGGAACGCGGTATCAAACTGATCGGCATCGATTACCTGTCGATCCAGCTTTTCGATGATGAGGTGTCCACGACCCATCTGGTACTGCTGGATGCCGAGGTCATCATTGTCGAGGCGCTGGATTTACGCGCCGCCCAACCGGGGAACTACAAACTCACCTGCCTGCCGATGAAGCTGGCGGGGGCGGACGGCGCACCGGTGCGCGCGCTTTTGGAGAAGAATTAGGAACAGATCATGTTGTTGAGCGGCGAAGAATATCTCGAATCCATCCGCGACGGGCGCGTCGTCTATCTCGGCAAGGAAAAGGTGACCGACGTCACCAGCCACCCGGCGTTCAAGAATTCCGCCGAGACCATGGCGATGATTTATGACCGCAAGAAAGCGCCGGAAAACCGCGATCTGATGGTCGCGGAGGAAGACGGCGAGGAATTCTCCACCTATTACCTCCGCCCGCGTTCGAAAGAAGATCTGGAGCGCCGGTTCGAGACCCACCGCCGGATCGCAAGCTGGACATACGGGCTGGTCGGGCGCTCACCCGATAATTTCCCGAGCTATCTCTCCGGCCTCGCCACCAACCCTGATTTGTTCAATGAGCTGCATCCCGGTTTCGGTGACAATCTGACCGGCATCTATGAACGCTGCCGCCGCGACGATCTGTTTCTGTCGCACACCGTCACCAACCCGCAGGTGACACGGCGCGGTGAATTCGACGGCTCCGACCGGATGTCGCCGACGCTGAAGGTCGTCCGCGAGGACGATGACGGGGTGGTGATCAACGGGCTGAAAATGATCGGCACTGCGGCGATTTTTTGTCACGAGGCCTGGGTGGGCAATCTGCAACCCGTGCCCGAAGGACATGAGGACGAAACCATCACCTGTTCCGTGCCGCTGAATTCGCCGGGCGTTTCCATGTGGTCGCGCAAATCATACGAGACCACGGCAACCAATGAATTCGATATGCCGCTGTCATACCGTTATGACGAAAACGACGCCGCGGTTCTGTTCGAAAATGTGAAGGTGCCGTGGGAAAACGTGGTGCTGCACAATAACGTGGCCAAAACCCGCGCGGTCTATTTCGAGACGCCGGGCCATTCGCTGGCCAATCATCAGGCCAATGTGCGTTTCCTCGAAAAGCTCAAACTGCTGGTCGCCATTGCCCATGTCGTCACCAAATCGAACAAGGTGGATGGCATCCCGGCGGTGCAGACAACGCTCGGCCATCTCGCGGCGCAGCTGGCCGCGCTGGAAGGCATGATCATGGGCCAGATTCACGGGGCGGAGGAAATGGTGCCGGGATCGGGCTATGTCACCGTCAACCGGCGTTATATGTATGCGGCGCTGCACTGGTGCACCAATAATTACGGCTCCCTGTGCGATACGATACGCGAACTTCTCGGCGGGGGACCGATCCAGATGCCGGCGGATTCATCCCTGCTGGAAGACCCCGAACTGACCGAGAAGTTCGAGACCTATTGGTCCACGCCGGATCAGACCGCAAAGGAACGGATGAAACTGTTGCGCCTCGCCTGGGACCTTTTGGGTTCGGAAATGGCCGGACGCCATGCGCTCTACGAGAAATTCTACGCCGGTCCGGGCTTTATCATGAATCTCTATTCCTTCCAGATGTGCCCCTGGCAGGAGCTCGACGGTATCGTCAGTGAGATCATGGACGGTTATGATCGCGGATAAATTGTGTATTAAATACGAATAACAAGGCTTATATTGCCTGATCTGAAGCTATTTCCGTTTACCAGAACTATTGCCGGTTTGGCGGCATCAAGAATTCGCGGCCTTCTTACAGCCGGTACCGTTATCGCCTGGCTATTTTGTCTTGTGCCCGGCACCGGCTTCGCCGATAGCTTGCCGCGGAACGATATACCCTACTTCGCCGGAATGGGGATTATGGTTACCTTTTGCTCCAGTTGCCATGATGTCGGCCCCATCGGGCCAAGGGTCTTCGGCGGTGCGCGAGGTCCCGATTTCACGACGGAATTGGCGGAAATGAGCGAAGAAGAGATTTTTAATTATTTCAAATCTTCAAGAGATTCGGACTCTTCGCATCTCAATATGCCGCCGATCGGTTTGACAGATAAGGAATTGCAGTTCTCGGCCCATTACCTGTATCTGTTTATCGGTAATAGCAAACGTTAATTCCGGGGGCGCTCCGTTGAGTTGAGCTTCTGAAACGGCAACGGTCATACCCTGTTGTTCAACAGTACCTCCTTGCATACCTGAGCCGCCTGAAGAATAACGCGCCCGATCAAAGGGCCAAGACGGGATAGCTGGAATTTTGAAGCGACTTACCAAAGAAATTAAACGCATCAGGCTGATCGCCGCCATTGCAGTTGGGGTATCGGCCTTGCTCCTGAATTTGGACGTTGCGCGCGCCGCCTATGACGGTCCGATAACCGATGCGCACGCCCATATGGCACGGGACATCGATCATGACGATCTCATCGCCCTGTATGAAAAAGCCGATGTAAGCCATGCCGGAATATTCGTCAGATTCGGAAATGCAGAGCGGCTTAGACATCGTTTTCCGACAAACTTCCTTCTGTTCGTCGACCCATATCGCGGCAAACGGCGAAATTATCGTCTCTCGGAAAGCAGGCTGGACGAATTATCCGGCCTGTTGAATAACAAGATCGCGGCCGGCGTTGGTGAATTCTATGTCAATCTGAGCTTTGCGCCCTTCAACCGAAGCGGCATCCAGACAGACCTTGCGGCTTCCGAGCAACAAAGCTTTCTCAAGAAAGTGAACGAATTGGGGGAAATCCTCCATATTCACGACGAAGTTGTTGGGACGGCAACGCAGAACGCATTCAGAAATTTTCCCGATATCAGGTTTGTGCTTGCGCATTCGGGCTACCTGAAGCCGGATCGATTGCGTAAATTGCTCCTGGAAAACAACAACCTTTATGCCGACCTGTCGTTAATCTCCAACCGTCATTTTGGCCCTTTCAACAAGGCTCCTCCCGTTGCGTTAAATCCGTCGGAAAAATGGAAATCCTTACTAATCGATTTTTCGACGCGGTTTCTTGTCGCCTCCGATATCGGGGCAAACCGGGAGCGAACCCGCCTTTTGCCTGCCGTTATCGCCGACTACCGGGTCCTGCTGGGTCATTTGCCACGGGCGGCCGCTGAAAATATCGCTTTCAGGAACTTTGAGAGATTATTTGTCGGTCCGGAACTGAAATCCCTACAATGACCGAATACGCTTGACCTGATGCGGTGGCGGTGCCAAATCTCTCGCCGCTTCAATGGAATAAAATATGTCTTCCCTCTCAGCCGAAGTCGCCCGGCGGCGCACCTTTGCGATTATCTCGCATCCCGA
>CAZBKQ010000046.1:7919-21246 GCA_964492555.1 uncultured Rhodospirillaceae bacterium | reverse complement strand
AGCATCGCTATAACGCGGATACCGGTGAGGTCATCTGTCATAACGGACCGGGCCTTATGCCGATGGCGTTGAACGGATAGGATTTGTGACGACGGCAAAACAGAACGACGAAGCGGCGGCACAGGAAGCGGCACTTATCTTAAAGGCGGCGGCTCTGGTACCGTTCCTGAAAGAACGCGCCAACGAAACCGAGAAGAACCGCCGGCTGCTCGACGAAACGCATGAGAAATTCATGGAGGCCGGGTTCTATCGCGCGCTGCAGCCCAAGCGCTATGGCGGGATGGAGCTCGATTTCGGATCGCATACCCTGTTTGCGCGCGAGCTTGGCAAGGGGTGCGCTTCCTCCGCCTGGGTCGCCGTAATCCTCGCCTGTCACGGGTGGATGGGCGGCATGATGCCGGACGAGTGCCAGGCGGAAATCTGGGCGGACGATCCGACGACCGCGGTCGCCACCTCCTTTCTGGCGGCGGGGACGAAGGCCGAACGCAAGGGCGATGAGCTTCTGGTTTCGGGACGCTGGCGTTTCTCCAGCGGCGTCGATTTCTGCAAATGGGCGCTGCTGATTCTGCCGGTGCCGCAAGAGGACGGTAACGGCCCGCCCGATGTCTATTTTGTGATGGTCGATCTGGCCGATTGCACGGTGGAAGATACCTGGCACAGCAACGGGCTTACCGGGTCGGGCAGCAACGATATTCTGGTAGAAAACGTGCTGGTGCCGAAACACCGCATATTGGATGCGAAACAGACCAAGGGTTCCGACACACCGGGGTCGATCGCGGCGGGTGGCGGGTATCTCTATCGGTTGCCGATGTTCGCCATCTCACCCTTTAATCTGATCGGCCCGGCGATGGGGGCCGCTCGCGGCGCGCTCGATGACATGATTGCCGACATGACCAGCCGCCAGAGCGTGACCGGTGCCGACCTTACGAAGGTCGCGACCGTGCATGAACGTATCGCGCGCGCCGCCGCCCTGGTCGATGCCGCTGACGCGGTGATCGAACGCCAGCGCGACGCGGTCGTCGCCAAGGGCCGCGCGGGCGAGGAATATTCAATCGAGGAACGCGTGCGCTATCGCATCAATCTGGGACACGCCGCGAAAATGTGTTGCGACGCGGTGGATACGCTCCTGCCGCTCTCCGGCGGGCGCGGGCTGGAGACCACCCATCCGATGCAGCGCGCCTGGCGCGACGTACATGCCATCGCCCAGCATTTCGGGCTGGTCTGGGATATTCAGTCCGGCATGTATGGCAGCGTGGCGCTCGGCCATGGCTGTCCGGACGCGAAGATTTAGGCGCCGATCTTATTCTCAGTTTTCGTATGCGGCGGCGGCTTCTTCATGGCGCATGAAGCCGATGCGCAGCGCGTCCAGGCAGGGCGCGGCCTCATCCGCATCCAAGAGTTCGTCGTGATATCCGATAAGGGGTATGTCGATCATCTTGAACGCGCCTTCATGACAGGGCCGGTAAAATTGTTGGATGCGAATCTGTGAATCAAGTTCCGGCGACCAGCCATAAACGAAGATGGCGTCTTGCACGCGCACGCCATATTTTTTGTCTTCTTCCTTATCGCGGCGAGCGTAAATTCCAATCATGTCAACAGCGAGGACCCAGCCGTCGAACCCGTCCTGCCGGTCGATCATGCATTGCAAGGCGCGTTCGGGATCGGTTTCCTTTTCTTCATCGGCGTGAAAATCGACCATGGTCGGTTCACTGTCGATGACCGCATGTCCAAAAAAGTCCAGCGGTTCTGCGCTTCTATTTTGCGACGCGCGCCAAAGCGCTTCCGCAAGCATATTTCCCGCCCAACGGAATAAGCCGTTATCAAGGGCCGCTTCGATCGCCTGCATAAAAAAACCTCCGCCTGATCGTGTCAGACGAAGGTTAAAAGTACCTGTGTAAGATGTAAATATATTATTTATGCACTCTTTGCGGGTATCAGAGCTTCCCTTCCTTGACCAGCCGGGCGACCTCGTGCCGGTTACAGAGAATCTTGTCGGAAACCCCGGATTCGTATAGTTCGACCATCTTGTCGGGATCGAAATCGCCGTTACCGGTATTCTCCAGAAAATCCTCCGACCACTGGTAATGGCGCTTGTAGTCCTGCGTCTCCAGCGTCGTGTAATTATCCATCTGGGTTTCGACCATATTGCCGTCCGGGTCCTTGTAATAGAAGGACGTCGAATTGCCGTGATTGTTGGTCCAGACCGGCTTGTAGCCTTTTTCCTTCATCTTCTTGTAGATAAAAACCAATTCCCCCAGGCTGGCATAGGCGAAGGCCAGATGCGAGACGCCGATCGGCCGGTCGGGCTTCGTGCCCCAACCCTTGCGCTTGACGATGACCACGCGGTGGTCGTGATCGTCATAGGAAATAAAGGTCAGCCCGTTCGGGTTGACCCGGATGATCTCCGCATTGAACAGCCATGTATAGAACTCGACCATCGCGTCATAATTGGTGTCCGAAAAAATATGGACATGGTGGATCTCTCGCGGGCTCGGCATTTCGGTGACGGTGCCGGGCGGATCGGTGCGAAACGGATGCGGTTCGTCCGGAACGTAATCGAGTGGATTGATGCCATCCATTTGATGCCTCCCAAATTTCTGGATTTTGACGAATTTTGACACCCGTTGGGACGGGCGTCCATCGCGAATCGGGCGCTACCTGTCCTGCAGCAGGACCAGCCGGCCGCCGACTTCCCGGTTTTTCAGCGCGGTCAGCGCTTCCTGAATGTCTTCGATGGGCCGGGTTTCAATTGGCAGCGGCTTGATCTTGCCGTCCTCGTAAAGAGAAAAAATCTCCTCAAAACAGCGCGCGGTCTTGTCCGGCCGGCGCTTGCGGTAATCGCCGATCTGCAGACCGGAAACCTCGATATTCCGGACCAGAAGATAGTTGGCCTTGACCGAGGGGATATCGCCCGCCGCGAAACCGATGACGACCAGCCGCCCGCACCAGGCAAGCGCGCGCAGGGCCGCGCCGAAGAACCGGTCGCCCAGCGGATCGATCACCACATCCGCGCCGCGCCCGTCCGTAACGGCGTATACCTGATCGCGGAGATCGTCGTGGATATTCTCCCGGTCCAGCCGGATGACGTGATCGGCGCCGGCGTCACGCACCAGATTTTCCTTGTCCGGATTGGCGATCCCGGCAAGCGCCGTGCCGCCGAAGGCCTTTACCAGCTCAATCGCGGCGAGCCCGACCCCGCCCGACGCGCCAAGGATCAGCGCGGTCTCGCCTTCCTCCATCCGCGCCCGTTCGCGCAGCGCGAACCAGGCCGTGTCATAGACCAGCGCCATCCCCGCGGCCTCGGCGAAGGGCAGCGCATCGGGAATCTTGTGGCATTGGGTGGCGGGAATAGTCAGCATCTCGGCATAGCCGCCGCCCGGTTCGCACATCGCCAGCACCCGGTCGCCCGGTTCAAAATCCGTTACGCCGTCGCCCAGCGCGCGGACGATACCGGCGGGCCCCTTGCCCGGAATATAGGGAATTTTCGGGCGCGATTGATGCATGCCGCCGATCAGCAGCAGATCGACGAAATTCACCGCGGTCGCGTGTATTTCGACCAGCACTTCGCCGGCCCGCGGGACCGGGTCGGCGATGTCGCCCAGCACCGCGTTCTCCACGGGGCCGAATTCATGGACCAGTACCGCGCGCATGGTTTACTTCTCCCCGGTCAAAAGTTGGGGGGAAAGCGACCCTTCCTTTACGCCCGCCATAATCGCCTTCTTTTCGATCTTGCCGTTGCTCATCAGCGGAATGTCGAGCACTTCCAGTCCGAATTCCGGCATGTCATAGCGCGACAGTCCCGCCTCGGCGAGATGGGCAAGCACCGTCTCAAACGCGATTTCCGCGCCGCCGCGTTTCATGATGGCGATACAGGCGCGTTCGCCCAGCCGGTCATCGGCAACCGGCACCACGGCCGCGCGGTCGATATCGGCGTGGCGCATGGCCAGCTCCTCGATCCGCTCCGGGTTGATATTGTGGCCGCCCCGGATGATGACTTCTTTCCGCCGCCCGGTCAGGCGCAGATAACCGGCCCCGTCCACCCAACCGAGATCGCCGGTGAGGAACCAGCCTTTCGCGTTGAAGGAGGTTTCGGTCGCGTTCTGATCGTCGTAATAGCCAAGCATCAGGCACGCCCCCTTGCCGGCCACCAGCCCGGTCTCGCCGGGCGGCAGTTCGGTCTCCGGATCATCGGGATCGAAGATACGCACCTCATAGCCCGGGCAGGCCTTGCCGCAACTATCGATGATCAGATCCACATCGTCATCGGGACGGGTATATTGATGCCCGTTGGTCTCCGTCATGCCGTACCCGCTTTGCGGTGTCACCCCGATTTCCATCAATCCCGAAAAAACCGTCTTGGGCGCCGCCGCGCCGGAAATGCGGAAACCGGTGACACTACCCAGACGGTCGAGCCCGCGCGCCGCCACCTGTTCCAGAATATCGATGGCGTGTGTCGGCACACCGACCAGATAGGTCGCGCCGATCTCCAGAATGCGGTCGACATTGCTTTCGCCCCGCGCCCTGTCGTGAATGACGAATTCGCCGCCCGCCATCAGGGTGGTGAGATAGGCCCCCATCCCGAGATTGTGGCTGAAGGGGCTCATCGAATAGACCACCGAATGCGGTCCCATATTCCAGTCCGCCGTCTGGCCCCGCGCGGTGACGAGCTGCGTGTTGTCGCTATGCATGACGCCCTTCGGGTTACCGGTGGAGCCGGAAGTAAAGGCGAAGTAACTCACCCGGTCCGGTTCCACGATTTCCGCCGGCGGCGCGCCCTTCGGTTCCGTCAGCCCGTCGAACAGTGTGCGTGGGTCGCCGGCAGGCGCGATTTCGACAAAGCGCCGGATTGTGGCCAGCCCGCCGATTTCGGCCGCGACATCGTTGCCGCCGGCATCCGATCCGAAACCCGCCTGGTGAAAAAACACCGCCGCCCGCATGCGTTCCGCCAGCGCACGCACCTCTTCCACCGTATGGTTGCGATGGGGTGACGGGCAAACGACATAGCCGCCCCGCGAACAGGCCAACACGATAATGATGCTTTCGATGCGGTCGGGCATCCAGAAAGTCACGCGCTCGCCGGGCCTGACACCGGTCTCATGCAGCCATGCGGCCAGCCTGTCGGCCTCCGTGACAAGCTCCGCATAGGTCAGCGCCATAAACCTGTCTCGGATCGCGATATGGTCCGGGTCGGCCGCCGCCTGGCGTTTTGCAACGGCGTAGATGGTTTCGTTTTTCCAATAGCCTTCCGCGTGATAGGTCTTGAGTGCTTCGGCGGAGAGGCTGGAGAGTATCGGCAAAGACATTTCAGGCGGATATTTCGGTAATGACGCTTTGGCAATTTTCGCACGGCTTGCATGATATCGGCAATGGCTGTTGGGCCTGGTTGCAGCCCGATGGTGGTTGGGGGTGGAGCAATGCCGGATTGATCGAGGATAGCGGTGAGACGCTGCTGGTCGATACGTTGTTTGATTTGCCGCTGACCGCATCAATGCTGGATGCCATGCGTGACGCGGTTCCGGCAGCTGCCGATATCGGGGCGCTGGTCAATACCCACGCCAACGGCGATCACACCTATGGCAATCAACTGGTTAAAACCGCGCGGATCATCGGGTCCGAGGCGACGAAGCGCGAGATGGAAAAACGCCCGCCGGAGGCCTTTACCAAAATCACCCGAAACTGGCGGGATTACGGCGAATTTGGCGCGCTGATTCATGAGTTGATGGGACGGAAATTCGATTTTGAGGGCATTGAGAATGTTCTGCCGACCGAGACGTTCGAACTGACCAAGACGTTCACCGTGGGTGAGAAAAAGATCGAACTGCTCAATGTCGGTCCGGCGCATACTTCGGGCGATACGCTGGTATGGCTGCCCGATCAGAAAATCGTCTATACCGGGGATATTATTTTTTCCGGCGGGCATCCGATTATCTGGGCCGGCCCGATCGCCAACTGGATCGCGGCCTGCGACCGGATACTGGGATGGGATGTGGATATCGTCGTGCCGGGTCACGGCCCGATCGGCGACAAGGAATGTGTGACGGCCCTCAGGCAATATCTGGTGGAGCTGTGCGACGCCGCGAAACCGCGATTTGAGTCCGGGATGGGCTGGGTCGAGGCGGCGGAGGAAATCGTCGCCGATCATTTCACCGGCTGGATTGACCGCGAACGGGTGTTTATCAATGTCGCCACCTTGTGGCGGGAGTTCTCGGGCGGGACAATCCGCCATTCGGTGGGTGAGATTTACCTCGCCATGGGTAAATGGTACTGGGAACAGGGTGCCGGGTTCGGCCATTGCGGGCACGACCACTGACGGAGGAAACAGCTTGGCTCAGGACAAGATAAAATCGGTGATGGCGATGGTCGCCGAAGCGGATGCGGCGGTTGAGACGCTGGATGTCGAACAGGCCCGGGCGCATCTGGATGCGGGCGACGCGGTTTTTATCGATTTGCGCGATATCAGGGAAGTAGCGAAAACCGGCAAGGTCGCGGGCGCCCATCATGTGCCGCGCGGCATGCTGGAATTCTGGATTGATCCGGAAAGCCCCTATCACAAGGATGTTTTTTCCGGCGACGGGAAGTTCATTTTCTATTGCGCGGGCGGCTGGCGCTCCGCGCTGGCGGCCAAGACCGCGCAGGATATGGGGCTTTCACCCGTCGCCCATATGGCGGGCGGGATGAAAGCCTGGATTGAGGCCGAGGGGCCGATCGATCCGCCTAAACCCAAAGACTGATCACAGGAACAGAAAATGACTGACGGCTCCAACGCGCCTTACGCACCCGATCTTCGCGGCTATCTGCAATATCTGGATGATACCCATCCGGAGGAACTGCTGCGGATCAGCAAGGAAGTCGATCCCGATTTCGGCGTTTCGGGTATCCTGCACCGGCTGGAGGCCGATAATCATTTCAAGGCAGTGATCTTCGAAAATGTGAAGGGCTCCGACGTGCCGCTGATCGCCAACATGCATGGCGGGTTCGAGCGGCTGCGCTATGCGCTTGGCATGGAAGAAGGCGACATCGACGCGTTTCTGGCCGAATGCGCGGCGCGGCAGGAAAATCCGATCCCGCCGGTGACGGTGGAAAACGCCCCGGTACAGGAGGTCGTGCTGACTGGCGATGATATCGATGTCGGCAAGTTTCCGATCTGCACCTATCATGAGCTGGATGCGGGGAAATTCATTACCGCCGGGCTGGCGGTGATGCGCGATCCCGATACCGGTATCAACAATATCGGCATCTATCGTCATCAGGTGCATGAGCGGAATCTGCTGGGGGTTCAGGTATCGGAAACCGCCGACGGCAACGTCATCTGGAAGAAATACGAGAACAAGGGTGAGCCCTGTCCCATCGCCATTGTCATCGGCCATCACCCGGCTTTCTTTATCGGCTCGTTGTGTTTTTCGCCCATGGAGGCCGATGAGTTGCATCTCGCCGGCGGGATGATGCAGCGCCCCGTGCCGATGGTCGATTGCAAGACCATCCCGCTGCAGGTGCCGGCGGATGCTGAAATCATCCTGGAATGCGTGACCCGGCCGGGTGAACGCCGGTCGGAGGCGCCATTCGGCGAATATCCCGGCACCTACGGACCCGAACGGATGAATCCGGTGCTGGAAATCACCGCCATTACCCATCGCAAGGACCCGCTTTACCAGAACGCCTTTGTCGGGCACGCGGATAATCTGCTGCTGTCGGGCATTATCCGGACGCCCTTTATCGAAAACACGGTGAAAATCGCCTGCCCCACAGTGACCAAGGTGGCGGTGCCGCGTTCGGGCCGGTTCCGCTTTATGTGTTTCATCGCCATCGACCGGATGATAGAGGGCGAGGCCAAACAGGCGGCAATGGCGGCCTTTGTCGCCGATCCGTTCCTCAAATTCGTCGTGATTGTCGACAAGGATGTCGATGTCTATAGCGACACGGAGGTTCTTCACGCCATCGCGACGCGGGTGCGCGCGGACCGCGATATCTTCATGGTGCCCTATGCCAAGGGCTCGCCGCTCGATCCCGCGTCATACGACCCGGCGGGCGGTTCGCATCTGGTGACCAAGATGGGTATCGACGCGACGCGCAAGGATAATTACCCGGATGAAATCCGCGTGCCCGGCGCGGACGACATCGACCTCTCCGAATTTATTCCCGGCTATAACAAAGCCTGATCGATCCTGAGTTCCGATTCGGTCAAGGCCGAGTTGACAGCCCATAATGTTATAATATACCGATTATTATATTATAACATTATGGAGACTGTGGAATGAAAAGCGTACTCAGATACGTCTCGGCTTTCGCGTTGCTTTTTGCTTTCAGCGACGCGGATTTTGCCGCGACGAGCAAGGAATTGCAGGCCTTGCGAGCCGAAATTTAGGCAATGCAGCGTGCCTATGAGGCGCGGATCAAATCGCTTGAGAACAAGCTGGACTCGGTCCAGAAAACACAGACAAAAAACGCGGCGGCTGCCAAGAAGGCCGCACCGGCAACCAGCACGCGTGGGGTGAAGGATAATTCTTTCAACCCGTCGATTGGCGTAATTCTCAACGGCAAGGCGTCTTCCTTCTCACGCGGTGGCGCGGCGGAAATCGCTGGCTTCGGCGTCGGCGAAGAAGGTGAGCGGGGCCAGGAAGGGCTTGCGGTCGACGAATCTGAACTGAACTTCTCCGCCAATATCGATGACAAATTCACCGGGTCGATGACCTTGGCGATTGTCCGCGAAGGTGGTGCCGACGGCGTCGAGTTGGAAGAAGTTTATTTTCAGACACTCCCCGATGCGGGTCTGCCCGATGGGACGCGGATCACTGCGGGGCGCAAGTTCTGGACGCTGGGCTATCTCAACGAACAACACGCCCATGCGGATGATTTCGCTGACAGGCCCCTGCCTTACCGGATTTATCTGAACAAGGCCTTTAATGATGACGGTTTGGAAGCGGCCTGGGTCGTACCCACGGACGATCTGTTCGTCGAGTTCGGCGGCGGCATCTTCCGGGGCGCCGATTTCCCGGGTGGTGGAGCCAATGGCGGTAACGACTCCTGGTCGGCTTATGCCCGCGTTGGCGGCGATATCGGCAGCGACCAGAGCTGGCGTTTGGGTGTCTATACCCTGCAGGGCGACGTGCATTCCAGGGCCAGTAACGGGGACATGGTGACTTTCTCCGGCAAGTCGAACCTCTACGCGGCGGATCTCCGCTACACTTGGGCGCCGACCGGTAACGCGCGGGAATCCGAAGTTATCCTCCAGGCGGAATATTTCCACCGCGATGAGGAAGGCACCTATAACGATGCCGACGCGGGAACCGGGACCATCGCTTTCGACGACGACTCCAGCGGCTTTTACGCCCAGGGCGTTTACAAGTTCGCGCCCGCCTGGCGTGCCGGGGTCCGGTATTCGAAGATGTTCGCACCGGGAACGCCCGCCGGCCTCGTCGGCAGCGCGCTCGATGCGGATGGTCATGACCCCGAAAGTGTCTCGGTCATGCTCGACTGGACGAACAGCGAGTTCGGTCGTCTTCGCGGCCAATACAACCGGGAGGAGCTGTCGAAGAATAACGTCGATCATCAGTTCTTCCTGCAATACATCATGAGCTTTGGCGCCCACGGGGCCCATCCTTACTGAGGGCAGACAATGAAAAAGCTGGGATTGGCGATATTATTATTTGGCATTTTGTCGCCATTCCCGGCGGCTTCAGCTGTCAAAATATTTGCTTGTGAGCCGGAATGGTCGGCTCTGTCACGCGCTGTCGGTGGTGACGCGGTTTCGGCCTGGTCGGCGACCACTGAACAGCAGGATCCGCACTATATCCGGGCACGTCCGAGCCTTATCGCAAGAATTCGTTCGGCAAGGCTGGTTTTCTGTTCCGGTGCAGGGCTGGAAGTCGGCTGGCTGCCGATCCTGATGCAGAGGGGCGCGCGGGCCGGTGTTCAGCCGGGCCGGCCCGGTCACCTGCTCGCCTTCGAACATGTCGATGTCCTGGAGATACCCACGGTGATTGATCGCAGCCTTGGCGATATCCACCCGGAGGGCAATCCCCATCTCCATCTTGATCCCCGCAATATGCTGACGCTTTCCAGGGAACTCGCCCGGCGTTTGGCGATCGTCGAACCGGAATCGGCAACTTCCTTTCAGGCGGGGGCGAAAAAATTTGCGGAAAACTGGCAGCGGCGGATTGCCGGGTGGGAACCCCGCATCGCGAAATTGAAGGGCATGCCGGTCATCGTGCATCACAAATCCTGGTCATATCTGATAAACTGGATCGGGTTGAAGCAGGTGGCGTCACTGGAACCCAAACCCGGTATTCCCCCGTCCGCCGACCATCTGCGCAAGCTGATCGGGGAAGCGAAACAGGGTAAGGTAAAGGCGATCATCCGGACCCCGTTCGATCCGGATCGTCCCTCCGAATGGCTTTCCGGCAAGACCGGTATTCCCGCGATCGAATTGCCTTATACGGTGCCGCGTGGCGCCGGTGAGGCGGCGCTGACAGGCTTGTTCGACTCCATTTTGGCGGCCCTGGAAAAGGCAAATGCAGGCCGCTGACTGAGCTGATGTCCTCGTAGCGCCGCTTGTTGCGGCGCTTCTGATTGCGGCAATTCACGGGCCGATGGGACGGGAAGTCCTGCGGCGCGGCATAATCTTTATCGACCTCGCCATCGCGCAAGTCGCCGGATTATGCGTCGTTTTGATTGAACTGTTCGCGCACCATCCGGACTGGGGGGTCGTACAAGCAGTGGCCATGGCCGGTGCGCTGGCGATCGCCCTGTTTTTTCGCTGGGTCGAGAAAGTCTCGCCCGCTGAACAAGAAGCCGTGATCGGCTGCAGCTTTATACTCGCCGCCTCCACGGTGTTGCTCGTTCTTGCCGATCACCCGCATGGCGACGAGAAAGTCCAGCATATCCTGTCCGGCCAGCTCTTGTTTGTATCGTTCGACGATGTCTTTTCGTTTCTTCCGGTCTTCGGCGGCGCCATCCTGCTCTGGTTTCTGGTGCCGCGGGTGCGTACCGGTGCCTTGTTCTTTGTGCTGTTTGCCGTCGTCGTCACGGCCTCCGTTCAGCTTGTCGGGGTCTATGTCGTTTTTGCGAGCCTGATCCTGCCCGCGCTGGCGGTGAATCCCGTGACGGCGCGTCAGGATCGCGCGGCGATAGGCGCAGGCGGGCTGGCTGTCGCGCTCGGTATTGCGGCAGCGGCGTTTGCCGATCTGCCCGCCGGGCCCGTTCTGGTTCTTGCCTATGCGCTTGTCACCCTCCTGTTCAGGGTTGCGGCGCGCCGGTAAGGCCTCAGTTCTTGCCCAACGCTTCCCGTGCGGCGGTCTTTCCCGCGATCCGGCCGGAGGTAAAGGCCCAGCCGATATGATGCCCGTGCCCTTTCAGCATCAGCCCGCCCTGGCCGGATGATCCGGCGGCGTAAAGCCCCGGCACGGGCTTGTCGTTTTCGCCGAGGAGCTGCAACTGGCCGTTAACCGCCAGCCCGCCATCGGTCAGCACGATGTAGCTCTTGGCCGGGCCCAGCGCATAAAAGGGCGGGTTGGCGAATTTGGCGGGGGCTTCGCCGTTATACGCCTCGACCGAGGCCTTAAGCGTATCTGACGTCATGCCGAGCTTTGCCGCCAGTCCCTCCACCGTATCGGATTCGAAGAAAATATCCTTCCGCGTATTCTTGAAATCGTTGAAATAGGCATAGGACACGCCGGGCGCGGTGGCGATGAAATCGGGCCAGGCGTTGTAGCGCGCCGCCAGATCCCTATCCATCAGCACATAGCCGATCTTGTCCGGATGCTGCGCGATTTCGGTGCCGAGCTTTGGCGCGTCCGCCGTGACGCGCTCGCCGAGCTTGTTCACCAGCAGCGCGCCGTTGCGGAACATATCGAGCTCCGGCGCCATGGAGGTCACGGTAAAGCGCAGGACGAACGGGCGCAGCAGCCAGTCCGGCGCGTATTTCAGGGCAAGCCGCATGGTCTTCGCGACCAGCGGCGTGGCCGGCAGCATACGTTGCAGCGTTTCCTTTTCCGGCGGAACGAAACGCAGATTGGGTCCCGACAGCACATCGCCGTTGATGATGCGCCCGCCGAGTGCCAACGCCATCTTGTGGCCGTCTCCGGTGGCGGTCGGATTCATCGCATCGACCTTCGATATCTGTTCGGAGATATATTCTTTCTTGAATTCGGGGCTTCCCGAATAATCGCCGCTGGCCAGCACGGTCACCCCGGCGGTCAGTTCCGTGCCGTCCTTGCAACGCACCCCGGTGACCCGTTCGCCATCGCGCAGAAAGGCCTCTGCCGGGGCATTCAGCCGGATATCGACGCCGATTTTGCGGGCGTGCTTTTCCAGCCTCGTGATATAGGCGCGTGAATTGGGCAGCACGTTATGCATGCGGGGCTTGGTATGGGGCGGCTCCGGCATCGGGCCGAAAAATTCGATCCCGTGACCCATCAGCCAGCGCAACGTGTCATTGGCGTTATCGACGAACAGCCGGCGCAATTCCGGGTTGTCGCGGTCGGCCTGCGGGCCGGAAAATTTCGGCATGTCCTCGAAATGCTCATCGGGAGAATCCTCGATCCCGGCGGCAAGCTGCTGCGGCGTCCGGGTCGCGGTGAAAGACCCGATGGACCAGGCGGTGGACCCGCCGAGCGCCGGGTTCTTTTCCAGCAGGATCGTGTTTGCCCCGGCTTCCCGCGCCTCTATCGCCGCGGCCAGCCCCGCGCCACCGCCGCCGATCACCAGTACATCGCAATTTCTGTCCGCCATTGTTCTCTCGCCTCCGGATGTGTCGGCGGCAGGGTAAATCATTTCCTCCTTGGTGACAGCCCGCCCGCCCGCGCCTATCCTGAGCCCATCGGAATAACCGGAGAACCTGTCTCATGGATGACGGTGGCGCCATTTCGGCGAATTTCACGATCCGCAAGGTCGCGCCCTATCTCGGTGCGGAAATCACCGGCGTGGATCTCTCAAAACCGCTGGATGAGGAAACCGTGGCCGGTCTGATCCGGGCGCATGCCGAATATGGCGTGCTGGTCTTTCCGAACCAGAAAATAGATGCGGACGATCTCAAACGCTTCGGGCGGTACTGGGGCGATCTGTCGGTCCATCCCTTTTCGACCAATGCGGCGGATGCGCCCGAACTGATCGTCTATGACAATAAGGAAGGCAATCCGGCGCATAGCACCGATATCTGGCACACGGATGAGACCTTTCGCGAATGCCCGGCCAAGGCGACGTTTCTCTGCTGCAAGATCATCCCGGAATATGGCGGCGACACCGCCTTCGCCAATATGGCGGCGATCTATGAAGGACTGTCGGACAAGATGCAGAATCTGATATCCGGTCTTGAAGCCGTTCATGATTTCAA
>CAZBKQ010000046.1:0-7819 GCA_964492555.1 uncultured Rhodospirillaceae bacterium | reverse complement strand
TGTCGGACAAGATGCAGAATCTGATATCCGGTCTTGAAGCCGTTCATGATTTCAAGAATTTCCGGGAACGCTTCACCGACTCGCCGGAGGATCGGGAGAAGGTGCAGTATTACGAACGGGAATATCCCAACCCGACCCATCCGGTGGTGACAGAGCATCCGGTGACCGGACGCAAGGTGCTGTTCGTCAATCCGCAATTTACCATCCGGATCAAGGATATGGATTCGGATGAAAGCGACACGATCCTCAAGCTCCTGTTCCGCAAGGTCTATCAGCATGAATATCAGTACCGGCACCGCTGGCAGCCCGACATGGTGGTGTGCTGGGACAACCGGCTGGTGCAGCATTCGGCGCTGCACGATTACTATCCCAACCGCCGCAAGATGGACCGGGTGACGGTCGCGGGCGAAAGACCCCTCCCGGCGTTTCCGCCGGCGCCGGTCGATACCATCCGTCGCGATATCATGCCGCCGATCTGGGAATTCGCGGACAGCCGCCCGCGCTATCAACACGAAACGAAATAGGGGCCGGCATTATGGCCAAGGTAACGACCAGCGACGGGTTGCTCCTGCACGCGGTAGAACAGGGCACGGGTGATGAGGCGATCCTGTTCCTGCATGAATTCGCGGGCGATGCGCGCAGCTGGGCCGCGCAAATGGCGTCCCTGTCTGACCGTTATCGCTGCATCGCCTATTGCGCGCGCGGCTATCCGCCGTCGGACGTGCCGGAAGACCAGGCGCTTTATTCGCAACAGCATCTGGTGGATGAGGCGTTCGACGTGCTGGATGCGCACGGGGTGGACGCCGCGCATCTGGTGGCGCTCTCCATGGGCAGCTACACCGCGATCCATATGGGGCTGCAGCAGCCGGACCGGGTGAAATCGGTGGTCGCGGCGGGGATCGGCTGGGGCTCCGACCCGGCGGAGAAAGAGGCGAACCGCGCGATCATCGAAACCAACGTCGCCATGTTCCGGGAAAAATCGATCGCGGACTCCGCGGCCGCTTATGCCGACTATCCGATGCGCCAGCGCTTCAAGGTGAAGGACCCGGAAGGCTGGGAACAATTCCGGGATGAGCTCGCCGATCATTCGCCCATCGGATCGGCAATGACCATGCAATATGTGCAGGGCGCTCGCCCCACCTTGCCGGAGATGGAAGAGGCGCTGGTGGATTTTCAGCCACCGCTCCTTGTCCTCGTTGGTGACGAAGACGCAGCCTGTATAGAGGGCTCGCTGTTGCTGAAACGGACGGTGCCGGATTGCGGGCTCGCCATGTTCCCGTGGTCCAGCCACACGCTGAACCTGGAAGAACCCGACGCGTTCAATGAGGCGGTCGCCGGGTTCCTGGATTACGCCGGGTAGAAAATCCGCGTTCAGCGCGTAGGCGGAGTGTGTTGCTGGAAAGGAATTAAAGCCTTCTGGCACACTATGCCGGTTTCGCGGCGGCCTTTTTCCGTGCCTCGTCCCGCGCGATATAGAGCGCGCTGCCGGCGATGATCGTCCCGCCAATGATGGTCCACATCTCAACCGTTTCGGCAAAAATGAAATAGCCGATCAATCCTGCATAGATCAGCCGCACATATTCCATCGGCCCGATTACATTGGCTTCGCCGATCGAAAACGCCCGGAAAAAACACACCATGCCGAGGGTGGTCGCGGTTCCGATCAGCGCGATCAGCACCCATTCGATCCCGCTGGGCATAGTCCAGTGCCAGAATGCCAGGGGCGCCAGCAACGCCATGCCGCCAAAATGGTAATAGAAAAGAATCCGGTTCGGCGGTTCCGTCGGCGCCATCAGCCGGATCAGGATATTGGCGAGCGCCATCGACAAGGCGGCCCCGATCGCGACAAGCGCATAGGGGTCGATTGCGCCGGTGCCGGGCTGGATCATGATAATGACGCCGAGAAAGCCGATGATTGTTGCGGCCCATCGCCGTGGCGGGACCAGCTCCGACAGGATGAAAACCGCTGCGACGGTCGTGAAAAGCGGTTTTGAAAACCAGAACGCCGTGGCGTCTGCAAGCTTCATGTTGACGATGGCGACAAAGATACCGGTTTGCCCGATGGTCGCGAGGAACATGCGGGTGATGTGCAGCCCCTTGCGTTGGGTCTTCAATCTCACCGCACCCATCCGCCAGAAAACCGGCGAGAGGATGAGGAGACCGATGACATAGCGAAAGAAATTCAGTTCAAAGGGGTGAATGTTCCGGCCCAGCGATTTCAATATTGTGTCTGACAATGTCAGGACAATGCAGCCGACCGATATCCATATGATCCCGCGCAGATTGCCGGACAGGCCGAGCCATCGGCTGCCAAGATCTTCAAGGATGGTCGGGTTCGTCATGGGCGGTGCGGATGATCCTAGGTGCGGCGGGGAAAGAAAAACCCCGCGTCACACATGTGACGCGGGGCCAATCCCGTTAGTCGGACCGGTTCTTACATATTCACCTTGATGCCGGCTTCCTTGAGCGCACGGATCGCGCCGGGGTGATAAGGGGTTTCCTTTACCGTGCCCATCTGAGCGACCTTGTTCCGCTTGAACGCGCCAAAGGCCTTGCCGAGGTCCGTCTGATGCGCGATCAGCGCCTTGGTGACCTTGTAGACCAGCTCTTCACTGGTGCTCTTGCCGGTCAGCATGATGTAGTCCATCTCCGCCACGTGGGTCGGCGCCTTGATGCCGGCGATCTTGGTGTTCTTGATCAGCCGCAGCCGAAGGGCGGGTGAGACCTTCTTGAACCGGGCCAGCGCATCCGGCGACGGGTCGAGGTCGAGATAGCGGATGCCGCCCCGGTTGCGCAGCTGGTTGTTGATTTTCTTGCCGAGACCGGAACCGACCGGAACCCAGGCGAGATCGACCTTGCCCTGACCGAGCGCCAGCGCGCCCTTGGCGAGACCGGAAACCGGAACGCCCTTGAAGTCCTTGTAGGACACGCCCCCATTGGCCATGCCGGCGGCAATGAAGTCCTGAATGATGGCGAGCGCGGTGTATTTGGTCGGCGCGCGCTTGCCCTTGAACTTCTGCAGGTCGGCGATTTTCGTCAGGCCGGTATCGCCGACCACCGCAACGCCGGAGCGCAGCGGGAACATGATACCGAGCGCGCGAAGGTTGCCCTGCTTTTTGCCGGCGAAGGTGCCGACACCGTCAGCGGCGTGCTGCAGCTCGCCGCCATTGGTGAAGCCGAAATGGATTTCACCTCGATCCAGCATCGGCAGATAGGTGGAGGAACCCGCCATCGGTTGGGCGCGGGCGGTGATATCGGTCTTTGCGGTCACGACCTTGGCCACTGCGATGCCGGTCAGAAAGCCGAGCGTGCCCTGCGGGTTTGTCGCCACGGCGACGACTTTTTGCGCGGACGCCGCGCCGGCGGTCAGCATCGCCGCGGCAAGCGCGGATACAAAAATTCTGGTTTTCATTGAGATCTCCCTTGGTTGCTCAATTTGTTGAAACTCTGGTGTTTATGGCGCACTACTTTACGCGGCCTGCGCCTTTTTTCCAGTCAGGAATTCCTTGCCCAACAACAGGATAACAATCGCGGAACCGATAATATCCGCCATATAGTTCAGTCCGAAGGCGTGATCCGGGATCATCGCGGCGATCCCGGCGAGGATCAGCAGGGCGCGGATTCCCCATCCCTGTTCGCGGGCGAAATACCCGACCGCCGCGACTGAAACTCCGTAAACCCCGATGGCGACGGTGACGGTGTCGATGGCGACGGCCAAATTGCTGTCGCCATAAAGCAGCAATGTGGGTGAGACAACAAACAGGAATGGCACGACATAGGCCGTCCACCCGAACCGCATGGAGATAAATCCGGTGGTCATCGGATCAGCCTTGGTCAAAGTCGCGGCGGTAAAGGCGGCCAGCGCGATGGGCGGGGTGATCATCGACATCATCCCGAAATAGAGGATGAACATATGCGCGGGGACCGGGTCTATCCCGGCTTCCACAAGCGCGGGCGCGATCAGCGCGGACAAAAGGATATAGACTACGACGGTTGGCATCCCCATGCCGAGAACGATGCAGATAATCGCGGCGATAATCAGCAGGACGGCCAGGTTGTCGCCTGCGAGACTGATCAGCGCGGTCGGCAAAGCGAGGTTGAGCCCGGTCATATTGAGGACGCCGATGACCAGCCCGGATGCGGCGACGATCATGATAAGGCTGATCGTCACGGTGCCGGTCTCGGCGAACATGTCGTAATAGTCCGTCAGCTTGATCCGTTTTCCGCGATAGGAAAAAAACGTTCCCAGAACGACAAGAGATCCGGCCGCCCAGACCGCGGCGACGCCGGCCGGCTGATTTTCCCAGAACAGCATGTAGATCAGCAATGCAAAGGGCAGGGGGAAATACCAGCCTTCTTTCAATACTTTCAGTGGCGCGGGCAGATCGATGGTCAGCGCCTTGATGTTTTCGCGCGCTGCGATCAGATCGACCTGGGTAAAGGTCGCGAAGTAATAAAGCAGTGACGGCACGATCGCCGCGATGACGATCTCGCTGTACTGGATTTCCAGCGTTTCCGCCATCATGAAGGCCGCCGCGCCCATGATCGGTGGCATCATCTGCCCGCCGGTCGACGCGATCGCCTCAATCGCGCCCGCATGGGTCGCCCGATAGCCGGATTCACGCATCAGCGGGATGGTGATCACGCCGGTCACCACGACATTGGACACCGCCGCGCCCGAAATGGTGCCGAACAGGGCGGACGCGACGACCGAAATCTTCGCCGCGCCGCCGCGTTTCCGGCCCATCGTGGCCATCGCGATATCGGTGAAAAATTCGCTGCCGCCGGCCTTAAGTAGGACCTGTCCCATAAAGATGAACATGATGACGATGGTGGTGGAAACCACCAGCGGCGCGCCGAACAGGGCGTTAGGGTTGAAGCCCAGATTCATACCGATCTGCCAGAGCGGCAGATCAAGCCCGACGAGCTGGCCCGGCACGAGATGGGCGAAGGGCGCGTACAGCATGAAGATGCCGACGACGCAGAGCAACACCAACCCGGCGGAACGGCGCAGCCCTTCGATCACAAGCGCGGCGGCAATCCAGCCCAGCACGATTACCTCATCGGTGCTGTTGGAATAGCCGTCTTCCTTCAGCTCCAGAAAATTGTAGCTCATATACCAGAACAGGCAGAGCGCGCCGGCTGCGACGATGGTGTCGTACCAGATAAGTTTTCCCGGCGATTTGCGCATCACGCTGAAGGTCAGGAATGTTACGGGCAGCGCCAGCCCCAGTACAAAAGCCTGAAAAGATTCCTCAATCGGCGCCATATCGATCAGCGTCAGCAAATCGAGATTCCAGACCAGGCAGCCCACGGTCATGATCACGGCGAGAAAACGCGCGATCTTTATATTGGGCGCGTTGTTTCCTGGTGTCGGGATATCGGTTTCGGCCACGGCGGAAACTTGCTCTATGAATTACACTTTTATTGCGCGAAGCCTATACGGAAAAAATCCTGCTGAATAGCGGCCAGAATCGGCCAATCTCAGTCCGCCGTTTCCTGCAATCGCCCAAGAAATCCCTTCAACCAGTCCAGCCTGTCCTCGATTTGCCCGATATCGTGATCCAGCCAGTCGCCGAGATAACCGGGGTCCTGATTATGTCGGGATTTAAGATCGACCAGCCGCGCGAGGTCGGTTTCGCAGGCCTCAATGATGGCCTCTAGCTGTTCGCGCCGGCCGAGATCGGGCAACAGGTGCAGAAAGCGGAATTTGAGGGCGAGAACCAGCCGCGCCATATCGTTCAGCGGCGCTTGCAGTCCGGTTGACAGGATCGCGATCAGCGCGTCGCGCCCTTCGTCCGAGAGTTCCAGCAGCGCGTCCGGTCCGGGCCGTGATCCCGGATCGGAAAGGACGATCAGCCCTTCCTGGCGCAAAACTTCGATGGAAGACGTCATCAGCTCCAGCGCCGGTCCGGCATAGCGGCTGGTGAAATTGCGCACCTCGGACGCCAGCGAGGCATAGGATCGCGGCCCGTCGGCGAGAAACCCGAGCGCGGCGAGGCGGATGGCCTCACGTGGCAACAGGGTCTGCGGGTCCGCCATGATCGGGTCCGCCGGCTCAGCGCCCGACTTCGGCGAAGAAATCGTTGCCCTTGTCGTCCACCACGATAAAGGCGGGGAAGTCCTCGACCTCGATCCGCCAGACCGCTTCCATGCCCAGCTCCTCATATTCGACGCATTCGACCTTGCGGATGCAGTCCTGTGCGAGGCGTGCCGCCGGACCGCCGATGGAGCCGAGATAGAACCCGCCATGTTTGTTGCAGGCATCTGTCACCTGTTTGGAGCGGTTGCCCTTGGCGAGCATGACGAAACTGCCGCCATTTTCCTGGAACCGGTCGACATAGGCATCCATCCGCCCCGCCGTGGTCGGACCGAAAGAACCGGAGGCGAACCCGTCCGGCGTCTTCGCCGGGCCGGCGTAATAGACCGGGTGATTACGCAAATAATCCGGCATGGCCTCGCCCTTATCGAGCCGTTCGGAGATTTTAAGGTGCGCCAGATCGCGCGCGACGATCATCGGACCGGTCAGGGAAAGACGTGTTTTAACCGGGTATCGGCTGAGCGTTTCCCGGATCTTGTCCATCGGCTGGTTAAGATCGAGCGCCACGACCTCGCCGCCCAGCGCGGCCTCATCCATTTCCGGCATATATTGCGCCGGGTTGGTCTCCAGCGCCTCAAGGAAAACACCGTCGCGGGTGATCTTGGCGTTGGCCTGGCGGTCGGCGGAACAGGACACGCCGATGCCGATCGGCAGGGACGCGCCATGACGCGGCAGACGGATGACCCGCACATCGTGGCAGAAATACTTGCCGCCGAACTGCGCGCCAATCCCCGCTTCGCGTGAGAGATTGAGGATTTCCGCCTCCATCTCCAGATCGCGGAAGGCATGGCCGGTTTCGCTTCCCGATGTGGGCAGCGTATCAAGCGCGCGAATGCTCGCCATCTTGACGGTCTTTAAATTCATTTCCGCCGAGGTGCCGCCGATCACGATGGCCAGGTGATAAGGCGGGCAGGCCGCGGTGCCGAGCAGCATGAACTGGTCTTTAAGAAACTGGACCAGCCGTTCCGGGTGCAGCATCGAGGGCGTCTGCTGGAACAGAAACGTCTTATTCGCCGATCCGCCGCCCTTGGCGATGAAGGTGAATTTATAGGCATCGCCGGACGTGGCATAGAGATCGACTTGCGCGGGCAGGTTATTGCCGGTGTTTTTTTCGTCATACATCGACAGAGGCGCGAGCTGCGAATAGCGCAGATTATAGGTCGTGTAGGCATCGGCCGCGCCTGCTGCCAGCGCGGCCTCATCGTTGCCGTCCGTCCAGACCTGCTGGCCTTTCTTGCCCATGATGATGCAGGTGCCCGTGTCCTGACACATCGGCAACACGCCGCCCGCCGCGATGTTGGCGTTCTTGAGCAAATCCCAGGCGACGAAATGATCGTTGGGCGAGGCGTCCTTGTCGTCCAGGATCGAGGCGAGCTGCTTCAGATGGCCGGGCCTGAGATAATGGTTGATGTCGTGAAACGCCTCCATCGAGAGTGCGCGCAGCCCGTCATTTTCCACCACCAGAACCTCTTCGCCCCGGAAGGTGTCGATCCCGACATGGTCCGTGGTCAGTTTGCGGTATCCGGTTTCGTCCGCGCCCAGCGGGAAAATCTCGTTTACGGGAAATTCAGATGACATCGTCTCGTTCTTGGTAACTGAAAAACTGTCTGTGCTGACCGGATCGGGCATGCGCCGTCCCGCGAGTCAGTCTTTTTTTCTGAAACTGTCGAGCGTGACCACTTCCGCCGGTCCGCTTTGGTCCTTTTTCGGTTCAGGCGG
>CAZBKQ010000045.1:0-21382 GCA_964492555.1 uncultured Rhodospirillaceae bacterium | reverse complement strand
AATTTCGGCGATCCGGACGCGTTCGACAAAAACGTGAAGATCGAATTCGAACGCAATACCGAACGCTATGAATTCCTGCGCTGGGGCTCCACCGCCTTCCGCAATTTCCGCGTCGTACCGCCGGGCACCGGCATCTGCCATCAGGTGAATCTGGAATATCTGGCCCGCGTCGTCTGGTCGGATCAGGACGATGACGGCCGTATGCTGGCCTATCCGGACACGCTGGTCGGCACCGACAGCCACACCACCATGGTCAACGGTCTCGCCGTTCTCGGCTGGGGCTGCGGCGGGATCGAGGCGGAGGCCGGCATGCTCGGCCAGCCGATCTCGATGCTGTTGCCGGAGGTCATCGGTTTCAAGCTGACTGGCGAGCTGCGCGAGGGCACCACGGCGACCGACCTTGTGCTGACCGTCACCCAGATGCTGCGCGCCAAGGGCGTGGTATCAAAATTCGTCGAATTCTACGGGCCGGGTCTCGACAATCTGTCGCTGCCGGATCGCGCGACCATCGGCAACATGGCGCCGGAATATGGCGCGACCTGCGGCTTCTTCCCGATCGACGCGGAAACCATCCGCTATATGAAACTCAGCGGGCGCGAAGACGCGCTGGTCGATCTGGTGGAAACCTATGCCAGGGAACAGGGTATGTGGCGCGAAGCCGGCAGCCCCGATCCGGTCTTCACCGATACGCTGGAGCTCGATATCTCCACGGTTGAGCCGTCGCTCGCCGGGCCGCGCCGTCCGCAGGACCGCGTGCTGCTGTCGAAAATGACCGAGAGCTTCAATGAAGCCCTGCCAAGCTGGGAAAAGAGCAAGGGCGCGGTCAAGGTGGACGGCATGGATCACGAGCTGTCCGACGGCGATGTCGTCATTGCCGCGATCACCAGCTGCACCAATACGTCGAATCCTTCCGTTCTCGTCGCCGCCGGTTTGCTGGCGCGCAACGCGGTGGCCAAGGGGCTTTCGGCGAAACCCTGGGTGAAGACCTCTCTGGCGCCGGGAAGCCAGGTGGTGACGGATTATCTTGCCGCCGCCGGGCTGCAGGATGATCTCGACGCGCTGGGCTTTAATCTTGTCGGATACGGTTGCACGACCTGCATCGGCAATTCCGGGCCGCTGCCCGACGCGGTGGCGGACGCCATCGATGACGGCGATCTGGTGGTTGGCGCGGTGCTTTCCGGTAACCGCAACTTCGAAGGTCGCGTCCATCAGCAGGTGAAGGCGAACTATCTCGCCTCGCCGCCGCTCTGCGTCGCATATGCGCTGGCGGGTTCGCTCAACGTCAACCTGACCGAAGACGCGCTGGGCGAGGATGCGGACGGCAATCCCGTCTATCTGAAAGACATCTGGCCGTCGAACAAGGAAATCCAGGAGACCATCGCCAGGGCGGTGACCCCGGATCAGTTCCGCAGCCGTTACGGCAATGTTCAGGAAGGCCCCGAAGCGTGGCGCACCATGAAGGTGCCGGAAGGCGAGATCTATGAATGGAATGATGGATCGACCTATGTCCGCTATCCGAGCTATCTGAAGGACGTCCCGGCGGAGCCGAACGCGATTACCGATATTGTCGGCGCCCGGCCGCTGCTGATCCTCGGCGACTCGGTCACCACCGACCATATCTCGCCCGCGGGCGGGTTCGGACGCACGGTGCCGGCGGCTGAATATCTGCTGGAACGGCAGATCCGGCCGGAGGAATTCAACTCCTACGGCGCGCGGCGCGGCAATCACGAGGTGATGATGCGCGGCACATTCGCCAATATCCGCATCCGCAACGAAATGGTGCCGGGAACCGAAGGCGGCTACACCAAACATATGCCGGACGGCAAGGAGATGTCGGTGTTCGATGCCTCGATGCAGTACCAGGCGGACGGCGTGCCGCTTGTCGTTTTCGGCGGCAAGGATTACGGCATGGGCTCGTCGCGCGACTGGGCGGCGAAGGGGCCGAACCTGCTGGGCATCAAGGCCGCGATCGTGGAGAGCTTTGAGCGGATTCACCGTTCCAACCTGATCGGGATGGGCGTTCTGCCGCTGGTCTTCAAGGACGGGCAGGATCGCAAATCGCTCAACCTGACAGATGATGTGGTGATCGACATCGTCGGCATCGCCGATGGCATTACGCCGGGCATGGACGTGAAATGTGTCGTTCACCGTCCCGACGGGTCGACCGATGAATTCACCGCGAAATGCCGGATCGATACGCTGGACGAGGTGGAATATTACCGCCATGGCGGCATCCTCCATTATGTCCTGCGCAATATCCGCAATCAGGCGGCGTAGGCCGGCGGTAAAATGAGGGTAAGCGCGCGGTCACTGAAACTTGATTGGCCGGTGACGCGCGCCGACCCTATTTTCGCGGCATGAGCAAATTCACGCATATTGCCGCGGCCCTGATTCTGGGGCTTGCCAGTTTCGCCGGCGCCGCCCAGGCGCAATCGGCAAAAAAGGTCCTGATTGAGCTTTATACCTCGCAGGGTTGTTCATCCTGTCCGCCCGCCGAAGCGTTTCTGGGTGAACTGGCAAAGCGCGACGATATCATCGCGCTCGAATTCCATGTCGATTACTGGAATTATCTCGGCTGGAAGGATCCGTTTTCCAGCAAGCAATATACCGAACGCCAGCATGCCTATGTGAAACGCATGGGCAAACGCTATGTCTATACCCCGCAAATGGTGCTGAACGGCACGGAGGACGCGGTCGGCTCGCGGCGCGGCCAGGTTCTTGCCGCGATCGATACCGCGCGGAAGCATTCGCAGATCGATATCGTCATCGCCAAAAATGACGCCAAGAACGTCACCGTCAAGATCGGCGGCGGGTTCCGCTTGTCGAGCCCGGCGGAGGTGTGGTTGTTCGCCTATGACAGCAGGCACGAAACCAGTGTCCCGCGCGGTGAAAATTCCGGCCGGACCCTGATAAATACCAACGTCGTACGGGCGATCCGCAATGTTGGAAAATGGCGCGGCAAGGACACCGAGATCAAGCTGCCCATCGGGATGATGGGGATAGACGATCAGGACGGATGCGCCATCGTCGTGCAGGAACCGGATGGTGGGCGCGTCTTTGGCGCCACCGCCTTCACGCTGGCCGGAAAATAATCCAACCGCGCGGAAAGCGCGGTCAGACCGCCAAACCCTTTTCCATCAATGCACTCATTCTTCTGCTGAAGGCTGCCGGGTCGGGCAGGGCTTCGCCTTCCAGAATACGCGCCTGATCAAGAAGCAGCCATGCCGCGTCGGTTACCGCATTGCCGGATCCCTCCTTGCCGACGGAACCGGCGAGTGCCGCGATGACCGGGTGGGCGGGGTTTATTTCCAGAACGCGCGGGACCTGTTCCTCAAGCTGGCGGTGCTGGCGCAACAGCCGTTCCAGGTTGATATCGATATCGCCCTCATCGGCGACAAGGCAAACCGGGCTGTCGGTCAGCCGGTTGGAGGCGCGCACGTCTTTTACCGTTTCGCCCAGCTCCAGCTTGATCATCGCGATCAGGCTGGCAACCTCCGCCGGGGTGTCCTCCGAACTGGTATCGGTCTTCTCCGTATCCTCGTCTGTCGATCCTTCAGCCTTGATGGCGGAAAAATCCGCGCCGCCCCGGGTCGCGGACTTGAACGGCTTTTCCTGCCAGTCGCCCACGGTCGGCAGCCAGAATTCGTCCACCGGGTCGGTCAGCAGCAAAACCTCGATCCCGCGCGACCGAAACCCTTCCAATTGCGGGCTGCGGCTCAGCGTCTCTTCGGAATCGCCGGTGATGTAATAGATCGCATCCTGACCGTCTTTCATGCGCGATACGTAGTCGTCCAGCGACACCAACCCGTCCTGTTCGGTTGAGCGGAAGCGCGCCAACTTCAGGATCGCGTCGCGGTTTTCCGGGTCCTCATAGATGCCTTCCTTCATGACCGGGCCGAAATTGGTCCAGAATTCATTGAAGGAGTCGGTTTCTTTTTCGGCCTTCTTCTCCAGCTCGCCCAGCACGCGGGAGACCAGCGCCTTGCGGATGCGGTTGACCATCGGATTGGTTTGCAGCAATTCGCGGCTGACATTCAGCGGAATATCCTCCGAGTCGATCAGCCCGCGCAGAAAGCGCAGCCAGGCGGGCACCAGCTCTTCGCACTTGTCGGTAATAAAGACGCGTTTGACGTAGAGCTTCACGCGATGGGTGCGTTCGGCGGTAAACAGATCGAACGGCCGCATGGTCGGAACAAACAGCAGGCCGGTATATTCCATCATGCCTTCGGCCCGCCAGTGCAACGTCAGCCAGGGATCGTCGAAGGCATGGCCGACATGGTGATAAAATTCCTTGTACTGATCCTCTGTGATTTCGTTGCGCGGTCGCGCCCAGAGCGCGGAGGCCTTGTTCAGTGTTTCCGCGCCCTCATCTCCCGCAAATTCGATCGGCAGGGATATATGATCGGAATAGGTGGTGACGATGGTGCGCAGCCGCGTCGGCTCCAGATATTCCCTGGCGTCCTCTTTCAGATGCAGTGCAATGCGGGTGCCGCGCGTTTCCTTATCGGCCTCCGACACCGTGTATTGTCCGGCGCCGTCCGATTTCCAGCGCCAGGCGGTGTCCTCTCCCGCCCGTCGGCTGGTCACCTCGACCTCGTCGGCCACCATGAATACCGAATAAAATCCAACGCCGAATTGGCCGATCAGCGCGACGTCTTTCTTGTCGTCGCCCGAAAGCTGCTCCAGAAAGCTGCCGGAGCCGGACCGCGCGATAGTGCCGAGGTCTTCTATCAGGGCCTCCCGGTTCATGCCGATGCCGTTATCCTCAATTACCAACACACCCTTTTCGGTATCGGTGGAGATGGTGACGCGGAAATCCGGATCGTCGGTGGTCAGCTCGGGGTTGGTGATTGCGGCATAGCGCAGCCGGTCGCACGCATCCGAAGCGTTGGAGATCAATTCGCGCAGGAAAATCTCCTTGTTGCTGTAAAGCGAGTTCGCGACAATCTGCAGAACGCGCCCGACTTCGGTTTCAAAACTAAGTGTTTCCTCTGCCATTTCGGTCTTTTCCCTGATTTTGTTCTCCGCGTCCCTATATGCGATTCGGCGGCATTGAATTCAACCCGTCCAACATGATGAAAAACAGCGCCTTTTGGCCAGCCACCCGGTTGAAGTCCGGGGTTGAATCAGGGCCCGTCACGGGCGAGAGTCAGTCATGGCCCAGATGGAAACCCGGCCCGGCCTGACCGCCGTTCTCGGTCCCACCAATACCGGCAAGACCTATCTTGCGATAGAGCGCATGCTTACCTATCGCACGGGTATTATCGGCTTTCCGCTGCGGCTGCTCGCCCGGGAAAATTACGACAAGGTGTGCGGGCTGGTCGGGGCGCGTAACGTCGCGCTGCTGACCGGGGAAGAAAAGATCGTGCCGCCGACGGCGCGCTATTTCCTCTGCACGGTCGAATCGATGCCGCTTGACCGGCCATCCGAATTCGTCGCGATTGACGAAATCCAGCTCTGCGCCGATGGCGAACGCGGTTATGTGTTTTCCGACCGGCTGCTGCGCGCCCGTGGATTGCGGGAGACCATGTTCCTTGGCGCCGAAACCATGCGCCCGGTTCTGGAAAAGCTGACCCCCGACACGAAATTCGAGACACGGATACGTTTCTCGAAGCTCAGCTGGGCGGGAGTAAAAAAACTTACCCGTATCCCGCGCCGGTCGGCAGTGGTCGCCTTTTCGGCGAACGATGTCTATGCGCTGGCTGAGGGTATCAGGCGCAGCCGGGGCGGGGCCGCCGTGGTCCTGGGCGCGCTCAGCCCCCGCACTCGCAACGCGCAGGTGGCGATGTATCAGGCGGGTGAGGTTGATTACCTGGTGGCGACCGATGCTATCGGGATGGGGCTCAACATGGATATCGACCATGTGCTGTTCTCGTCCTTGCGCAAATTCGACGGCAACCGGTTCCGCCATCTCGATGTACAGGAAATCGCACAGATTGCCGGGCGCGCCGGACGCCACACCCGCGACGGCACATTCGGAACGCTGGCGGAAATCGGCCCGCTGGAGCCTGAAATCATCGACGCGATTGAAAGCCATAATTTTGATCCGGTGAAGAAGATCTGGTGGCGCAATGCGGCGCTGGAATTCCATTCCTTGCGCGATCTCCTCAAGAGTCTCGACGCCCTGCCGCCGAGCGGTCTGATGGCGCGCGCGCGCGAGGCGGAGGACCATATCGCGCTTCGCAAGCTGGCCCGGGATGAAGAGGTCCGCGCGCTGGCGTCGGGGCGCGACCGCATCCGGCTGTTATGGGAAGTCTGTCAGATTCCCGATTTCAGAAAGACCGTCGCGGACGCCCATATCCGGTTGCTTGGCCGGATATACCGTCATCTCTGCGCCCCGGGCGAATCGTTGCCGGTCGACTGGGTGGCGCGCCAGCTCGATCATCTCGACCGGATGGATGGCGATATCGATACGTTGATGACGCGTATCGCCCATACCCGGACCTGGACCTATATCGCGCACCGGGCCGACTGGGTCGCCGATGCGGCGCATTGGCGCGACCGGGCGCGGGATATTGAGGACCGGCTGTCAGACGCCCTGCATGGCAAGCTCACGGAACGGTTCGTCGATCGGCGCAGCGCCATGCTGGTGCAGGCGCGCAAGACCGATTCCCTGACGCTCAGCGTGGCGGATGACGGGGCGGTGCTGGCGGATGGCGAGCCGCTCGGCGAACTGCGCGGCTTGCGTTTCCGGCCCGAGCGCTCCGCCAAGGGCGAGATGCGCCGGCTCGCCATAGCCGCAGCGCGCCGCGGCCTTGCCGACGAAATCGGCCGCCGGGTGACCGCGATACAGGCGGCGGCGGATACGGATTTCAGCCTGTCCGGCGGGGGGTCGATCCTGTGGTGCGGGCATCAAATCGCCGCGTTGGGCCCCGGTGCTGATATGCTTTCTCCGGTTTTGCGGATTGAGGCAAATGATTTTCTTGCGCCGCATCATCGCCGCGGTGTCGAGGACCGGCTTCACCTGTGGCTCGAAAACCATTTGCGTGCCGTTCTGAAGCCGCTCTTCGTCCTTCGGGAAAGCGATCTTGCGGGGGCGGTGCGGGGCCTTGCCTTTCAGTTGGGTGAGGCGCTGGGCGCGCTGCCCCGCCGCGCCGTTCTGGGACAGCTCAAGGCGCTCGGGCCCGAAGACAAGAAACGCCTTCGCGCCCTCGGGGTCAGGGTCGGGCTGCATTATGTCTATGTCCCCGCACTGCAAAAGGCCGGTCCGGTGGCGTTGCGGGCCATCCTCTGGGCCGCCCATCACGGGGTGCCGGTCGCCATGCCCCCCGATCCCGGGCTCGTGGCACCCAAAGCGGCGCCGGAATTGTCGAAGGATTTCTATGCCGCGCTCGGTTTCTTCGCCGCGGGTCCGCGCATGATCCGGGTCGATGTGCTCGACAAGCTGGCGATCCGGTTATTGCGGCTGTCACGCGGCGGCTCTTTTTCGGTACCGCAGGACATGGCGTCGACATTGGGGCTCGGCAATGAGGAAACGGCGGAGGTGCTTCTGGCGCTCGGCTACCGCGCGCTGGCGGACGGTGACGGCTATGAACCGATCCCGCGCAAGAAACGGCCCCATAAGAAATCCGCCCGTAAAAAGCCCCGGCGCAAAGCGCGCGTTGATCCGTCATCGCCCTTCGCCGTGCTCCAGCAACTGAAGGTTTCGTGACGGTGGCGGAAACCATCCGGTTGGATAAATGGCTGTGGCAGGCGCGGTTTTTCAAAACCCGGTCGATCGCCGCGCGATTCTGCGACAAGGGCGGGGTGCGGATCGACGGCGCCCGGACCGACAAATCGCATTTCGCGGTGCGCGTCGGGCAGGTGCTTACCTTCCGTCAGGCAAATCGCATCCGTGTTGTGCGGATCAGGGCGCTGGGCACTCGGCGCGGCCCGGCGTCGGAGGCCGCGGGTCTCTATGAAGATCTTTCCGATGAGGGGCGTTTGCCGTCTCTTGCCACACTTGGGAAACCAAACCCCCGCAATGGAGTATCACGATGATCGGCAGGTTAAAGGCACTGATAACTGGGCCCGCGGCGGAAGCGGCGGCGGAAAAATTCGATGAACGCACAATCGCCGCCGCCGCATTGCTGGTCGAGGTGGCCATGGTGGACAACGATTTTTCGGATGCCGAACGCGGCCGCATATTGACTTTGATCCGCGAGCGGTTGGTCGATGACCCCGCCCTTTCGGAAGAGTTGGTCGTCCGCGCCGAGGCGGAAATCGCCGGAACGGTCCAGCTCTTCGCTTTTACCAGCGTGGTTACGGACGGGTTCAGCTATGACGAACGCGTTGATCTGATGCGGTCACTCTGGGAGGTGGTGCTGGCCGACGGCGAGGTCGACCCGTTCGAGGACCAGCTCATGCGCCGGCTTGGCGGGTTGATCCACGTTTCAGACCGTGACCGGGCCGCCACCCGCAAACAGGCACAGGAGGCCCTTGCCGGGCGTGGAACGGGCCGCTGAACGCCGGACGTTTTCCGCGGTTGCGCGGCGGCCCGCGAAATAGTAGAGAATGCCGCTGATCCCGCCGAGAACGGGAGATACGGGGTACTGTCCAACGGGCAGCCAAGATAATCGGAGAATGAAATGACCTACGTCGTTACCGAAAACTGCATCAGGTGCAAATTCATGGATTGCGTTGAGGTATGTCCCGTGGACTGCTTCTACGAAGGGGAAAACATGCTTGTGATCCACCCCGACGAATGCATCGATTGCGGTGTTTGCGAACCGGAATGCCCGGCCGAAGCCATCCACCCGGATACGGACGACGAAGCGGAAAAGTTCCTCGAAGTGAACGCGAAATACGCCGAGGCTTGGCCGAACATTACCCGCAAGGGCGAACAGCCGGCGGATGCCGAGGACTGGAACGGCAAGGAAAACAAGTTCGAAGAGCATTTCAGCGAAAAACCCGCGGCGCAGGACTGATTTTCCCGAAAATCCGGCGGTTTGGGGATTTCGGTAAGAGCCCCTGTCCTTTTTCGATTATTTGGGTATATTTAAGTCTCTTGGCAGGCGATATTAGTCGCCTGCCAAGGCTTATCCGGGTCTTTTGCGGGAAAATTGGCTAAAACGCGCGGCGTTTTCGGCGAATTTTGTCCGGCTGGACCCGGTTCCCGGACCCTTGGGGGGTCTGGAAACCGGTTTGCATGAGGAGCAAGATGGCAAGAGCAAAAGCGAAGTCGAAAAAACTTCCCTTTTCTGTAAAGGATTATGTTGTTTATCCGACCCACGGCGTCGGGCAGGTCACGGAAATTTCTTCAGAGGAAATCGCCGGATTTTCACTTCAACTCTACGTAATCCATTTCGCCGCGGAAAAGATGACGCTGCGGGTTCCGGTGGAAAAAGCCGAGGAATCCGGTCTGCGCAAGATCAGTTCCAAGGACAATATGCAGAACGCCATTAAGGCTCTCAAGGGTAAGGCGCGCGCCAAGAGGACGATGTGGAGCCGCCGCGCCCAGGAATATGAGGCGAAAATCAATAGCGGCGATCCGGTCGCGATCGCTGAGGTGGTGCGTGATCTTTATCGCAAGCCCGACCAGCCCGACCAGTCCTATAGCGAACGGCAAATGTATGAATCCGCGCTTGGCCGCCTGGCGCTTGAAGTGGCTTTGGTCGAAAAGATCGAGCCCGATGCGGCGACGGAAAAGCTGGAATCGCTGTTATTGAAGGCGGCGTGACGCGCCTCGCTGGTCTTGGCGCCGGTCACGTGATTTCGAAGACATCCACTGTCTGATACCGGCCGCGGATTTCATGCGTGCCGGCGGGTACCGCCTGATAATTGCCGCTGAGCCGCGGGGCGACCTGCACGCTGATCAGAATTCTGGCCGGCCCGCCCGCACGTCCGACGGTTTTCGATAGTTCTTCAAGCCGTTGGGCGGTATTCACCGCGTCGCCCACAAGCGTGTAATTGATTCGCCCCGGTGCGCCGATATTGCCGGCGATCACCTTTCCGCAATGGATGCCGATTCCGATTTCAACCGGCGGTTGGCCCGCCGCCGTCCGCGCCACGTTGTCGCGCGCCAGCGCCTCTCTCATCGCAATGGCCGCCCGGCAGGCCCGTTCCGCGTGGTCTTCCGACGGGTGCGGTGCACCCCAGAACGCCATCACTGAATCACCGATATATTTGTCAATCGTGCCTTCCTCGGCCTCGATAAATTCCGCCAGCATGGTGAAATGGCGATTTAAAAACGAGGCCGTTTCATCCGCCGGCAGCGCTTCTGCCAGCCGTGTGAACCGCCTTATATCGGTGAACAAAACGGTCACGTCGCGTTCGCTCGACGCCGCCGCGGTCGCGCCGCCCGGTTTGACCAGATCGCGCACGATGCTTCGCGGGACATAGGTCTCGAACCAGCGGACGCCGGCGACCATCGCGTTAAAGGCCCCCGCCGCGTCATCGAGTTCGCGAAGACGGCTTGGCTCTATCGTCGGGGGCGGTTCCAGATCCATGACCCGGACACGCCCTGCCGCCGATGAGAGATGCCCGAGCGGCGCCGCCATCATCCGCCCGATAAAAAAGGCGGCGATCAGGGCCAGCAGCATCACGCCCACCTCCGCGACCCCCGCATAGACCAGTTTGTCAAAGACACCGAAACGGCCTTCGATCGTTCTGTAGCGCCCGACGATAAGGGGCTGTTCGCCATATCCGCTCAGGCTGCGGTACATCACCACATAGGACGTATTCAGCACGTCGATCACAAACGATCTGGTTTTGCCGTCGGGCATTTCTAGATGCCCGCGCGCAAGATCCGTCTGCCACAATTTGGACAGCACCAGATCGGCGACCTGATCCCGGTTCGGCAAGGGCTGTCCGGAATCGCGCGGGAAACGCCCCGATGACATGTTCGGATGGGCCAGAACCATATCCCGCCCATAAAGCAGAAAACTCTGATCCATCGCCGATTCACTGTCTATTTGCTCCAGATAGCCGGAGAGGTCCGCCACCCTGACGGCCGTAAAAAGAACACCGACAAATTCGCCCTTGCGGAACAGCGGTGCGCGCCGGTTCAGCAGGACCGCATTGAGCTCGTCGGACCAGATAAGCCGCCCCCAATAGGGTTCCCCCGCTTGCGGGCTTCATTCAGCGCCGCGCGCACTTCCGCATTGCCGCTCCAGTCGGATTTGCGCATGCCAAACCGGTCCTTGCCGCGCGCGAACCGCATACTGACACCGTTCGGGTCGATAAGCGCCATGGCGGAAATTTGCGGCGTCGCCGACATGGTGCCGCGCCAGAGCGTGATAATCCGGTTGGTGTCCTTTGGCGAAAGGGTGCCGGAATTGATCGCCTCCGCCATATCCCGGTTTGCTGCGATCACCGGCGCGACATGGGCGACAACCCGGTTTTCAAGCAAATCGACCGATATCTGGATTTGTTCCCGCAGGAGCTGGAGCGCGGTTTCCCACCCGCTCCATAAATTAAGGGCCAGCAGCGCCGAAATCGCGACAAAAATTAGGGTTCTGAAACTCAGCACCAGGGCATTGCGAATGCCGATCCGCGTATAACGACGCCGTTCCGGCGCCTCAGTCGATCCGGTGTCGCTTGCCAAGCCGATATACCCCGATAAGGCGGTTCCTTTCCGGTCCGCCGGTCGAAATGTTACCAATCGACCCTATGGACAATTCGGCGTTGGCGCAACGTGGAAGACGGGAGGACAGGCGGCGTGATTTCGAAGATCGTATCGGGTGGTCAGACCGGTGTTGACCGGGCCGCGCTCGATACCGCCATCGCGTTAGGGTTTGACTGCGGCGGCTGGTGTCCGGCGGGACGCCGCGCGGAAGACGGGCCAATAGACGCGGCCTATCCGCTGACGGAAACACCCGTCCCCAACTACGCGGTACGAACGAAATGGAATGTCCGCGATTCGGACGGCACGTTGGTTCTGTCCACTCTTCCCTTAACCGGCGGGACGCTGTTGACGGAGCGTGAAGCTGCCCGCTGTAACCGTCCCTGTCTGGTCGTCGATCTATTCGACGATACTGGTTTCGATGAGGCATTGATCGAAGCGGAGCGCTGGATTGCGCAAAACAGGATCGAAATTCTCAATGTCGCCGTTCCGCGCGAGAGTTCCCGCCCCGGTATCGGGGCGAAAGCCGCATTATTTCTTCGCGCGTTGCTGGCCGGTTCTATTCGGTGATCAGCTTGACCATTTCCCCCCGCCGCAATTTTTCCTGCGGGCCCATCCCGTTGATGGTCCGGAACCTTTCTTCCTTGAAGCGGCTATCGCCTTCCATCCTGGCCGCGAGGGATTTGACCGTATCGCCGGAACGTACTCGTACCGCCCGGACCCGCAGTGGCTTTAACGCTTCCGCCTCGGACCGGGTCAGGATGCGGAAGCTATAGGTCGTTCGCCGGAACGGTGTCGAATAGCGGCCTTGCTGTCCGGGTTTGGTAAAGAAGGCAAATCGGTAAATCGTCTGCAAATCCTTGCGGATCGCGACAAGCCGGACATCGCGTTGTCCGCCGCGCGTGCTGATCCGGGCTTGGGCGGTCGCGCCTTCCAGACCGTTCACATCAATTTTCTGAATGTTTTTCAGCGCCAGCCCGCGCGCCCAGACATTGGAAATATAATAGGACACGGGCCCATCCGCGGTTTTCTTCGCATTGTCGAAAATAATCGTCGCTTCATCCGGGCCCTTGGCGATGACGGCACTGGGTGAATTGAACAGGCTGAAATCCTTCGGCACCTCAAACCGGAACCGCAATTTCGGATGGGCGAACACACGGCCCCGGATAAAACCCTGCTCCGGATCGTCACCATAGAGCATGCCGTTAATCTTGCGCAGATAGACATCCCGGCTACGGTCGGGGTTCTTTACATTGAATTTGAGGGCCTCTTCCGTCGCGATGCGGACGCGTTCGATCGGGGCCGGGTGGGTCCCGAGATAGTTGAACTGATCCACCGCATCGGGCGATTGTCCCTGACGCTTCGCCTCAAGCCGGGCATCGGCGCGCATCTTGGCCAGGAAATCCGGCACCGCCTTGGGGTCGTACCCAGCCCGCGCGAGATAGCGTAGCCCGAGCAAGTCGGATTCAAGCTCATGTTCGCGCGACCAGGAACTCAGCACGCCGGAGGCCACGATATTGCCGAGATCGGCGGCTTCCCGGCCCGCCGCGATGCCGACCCCGGTCAACAAAACACCGGCGAGAACCTGCTGCCCCTGCCGCCGCGCATGATGGAGCGCGTTGACATGGCCCAACTCATGCGCCAGCACGGCCGCCATTTCCGCCTCATCTTCGGCCAGCGCCATCAGGCCGCGGCTGATATAGATATAGCCGCCGGGCAAGGCGAAGGCGTTGACGATGCCCGAATTCAGAACCGTAAACTTGTATTTGAAATTGCGGCGTTCCACCGTTCGGGCCAGAAGCTGGCCCACGGAATTTACATAGGCGGTAACGGTGGGGTTCTTATACTCGCCGCCGAACGACTTGATGATCTGTGGATGATTCTGACGGCCGATATTGATTTCGTCCTGCTCCGTCATGCCGCCGGTGAAAACCTGCTGATCGGTGGCCGGGTTTTTCGTCACACAACCCTGCAGCCCGCCAAGGGACAGGGCGGCAATGACGGAAAGGGGAATAAGGGTGCGCATTTTCATTTCAATACCTCAATCTGTTCCGGATGCGTCGCTTCGATCTGAGGGCCGTTAAATTCCTTCAACCAGCCGCGTACCCGCAACCGTTCTTTGCCGTACATCGCGACGATATCCTTGTCTCGCCAGAAACGCCGCGCATCGCGCGGTGAAATCGTGATGGTGAAATCCTTTCGCCAATTGTCTCCAAAATTGAAATAAGCGCGTCCACGGACAATCGCAACATTTTTGGGGCTGCCCTCTATAACCTGAAAACTGCCGAGATCGCGTTTCAGATTTTCCGGTGAGCGTATCCGGTAATAGGGATGCGCCCATATTCCCTTCTTTGCGCGGCGCGCCCTCTGTTCGGCCGCCAGCAATTCATCAACGCGGCTGCGATTGTCCGGGAAGGAATAGACCCGCGCCATGCCTGCTTTCAGAACTTCTTGTTGCACCCAGTGTCCGTCCTCCAGAAACAGATGGGCGAGCAGTCGCCGGTGCCTGTCAATCTTTGTGCCGCCATAGCGAAGCGTTGCGGATTTTCCCTTCGTCAACGCGGTCAGAAACTGCTTTGCCTGATCCGCCAGCGGCCAGGGTTTGAAGCCGCGCCGGCCCAGCGGCAGTTTCGGCGCCTGAATGCCGACCAGCCTGACTTCCGAGCCATTCTCTAGGATAACCGTATCGCCATCGATAATGGCCGCGATCATGCCTTCGGACACAGGGTCCGGCGCCTTGCGTGGGGCCGCGTTTCCCGGCAATCCCGCAAATGTAACGGCGATCAGCCCGATCAGGATAAAAATCCCGGCGGAATTGATCCGGTTTCGTCCTGTCATCGCGGGGTCAATGCCTTTGCCATCGAATCCATCGTTCTATATGGTCGGCGGGATCGCCAAGTATCGCTTTTTGTTGTTGCGCAGTAACCCCTGAATGGCCAGAGAACAGCTTTTTCCACCCATCGATCCTTTTGAGAGCGGACGGCTCGATCTTGATGCGCCGCATATCATGTATTGGGAACAATCGGGAAATCCCGACGGGATTCCCGCGCTTTTTCTGCATGGCGGGCCGGGCGCCGGGGCTACGCCGGTTCATCGGCGGTTTTTCGATCCGGACGCCTACCGGGTTGTCATATTCGATCAGCGCGGCGCGGGCAGATCCGAACCGCAAGGCTGTCTTGAAAACAATACGACTGATGATCTGGTTGCCGATATTGAAAGGCTGCGGATACATCTCGGGATAGATAAATGGCTGATCTTTGGCGGGTCATGGGGCAGCACGCTGGCGCTTGCCTATGGTCAGGCGCATCCGGAACGCTGCCTCGGGTTTGTGCTGCGCGGGATATTTCTCGGCACGGCGCGGGAACTCGACTGGTTCCTCTATGGCATGCGGACGGTCTATCCGGAGAACTGGCGGCGGCTGATCGCGCCTCTGACCGAGGATGAAAAGAGCGATATATTGATTGCCTATCACAGGCGGCTGCTTGATCCCGACGATGCGATCCGGTTACCCGCCGCGCGTGCCTGGAGCGCCTATGAAGGCGCCTGTTCGACATTGATGCCGTCGCCCGAAACCGTGGCTGCTTTCAGCAGTGACCGGCTGGCCTCCGCGCTGGCCAGTATCGAGGCGCATTATTTCGTGAACGACCTCTTCCTGGAGGAGGGCGCATTGCTTCGGAATATCGATCGCATCCGCGACATCCCCGGTATTATCATCCAGGGCCGGTTCGACATGGTGTGCCCGATCGTTACCGCCGATGCGCTGCACCGCGCCTGGCCCGAAGCGGAATATTTTATCGTTCCCGATGCCGGACATTCGGCGATGGAACCCGGTATTCGGGCGGCGCTGGTTCGCGCCACCGAACAATTCAAAAACCGTTAGGGGCGGAAAGCGGCATGTTGCGGTGGACCCGGCAAGCCGTATGATCGGGGACCGCAGGAATTAGATGAGCCGTAATTTGTTCATTCGCCGATTTGTTTTTTCGACCGCCGCCGTGCTGGTCGCATCATCCGCCGGGCGAGCCGAGGCCGGTACCCGGCATTACGACCTCTCGCTCTTGCTGAATCAGCCGCACCCGTTTGCCACTGCGCAGGCGCCCGCGCCCCTTTTGCCCGCCACCGCGCCGCAACGCCCGCCACCGCCCGTTCCCGCCGTAAAGACCTATGAACAACGGGTCGATGAATGGGTCGCGGGGCGCGGATCGACGCTTGGCCGGCTTGTCGGTGCCGCGCCGCCAAGAGGCAGCAAGCCACCGGCCGCGGTCTGGGCCGAACCCGAACCGCCGCGCCGCATCAGGCCGGACGATCACCGGCTGCAAATCGGGCTGGGCGTCTTCGATGTGACGGATAATGAAACCTCGGCGGAATTTCGTGTCGAATGGCAAGGCAAGAAGCTGCTTTGGATCGTCCGACCGCTGGCCGGGATGATGGGCACTTCGGACGGCGCCTATTACACCTATGCCGGGATCGCCTGGGATATCTTTTTCGGCACGCGCTGGGTGCTGACCACCTCATTCGCGCCCGGTGTCTATATCCAGAATGACGGCAAGAAGCTCGGTTCGTATGTCGAGTTCCGGTCGATGGGTGAAATCGCCTATAAATTCGACAGCGGCTCGCGTCTCGGCCTTGCGATCTATCATCTCTCCAATGCCGGGATCACCCAGTACAATCCGGGTGTGGAAGTGCTCTCGCTTTCCTACACCATCCCGTTTGAAAAGCTGTTCTAGAACAACCCTTCGATCTGCCCGTCGGCGTTTAGCCGGATCGAATCCGCCGACGGCACGCGCGGCAGGCCGGGCATGGTCATGATGTCGCCGCAGATCGCGACGATAAACCCGGCGCCGGCGGACAGCCGGACTTCGCGGATATTGACGTCGAACCCTTCCGGCGCGCCGAGCAGTTTCGGATCGGCGGAGAAGCTGAGCGGCGTTTTCGCCATGCAGACTGGGAAATTGCCATAGCCGCGCTTTTCGAACGTCTCCAGCTGGCGCCGTACCGCCACGGAGGCGCTGACGGAACCCGCGCGGTAGATCTTCTTGGCGACCGTCTCGATCTTTTCCCAGAGCGGCATATCGTCGGGATAGAGATAGTCGAAATCGTTCGGCTGCTCCGCCATCTCGACCACGGCGTGGGCCAGCTCTTCCGCCCCCGCGCCGCCATCGGCCCAATGGGTGCATTCCACCGCCTTCGATCCGGCCTCGGCGCAGACATCCTGCAACAGTTTGATTTCCGCGTCCGTGTCGGTCAGGAAACGGTTGATGCCGACGATCACCGGCACGCCGAAGCTCTTGATGTTTTCAATATGGCGCAGCATGTTCGCCGCGCCCGCGCGCAGCGCCTCGATATTTTCGGTCCCCAGATCGTCCTTGGCGACGCCGCCATGCATCTTGAGCGCCCGAACGGTGGCCACCAGCGTGACCGCGTCCGGCGTTAGCCCGGCGGACCGGCATTTGATGTCGAAGAATTTTTCCGCGCCGAGATCCGATCCGAACCCGGCTTCGGTTACCACGTAATCCGACAGGGCCAGCGCCGATCTGGTGGCGGAAACCGAATTGCAGCCATGGGCGATATTGGCGAACGGCCCGCCATGGACGAAGGCCGGGGTGTGTTCCAGCGTCTGCACCAGGTTGGGCAGGATCGCTTCCTTCAGCAGAACCGTCAGCGGCCCTTCCGCCTTCAGCGCATCGGCGGTGATGGGCTCCCGCCCGCGCGTTTCCGCAATGACGATGCGGGCGATGCGTTCCTGTAAATCCCGCAGGTTATTGGCCAGGCAGAAGATCGCCATGATTTCGGAGGCGACTGTGATGTCGAACCCGGTTTCGCGCGGGAAACCGTTCACCGCGCCGCCCAGAGAGGTGACGACGGAACGCAGCGCCCGGTCGTTGAGATCGACCACGCGCCGCCAGGCGACCCGGCGGGCGTCGATTTCCAGGCTGTTGCCCCAATAGATGTGGTTATCGATCAATGCCGACAGCAGATTGTGCGCTGACGTGATGGCGTGGAAATCGCCGGTAAAATGCAGGTTGATGTCTTCCATCGGCACGACCTGCGCATAGCCGCCGCCGGCCGCGCCGCCCTTGATGCCGAAGCAGGGTCCGAGGCTCGGTTCGCGCAGACAGATAGAGGCGTTCTTGCCGATCCGGTTCAGCGCGTCGCCCAGCCCGACCGTTGTCGTGCTCTTGCCTTCGCCGGCGGGCGTCGGGCTGATCCCGGTGACCAGCACCAGCTTGCCGCGCTTCGCCTCGTCGCCGAGAAAGCTGACATCGACCTTCGCCTTGGTGTGGCCATAGGGCTGCAGATGATCGGCGGGCACGCCGAGCTTTTCCGCGATCTCTCCGATCGGTTTGATCGTTGCCGCGCGCGCGATTTCCAGATCCGACTTTACGTCCGCCATGTGATTATTCCTTCGTTAGAACCGCGCCCTTGATAGCGGAAGCGCGGGCCGCCGCCAAGCGCGTATCCATCGAATTTCCGCCCTGCTCGACGCCGCATCGCGCCTCCGCTATCGTCGCTCGCAACGAATGAGGGGAGACATCATGGAACCGACCAACCTGCTGTTCATCATGGCGGATGAACACCGCCGCGACGCGATGGGCTGCGCCGGGCATAAGTTCGTCAAAACGCCGAATCTGGACGCGCTGGCCGCGCGCGGCACGCGTTTCACGGACGCCTATACCAACTGTCCGATCTGTGTGCCGTCCCGCGCCGCCTTCGCGACCGGCGATTACCCGCACAATACCCGTTACTGGGATAACGCCATCGCCTGGGACGGCAAGGTTCGGGGCTGGGGCCATGTGTTGCAGGATGCCGGGGTGCGGGTGGAGAGCATCGGCAAGCTGCATTACCGCTCCGCCGATGATCCGCTGGGTCTCGATGAGAAACAGGTGCCGATGTATATCAAGGACGGGGTCGGCTCCATCACCGGCGCGATCCGCGATCCGCTGCCGCCACTGCCAGAAGATGCCAATACCAAAGACGGCTTCCCCGCCAAGGCCGGGCCGGGGCTATCGACCTATAACCAGTACGATATGAAGGTCGCGGAACTGGCCGTCGACTGGCTGAATGATGCATCCGCGCAAGACGGGCCCTGGGTGCTGTTCGTCAGTTTCCTCGCCCCGCATTACCCGCTGACCGTACCGCAGGAATTTCTCGATCTCTACGATCCGGCCGCGCTCGATCTGCCGGCGACCGATCCGGCAAGCACGGGTTATACCCGCCACCCCTGGGCGGATGTGCTGGCCGATTACCAGCCGCACGGCAACAACATGACCGAAGAACGCATCCGCCTTGCGCTCGCCGCCTATTACGGGCTGTGCAGCTTTATCGACCACCGCATCGGGATGGTGCTGGACGCGTTGGGCGATACCGGGCTGACCGAGACGACGCGGATCATCTATACCTCCGATCACGGGGAAAACGCGGGTGATCGCGGCATGTGGGGCAAATCCGTGCTCTATGAACATTCCACCGGCGTGCCGATGATCATCGCCGGGCCGGATGTGACGCCCGGCGAAATTTGTGAAACGCCGGTCTCGCTGGTCGATTGCCGCCCGTCAATCCTCGACGCCGCCGGGGTAACGGACGAAGCGCCGCCCGGCGCGCTGCCCGGCCGCTCGCTATTTGAGCTCGCGCGGAAAATCCCGGATCCGGGCCGCCCGGTCTTTTCGGAATATCACGCCGCCTATTCGCCGTCCGGCGGCTTCATGCTGCGGCGCGGGCGGTGGAAATTGCATTTTTATGCGGGAGACTACCCGGCGGAGCTGTTCGATCTGGAGACCGACCCGAACGAGGTCAATGATCTTTCCGGCGACCCGAAATTTGCCGATGTGATGCAATCGCTGGAGGCCGATCTCCGCCGCATCGTCGATCCCGAAGCCGCCGACCGCCAGGCCAAGGACGACCAGAACGCGCAGCTCGCCAAATTCGGCGGGGCGGAAAAGGTGCTGGCGGACAAGATGGGCACGGCGGGCTATACCGAAGTGCCGGACTCAATCGCGAAGGGGCTGTAGAAAATGACCATAACCGCCGATGACCCGCGCATCGTCGACCTCAAGAAAGCCGGGCGTTTCCGGCTCGCTTTGTTTCTGCCGCAATATGCCGACGCGCCCGATGGCGGGTTGCGCCCGATCGGCGCCGGGGTGGTGGCGAAGGCGCTGGGAACCGAATTCGCGTCCCGGCTCGGCATTGAATTTGAGCTTGTGCGCCAGCCGACCCCGCATGGCGCGGTGGAGGCTTTGAACGCCGGGGCATTCGACGCGATTATCCTCGGCGTCAACGCGGAACGCCGGCGGGTGATCGACTTCACCCCGACGGTCTTTCAGTTCGATTTCGCCTATATGGTGCCGCCGGGCTCATCCATTACCGACAAATCGCAGGTCGACCGGGCGGGGGTGAAGATTTCCGTGCCGGTCGGGCACGCCTCCTGGATGGAGCTCAGGAACATCATCCGCAATGCGGAGATCATCGGCGGCGAGCTGCCGGACGATAGCTTTGCCATGGTGCGGGACGGTACCGCGGATGTGTTCGCCTTGCCGCGCGAACAGCTGATGGATTTCGCCGGTCAACTGCCCGGCGCGCAGATCCTGAAGGACGGGTTCGGCTATAACGATGTCGGGCTCGCCGTAGCCAGGGGGCGGGCGGATCTCTGCGCGGCCCTCGGCGCGTTTACGGAGGAAGCGAAGGCCTCCGGCCTGGTGCAGAAAATCCTCGATGAGGGCGGGCTCAACGAACGCGGATTTACGGTCGCGGGTTAAGTTTGCGGACGCTGGTGTGTCCGGCGGGGGCGTGGGTTGGTGCGATAACACGCTTTAGAGCAAACCGGTCTTTGTGTTATGAAGCGGTTGGTCAGCGCCCGTAGCTCAGCAGGATAGAGCACAGGATTCCTAATCCTGGGGTCAGAGGTTCGAATCCTCTCGGGCGCACCATATATTCTGCGGGTCCGGGTTAGTAAGTTTTCTTTGAAAAATAGGCTAGCAACTTTTTAGCAACGATGACTCTGCTGTTTTCGTGCCTCTCGCAGCGAAAACAGGGGGTCGAGTCCTTAAGGGGTGTTAGGATAAACCTCCGATAACTCTCCATTATCAGACCCAAGCCATAAACGTGCGCAATGTCACTTTCTGCCATTAATCGATGAACCGTCGAGACGAGAGCGAAAAAAGGCCATGGATATGGCTAGCGCCGTTCAACTAATTTTCTCCAGTTAGATAGCGCTCTATCGCAAGCGATAAGGTCACCCTGTTTGACCTTATCAGCCCCAAGTTTAATGGCACTTAAAACTTCCATCGCTGCTACGTTTAGTTTGCCATCTTTGTTCAATGCAAATTGAACGTGAGGATGTTTTTTAATTAATAGAGAATTGGCTGCCGCAATTGTCTCTTCCCTTTTTTGGCCGCATTCAATCGCCCGCCAAGAAGCGATGCCAATGTTGACAGCATAGGGCCATTTGGAAATTAGGCGTTTATTACTTTGGGCTGTTGCCTCATTTTTATTTCTCAATTCCAAGACAGCGGCAGTAGCATTTTCTATCCGGGATACCTGAAATCCTTGTCGGTACGCATTTGCAACTTCCAAACTGTGCCCTTGCGACTCTAGCTGCAGGTACCACAGTTCCTCCTTTCTGCACCTCGTCAACGCCATAGCGCCGACCGCTCGAGCACTACTCTTGCCATCATCTAGCTTAGGTATGGCCCGATAAATGCAGTTTCCAAGACTCGTATAAGCGCGCTGTATTGCTTCCTTGGACGCAGTTTGATTCGTTTGGCACGCAGAAATTGGGATAACGGCGGCACAAATTGCAAATAGATAAAATCCGACTTTGCTTAATGACCCTCCCCCACTGAATTG
>CAZBKQ010000044.1:19943-21458 GCA_964492555.1 uncultured Rhodospirillaceae bacterium | reverse complement strand
CCGATAATCGGCTGGCGCGCGACCAGCGGGCCAAGCTTCTCCCCCCGCCTGGTAATCCATTCACCGGCGGGTACCGTAAAACCGCGCTTGTGGGCGAACGGTTCGGACACCGGCAAGGCGTCCTCCAGCCATTTCCGCAATATCCATTTGCCGGACTTTCCTCTGACCTTGATCCCGTCCGGAAAACGAAAAACCGACCGGGCGATAACCGGATCCAGCATCGGCGTCCGGCCTTCCACGCCGTGCGCCATAAGACAACGATCGAGCTTTACCAGAAGATCGTGCGCCAGCCAGTCGGCGCAATCCGTCGCCTGAGCCACTTGCAGGGCCGACCGGCCCGGCACTGAGGCGGCGTCCGCCGCGCGCACCATGCCCTGTCGCCAATCCCGGTTTTCCTCCCGCAACAATCCAAGCCCTGACAGCGCGCCGCGCGAACGCATGGCGCGCCTCAGAAAACGCCAGGGGCGCATCACGGAACGATACCGTCCATAGCCGGCAAACATCTCGTCCCCGCCTTCGCCGCACAAAATGACCTTCACGTCTTTCGACGCGATTTCGGCGAGCTTGTATGTTGGCAGCTCCGCGTAATCAGCGACCGGATCGTCCATTATTTCGGCGATACGGGGGGCGATCCGCCAGAAATCCTGCTCAGTGAACTCAACCTCCACATGATACGCGCCCAGCGCGGCGGCGACTTTTCTGGCATGGGCGCGCTCATCGGCGGCGCTTGTATCGGGAAACCCCACCGTATAGGCACGGACGGGCGTCTCATTCAGCCGCGCCATCTGCACGAGAAGAGCGGAAGAATCGACGCCGCCGGAGAGGAACATGCCATAGGGAACATCGCTTCTCTGGTGCACAAGAACGCTGTCCCGGAGGGTCCGTTCGACCTCCCCCAGCGCATCTGAAACCGAAATGCCCGCTGGCCCGCCTTCCGGCAAGGCGGCGATATGATGACGCCGGACAATCCGTCCGGCCTCAATCACCAGCGTTTCACCGGGCAGGAGGCGAAATACGTTTTCAAACGCGGTTTCCGCTCCCGTGGTGAATTGAAGCTGGAAAAGCTCTATCGCGGCCTCTCGCCGCAGCCTCGCCTCGATCAGACCGGCGTCGAAAAAGGCATGCGGTTCAGACGCAAAAGCGAATCCGAACGGCCCCTCGCAATAATAGAGGGGCTTTATCCCGAAAGGGTCACGCGAGAGCAGCAAGCGCCTCTTGGCCTGGTCATACAGCGCGATTGCATACATGCCCCTTAAAGCGGCCGCATATTCCTCTCCGTCGCGGGCATAAAGGTGGAGCGGAACCTCGCAATCGGAACGCGTCTGGAAATTTTCCGGGCCCAACGCTTCCCTCAACTCGACATAGTTATAAATTTCGCCATTCGCGATCAGGCACAGACCGGCAGGATGGCGCAGAGGCTGTTCCCCTGTTTCAAGATCGATGATGGCGAGACGCCGGTGCGCGAGACCGATACCGGGCGCTATGTATTCTCCGTCGCCATCCGGGCCGCGATGC
>CAZBKQ010000044.1:17591-19843 GCA_964492555.1 uncultured Rhodospirillaceae bacterium | reverse complement strand
CGCGAGACCGATACCGGGCGCTATGTATTCTCCGTCGCCATCCGGGCCGCGATGCGCCAGCGCATCGCCCATGGACCGCAAGACATCCGCCGCCGGTTCGGCCCCGGAAAGTGTCATCACACCGGCTATGCCGCACATCGCGCCGCCACCTTTTCGAATACCTCCAGATAGAGCGGCACAACCGCCTTATCAGAATATCCCGTTTCGTACACCCGCCGTCCGGAACGGGCCAGGCATTCCGCCAGGTCTCCGTCGCTCAATCGCCTGATCGCGTCCGCCAGACCGTCCGCATCGTCTACACCGCATAAGAGACCGGTTTCTCCATCTTTCAAAAGCTGCGCCGGGCCTTCAGAGGCCCCGGCGGCGATCGGCACGCCATGCATCCAGGCCTCAATAATGATATTGCCGAACGGCTCATGGCGCGAACTGCACACAAAGATATCCGATGCCGCATAGAGTCCGGCAGTATTGTTTTGCCACCCCAGAAACCTTACCCTGTCCGCAACGCCGCATTCATTGGAAAGCGTTTCCAGATCGCCCCTCAGAGCGCCGTCACCGCCGATCCACAAAAAATGCTCCGGCAAAGACGCCATGGAGCGGATCAGGGTATCGAAGCCCTTATTTTCATGCAGCCGCCCCAGCGCCAGCAATAACGGCACTTCATCCGGTGTATCGAATTCTCGCCGCGACACCGGGGACTCTTGGACATCGGGAACAAAATTCTGGATGACGCTGATCGTGTCGGCGGCAAATCCCGCATCCATATAGAATTTTTTAAGATCTTCCGTGGTGACGACCAGATGATCACAATGGCGATAATATTTTGGATCGTAGTAGCCCCTCGGCGTTCCGATATGGCCAAATTTGTGCCCGCTCCCCGGGCGCGGACAATGTTGTGTCGCCCTGTTCATCCAGCTCAGGACGATATCCGGGTGCGTCCGGTCTATGACCCTGTTTATCTTAAAGCGCGTCATAAAAAAATCGAAGGCACCGCCGAAGCGCGCGGTTTCAAATAACAACCCTTCCGAAGACAGAATTTTTTCCCTTTCCGCGTTCGGTCGGATGACAAATTCCTGCTCCACCCCGGCCGCGTTCAAAGCGACCGCAAGCCTGCCGAAAAACCGCTCGGCCCCGCCCGCGTCCGCGCCCGCCATAAGGTGCAATAGCTTCACCGCGCCAACATCTCCTCGAATGCCGCGGCCGCGTGATCCCAGCTCCAGGACCGCTGAGCCTCAAGCGCTTTGCGGCTTTGCGCCGACCAAAGCGCATCATCACTCAACAACGCCACCGCTTTCTCAGCAAAATCATCGTCATCGGAGGCGACAAAACCGGTCTCGCCCTCGATTACCCGCTCGGCGACGCAACCGATATCCTGTATGACGGCGGGAACACCCACAGCCTGAGATTCACCGATGGCAAGACAGAAAGTTTCCCCTGGATCGCCCCGATAGAGCATGACCCGCGCATCGGCATAGACCCGCGCCAACTCCGATTTAGCAACGGGCTCAAGCACTCTTACGCCCTGCGCTTCCAGAGACCGGGCCTTTTCGAGAACAGCGTTCATCATATCCGCCCGCGCCGCGCCGAACGTTCCGTATGTCGCGGGTCCGGAATAAACATGAAGTTCCGCATCTGGCGCCCCGGGATGGATTTTCTCTGCCCATATGTCGAGCAACCAGTCGAGACTGCGGAGCGGGTTGGACGTAAACACCGAGACCGGCGGCGCGATCCCGGATCGCTCGACTTTGAGATAAGGTTCGGAAATCCCATAGGGAATAATTTCCCTGCCGCCCTCCGGCACCCAACCGGGACAGGACGCCGCGTGAAAAGCGCCAGAGAAAACGATTGCGGGACGCCAGCGCAATAACTTCCAGAGATAACGCCATTTAAGGATGTAACCCGCCGGATTATGAATCCAGAAGATGCGCGCCTTGGCATTGGGCACGAGCGGAAGCAGCTTGTCGCTTCGGTTGGCGATATAAATATCGGCGCCATCAAGCAACCCGCCGGAAAGCGGTTTCCAGCGCACACCGCCGTGAACCAATTCACGCTCGGTCATCGTATATACCGTGACGTTGTGCCCCCGTCCGGCAAACGCGTTGGCCAAGGAAACAAAGGCGCTTTCAGCGCCGCCTAACGGGCCTTCCTCAGGCGTTTTTCCGTCAAAGGGAATACCATCATCGGCCATTACGATGTGCGCCATTATTGGTCTTCCAGCCTTGCCTTCAGATAGGAAAGGATCGGATACAGAC
>CAZBKQ010000044.1:0-17491 GCA_964492555.1 uncultured Rhodospirillaceae bacterium | reverse complement strand
CGCCATTATTGGTCTTCCAGCCTTGCCTTCAGATAGGAAAGGATCGGATACAGACCGGCAAGAAGAGCAATCAGAAAGCCCCAGGCGCCTTCCTTATACCCGCGCCGGGCGACGTAGCATTTGTAGAACCTTGAAAATATCCGGCGGACATTATGGCCGAAGCTACCGACATCGCCGCTTTCCCGCAGGTCGCGGGCATTGGCGGTTGAATAGCTGTCCAGCTTGCGGATCAGACCGGAAATATTTTCATCGACGTCATGATGGATCGCGTTTTGCAATCGCGCGCCCTTCGTTCCGCCGAAGCTCAGCTTTGGATGAACCCGCTCATTCCCCCAGACCTTACATCCCTTGCGGAACAGGGCCGTGTGGGCGCCGCGCCCGAAGGATGCCCCCCATCCGAAACGGATCAAACGCCCACCCACGTGATTATCGACGGGAATATCATGCCGGTCGGCATCGGATGTTGTGGCAAGCTCTCTGATCTCACGCGCCAGCGCCTCGGGCACTTTCTCATCGGCGTCGATTTCAAGCACCCAGCCCCCGGCACAGGCCTCAATCCCGGTATTGCGGCGCTCTCCTTCCAGTTCCCAGGCGCCCTCTATCAGCCGGTCCGTAAACCCGGCGGCAATATCGCGCGATCCATCCGTGCATTTATCCAGCACGACGACGATTTCATCGGCGAAGCGCAACGTTTCGAGACAGCCCGAGAGGCGCTTTTCCTCATTATGAGCCACGACCAGAGCGGAGATTTTTGCCTCAGACGACGTCATGAAGCGCCTCCGGTTTTCGACATATCAGCGATCAGGCCGGTCACGGATTCAAATACCTTCTCAACACTGAGCCCCGCCATCAAATTTTCGGTCTTCCGGTGATCGAAACCGGGATCGCTAACAAGCTCTTCATAGCTGATATCGCCCGAGACCGCGCGGCAATTCGCGCCCCACGGCCCGTAATGTCCGGGCGGGCTGGGCCCAAACAACCCGACTGTCGGCACTCCCAACGCCGCCGCCATATGCATCAGACCGGAATCGTTTCCCACGAAAAAGGAGCATCTTTCAAGACAGGCTGCCGTTTCGACGATCGGGGATGTGCCCACCAGAGTCACCGCGCGTTCGCCGAGCGCATCGAGGACGGGCCGCGCGATCTCTTCCTCTCCGGGCCCGCCGAAAACCGCCAAACGGGCGCCGGGGAACGGGCCTCCGCCACCGGTCATCGCATCGGCCAATGCGACAAACCTGTCCGCCGGCCATATCTTTGGCAACCAGTTGGCCGTTACGCCCAGCCCGATCATCGGCCCCGTGCCCATCATGCCTGCCGCCTTGTTCCGGTTTGGCTCAGTCGTGAAGAGAACAGGAGATGGCGCGGGCGAGAGATCAAACAACCTGCCGAGCGTTTCCACCCGGTGTTCGCCGGCGCGGGGTTTGCCGATAATTTTCCGGCGTTTTGCCGGCAACATCCAGCCGAGCGCAGATCCGCGCAAATCTATCACCAGATCCCAGAAAGAGCCCATGGTTGCGCCCCACAACCCGACCCAATGCAGGGCGTAACGCCGTTTACGTATCGGAATTACCCGTTCGACAGAAGGAAATGCTTCGAATAACGGCGCGGGCAGATACCCGGCGGCAACGGTAATTTTGGCGTCCGGCCATGTCTTGCTCAGATGATCCAGCAACCCGGTGGAAAGTACCGCATCGCCGATCCGGGTGGATGTCACAAAAAGCAGCTTCATGATCACGAATAGACAGGTCGTCCCTTTATAACGCCAATAGAACGCGCGGGAGCATCCATATCGGCCCTTTTGCCCGCTCCTCTTGTCATTTCGGCTTCAAACATACATTTAAGGTCCCGCCGGTTTCGCTTGGGACTGATAATACACATGCTGATTGCCCGCCTCGAAGACCGCAGCGTCTTTACGCTATCCGGAGAGGATACCCTCACCTTTCTGCAGGGAATCGTCACTAATGACGTTGATATACTGAAGGACGGCGATCCTTGCTACACGGCTCTTCTATCCCCCCAGGGAAAATTTTTGGACGATTTCTTTCTGGTTGCCGATGAAGACCGGATAATAGCCGATTGCAACAGGGATCGGCGCGATGCGTTGATCAGACGCCTGTCGATGTACAAACTCCGCGCCGACGTATTGATCGAACCCGCGGACGATCTTGCCGTTTACGCCCTGTTTTCAGCCGAAGCCGAAGATATTCCCGATTTTGATGCCACCATTTCCTATGTCGATCCGCGTCATCCGGCTTTGGGAAAAAGAATTATTCTTCCGGAGGCGGGATCGGATGCCTTGATCTCAAGAATCGATGCCAACCAGGTCTCCAACGATATTTATCGCGAATTTCGTCTCGGACAGGCCATCCCTGAAGGAACGACCGAAATCGAACCGGAAAAAGCCTATCCGCTGGAATTCGGCCTCGAAAAACTAAACGGGATCAGCTTTTCAAAAGGATGTTATGTCGGACAGGAAGTAACCACCCGGATGAAAATTCGAAAGCTGGTAAAACGGCAGCCTGCCGTCATAGCAAATCCCGATAAGATCACGATTGAAACGGGCGATGCGGTTTCTCTGGGTGGCAAGAAAATCGGCGAAATCCGCTCCGCCGCCGGGGCCTATGCCGTCGCGCTGATCGAAAATGCCGCTGCGGAAAAACTATCATCGGGCGGGACAGTTGAAATCAACGGGACGGAATTGCCGCTCAGCCTTCCCGGCTGGATGGAAACAACATCAAGCTAAGCGAAGGCAGTCAGGCCAAATTGCCTTTTACGGATGGACGGTCTCCGTAAACCAGTCAGTCGGCAATTCATGCCCCAGCCCGGCTTCCTTCGCCTTGTTGTAGACGACGTAACCGGCAGCCGCGAACTGATACCCCATCCCAAGATTGTTCAGGAAGCAGGTCACTTGCTTCTCATCCGTACGCCCGTCCCGCTGGCCCGCGATGATCTGCGGCAAAGACGGCAGGTTGGCGTGCCATTCATCGTGGTCAACGCCATAGGATCCGACCTTATCCTCACCGACCTGGACGCCATGGGTATAAATTAACTGTGCATTGTCATCATGATCCAGCAGCGCGAACACGTCGATATCGGGCCACGCCGCTTTCTCAACCTCCGTCGCCCCCGGCCGAACAGTGCCGATATGCATACCCGGTTCGATCCAGTCGCGGAAAAAGACGGGCATCACGGCATTTGTCGCGCAAGCCACGGTCTGCGCTCCCTTGCATGCCTCTTCGCCACTATCGCAGGCCCGCACAGATAACCCGGTTTCTTCCGCCATTTCCGCGGCAAAGGCGTCACGATTCTTCTTGGTGGGGCTGTAAACCCTGATCTCTTTCAGATCATGGACCGCCATATGTGCCGTTACCTGGGCGCCGGCTTGCCAGCCGGAACCGAGAACCGCCATAACCTCGACATTTTCTTTCGCCATGTATTTAGAGGCGATTGCATTCGTCGCCCCGACCCGTGCCCGCTGCATTACCCCGTCCGGGCAAATCACCAGGGGCTCGCCGTTATGAGTGCTGAACAACAGAACCAACCCGACATACCTGTTGCCCGGCGCGGCCGGCATCTTTACGCGCCGCATTTCGTTTCCGGTTTGCGGAAAGGTAAGAATGTCGGAGTTCAGCCTGATGGCCCCGATCCCGAATTTCGGAATGACACCATCCATCGATTTCAGGGCATAAAGCCCGTCCTCACGCTGGGTCGTCGGCGTCACAATATCGGACCGCAACCGATTGCCGCCCCGGCCTTCGACCAGCTCGATATAGGATTCCTCAAGTACGGGCACCAGATCCTCCATATGCAGAATCTGTTCGATATCTTCGTTCGAGAGGATCAGGGTCATAGCAATACATCCTTCCAATAGGGTGAGGCAAAGGGCGACCCTTTTTAAGGAATAAGTGCCGCACAGGAATGGTAACAAGCGCCCCTATCCCAAACAAGCGAACCGGCTATAGAAACCGGCCATAAATACTTGAAGCCGCCACTCACATTCGATAGGTTCCGGTGCAAGTGTCCGGATGAGCCGGATACTAATCAAATCCAATCAAAATCATCGAGAGGAATCCACTCCATGAATCGTATGATCAAATTTGCCGGTATCGGCGCGGCGGCTATTGCCCTCGCCGGCATGTCCGGCGCCACCGCCGAGGCACAGTCGGTTAGCTACAAGGGCCGCACGGTCACCGTTCTGATCGGTTACGGCTTCGGCGGCACCTACGGCAAATATTCCCGTATTATGGCGAAGCATCTGAAGCGCTTTATTCCCGGCAACCCGACCATCGTGGTCCAATCCATGTCCGGCGCCGGCGGCATCAAGGCCACCAACTACGCCGCGAACGTCATGCCCGCCAATGGCATGAACTTCCTGGTTCCGCCCGATGCCTCGGTTGTGTCGCAGCTTCTGCGTCCGAAGCGCACCAAGTATGACATGCGCAAGTTTACCTCGATCGGCGCGACCAACCAGACCAATACGATCATGGTGGTTCGGAGCGACAGCGGCATCAGCAAGATCGACGATATGAAGACCAAGCAGCTCATCTCGGGCAACACCGGACCGGGCTCCACATCCTTCCTTATCCCGCGCATGCTGAAGATCATGCTGGGGCTGAACATCAAACAGGTCACGGGTTATAAGGGTTCCAGCAAGACCATCCTTGCCATGGAACAGGGCGAGCATCAGGGCACCGGCTTCAACTGGCTGGCCTGGTCCTCCAAGGTTCCGCACTGGTTCAAGGGCGACAAGCCTTTCGCCAAGGCGATTGTTCAGACCGGCGTCTGGAAGGACCCCGATCTTGGCGACGACGTGCCGATGCTGAAAGACCTTGTTTCCGCTGAGCACAAGCCGATCGTCTCCTTCATGGCGACGCTGGGCATCATCGGTCGCGGCCTCGCACTGCCGCCGGGCGCGCCCAAGGACATCGTTCCGATGCTGCGCGGCGCCTTTGACAAGATGGTGGCCGACCCGACCTATGTCGCGGAAGCGAAGAAGCGTTCGCTTCGCGTGATCCCGGTCAAGGGTGCGGAAATCCAGAAATTCATCAATGACGCCATCAACAACGCCGACGAAAAAGTCGTCGCGCAGGCGCGTGAGATTATCTTCGGCAAGAAGGTCAACTGATTTCGCTTATAAATAGCGGAATGAAGGGTCGGTTCCTTGAACCGGCCCTTTTCTTTTCTTTGTCATGACCAGGCGTTACAAAACGTCAATATCGATCCGGCAAGGCCATGGACAAGAAATCACCCATAGAAATTTTTTCGGTTTTTCTGAGGCTCGGCCTGACGTCAGTCGGCGGGCCTGTCGCTCATCTCGGTTACTTCCGGGAAGAATTTGTAAACCGCAAGAAATGGTTGAGTGATCAGGCCTATGCAGACCTCGTCGCGCTGTGCCGGACCCTGCCGGGACCCGCCAGTTCGCAGGTCGGGCTCGGGATCGGCCTCGCCAAGGGCGGGTTCCTCGGCGGCGCGGCGGCCTGGACCGGTTTTACGCTGCCCTCGGCCTTGCTGCTGACCCTGTTCGGATACGGCGTTCTCGAAGCAGGCTCAACACTCGGTGGCGGCTGGCTGACAGGGCTCAAGGTCGTCGCCGCGGCAGTGGTGGTTCAGGCCCTGTGGGGCATGGCCAAATCGATGTGTCCTGACGGTTTGCGCGCAACAATCGCTCTTCTTTCCGCTATCGTTGCACTGAATTTGGCCGGTCCGATGGGACAAATTGCGGCTATTCTGGGTGGGGCGATACTCTATTCGGCCCTGACCAGATCGAAAGAAGCGATTGGCGACCCCGGCGCGCTCAACGTTACCCTGCCGCTTCCCATCGCCATATTTTCTCTGGTCTTGTTCGCCATCTTGCTGGCGGGGTTGCCCTTTGTCGCGGCGGCAACCGGTGATCCCGTTCTGACGGCCTTAGATGCATTCTATCGCGCCGGCGCGCTGGTCTTTGGCGGCGGGCACGTGGTTTTGCCGTTACTGCAGAGCGAACTTGTCGATCCCGTCTGGGTCAGCGGCGATAATTTCCTCGCCGGCTACGGCGCCGCGCAAGCCGTTCCAGGCCCGCTCTTCACCTTTGCCGCCTATCTCGGCACGGTTCTGGAAGGCGGCATCAGCGGCTGGCAGGGTGCATTTATCTGCCTGTTCGCGATCTTTGCCCCGTCATTCCTGCTGATGATTGGCATCCTTCCGTTCTGGAGCCGGCTTCGGCAGATACCGGCCCTCGGTCCGGCGCTCAACGGTATCAACGCCGCTGTTGTCGGGTTGCTGCTGGCCGCCTTTATCGGCTTGATCGCCCCCGTCGCCATCGCGACCCCGGTCACGACCGGCATCGCCCTCCTGGCCTTCGCGGCGCTCCAGTTCTGGAAGTTGCCGCCCTGGTTGATTGTAATCGCCGCTGCGATTACAGGTTTCGGCCTGGAACAGGCCGGCTTGCTCACCGCCTGATCGCCGCGGCCGGGTTGCGGCTTTAGACGCCGCGCGCTAAGCCGTTCCCAAGAAGTCATCAGGAGCATCCCGTGGACGCGCTAAGTTTTGAGGCACTGGCCATCGTGCTGGCAGCCATCGCAGTCGGTTCTTATCTGAAAGGCGCGATCGGGCTCGGCCTGCCGATTATCGCCATCCCGACACTTGCCGCCTTTCTCGGGGCGCAGCACGCGGTCGTCGTCATCACCCTGCCGACCTTTTTCAGCAATGTCTGGATTTGCTGGCGCTACCGCAAGATGAAAGCGAATATTCCCTATCTGAAGGTTGCGCTGATCGCCGCCTGTATCGGCACCGTCATCGGCACCTTTATCCTGCGCGAACTTACCGATACCGCGCTTCTCTGGGTGCTGATCGTGTGGATCGGCGCTTATCTGCTGAACATGGTCCTTAATCCGGATTTTCGCCTCGAAGGCGAGGCCGCGCGAAAGGCATCACCCTTTATGGCGGTGATGGCCGGGATATCACAAGGTGCAACCGGGATCGCGGGCCCTGTTGTCGCCACATGGATTCATTCCTACCGGCTGGAGAAAGAACTCTACGTTTTCGGTGTCTCGATCATGTTCCTGGTGATCGCGACCACACATCTTTTAGCCGTCGCCGGGTTGGGATTGCTGGATTACGAACGGCTGGTGCAGGGCGCGCTGGCCATTATCCCGACCATCGTGTTTACCCAGATCGGTATGTGGACGACACGTTTCATGAGCGCCAGCCTGTTCAACAAGCTGGTGATCCTCTTCATCATCGTGATGGAGATAAAACTGCTCTGGGAAGTGCTGGGGCGCTGACTACGCGCCGTCCTCCGCCAACCTCGCGGGACAGGAAACGCCGGTCCCACCCAATCCGCAATAGCCACCCGGATTTTTCGCCAGATATTGCTGATGATATTCCTCGGCGTAATAGAAATCCGGCGCGTCAATAATCTCTGTGGTAATCCCGTCATAACGGCGGCCCTGCAATACCGCCTCATAGGCATCGCGCATACGGACGGCGGCGGCGCGCTGTTCGTCGTCATAGACGTAAATGCCGGACCGGTACTGGGTACCGACATCGTTGCCCTGACGCATGCCCTGCGTCGGGTCGTGTCCTTCGAAGAAGACCGAAAGAAGCTGCTCGTATGACAGTTTCGCCGGGTCGTATACCACCAGCACAACCTCATTATGGCCGGTTCTGCCGGAACAAACCTCTTCATAAGACGGGTTCGGCGTATGACCCGCGGCATAGCCGACCGCCGTCACGAACACGCCTTCTGTTTGCCAGAACATGCGTTCAGCGCCCCAGAAACACCCCAAACCGAACATCGCCATTTTCATACCGTCCGGATATGGCGGCTTGATCGGGTTATCATTGACGAAATGCTTGCCGGGGAGCTGCATTTCCTGTTCCCGGCCCGGAAGCGCGTCTTCGGCGGATGGCATCTGCATTTTAGCGCTCGATGTGAACCACATGATCTAATCCTCTCTGTTCCCTCGGGTGAAGATAGGGCGCGTGGTCCCACGGTTCAATCGGCGGTTTCGCCGCTTGACTACAGCCCCTTCCCTATTCAGGTTAGCGCCAAATCGAATTCAAGGGAGATGGACGTGCCGCTTGCCAGGGAAATGGAAGAAATCCGCGCTCTTAATTTCATTAACGGCGAATACACCAAGGGAACGTCGAACAAGACATTCGACAATATCAGCCCTGTTGATGGCTCCCATATCTCAACCGTCCATGAGGCCTCTCGCGAAGACGTCGATGCGGCGGTAAAAGCGGCCAAGGCGGCGCTGAAGGGGCCGTGGGGAACCATGCCGCTGGCCGAACGCCTGAAGATCGTGTCGGGGATTGTCGAAGGCATCACCGCCCGGTTCGATGATTTTCTGGCTGCGGAAGTCGCCGATACCGGCAAACCGGTGAGTCTCGCCTCGCATCTCGATATTCCGCGCGGTGCGGCCAATTTCCAGATTTTCGCCGATATCATGCGCAACCATCACGACGCGGCTTTCCGCATGCCGACACCGGACGGCACCGGCGCGCTGAATTACACGGTCAGTCGCCCGAAAGGCGTTATCGGCGTGATAAGCCCGTGGAACCTACCATTGCTGCTGATGACATGGAAGGTCGGGCCCGCCCTTGCCTGCGGCAACACCGTGATCGTCAAACCGTCAGAGGAAACACCATCAACCACCGCAATGCTGGGTGAGGTGATGAATTCGGTCGGCGTGCCGCCCGGGGTCTACAACGTCATTCAGGGTTTCGGTCCGGATTCCGCGGGCGAATTCCTGACCCAGCATCCGGATGTGGATGCCATCACCTTCACCGGCGAAACAGTGACTGGCGAAGCCATAATGAAGAACGCGGCGGTCGGCATCCGCGATGTCTCTTTTGAATTGGGCGGCAAGAACCCGGCCATCATCTTCGCCGATTGCGACATGGATAAGGCGATCGAGGGTACCAACCGCTCGGTTTTTGCAAATTGCGGCCAGGTCTGTCTCGGCACCGAACGGGTATTCGTCGAACGCCCCATATTCGATGAATTCGTCGCCCGGCTGAAAGAGGTTGCGGAAAGCCATGTCTGCGGACGTCCGGAAGCGGAAGAGACAACGCTGGGCCCGCTGATCAGCAAGGAACATCGCGACAAGGTGTTGCGTTATTACAAGCTGGCGGCGGAAGGCGGCGCCACGGTCGTAACCGGCGGCGGCGCACCCGATCTCGGCGACTCGCTTAAGGATGGCGCCTGGGTCGAGCCGACCATCTGGACCGGACTACCCGACGATCATCCGGTTATTACCGAAGAAATCTTCGGCCCCTGCTGTCACATCCGGCCTTTCGATACGGAGGAAGAGGTCATCGCCCTGGCGAATGACACGCCGTACGGGCTTGCCTGCTCAATCTGGACGGAGAACCTGACCCGGGCCCATCGCGTCGCGCCGCAGATCGAATCCGGCATCACCTGGGTCAATAGCTGGTTCCTGCGGGATTTGCGGACACCATTCGGCGGCAGCAAACAATCCGGCATCGGCCGCGAGGGCGGCGATTACTCGCTGGAGTTCTATACTGAGCTGACGAATATCTGCATCAAGCTCTAACCGTGCGAGGGACGGTCAAACCTCCCATCCCCGCGCACGAGGCGACAGACCGCTGATCCAGTATATCTGTGCGCCGATCGCGGCAAGCGGCAGCAAGACCCACTGCCACCCAATGACCACAAGCACCAGAACGATCAGCCAGAAATCCGCGCGGCTAAGCTTCTGATAAAACAGGAACACCCAGTCTGTCAGGTCTTTCGGAACGCGGGACTCTTTAACGAACATAGGCGTGGCCCCGCGGTCGCCGGTCTGTTCCGGTATTTCGTCTCGCGTTCGAAAGAGCTTTATGGCGCTATCGATCGTCCCACCCGCCGCGGCCGCAAACCCCAGCCACATCCAGATATCTGCACCGCGCATCACCGCGACGCCAATGCCCAGCCCGGCGAAGAACGCGGCATCGACCAGCCAATCCGCGATATCGTCCAGCCGCGCGCCAAGTCTTGAGATATTACCGGTCGCCCGGGCGACCTCCCCGTCGCAATTATCCAGGAGATAGGCGAGAGCAAAGGCAATCGCGCCATATATGGACGATGTCTGTGTCCCTTGCGCCAACAACAAGCCGGCGCAGAGACCGCTGACAAGCGAGAAAATTGTAATGGTGTTGGCATTGAATTTCAGACGAATGAAAACCGGCGTCAGCCGCCAGGACAGATGCCTGATAAGGGGAAACAGCCGCTCCGGCGGCTTCGGCAAATCAGGCCGTGGCCTCTTGGTAGTAGCTGTCATCGATATATTTTTCGATGTCGGTCAAAAGCCGCCCCTGCGGCGCGTATTGGCTGCGTAATTCCAGCACGGTTTTCAGCCCTTCCCGGTCAATCCGCCCTTCGGGAACCAATCCGGTTTCGGGTGCCCGGAGCTTGGCCAACGCCGGCCCGATCGCGGGAGGCGGCATTTGCGGCATGTGGCGGGACAGCATTTCCTGCGCCGCGTCGGTATTAGCCTCATCCAGCACCCAATTGAGCGCTTCCAAATAGCCCTTGATAAAGCCGACCATACGGTCGCGATTGGCCTCGGCCCATCGGCGCTGCGCCCCGAACATCTGTCCGGGATACTTTTCAAATGTCTGGCGGCTGCTCTCCAGAATATTGTATCCGCCCGCCCGCGCCTGGCCGGTAAAGGGTTCGATCAATAAAGTCCCGGAATATTCCCCGTCCTGAACGCCCTGCCAGCGATGCGGCGTCGCGCCGACGGAGATCATCTCGTAATCCTCCGGCTTCAGCCCGGCATTATCGAGCATGCGGTACAGGACAAAGGCGAACCCGGTGGTCAGCGCGTCCATCGCCAGCTTTGTGCCGCGAATATCGTCAAAGCTCTCGATGCCTTTCGCGACGACGAAAGAAAGTTCGATCTGGGTCGCCCCCATAAAAACGCAAAGATCGGGTTCGTTCTTTGGTTCCTCCTCACCCGCCTTTTCCTGATAGGCGATAAAATTATCAACCGCACCGCAGGCGATATCGAACTTGCCGTCAATCAGGTTTACCAGCTGGTAGATTGAGCTCGGCGTTACCTCGAGCTCGACCGGCGCGCCGTGATTTTCAAAGAAACCTTTTTCGATACCGGCGTGAAACACCAGAAGTCCGGTATTGGGAAATCCGATCAGCCTGATTGGCTCAGCCATAGTCTTTTCCTTTTCTTTCTCAGGCGGCGTTCCTGGCGTCCCGCATGGCCTGCCACAGTTTCAGCGGGGTAAACGGCATCTTGATATCGCGAATACCGAATTCGCTCAGCGCATCCATGACCGCGTTGGAAATAACACCGGGCGCCGGGGTCGTGCCGCCTTCACCGCCCGCCTTCACCCCCAGGGGGTTGGTCGGGGACGGCACCTCATTCAAGGCGGTCCGGAAAGACGGGAACTGATCCGCGCGCGGCATGCCGTAATCCATAAAGGAACCGCTCAACGGCTGACCGTCATTATCGAATACGCATTCTTCCCAAAGCGCCTGTCCGACACCCTGAACGATGCCGCCATGGGTCTGACCATCGACGATCAGCGGATTGATCGCCCGTCCGACATCGTCAATCGCCACATACAGCGTGATTTCAGGCACGCCGGTTTCGGCATCCACCTCAATCTCGCAAATATGACACCCGTTCGGGAAAACCGGCGTGTGCATCTCGTTTTGTTCCGTCACCGACATGCCATCGGCCAGATCCTCAGGCAGATCACGCTTTGCGGCCTCCCGCGCCAGATCGAACAATCCAATTTCCCGGTCCGTGCCCTTGATGCGGAAAATGCCGTTATTGAATTCAATATCCACTTCGGATGCTTCAAAAACTTCTTCGGCGATGCGCTTGCCTTTTTCAATAAGCACTTCGGCCGCTTTGACGATCACGGTTCCCGCCATGCGCATGGAACGCCCCGAATGCGAGCCGCCGCCGACCCGGACGATATCCGTATCGCCGACGATCACATTCACCTTGTCCACCGGCAGACCGAGCCATTCAGCCGCTACCTGGGCGAAGCTGGTTTCATGTCCCTGCCCGCTCGGCTGCGTGCCGATTACCAGATCGACCTTGTCCTCATCGGGCAGAACGTGAAGCTGCGTTTCCTCAATCGGGCTGCCGATGGAGGATTCGACATAATGCGCGACCCCCCGGCCCAGCAGCTTGCCGCGTTTGCGTGCTTCTTCCTTACGGGCCTCAAACCCATCGAATTCTGCCAGACCGATCGCCATGTCGAGGCTCTTCTCATACTTACCGCTGTCATAGATCATGCCGACGGCATTCTGATAGGGCATCTCGGCCTCGGTCACCAAATTCCTGCGACGCAGCTCCAGCGGATCGAAACCGCATTCCTTTGCCGCGACCTCCACAAGTCTTTCGATGCAATAAATAATCTCTGGCCGACCGGAAGAACGATAGGCGTTGGTCGGCGCGGTATGGGTGAATATCGCGCGGGACCGCAAATGCGCCACCGGGATATGATAGGAACCGGTGATGATGCCCGAGCCCTTGGAGAGCGGCGAGAGCGACACACAACGCGCGCCGACATTGCTGAGGTTCGAGGAACGCAGGCCAAGGAAATTGCCGTCCTTATCCATGGCCAGTTCCATATCGACCTGCAGATCGCGCCCCTGATAATCGGTCAGCATCGATTCGGAGCGTTCGATCGTGCATTTGACCGGGCGTCCGATTCTCTTAGAGGCCCAGATCGCCAGCGGAAATTCAACATAGGTACGGTTACGGGTGCCGAAATTGCCGCCGACATCGAGGGCGTACACCCGGACCTTGTCGGCCTCTATCCCCAGAACTTCCGCGATCTCGCGTTTCTGGCGTACCGTGCCGCCGCTGCCGGCATAAAGCGTGTATTTATCCGCGTCCGCATCATAGACGCCGAGCGCCGAGCGCGGCTCCATCGGCACACCGGTGACGCGCGGAATGTCATAAGATATCTTCACCACATGATCGGCCTTGGCGAACGCGGCTTCGGTCGCCGCTTCATCGCCGAAAAACGTCTCGATAAAGACATTGCTGGGGATATCGTCCCAGACACGCGGCGCATCGGGCTTGTCGGCTGCGCGCGCGTGGGTCACGGAAGGCAAAGGCTCGTAATCCACAATGACATTTTCCGCCGCTTCCTGCGCCAGCGCCTTTGTTTCGGCGACGACCATCGCGACGGCTTCACCGGCATAGCGCGCCTTGTCCGCCGGCAGCGGAATGTGGGAACCGATAAATTCACCCTCGCCGACGCTCTTCCCCGGCGCGTGGAGCTTCAGATCGAAATTGGTCGAGGGGAACGGGCTGTGCGGAATATGGCCGAGCTTGTCCGCCAGGCAATCCTCACCCGTCAGCACCGCCAGAACGCCGTCCATGGCCAATGCGGCCGATGTGTCGATCGATTTGATGACGGCATGCGCATAAGGCGACCGCACCATCACGGCGTGGGTTTGTCCCGCCGCCGCGTGATCATCGCTGAATTCGCCGTTTCCGGTCAGAAGCCTTACGTCTTCCTTGCGGACAACCCGCTCTCCGATGGGGCCGTTCATTGTTTTTCCTTCCCGACTTTCGCTGATATCGCACGTTTTAGCCCAAAGCGCAGCGGCGGCAAACCGTCCCGGGCGGCCCCTTGCGAAATCCCGAGACGCACGGCATCTTTCCGCTGTTCCATAGGGGAGAAATAAAATGGCCCGCGATCCGCGCATCGACACCGTAATCGGGATATTCACGCCGCGCTTTATCACCAGCGGCGTGCCGCTCGCCGACTTTCAGGAAGCCACCGACGGGATGGAAAACTGGGAAGACTGGCTGCCGCGCTGGTCCGCGCGGGCCAAAATCCATGAGTATCTGGGGGATGAGGCTTTCGCGGCGGGAAATACCCTCAGCGCCGCCGAACATTGGACGACGGCCGGGCTGATCTATCATTTCGGCAAGTTCATGGCGGTCGAATTCCCGGAAGAAATGAAGGCAACCCATGAAAAGGCCGTCGCCTGCCGGACCCGGGCCCTGCCCCATCTGCGACCGCCCGGGGAACGCATCGAAATTCCGTTCGAAGGCAAGTTTCTTGCCGCCAATCTGCGCCTTCCGGTGGAACCGGGACCAGCGCCTCTGGTCATCATGATCCCGGGGCTGGAAGCCACCAAGGAAGAGATATTCGGCTATGAGCCGGGGTTCCTCACACGCGGCATGGCGACACTGGCGATCGATGGACCCGGTCAGGGAGAAGCCGAATATGATTTCCCGATCCGACCGGATTACGAAACCGTGGCCGCGGCGGTGATCGACTGGGCCGAAACGCGGGGTGAAATCGATAAGGACCGGATCGGCATTTTCGGGGTCAGCATGGGCGGTCACTACGCGCCGCGCGCGGCCGCGATGGAAAAACGTATCAAGGCTTGCGTGGCAATTTCCGGCGCCTATGCCTGGGGTGCCAATTGGGACGAAAAATCATTTATCAATCGCGAAGTATTCCGCATCCGCGCACATTGCGGATCGATGGAAGAAGCCGGCGAATATTCCCGGAAACTGACGCTGGAAGGCGTCGCCGAGAAAATCACCTGCCCCATCTATATCGTCGCGGGCGGACGTGACCGTCTGACCGCGGTTGAGGCCGCGGAGCGTCTGGCATCCGAGGTATCGGGTCCCAAGGTGCTATCGATTGTGGAAGACGGCAATCATGTCTGCCATAACCGCCCCTACAAGGTCCGGCCGCAAACCGCCGACTGGATGGCGCAGCAACTCGGCGCGAAAGGATAAGGCCATGGCGCAATTTTATTCCCCCGATCTTGGGAGAGACGCCAATAACCCGTTTGCGCGCGATGCGGACGGAAAGCTGGTGCGGCGGAATTTCTGGCTGGATATGGGTGACCGGTCGGTCATTCTCGCGATGACTCAGGGGATCGGCGCGCCACTCAACAACGAGGAAAAACGCGCCCATCTGGAAGATATCGGCCGAGGCCATCTGATCGACCAGATCTGTACGGTGGAAATCCTGCCGCCGGAAGAGCCGGCACGGCAATAGGGACTGATTCCGCTTGCTGCGAATTGACGGGCTGACTTTCCGCATCGGCCGGCGGGTTCTACTGGAAAATACCAGCGTTACCGTCAATTCCGGCCACCATGTCGGGCTGGTCGGGCGCAACGGCGCGGGTAAAACCACCCTGCTGCACCTGATCCGCGGCGCGCTGCAGCCGGAAAGCGGTGAGATATCCATTCCGGCTGCCATGCGTATCGGCATTACCAGCCAGGAATCCCCCTCGGGCCCGCTGTCGCTCATCGATTTCGTACTGACCAGCGATCCGGAGCTCGTTTCCCTGCAGCGTGAGGCCGAGAACGCGACCGATCCGAACCGTATTGCGGAGATTCACGACCGGCTGCACCAGATGGACGCCCACCGGGCGGAAGCGCGCGCGGCCAAGATACTCGCCGGTCTCGGATTTTCCGAGGCAATGCAGCAACAACCCTGCGACAGTCTCTCGGGCGGCTGGCGCATGCGGGTCGGGCTGGCGGCCTTGCTTTTCACCGCGCCAGACCTGTTGTTGCTGGATGAGCCGACAAACCATCTTGATTTCGAGGCAACGGTCTGGCTGACCGATTATCTTCGCGCCTATCCCGGTACCGTTCTTGTCGTCAGCCATGACCGCGAACTTTTGAACAGGGTAGCGGACGGCATCATCCATCTGGAGAATTGCGCCCTCACCTATTACGCGGGCAATTACGACCGGTTCGACACGGCGCGCCGCCAGCGTCTCAACCAGATCGACGCCATCCGCCGCAAACAGGACTCCCAGCGTGAAAAGATCATCAAATTTGTCGAGCGCTTCCGTTACAAGGCGACCAAGGCAAAACAGGCGCAATCGCGCCTGAAGATGCTGGAAAAGATGGAGCCGGTGCCCGAACTACCGGATGAGGAGAGCCGTACTTTCGAGTTTCCCGAACCAAAGCCGCTGCCGCCGCCGCTTTTCAGCCTGGACCGCGTTTCCGCCGGATATGGCGATACGCCGGTTCTGCGCAATATCTCTCTCCGGCTTGATGCGGATGACCGGATCGCACTGCTGGGCGCTAACGGCAACGGCAAATCGACCTTCATCAAGTTGCTGGCCGGTGCCCTGACGGCGGAAAGCGGTATCGTTTCCAAATCGCGCAAGCTCAAGGTCGGATATTTCGCCCAGCACCAGTCGGATGAACTGGATTTATCCGCAACCCCGGTGATTGAGATGTCCCGCCGCCGGCGTCACGATCCGGAGGAAAAAATCCGCGCCCATCTGGGAAGATTCGGTTTCGCCCAGGAACGCGCCGACACGCCGGTCGGATCGCTGTCTGGCGGTGAAAAGGCGCGGCTGCTTTTTGCGTTGATGAGCGCGGAAGCACCCAACGTACTGCTGTTGGATGAGCCGACTAACCATCTGGATATGGAATCGCGCGACGCGCTGGTTCAGGCGATCAACGATTTCCCGGGCGCCGTGGTGATCGTCAGCCACGATCCGCATGTGATCGAGCTCGTCGCCGACCGGCTATGGCTGGTCGCGGACGGCACGGTCGCGCCTTTCGACGGCGATCTGGATGATTACCGCGCCCGCGTGCTGCGGCCCGGAAGGGACGATACGGGCGCCGACAAAAAATCGGAGAGCAAGTCCGCCGACCGCCGGGAGCAACGCCGCGTAGAGGCCGAGAAACGCCAGGCTCTCGCGCCGCTGCGCAAACGGCTCAAGGAAGCAGAAACGCTTATGACAAGGCTGGAGTCTGAGAAAACCTCACTCACCAAAAAGCTGGCGGATCCGGCTCTTTACGACGGCCCGGCGGAGGATCTCATCGCGCTGCAGCGCGCCCATGGCGAAGCCGAGCGGTCTTTGGCGCAAGCGGAAGAGACCTGGCTCAGACTTCACGAGGAGCTTGAGGCGGCTCAGTAATCGATCACTTCGATATTTGAGAAATCGATCGTCGTGCCGTCGTCCAGCGTGATGGACCCCGCGGCATCGTCGCTGAGCTGGATGCTGTCGCCATCGTTGGAATGGATCGACCCGTTGGTGAGGTTGATCGTCCAGCCATCGGCGACATCCGACCCATCATTGTTTTGCAATTGGAGCGTATCGATCCAGCCGGATCCGCCATCGACGGTTACCGTGCCGCCGCCCTGCTCGCCGGCGATCAGGATATCGTTCCCGGCGCCGCCGTTCAGCGTGTCGTTCCCGCCATAGCCGCGCAGCGTGTCGTTGCCCGCGCCACCGGTGAGCACGTTGGCCGATGAATCACCGGTCAGCGTGTCGTTAAAGGCCGAACCGGTCAGGTTTTCGATGCTGTCAAATTCGTCCCCCAACGCGTCTCCCTGACTTCCGGACTCGGTATGCAAATTCGCGGAAATCGCAGAAGACGCATTTTCGTATGACGCCGTATCACTTCCGTCACCGCCGCGTATATCGTCGGCCCCGGCCCCACCCTCGATAACGTTATCACCGTCATCGCCGCGTAATTCATCCGCATGGGCGGAACCTTGAATGTTCTCAAAATTGGAGAAT
>CAZBKQ010000043.1:0-22224 GCA_964492555.1 uncultured Rhodospirillaceae bacterium | reverse complement strand
CTCCATGACGGCGCGCTTAAATTCGCCGAAACTGTCGCCAGCCTTCCCGACGCCTCACGGGATATCGAATGGCTCATTATCCATGACGGGGAAAAATCGCCTTCGAAAATATCCGGAAACACCCCTATACCCGAATACGCGCGCGTCCTGTCGGGAAATGGACGCGGCGGGACGGATGCCGTCAATAAGGGAATCGGGGAAGCTGCGGGAAAATACTGCATATTCCTCATGAGCGATGACCTGATTGTCGCCGACAACCTCCAGAAAATTTTGAGGCACCTGCGATCAGGGACCGACATCGACCTGATCTCAGTCGGAGTAGATTTTTTCGACGAAACGAAGGCCTTGAATATGCCCGGCAAAGGATCGGTGCCTCCGTTTGAACTCGGCCAGGTGCTGTTTGGCCGCCCCTGTCTCGGCGCTCGGATTTTCAGAAAGTCATTATTCGACCGGTTCGGTTCATTCGATACCGGTTTCACATATTGCAGCGACCGTGAGTTTTTGGGCCGGCTGTTATTCGCCGGCGTCAGCCACACGGAACAGGCGATCCACCTATACCGGTATCGCGTTCATCCGGGGTCAGAAACAATGGGCGGCGATCGGGCGAGAATTTCGCGTTATCTCGCACTGCACAGAAACCTGGCTAAAAAATGGGCGGGATTGCCGAGTGTGACCGACAATCAAAAACGTCAGATTTTCCATTGGCAGGATTACGAGACAGCGCGGCTCATCTCTTACAACCTTGCACAAGGGGCATTGATCAAGGCAACCGGCGTCGCGCTGTCCCAATTCGTCCGGCGCCCGCTTTGGCCAATGTCAGCCCTCGCTAAACGAGGGCATGCCCGCATAATCGCGGCAGCGGATGCCCGCCTAGGACCCTGACATCATCCTGCTGGTCCAGAAGGCGACATCGTTGCGCTTGCGCCGCCGGTCGACGAACCCGCCGGAAACGATCGCGGTATCCTCAGGCTTGTTCTCGGCACGCGCCACAGCATTCTTCATCTCTGAAAGTTCCCCGGCGAGATCCAGTTCGGCAATGCTCAAAATCCATTCGACAACGGGTTTCGCGTCTTCGCTGCTATAGATGCTCTCCGCGAGTTCCACAGCGAATTCATAATATTCAAGCAAGACCGCGGCCATAAGCAGACAAGCCGACTGACGTTCACCCAGCGGTTTCTCAATTCGATCGCCGGGCAAGGGATCTTTCAGGAAAACAGCGTCCGCCTGAATCATGCGTTCCCGGCTCCAATGCGTGCGCTTGTCCAGCTTGTTGCAGGAACGCAGACGGAAGAGATCGAAGCCGTAAAAGACAAAACCATGTTCGGCGAGAAATATCTCCAGATCGGAAAACCGCCCCTGCCCTTCATAGAGTTCGCAAAAGGACACTTCCGCGATGATAGCGACGCAACGTTCGTCGAGAACCCGTCCGCCGGCGCGCAGAATTTCGAGCTCTGTCCCCTGGGTATCGATCTTGATGATTTCGCCGATATGCGGGTCATCGCCCCGGCGATCAAAAACGACATCATCCAATGTCGTTACCGGCACCGTTAATTCGCCGATCTTGTGCCACTTGATCATGTCGTAACGATCAACATAACCCCTATTCGGTTCCCGCAGGGAGTCATTGGTGGGCGCCGTTATGCGGTGAAGAGTCGCCTCGCCGATTTCCGCGGCAAGCCCGGCGGCCTCCAGATCAAGGTTTGCGAACGGCGTTCCGTTAGCATCGATTTCCTTGAGCATTTCCCGGCATTCTTCCGGGTCCGGCTCGAAGCCGAGAACTGCCGTCAATTCGGCAAACGGTTCAACAATTTCGTGAACGCCTCCCCGGGCGCCGATATCAAGGAAACCGAGCGGAAATTTCTCGAAAATGCCGCAAAGAGGAAGGGAACGAAACGCTTCGTCCGAGCTAAGTTCGTTCATTGAAACAGTACCTGTCTTTTAAGAGTTGTCGGCGGACAGACCCGCCAAAAAAGGCCGAAAAATGCGCGGCGATATGTCACGCACTTTCATGTACAGGAATTTCCGTCCGTTTTGCGGTGAAGCCGGCGCGGAATTTCTCGCCCTTGCGAATGTAAGTATTCAAGAGCGCGTTCCGGAATCTGTCCGAATCATTCACATAGGAGCCATGCACCAGATGACCGTGAAACACAACCGTCGCGCCGGGTTCAAGAACAACATCCACCGGCTTGTATTTCTCCGGCACGACGCTCTCTTCATTGGAGGCATTGGGATCCTGATTGGGGCCCGCGCCGCCCTCAAGGGGTCGAACAGGTAAAATCGGCTCCCGGTGAGTGCCGGGATATATGAAAACTCCACCATTTTCGGGTGATACATGGGTCATTGGGCTCCACGCCGACCCGAACACTTCAGGTTTTGCCTCAAGATAGAAATTGTCCTGATGGTTTGCAAAGCCCCTTGTCCCGGGAGCCCCGAAAAAATATTCGGTTTGCAGCCCGCTGATTTCGCCTTCGAGCAAATGCTCCACAAGCGCCACGACTCTAGGATTTCGCAACGCTTTCAGGAAAACATCCGATTTTCGATGCGGATGCATCAATGGTCGAAAATCTTCGGAATCTCTCTCCGGAATATTTTTTGCGGCCTGATTGATTTCAGCTATCTGATCCGGAGACCAGACATCGAATTCAACCTGATAGCCGTGTTCCTTGAAAAACGCCAACGCCTCTTCGGGGTGCGACTTGAACTGCGGTATATCGGAAAAATCGGTCATCTCGAATCTTTTCACCTAGCTCACGACAAGCCCGTGCATCACGCGGCAAATTTCACTTCTTTGCAGCGTTATGCTGCCGGGTACTGTGTTCGTCAAGCACGGTGTCAATTTCGTCTATCATTTCAACCTTTCCCCGGGACAACAGAATGCCGTGTGTACAGAATTCTCTCAAGATTGCCGCATTGTGACTGGCGAAAACCAGGATGCTGGAGGATTCAATCATCTTGATCACCCTCTCCTGCGCCTTTTTTTGAAAATTAGCGTCGCCGGTCCCAAAGGTTTCATCGATCAGCAAAATATCCGGGTCCGACATCGTGCTGATTGCAAAGGCCAACCGGGTCATCATCCCCGAGGAATAGACGCGGTTCGGCAGGTACAGGAATTCACCCAACTCCACGAAATCGATGATTTCATCGATCCGTTCCTCTATCTGTTTGTCGTCCATGCCCTGCAAATAGCCCAACCGCCAGATATTTCTGTATCCGGACAGGTTCGGATCCGCCCCGGCACCCAGACTAAAAAGAGTTGCCACCTTGCCTCTTATGGTCGCCCGGCCGATAGTGGGCAGATAAATCCCTGCCATAACACGCAGCAAGGTGCTCTTACCCGCCCCGTTTGGACCAAGCAGCGCATATCGCGCGCCTTTTTCCAGCGTGACATTGACGTCTTGCAACGCTGAGACGCCGACATAAGATCGCGATATTCGCCGGGCGACTCCGCCGACCAGCGTGGCAACGGCTCCCTTTTCAGCGCGGTCGGGACGCGTTGAAACGTCGTGAATTGGAAATTCCAAACCGACATTTTCCAGACGAATTTGCGGATCAACGTGTTTCATACCCAAAAGGCGATCCTGTGGCGGGTGCGGGCGAAGACAATCAGGGTCGCCAGCAACCCTGCGGTAGTCATAACGATAACAGTCCAGACGGACTCAGCAGGTGGCAGGTTCCCGAGAAATGGTTGTCTCAAAATTTCGAGGTAATGCGTAAACGGATTGATGTCCGCGATAAAGCCGAGCCTGCCCAACATCTCTTTTTTCCAGAGGATGGGCGTAAAGAAGAACATGAACGGCATGAAAGTCCCGATCGCCTGTCCGATATCCCGGTACCTTAACCCGACGATCGCTAACAAAAAAGTGACCCACCAGCAATTAATAGCGAGAATTATCAATGCCGGGATCACAAGAAGGTGCACTGCCGTATAATCCACACCTGCAAACAGGGTCACCGCAATCGCCACGGGCACCGTATGGAAAAGCGTGATCAACATTCTCAAGACTTGCCGGTCAATATGCAAACTTAGGGGCAGAGGGATTTCCTGAATAATGCCGTTTGATGTGATAAAAGCCTGTCCCGCCTCTCCAACGGTTCCCGACAGGAACTGCCAGACGATCAGACCAATGGCCATATAGGGAAAGAATTTCGCCAGATCGATATTGAAGATCGTTCCCCAAACAAGCCCGAGTCCACCGACATAGATCGCCAGGCTGACCGTCATCCAGAACGGGCCCAGCCGCGTTCTGGAATAGCGCAACATCAGATCGTCCAACCCCAGACGCCACCAAACACGCCACAGGGCAAATCCCTTGGCGATATCGGACATGGCTCCGGCAAGATCAAATGTCTTCATATTCCAGGTGAGTCGGGTCAGGTCGTTAACGAATTGCGCGGGTTATAGCCTGTAAACCGCATCTTGTAACGCTCTTGAACCAGACGAAATGAGCAGTTGCAGCGCGCTGTCAGTACTTCCCTCAAAATCGGGAAGAAATTCAAGTGAAATTCCCGCCCGGCGAAACGAAGCCTCATCATAAAGATCGCGCCCGCCAGGCGAATTGACATAGCGTGTTCCGCCCAACTGTCTGACGATCTCTATAATCCGTTCCTGTCCCCGCAATCCCGGCCCAAGCGAGAGATTGCTCGACCGTTCAAACCGCGCGACGCAACCGGTAAACGCAACCGTAGCGGTCAACGTGTCCAGTAGGTAATCGACCACGGGCCGGTCAAAATTGAGAAGGGATGCTTGCAGGGGAATGAGCGCAGCATCATCGGGGGAACCAGAAAGAAAATTGAACAGATCTGGAAACTTTCTGGCGCGGGACAGGAATTCATTCCGCGCTTGCGAGGCGAACGAAAGGTCCTTGATAAGTGTATCTCTCGGCGCCTTTTCCAGAGGCAGTGTCAACCAGTCGAGCCCGCCATCTAACGTCCGAAACCGGTTCCGATGAACATATCCGCGCCGGGGAAATTGCACGCAATCATAGACAACGAAAATATCGGCAGCCCGAAACAATCGAAAATATCCGGCATAGGGAAAAAAATACGGCTGCATGACGGCAATGCTTAGCGTCATTGACCCATGCCCCATAGACAAGCCGGGCCCCGAGCCATTTACCCCTCAACTTTAATGTCGAGCCAGTAATCGGTCGTCCGGGCCCAATCTATCGTTCGCCTGATTCCCTCTGTAAGTCCGGTCGTCGCTTCCCATCCAAGTTTATCCCTTATTTTGGAAACAGACGGGACACGGCGGTCGATATCCTCATAGACCGCGCCGTACTTTTGCCGCGTATCGACGGGCTCCGGCTCGATATCCACCCCTGCCTGGTCGATTATGGTCGCGATCACCGACGCTATCGTATGTTCTTCAGGAAAACCGACATTGAAAGCTTCGCCCAAGGCATCCGGATGATGTCCCATGATATAGAGGGCCTCAACCGCGTCATCAATAAATGTGAAACAACGGGTCTGATCGCCGCCGTCATACAGATAGGGGGGCTGCCCTTTGAGAACACGATGGATGGTTTGGGATACGATATAGATCGGAGATTGTCTCGGTCCGTAAACATTGAAAAAACGGGCGGTGGAAAAGGGAAATTCATCATACCGGTAATTTGCGAACAGCATGTGTTCGCACACCCCTTTACTGCTGCTGTAGCTCCAGCGGTCAACCCGTGTCGAACCAACAACGCGATCAGCATCCTCATCCCAGGGAATCTCGGGGTTACGGCCATATATTTCGCTGGTACTCGTAAAAACCATTCTGGCACCAGTTGCGCGGCAAAACTCTATCATATGCCGGGTACCCAAGACGATGACATCAATGAGAGTCATCGGGTCGTTCATGTAATGCCGGACACCAACCACTGAGGCCAGGTGATAGACGAGATCGATTTTCCGGTCGGCAAGGGCCATTACCTGGTCCCGGTGGCGGATATCACAGGGGCAATATTCGAACCCGGAATGATTCTCTAAGGCTCTAAGATTATCGGCTTTCGCGGGCTCGATGAAATCAAGGGCGATGACCTGATCGCCCTGGTTGAGCAGAAAATCCACCAGATTACTGCCGACAAACCCGTTTGCGCCGGTGACAAGAATGGTTTTTGACACGGATAACCCGTTGTTTTCATGATTCAGTTTCGACCGACGCCGACATATATCAGCCCTCTCCCGGTCAATCCATCGATAAAAGTCCGGTCGAAAAAAATGCGGCCGTCAAAAACGACGGAACCGGGTGTCAAAAGGCCCGCCAAATATTCCGGAGAGATATCGCAAAACGCGTCGTGACCCGCAAAAAACGCTACGCAGTCTGCATCGGCGAGCGCCTTTTCCCGATTCAGTTCCAAGGGAAGACCGGTAACCATTCTAGCGTCTTCGTCTGCCACAAGCGGATCGTGAATGACGACGTTGAAACCCTCTTCAATCAGGGCGGCGATCGCTGGTTTTGTTGGTGAATTACGGCAATCAGAAGTATTGTTCTTGAATGCAATACCCAATACCGCAATTTTGCATCTTTCACGCGGAATGCCCGGCCGGCTGGCATCAAGCGCTTCCGCAATCCGCCTGACAGAATAAGCCGGCATGTTGTCATTTATGGTCCGGGATGCGGCCGGCAGCATAATTTCGACGCCTTGATCTCTTGCCACCTGGTGCAAAAACCACGGATCCTTCGTCAGACAGGAACCACCGACACCCAAAGAGGGAGTCAGAATATTGACGTGATGCTGGCCCTTTTTCAGGCTATTCGCTGCCGCAACAATCTCAAGAACATCAAGGGATAGCGTGTCGGCGACCTTTGCCAATTCGTTGCCCAGAGCGATATTTAGGTCGATCCAGAGGTTATCAGCGAGTTTTGTTAGCTCGGCCGCCGCCGGGTTTGAAACCCGCACCGTTTCCACGCCAAGGGCACTCTCGATAAATTCGGCGGCGCGTTCTGTCGCCTGCGGCGTTATCCCGCCGATAACCACCGGCAAGGTTCTGATATCCCGCAGCGCCTCGCCTTCAGCAAGCCGTTCAGGACAGAAAGCGATATCGAGAGCCGCACGCCCGCCCAGGACCGGCGCCACCAATTCCTGCGTCGTCCCCGGCGGGACCGTACTTTTCAGGATGACGAGCTGTTCGTCACGGACAAGCGGCGCCATTTCGGCGCACACTTTCTTAATCGTGCCGAGATCGGCGTGTCCGGCTTCGTCGATGGGCGTGCCGACGGTGACGACAATGACATCGCAATCGCTGATGCCTGACAGATCGTTGGAAAAAGTCAGTGCGCCGCTACCGGAGACCTCACGCACCAACTCCGTCAGGCCAGGCTCTTCAATAGCCGGGCGGCCGGATCGCAGCGTATCGATCAGGGCCCTATTGGCGTCTATCCCGACGACCCGCCAGCCACGCGAGGCCATCACCGCAGCAAGCGGACAACCGACATAGCCCATACCGATAACGGCAATGCTTTCTGTTTTCGGATTGTTTTTCATGGCGTTGAAAATTTTCCGGAAAATCAGACGGGCCGGTTCTCCGCCCACCATCTAATGGTACGGGACACCGCGTCATCGAAATCCGTGGTCGGCGACCAACCTGTAGCGGATTGGATTCTGCCGCAGTCGAGCGCTATTGATACGGGGATCGTCGGCGCTCTTTCGTCGCGTTCAATCGACAGATTTTTTCCAGAAGCCCCGATAATTTTCCGTACCACGTCGATGACCTTGATCGACTGGCCGTACCCCACATTATAAAGCCCGAATGGTTCCGTCTGATTGGCCAGACAGGATTCAACGCAGTCCGCTAGGTCATCGACATAGAGCAGATCGCGCGCCTCTTCCCCGCTGCCCCATACTTTTATGGTTCCGCCTTCTTCGGCTGTCATGACCTTGGTCACGGTTGCACCGAACATATGGCTACGCTCCAGGTCGTATTTATCGTGCGGCCCGAAAATATTGGTGTGGCGCAGGACTGTCATCTTCGTCCGTCCCAACCCGGCAAAGAATTCACACATCTTTTCCAGATAAACCTTTGTCCATCCGGCCGGAAAATAATTGGGATGCAAAATGTCCGATTCGCTGAAATCTTCCTCGCGGAGCGGTACCTCGCTCGGCTGGTACATGATCGAACAGCTGAAAAACAAAAAATGCGCGACATTTAAATCGTAGCACGCCCGCAACATGAGCGAATTCATCACGGCGTTATCGGTGGTGTGAATGTAGGGCCGGTTAACGATATCGCCGGCCCCGGAAGTGGTCGCCGCGCACTGGATAACAGTATCCGCCCCATCGAGTATCCGCCGCACATCGGCATCAACCGTCAGATCGCCCTGGATCCATTCGACATTGGCGGCATCAACGTCGAAAGCGGGGCGCTGGTGATAGACAGCACGAACAAAACACCCTTCCCGGCCAGCATAGCGCGCAAGGATATTCCGCCCGATAAAGCCGGTGGCTCCGGTAATCACAACTGTCGTTTTTTCAGCCATTTTTACGCCCGCCGGCCACCGTTAATGGGAATCGTCGTCCCCGTGATGTAACTCGCCCCGGGCGACATCAGCCAGGAAACTGTAGCCGCCACCTCTTCCGGTTCGCCGAGCCGTCCGAGCGGTATGCGCGCTTCAGCGGATTTTCGCCATTCCTTGTTGTCGGTTGGAACCTGACTGGTCGCGATAATTCCCGGAGAGAGCGCCGTCACCAGAATTTGTTCGGACGCGAATTCCGATGCGAGTGAGACCGTTAGCGTTTCTACCGCTCCCTTGAACGCAGAATAGGCAACACGGCGATAGCCACCGCTTTCAGCTACCTGGGATGAGAAATTTACGATACGCCCGCCATTGCCGCCGCGGCTGGTCGCCATGCGAGCCACCGCATGCTGGCAACATTGCAACGTTCCCATGAAATTGACACGCCAGACTTCTTCAACTTCTTCCGCCGTCAGTTCGAGAAAATCCACCTGTCGTCCGGGAATTGCCGCCGCGTTGACCAATCCGGCAAGAGCGCCGATCCGGTCCGCGCTCTCAAACAAGGCGCATCCGTCATCGTGGGCGGAAAAATCGCAGCCAACGGCTTCCGCTGTGCCGCCAGAAGCCTGAATATCAGTTACCAGCGACTGCGCGGCGGCCTCATTTTGGTTGTAGCCGACGACTACAGCGAACCCGTCGTCGGCCAAGCGATGCGCAGAGGCACGTCCAATGCCGCTGCTGGCCCCTGTCACAACTATGGATCGTATTTTAGACATTCAGGAGCCCAGCGCCTCGATCAGCGGTTGTCTGTCCTTAATTCGGAAAAAGTCTTCCGTGGCTTCACCCGTAGACAGCGAATCGACATTCGGGGCGCCTCTGCCCGACCGAATATCAGCGATATTTATGGTTCTTATTTCCGTGCTGAAGCGCGCGCGCTCCGTCTTATTGGGTATAGATCCGTGCAGATGCACAAGCGAAAAACACAGTATATCACCCGGCTCCATCGCAATGATCAACTCGCTGCTTCTGTCGATTTCTTCCCGGAGCGAAACCGCCGGATAGGCATTTCTCACATCTTCACTGGTATGATTGGATTTGCGAACCGCCGCACGTGCCGCCCTGAATTCATGGAGGTCCCATCCCTTGGAGTTATTCTTTATCGGTTGGTCAAAGTAGTTGGGAAACAGGACCATCGATCGCTCTGGTTCGAGCGGATAAATCGGCGCCCACCAGTTGTTCTGGGAGTACATATTTGAATACCAGGAGTCGCGATGCACATGCAGGCCCGCCGTCGACATACTGTCGTGCGATGGTTCCCCAGGCTGAATTCTAAGGGGAAACCAATCCCAGAAAGTTGTTTCCAGGTCTGCTCCGCATTCCTTTAACACATCGGCAAATATTGTTTTGGCAACCTCAGAATTCGTAAAGCGCCGCTGCAACGGGTCGACGATCGCGAGATATTCTTCTGATGTCATCCGGTGATGCGCAGTTTCGGGATCTGAATCGCTAAAAGCGGAACGCGCCAATTCATCCGCCAAACCGCAGAGTTTTCTCATCGCGGCGATATTCTTGAATACCAGGAACTCTCCGTGAAAAACACGCTCCCGCCGTTCCGCGTCATCCATCCCACCGCTGACAAAGGAAATCTGCGCCATCTAATCCTCTCGAACCGCCAATTTCCCGCCGGAGGAGGCCAATTCCAAATCATGAACTAATCGAGCTAAGGGCTTTTCATCGCTCAACCGTTTGAAATCGCCTATGCCGCTTCCGGTCGATTTACTGTCAACATTGGGTGCCCCTAACCCCTCAGCGACGTCGTGGGCGTGCATGGTTCTGAAATCGGTGCTGAAACGGGCAAGCCGAGTCGTGTTCGGCGGCCCCTGATGCAAATGCGCGAGCGAAAAATTCAGCAGGTCGCCGGGTTCAAACATGACATCGAGTGCTTCCTCATCGCGCAAAAGCCGCTCCGGCCGCACTGGAGGATAGGCGTCCAGAATTTCATCAAAACTTCCGCCCGCTGCGGTTACCCGTACGCGCGCGGCCCGAAATTCATCCAACGACCATCCTTCGGACGAATTCGGCATCGGGTCCAACCAATATTTTGGATAGAAGCGAAGATTCCGACCCTTTTCCAACGGATACCATGGCGTCCACCAATTGGTTTGCGCAAAATCCTGGCTGTACCAGCTATCACGATGTGCCCCCAACGCGGCAGTATTGCGATCAATGTGAGAATTGGCGGGCGGCTGAACACGCATGGTAAATCTGCTAAAGCCGGACCGGTCCAACTCAACGCCAAGCCTGGACAACGCTGACAGAAATCCATCCCTGACCACCGGACTGTTTGTCACGGTCCTCTGAAAATCCTCGACTCTTTCGAGATATCCTTGGCGGTCATAGGATTGGTGTGCAATCTGCGGGTCGTGAGGCGAAAAGGCTTCTTCGGCTAGTTCCCTGATATAAGGCACCAGTTCGAGAACTTCCTCGACGTTCTTGAACAGGATCAAACCGCCGCCATATACGATTCGCCGCCGTTCCTCATCCGGCATTCCGGTTGAGCATGTATAAACCGACACCATATCCAGAAGTCTTAAAGCCCTTCCTACCTATTGGTCAGTCATAGCGGTTTTCCGAACCACGAACAATAACAGGAGGGGACCAATGACGCCCTATCCGTGGACGACGCCTATAACAGTATCCGCAATTATATCGACATGTTCCTCTGTCACGTATTCGTGAAAAGGAAGGTTGAGCACCTCCGCAGCCAGGGTGTGGCTCATGTCCGTATCATCAGCCACTCTGATTCCCTCAAATGCGGGGTTCATCGAAATTTGGGGAGACCACCACTGACGCGTTTCAATTGAGCGGGCCGCCAGCGCTTCACGCACCCGGGTTACGCAATCCGCCGGCATACGAACAGCAAAGGCCGCGGAAGCCCAACTACCGTCAAAACCCGGCAGAATTTTTATCTTCCTCATGTCTGAAAACCGGCTCAGATACAATGATGCCAACTTCTTCGCTGCGGCTTCCCTCTCTGGCCAGCCATCCAGAGCGGCAAGCGCGACCGCAGCCGCGAACTCCGACATCTTGGCGTTCATTCCCGCAGACCGCTCTACCAGTCTTGATTTACCCAACCCGAAATTGGCCCTCTCACGCAACTCCCGGATCAATTCGGTATCAGTCGAAAGCACAAACCCGCCTTCACCGATGCCAAGAACCTTCGAGGCATGCAGACTTACCACGCTGGGTTGTTTCGCCGGTATCAGCGAACCAAAACACCAAGCGGCGTCGAAAATTACAGAAACACCTGAATTTTCGGCAAATGCCGACCATCCGGAAACATTCAGCGGAGCGCCGAAACAGGACACCGGCATTGCGGCGTCAAGCTGGGGAATGAGCTCAGACGGCAAAGACGTCGGCTGCAATTGCCAGGTGGCTTCCTCGACATCGCAGATTACCGGCGGAGACAAGGATGCTTCTGCCACGCAACCGACAGCTGGAAAGGCAAAACCGGGAATCGCGCAGTAACCGGCCTCTTGATTTCGATATGCCGGATTGCGGAGGCACAATTGTAAACCAGCGGTCGCGGACGAAACCGTCAGCACGCATCCCGGCGGGACCCCAAATTGAGCTTCTAGTTTCTCTTCCAGCCGGCTGACCAGAGGCCCATAATTTGAGTACCATTGGTTGCCGTCGATTTCTTCAAGATAGGGGCGCAATTCATCCCCGCCAGGCACGCGGGTTTTGCGCAACGGCAAAGTCATTCTGGCTCATCCACTTATGGAAAAATTCAAGAGCAATACCGGCACCCTCACTAAGACAGGTTCGTTATATATGATATGATCCTGATTCAGAAATATGCATTTTCCCCGCAATACGCTGTCGTTCAAATTTGAACGGCGCGCCGGCTAGGAATTGTTGTGTCGGCATGTTTCTGATAGCCGGCGCAACCTCTGGAACCATCGGACATCGGGAATGATCGAATGACGGACGATCACGATATCAGCAGCATTGTCGGACATTACGAAAAGTGTTTGCGGGAATTCGGCGATACTCCCCAAGGAATGGATTGGCCGAATGCGCAAGATCTCGCTCGGCGATTCGAAGTGATGGCCGGCGTCGTCCGGGTCCCGGGAAGAAGGAACGAGATACTCGATCTGGGATGCGGTTCGGGGCTGTTTCTGGATTATTTGAGAAACACGGATCGGGTGCCGCCATGGCGATATCGCGGTGTGGACATATCTCAGCCCATGATCGATATGGCTCGCGAAAAACGGGGCGAAAAGTATTTCGTTCAACAGGATATTTTGCGGACGCCCCTTGGGGCCGGCGGTTTTGACTATGTCCTGATGAACGGTGTTCTGACTGAGAAACGGGATTTATCGCAGACCGAAATGGTCGCCTATGCCCAGGACATGATTGCCGCAGCGTTTGACGCCGCGCGGGTCGGCATAGCCTTTAACGTGATGAGCAAGAACGTGGAGTGGGAACGCGAAGATCTTTTTCATTGGGGGCTGGATGAACTGACCGCGTTCCTTTTCAATAAGCTCTCGCGCCACCATATCATCAGGGGCGATTACGGGCTTTATGAATACACGGCCTATGTTTTTCACACAGCTTCCTCCTAACCCCCATATTTCGCGCTCCGGGAATTTTCTATGAGTGTCATATCGGAATCATGGCCGGAATCATTAAACGCACCTGTGGTGGATGGTCAGGACGTGAGTTCAGCTGCGTTGATCCATGATGACAATGACCGGATATTGTTGCAGCTTCGGGAAAAGAAGGCCGGTGTTGCCTACCCGGGGTATTGGGGTCTGTTCGGGGGCCGGGTTGAAGTGGGGGAAACCCCATCCCAGGGATTGCAACGGGAAATTCATGAGGAACTCGGACTCTCGATCGATGAAAACGCCGAACACTTCTCGACCGTAGCGTGGAACGGGGGCGGACTCGGAAAGACCGTGCGCACGCGCCATTATTTTTTGATCCAGGCACACGATCTTCGAACGTCCGAATTAACGCTGGGGGAAGGCGCCGATATGGCGCTGGCTCCGGTTGCAGAAATCCCGCGAAAATATACGATTATGCCGCACGACCATCTCGCGATTAGCATGTGGCGGGGAGACGCCTTTGCGAAATTGCGGTAATTTTCAGGATCGGTTCGGTTTCCATGACTCCTGAGATTTTTCAAATTGAGAGAATCTCTGCAGTTTATACGGTCGAAGCAAGAAAGCTCTACCAAACGCTGGTTGAAGAATTGTATCCTGCACCCGAAGCACGCGAGGCCTTTTTGCAGAACTGGCAGGCCGCAGATTTTGAGAGTGCGCAAACATCCGAAGATCGACCGATTTTTATCGCGTTGTCGCCGCAAAAATGCGTCGTCGGCCTATTAATCGGCACAGGCCTTGAAGGCGGTGTGGGAACGATCGTCTGGCTTGGTGTCGCCAGAGAAAACAGAACAATGTCCCTGGGGCGCATGTTGCTCGATGAAGCGGAGGAATTTTACAGAGAGATTGGTGGACACAAAATCAAGCTTTTCTGCAACACCGAAAGCGCGAAACGTTTTTACGAGCGCTGCGGCTACACTGTCGAAGGCTGGCATCCGGAACATTGGTGGCGAATGGATTGCTGGTCGGTTGGCAAGTCTTTAGTATGAGTCGATCAGTAAGACATGCGCCCTGAGGACACATTACCGGAGACTGTTCCAGATGCCCTGGAAAAACAGGCGTCGTATATTCGCGCCGCCAACCGATCATCCTGAAATGTCGGGGTGGACTAGCTACCCGGTCCCGGTTCTTCTTGAGGATCGGATTCGGGTTTTTTTCTCGCCGCGGAACAAGGACAACCAGTCGTGTGTCGCTTATGTCGATTTGGACCGAAATAAAATCGACAGCGTGATCGACGTAAGCGACCATCCCGTCTTGGGCCGTGGCGCGTTGGGCACATTCGATGATTGCGGCGTCCAGCCGATCCAGGCATTGCATGTTGGAAATGAGCTTTGGCTCTACTATTTAGGCTGGAATCCGGCAATAAATCGCTTGTCCCGAAACAGCACAGGGTTGGCGATCAGCAACGATGATGGGCAAACATTCCGGCGCGCATTTGGTGGCCCTGTCCTGGACCGCACAAAAACCGAGCCCTATTTTTCCTTTACGCCTTGGATAATCCGAACGGGGGACCTATGGCGTATCTGGTACGCGACCGGCACCGGATGGCACATGGTAAATGACAAGCCCGAAGGTTCTTTCGAATTACGCGACGGCGTTTCCGACGATGGCATAAATTGGCGCCGGCCGAACAAGCGGATTCTTACTCCTACACGGGACGATGAAGTGATGTGCAAACCAAATGTTGTCGCACGGAATGGCTATTATCACATGTGGTTTTCGTATCGCAGCTATCTTGATTTTCGCGGTGGTGCAGGCAGCTATCAAATCGGCTACGCATTCTCTGAAGACGGTGATAACTGGAAGCGGGATGATGCGTCGGGTGGTCTGGACAAAGGCGAGGGGGGAGATTGGGACAGCGACATGACCTGCTTCAGCAGCACTCTGGAGGTGGGAGACGATTTGCTGATCTTTTTCAATGGCAATGGTTTCGGGCAAACAGGTTTTGGCATTGCGGAGTGGGAAGATAGTTGAGTTCCTTTGAATGCCGCCCCCACGAATCTCGCGAATTTTATCCCCTATCTTTAATATGTCTTCTGAATCCGAACACCCTGCGGCCACTTCCGAACCGCCTTCTTCCGAACCGCCCGCCCCGCCACCATTGACTGCGCAACAAGAATCGGTTGTCCGGGCCTTCGGGGAACATGAACTGCCGGATCTTCTGGGGCTGGGTTCGAAAGAGATAGATTTTCTCCTGAAAAAAATTCATGTCTCCGAAGAAGAAATTGCCGGTTTTTTTCTCAACGGCCTGTCGAATGGTGGCACCTTTTTTCATTTCTATGCACAAGCCGCCTCTCAGATTTTGAACAGCGGTTATCCCGACGAAGCGAAGGAATATTTTGAGAGATTCATTAACTGCGTTTCCGATATCGGAATTCATCTCCAGTATCTGAACTGCTGTCTCTTGGCGCCTTCATCAACAAACGAGTCGATGCTGGCTGCGGCACAAGAATTTTCCAGGCGCTTCGACAGGTGCCCGGCGGCAGCGCCGTCCAACACCGCCGATCCGGACAAAAAACTGAAAATCGGATTTTTATGCAGTTTCTTTGACAGCTCGATAATGCGGGACGGCATTTTGCCGACAATTCGTGGACGTAATCCCGACGCATGTGAGGTTTACTGTTATTCGGATGGCCCAATTCCACAGGATTTCGCTGATGCACCGGATTATTGGCGAAACGTGGCGGGAATGGACGGTAGCGCGTTATTCGACCTCATCCGACAAGATGAAATAGACATCCTGCGCGATCTTGATGGACCGACTGCGGAAAACCGTTTGAATTTGTTTTTAATGCGCCCGGCGCCAATAGCGCTGCATGGCGCGAATTTCAAGGCAACGTCCGCGTTGTCCTGTTACGACAATGTCTTCGCGAATGAATATTCCATACCGCCGGAAGAGGAAGCGTTTTATACAGAGGACATAGTAAGGGGAAACGCGTTTTACGGTGCCTCTGTAAACGGTTTCATTGGATCGGACCGATTTCCCGCTATCACCCCGCCACCAGTTCTGGAAACCGGCTATGTAACGTTCGGGTATTTTGGGGGTGCCCACAAATTAAACGTGCCTATTTTGAATTTGTGGGGACGAATAGCACGGGAAATCACCGATGCTCGTTTTGTATTGAAGGCGGGCGCCTTCGCCGTTCCGCGTATCAGGGCTGCCGTACTCGATCTGGCGGTGGATTGCGGGTTAGATCGCGATCAGGTGGCGCTTCTCGAACCGACAAATTTCGCCGAATATATTGAGGGTTACAGCCAGATCGATATTGTTCCGGACGTACAGCCTCATTCAGGTGGCGCGAATATTCTGGAAGCGCTGTGGATGGGCAAGCCGGTAATCAGTATTTATGGAGACCGGTGGGCGGGCCGATCTGGTGCCGACTTTCTTCGCCTCATGGGTCAAGAAGATTTGATCGCCTACAGTGAAGACGAATATGTAGACTTAGTCGTGGATTTGGCGAAAAACCCGCAAAAAATTAAAGATCTCACTTTTTCTTTGCGGCAGAAATTTGCCGAAAGCCCGCTGACAGACATTGATGCGTACAATCGCGACCTTGAATCAGCCTACCGTGAAATCTGGCGCAAATGGTGCGAGGGGCAAACCAGAACCGTCTGACGAATCACCTTTGTTTATAACTGCGAGGAACAGTTGAATGCCCCCCCCAAAGGATCATTTCTGGGAAACACTTAAACGAGAACAGGTTTATGATGGTTCTCCGTTTCTGAAAGTAGAACTTCATACCGTCAAACTGCCCGATGGCCGGATTATCGACGACTACCACCACATAACATCGGGGACTTACGCCAATGTGATTCCTGTGGCACCGGACGGGAGGTTTTATGTCCTTAATCAATATCGTTATGGCGCCGACAGAATTGGTTACGCCCTGCCCGGCGGGCGGATCGAAGAGGGAGAAGACCCGGCGGGCGGCGCTATGCGCGAATTAAAGGAGGAGATGGGTCTGGTTTCCGAATCCCTTGAACTTTTGGGAAAATACAATGTGAGCTGCTCTTATGGGCTTTCGGACAATTTCTACTTTTTGGGCCTGAACACAGTCCCGGATCAGGAAGCCGCGCTCATGGAAAGTGATGACCTTGAGTGGAGTGAAACCCTATCGCTTTCCCAGGATGAGGCCAGGAACGCAATCCGCGATAACCGTTTTGTTTCTCTTAGCCACGTTGCCGGTGTGTCGATGGCGATGCTTTACCTTTCAGATAGTTCTCGAACCTGACCATGCTGAAAAACACCGGTCTTTTATTCGCCGCAATTATTTTCGGATTCTTGTTTGGGGAATTGGGAGCGCGCCTTTCTGGACTGGAACCATTCTCCTACTCACCACCCTAAAAATGGACTCTGAAAGTATTAGCGCCGGATCCGGAACTGGAATGGAAAAACAAACCTGGAAAAGTGGAGCATTCATTCCTGCCCGAGAATCGCTATATGGTCACAACGACCGTAGCGTCAGACGGGTCAAGGTTCCCAATGACGGCCATCCTAACGAACTCGTTCACGCCTATTACGGAGAATGCATTGCGAAAGCAGTGTCCCCACTCACCAATTCAAATTAGAGCGATTTAGAACACCTAAATTCATGGCGCAGGCGCGCCTCCTTAAGCATCGCACACATTTTGTCGGCAATGAAACGAGCCTTGATTGCATGACCTTGTGGTGTCGTATGAGCATGATCGATAAATTCCCGCAACGGGATCGAACGGTCCAGCAATTCAAAATGCATCACTGATTTTCGTTTGGAAATTTCTCGTAAAACGGCCCGGTTTTTTTCAAGCGATACCATCAGGGCCGGCCAGACCCTCTCGGAGTTGGGAGCGGGTGAGCGTTCAAAAATTGCCGTATCCCAAGCTACTGTCGTCGGGAACAATATCACCCGCGCTCCATGGGCCCGCGCCAGATCGATAATTGTTTCAACATTCCGGGAAAATCCCTCTGGAAAATTCTCCTTGGCGCTTTTCAAAGCCTGCGCGGGGTCGAACTTCCGGTAACGATCATTGACAATAATAAATTCATCCAAAGCGGTGTGTTGGAACCACCAAGCATAGGCAATACGCATGATCGCAAAGGACAAAAGATGTTTTTCACCGGGCCTAAAGGCGAGCGGAGGCGATTTCCAACCCCGATAATCATCATATGCCGCGTGGTAATGTTTCGACAAAAGCGGCAATGTATCGTTCCAACCGACATGCAAGATCACGATATCCGGTTTATAGGCCTTGTGTTTAAAAACGTAATGTGCGGCCAGTTCGGCTGTAGTCGCCGCAGGAAATGCACCGTTTATAACCTCAGTCCGGAGGCCACGCCGAGCAAGGATGGCTTCCAACTGGCCGGGCCAGGCCTGATCGTAGGTTTTCGCGCCCTGTCCCCAAGTTGTCGACCCACCAAGGGCCAGAATCCTGAGCCGATCCGACGGCGGTGCATCGGTAAATTCCGGTCCCCGATACCCTCTTGAATTCGTATCCCGCTCGTTTGGCGCGAGCATATAAAGCATGTACGGGTGCGATTTGTAATAAAGCCAGTCAGTCTTGGCGATATCGGAAGACAACGCCCGCTTGATTACCTTACGCCCACCTTCGGGCGCCAAATCTTCATAGAAATAGCGCGCTGCTCCCTCGAGCATCGCGAACGCGACAGCAATCGAGCAAACGGCCAGCATAAAATTTCCAAGAGATTTCTTCATTGGCCTTTGCTTACGCTCAGCGCCGGGTTCCAGGAAAATTCATTTCTCGAACCTGATAGTCCCTGTTGCCGCGTCGAATTGGAACTCACCCTCGTTATACCGGACCGTCGTATAGAACTGGTTGATATAAGGCACTTCAAAATGCAGCGGTCGCACGATACCGTCTGGTAGATCGCAGGGCATCATGCGCAAATAGAGCTCGTGGAATTTCACCAGATCGGTATCCGAGACATCGTCTTTCAAATCGATCACGTCGTCACCATCCGCACCTTGCCGGACGACCAATCCGATATCTTCGTGGATTGGGCTGTTCAGCTTCGGATACCATTTATGCACGGCGCGAGCGTTGTTTTCCGTGACCAGCCTGCGCAGATGCGCTTCCGCAAAATTGCTCTTGTGCGCCATAAACATGGAATCCGACCAGTCGATGATATTCCAGACAAGCGGCACTTCGACATAAAGAACACCGTCTTCCGGCTTCAGCAACGACATGACCCTCTTGAATGATTCCCGCGGGCCATCGACATGTTCCAGATTATGGGCCCAAAGCACGAGGTCGTATCGCCGTTGGGGTTCGAATTCCTCTAGCACCGTGTGATGGGCCGTCAGCCCCAGCTCATTGCGGGCATAATGTATGCGGTCATCTTCCGGTTCGAGTAGTTCAACCTCAAAACCGGCATCCCGAAACACCGACACGCCTGAGCCGTAACCCCCGCCGATATCGAGGACCACTCCGCCGGGCTTCACATAGGGGAGCAACATTTCGCAGTAGGCCCGGTAACGGACCTTCCGTTCTTCCTCAAGCTCGGGATTAAAGACCTCTCCCGATTGCGTCGAAATCTGGGCCCAACGTTTTTTGAACCAGGCGAAGCTGGGGAAGACGCTCCGGAAAACGAATTTGCAGGATGTGCAGACGGAAGTTTCGAAAAAACGGACCTCGTCCTTGAGCCTGACGTCAGAGATCGGTTGCAAATCAGAAGAACCGCAGATCGGACATTCCGTGAGCCGCGTAAGATCTTCTTCTGACACGTCGTAATGAAAAACCCGGGCATCCTTTTTTTTCAACTGCTCGAGCGAGTTCGACATAAAGGTCGAAATGGAACTTTTCTCAGCCAATATATTTATCCGTAATTTAGAGGCGGGCGGCGGTGGATCTGCTTAAAGCTGGTCCACGCTTTTTTCATGGTAATAGCCACCGGGACGGAATTGCGCACCGCGGCGTCCGGTCCCGACAAATTCCGCCCCTAGTGAATTATACGCATCGACTGAAAGAATCCGGAAATCGAAGCTGACGCGGCTGGCGTCGGTATCATTTTTCTGATGCAGATGCATGCATCGCGCGTCGAACGCCAACCCTCTTCCATTTTGCGCGTCATAAGACCGGCTGATTTCCATACAATGGGCAAACAGGGCGTCGTCCCGGTCCAGGGTCTCGTGAAACGCCTTGAAGTTGCAGTCATATCTTCTCCAGACCTCAACACTGTCCTTTAGATCCGCATAGATCAGCGAATTATTTCCCCGGCAGTCGGTTACGGGCACCCAGAAGTTTACGACTGACGGCGGATGACCGATGGCGATATCGGTATGATAGTTCGGCCGCCAGTCATATCCCGGGCTTCCCGGCACGGAACATCGGAAGGTGGGCACGGTCTGAAAGTAAAAATCGAAATTGAATAATTCACCGCGAACGACCTCCTTAATGAACTGAAAATAGCTCTTCTGGAACCCGTCCCCGACCGAATAGAGCGAGGAAGACAATCTCGACTGACCGGACGAATCGACTGTCAGGTCTTCTTCGGAGTTCACCGTATGGATTTGCTCCAGCGGAACGCCGTCAGGCAGAAAACCGTGTTTTGCGAGATGTCGCGCGGCAAATTCACGGAAATTGTAACGATCGGCGTCAAAGGAAAAGTCCTTAATCGCCGTTCCGAACTGGCGAACCATATCCCCGTCTGCCGACATGCCCGTTAACATGGCGGCGCGTAATTTCGGTTCGGAGTAGTCAAGATACATCGCAATTCCCCACCGGGCGCCGCTGCTCACCCAGAATAACCAGATTTTTGCCCGAATCCGCAAAAATTTCCCGGATTTCAGGCCGATTGAGGTCCGACACAACCCCGCTAGCACAACCTGACATCAGCATATTCTATACAGGAATCAGCTTGTGACTTAAATGGCCGGTTGATGCAAGAGTCTTGACGAATAGTCGCAGCCCTTTAAAACGGCGGTCGTCTACGGACCTTCCAGGAAGAGTCAATTTCGTGACCAGCCCCCTTTTGACCATCGTCATACCGTCACGGCGACCGCAACAGTTGAAAGGGCTGCTGGACAATCTGGAACGGGTCACCGCCGATTATTCAAGAGTAGAGGTTGTCGTAAAGGTCGATGACGACGTTTCTGATGCCATTGATACGATGGAGCGGGAAAAGGCACGCCGTCCTTTTAGAATTCGTTATGTGTGTTCGCCGCGCCACAGCGGCGTATTTACCCTTTGGGCCGCGCAAAACGAGGCCTTTGAAATCGCCGACGCCCAAAGCTATTTCTTCTTGTTCGCCAGCGATGAAATCCGCATTCTGACGAAGAATTGGGACCGCGTGCTGGAAAAATATGTCGGTTTCTTCGAAGACGATATATTCAGACTGCGCGTGTCATTCTGTAAGTACCGGAATTACCACAAGCTTTTCGATTGCACCTATATGCCGGAGAGCTTTGCCCTCATGACCGGCAAATGGATGCATGTGACCGGGGGCACCGGCCATTGCTGGGGCACCGATGCCTATCACCAATGCATTGCTTATCATCTCTCCGCCGGGCCGGGTGGCGACAGAAATCTCTGGCACCATCTGGGTATGTGGCGCGATGTACAAATCCATGACATTGAGTTCGGCGGGATCGAATTCGGCAAAGATATTTCGGCGCGCGAACATTTCGCCCGCAATCTGCGTATTTCTCGCGAATGGGACCGCCTTTGTACATACGGATCGCAACTGCATTTCGCCTATCTGGCCCGCCGTTTGTCGCTCTACTGCAAGGCGCACGAAGCGGGGCTGAGAAAATTCAGTATTATCGACCGGCGGCGGCGCAAGGTGGCCGTTCTGGTCGATAAGGAAACCGACGAAGGGATAACAGCCGAATCCTACGCCTTGCCGCGCTTTAAGATTTGGTGGGAAAATCTGCGGAGGCGGCTCGTTACCGCGCCGCGGCGCATCTGGTGGTTTTGCTATATTTCCGCCTATATTCTTGCATATCCAAAGGACCGGCTGTCCGAACCGCTGATGGACGGGGACGAATTGAGCGCTTATCTGCGGGAAAACCGGCCGCTCGTATACTTGTCCGCGCGGGCAGCGCGCAGCCTCAAACAGCTCACACCCCGCCGGCTCGCGAAACGGTTGGGGGTTATCGCGCTGGTCGATTTGGCGAAAAA
>CAZBKQ010000042.1:7238-22412 GCA_964492555.1 uncultured Rhodospirillaceae bacterium | reverse complement strand
GCCGGGTTTTCCGCCATAGAGACGGCCGACCTGGCGCTCACCTTTGAATTCCGCGATTTCGGGGATTGCTGGTCCGCGATGAAGGGCCAGACCGTACTGGCCCTGACGGCGGCGGAGATCGAACGGCTCAAGGCGGCGCTCCGCCAGACCCTGCCGAAGCCACACGATTCCCGGATCGTGCTTGCCGGCCGCGCCTATGCCATCCGGGGGCGGGTGCCCGGGGGGTAGTTTTGGAAGCCTTTCCCCCAACCAAAAAAGGCTCCCCGGAGGGAGCCTTTTTCGTGTGCGCCTTCTGGCGGTCCGTCAGTCGCTGATGTGATAGACGGGCGCCTTTTCCATGTTCCAGCTGTCCTTTTCGGCGTCGTACTGGGACAGCGTAAAGCAATGCCAGTCGTCGTCGTTAAGCTGCATGTGGTCGCCGCGATAGTAATAGCCCGGCCAGCGGGTTTCCTCGCGGAACAGCGTGTGCTGCATGACGCTTTCGGAGGCCAGCAGGCGATGCCGGAATTCCCAGGTGCGCTGCAGCTGGTGCAGGTCCTCGGCGCCGACATGTTCGGCGTCTTCCTTGAGCATTTCCATCAGCTCCAGCCCGCGGGTCAGCAGCGGTTCGTTGGTCATATAGTTGGTCGAAATGCCGCCGCAATATTCGTCCATCAGCTTCTCCAGACGTTGCAGCGCGTGGATCGGCAGGATATAGCTCGGCGACACGGTGCCGGCGACGATCTCGTTCCGGCCGACCGTATAATTGTCTAGCGGCTGGAAGATTTCGGCCTTCAGCTTTTCGACCTCGGCCATGTCGATTTCCGGCGTGGTGCCGGTATCCTGCATGTAATTGACCGCGGCCTTGCCCGCGATGCGGCCTTCGGTGAAGGAGCCGGAGGAGAATTTATGCGGGGTGCCGCCGCTGGCGTCACCCGCGCCGAACAGACCGTTGACGGTCATCATCCGGTTATAGCCCCACTTGTATTCCGGCGGCGCGTAATCCTCCGGACCGCTGGCCCAGGCGCCAGAGCAGGTGGCGTGCGAGCCCATGACATAGGGTTCGGACGTGGTCAGCTCCGGATTGATGTGTTTGGGGTCGATATTCTGCGACGCCCAGACGACCGCCTGGCCGATGGTCATGCCGAGGAAGTTTTCCCAGCCCACCGTTTCCTTGTGCGGGTCCTGGAAGGCTTCCTTGGTGACCATGCGGATCGGCCCGCCGCCATTGGCGAGCTCACGCAGCAAGGCGTGGTTCCGCAGGCAGGTCGGCACCGGGTGGCGGTCGACATAATCGCCGACCAGCTTCTTGGTGTCCTCATACCAGCGGGATTCATATTCATCGCCATAGGCGTTCTGCGTATAGGTCTTCAAGTGCAGGAAGTAGGCGCCGACCGGTCCGTACCCGTCCTTGAAGCGGGTCAGCACGATGCGGTTTTCCATCTGCGTCATCTTGGCGCCGATCTTGAGCGGCAACCCATAGGCCGAGGCCGAGCTCCAGGGCGCGTACCAGGTCCGGCCCATCCCTTCGCCAACGGCGCGCGGCTTGAAGATATGCGATGCGCCGCCCGCGGCGACGATCACGGCCTTCGCCTTGAAGATATAGAAATCGCCGGTCCGGACATTGAACCCGACGGCGCCGGCGGCGCGGTTGGGGTCTTTCTTGTCGGTCAGCAGGTGGGTGACCATGATCCGGTTATAAACTTCCGACGCGGCCTTGCGCGCGGCTTCCGCGACGATGGGCTTGTAGCTCTCGCCGTGGATCATGATCTGCCATTTGCCTTCGCGCTGATAGCGGCCCGTTTCCGGATCGCGCATCATCGGCAGGCCCCATTCCTCGAACTTGTGAACGGTCGAATCGACATGGCGGCCGATGTCATAGGCCAGATCCTCGCGGACCAGCCCCATCAGATCGTTGCTGGCATATTCGACGAAGTCCTCGGGCTTATTCTCATCCCACTGCATGCCCATATAGCAGTTGATGGCGTAGAGCCCCTGCGCCACCGCGCCGGACCGTTCAATATTGGCTTTTTCAACGCAGACGACCTTGAGATCGCGGCCCCAATAGCGGGATTCGTATGCCGCGCCGCAGCCAGCCATGCCGCCGCCGACGACCAGAATGTCGGATTCGACGGTGATTGTCTTACGGGTCTTGAACAGGCTCATTTCGGCGCTCCCGGCTTGAGTTTCGCGGGATCGAGCACCGGCAGCCCGCCGTCGATCTTCAGGTAATCCGGCTCATGCGACAGTTCCTGGGTCTTGAAATCGTCCGCGCTCGGCGCGTCATATTCCTGCGGTCCCGGGATGGTGCCCCATTCGGTGGTCCGGATCGGGGAAACGAAATTCTTTTCCTCCCCGTTGCGGAACTTGATTTTCCAGGAAATCGTCCCCTTTTCTTCTTCGCGCAGCGCCCGGACGCTGTGGCCCAGCGGCGCGAAGTCGGCATAGCCGCGCGCGTCGATCGCGTTCTGCGGGCAGGCCTTTACGCAGGAATAGCATTCCCAGCACATATTGGGTTCGATGTTGTACGCACGGCGATATTTTTCATCGATATGCATGATGTCCGACGGGCAGATATCGACGCAGTGGCCGCACCCGTCGCAACTCGTCATGTAAACGAAAGTAGGCATGATCTCGAATGTCTCCTGTTTCGATGACCGGTATTATCAGGAATTAGTAGTTCCGCGGTACGCGCTGGATGCTGCCCAGCGTTTCCGGCTTGTCCGCCGGGGCGGGCAGATTCCGCCGTGTGCCGTTCGCGGTCTCGATGCGCTTTTGCAGCGCGGCCGCGGGCTTGAAGAACATGTGAGAGAATTTCGACCAAGGCACGCCGCCGAACAGCACGACCGTCGAAATCAGATAGAGGCCGAGGAAGATATCCGACCAGCCGCTGCCGTTATTCTGCGAAACAGCCCAGATCAGGGCGAAGGTGCAACTCGCCAGCAGCGAAAGGATGAACAGATCGGCCCGGACGATGCGGAACGGCGTATGGCCTTCCGCCGCGACATCGACGCGGATGAAGAACCAGAACCAGTACCCGCCGACGCAGACCATCGCCGCGCCGAGATACCAGAGCTGCGCCACGATGGCGGGCGCCGCGGTTTCCGGCGTCGGGTAGGAAAACACCATGATGCAGGTCGTCACCACATAGATGACAAAGCCGTACATGCCGAGAAGATGGGCGATACGCCGTTTCTGGTTGCAGAATTCGGCTGAGGTCGCGACCTCGACGACGGCGGTCTGGATGGCCAGACCGGCGACATTGACGTCTTTTTCGCCCTTGTCCTTGACCTTGCGCCAGTTCTCGAAGAAGTACCGGGCGCTTTTCTTGTGAATGATGTCATAGAGCGTGCCGCCGACGACGAACAGGATCATCACTATGACGAAAATCTGCATGATGTCGGGCGAAACGGTCGATGAAAGTTGCGCAAAGGGATTGCTGCTGAACATGTAAATACCCCTAAGTCCCCTGGGTGGTTAATGGCGATTTGGCTTTCGCCGGGTGAACGCCTCATGGTCTAGCGATGAAAGTGCGTTTCCGCAAGGGTGGATTTTGGCGGATTTTTGCCTGTTTCAGGGGGGTTAGGCAGAAAAACATACTGTACCGTATGGTTTTCTGCGGGTTTGGGCGCGGCCTCTTGCCCTTGACCGGTCGATGGATTATCCGTTGCGCCAGATTCCGGAACAGAGATTAGAAGGATGAGCCGATGTCCAACCTGATTGCGCCGCATGGCGGCGGTCCGCTGAAACCGTTGCTGTTGCCGGAGGCCGAACGCGCCGAAGCCGTCAAACGGGCCGATTCCCTTCCCAAGATTCCGATTTCCAGCCGCGAGATTTCCGATCTCTTCATGCTCGGGATGGGCGCCTACACACCGCTAGACGGGTTTATGACCGAAGCCGACTGGCGCGGCTCCTGTGTCGATATGAAGCTGGCAAACGGCACGTTTTGGCCGATTCCGATCACTATGTCCTGCGATGAGGACACGGCGAAGGGTCTCTCTGAAGGCGATGAGGTGGCGCTGGTCGATGGCGAGAGCGGCGAGATCCTCGCGACCCAGACCGTGACCGAAAAATACACCATCGACCGGGCGCTGGAATGCAAGAAAGTGTTCCGCACCAATGACGAGGCTCATCCCGGTGTCCAGAAGGTGATGGAGCAGGCGCCGGTTAATCTGGCGGGGCCGGTCACGGCGCTGTCGGAAGGGCATTTTCCGGAAACCTATAAGGGGCTGTATTTCCGGCCCGAGGAAACCCGCGCGCTGTTCGAGAAGAACGGCTGGTCAAAGGTCGCGGCCTTCCAGACCCGCAACCCGATGCATCGCAGCCATGAATATCTGGCCAAGATCGCGATAGAAATCTGCGACGGGTTGCTGATCCACCAGGTTCTGGGCGCGCTCAAACCCGGTGATATTCCGGCCGACGTGCGGGTAAAGGCGATCGACGCGCTGGTCGAGAATTATTTCGTGCCGGGCACCGCCATTCAGGCCGGCTACCCGATCGAAATGCGTTACGCCGGGCCGCGCGAGGCGCTGCTCCATGCCGTCTTCCGGCAAAATTTCGGTTGTTCGCATCTGGTCGTCGGGCGCGATCATGCCGGTGTCGGTGATTATTACGGGCCGTTTGACGCGCATCATATTTTCGATGAAATCCCTGCCGGCAGCATGGAAACCCAACCGCTGAAAATTGACATCACCTTTTACTGCTTTAAATGCGGTGGCATGGCGACGGGGCGGACCTGTCCACATACCGACGCGGACAGATTACAGATTTCCGGGACCCGGTTGCGGGAGATGTTCGCGAATCACGAAACCATCCCGGAAGAGTTCAGCCGGCCCGAAGTCGTCGGGGTTTTGCAGGAATATTACGACAGCCTTGATTGAGGCGCGTCACAACTCGGTATATTTCCGCGCATTGCCGCGCGATTTTTCGACCGGATATTTTGCGTCGTTGAGATCGATCTTCTCCGCCGCCGCGCGGAGGAGATCGATATCGGCGCGTTCGGCGACCAGCAGCAGATAGATAAAGACATCCGCGCATTCCCGGGACAGTTTTTCACGAAAATCCGGATCGCCGGCCATCGCCTCGATCTCCGAATCATCCTTCCACTGGGTGAGCTCCAGCAATTCCGCCGCCTCGATGGTGACGCTCGCCATCAGATTTTTCAACGAATGAAACTGTTTCCAGTCGCGCGCGTCGCGGAATTCGATCAGGCGTTCGGTCAGGCTTTCAAGCGTGTTTTCCACCGCATCTATCTCCGGCTCGACAGGCGAAATGCCAGCCTATACTGTCTCGCGGCCGCGTCATAGAAGCGGTGCGTTAGAGTGAGAACCCGGAGTTATTTTCGATGCTTATCGCGCAAATCAGCGATACCCATATTCTGGCCCCCGGCGCGCCGGAGAGGGCGGCGGAAAGCCGAACGGAAAATCTCCGCCGCTGTGTCGCCGACATTAACCGGCAAGACGTCGATATCGTGCTTCATACCGGGGACAGCGTGCAGAATGGCGTTGCGGAGGAATATGCCTTTTTGCGGGATATCCTGTCCGATCTGGAGGCGCCCCTTTATATCGTGCCGGGCAACCGTGACAGGGCGGCGGCGCTGCGCGAGACGCTGGATCATCTAGGATATTTGCCGGGCGAGGGTGAATTTCTCCACTATGCGGTTGAGGATTATCCCCTGCGGCTGATCGGTATGGACACGACATGCGCTGGTGAACGCAAGGGGTTTTTCTGCGCCGAACGCCGGGGCTGGCTGGAGGAAACGCTTTCCGCCGAACCCGAAAAACCCACCCTGCTGTTTTTTCATCATCCGCCCTTTGATGTGCCGTCCGAAGGCTATATCGACGGCTATCGCAATCCGGCGGAACGGGAGACGCTGACCGCCGTCGTCAGCCGCCACCCCCAGGTGGTGCAAATCCTCTGCGGGCATGTCCATTCGCAGAACCGGCGCGACTGGGGCGGCACGGTGGTGACCACCATGCCCAGCGTCGCGGTCGATGTGCGCAAGGGCGTCGACACGGCAATCGGGGAGGCGCCGCTGTATATGCTGCACCGTTTTGAGCCCGGCGCCGGTGTCGATACCGGGACCCGGGTGGCCGCCTGAGATTATTCCGCCGCGGAGGTCGCCCTTAACGCGCTTTGATCCGGCGGTTTCGGCAGGCCGAGATTTTCCCGCAGCGTCGTTCCTTCATATTCGGTGCGGAACAGTCCCCGCCGCTGTAATTCCGGTATCACCAGCTCGATAAAATCGTTCAGCGACCCGGGCAGGGTCGGGAACAATATGTTGAACCCGTCAGCGGCGCCGGTGGTGAACCATTCTTCCAGAGTGTCGCAAATGGTTTTGGGTGATCCGCGCAGGGTCATGTGCCCGCGGCTGCCCGATATCGCCTCATAAAGCTGACGAATGGTCATATTGTCACGCTTGGCCATCTCGACCAGCAACTCTACCCGGCTGTTGGAAATCTCATTGGTCGGTATCGGCGGTAACGGACCATCGACATCGAATTCGGACAAATCATAGGCGACATAGTTGGACAGTTGGCGCACACCAACCTGCGGGTGGATAAGCTTTTGCAGCCGGTCGAACTTTTCTTCCGCCTCCGCATCGGTTTCGCCGACCATGATGCCCGCGCCGGGCATGATTTTGAGGCTGTCCGGATCGCGCCCGTAACCGGCGGCGCGTTCCCGTACGTCCTTGTAATAGGCCCGCGCTTCCTCGATTGTCGGCGTCGCAACAAACACCACCTCGGCGGTGGCGGCCGCCAGATCGCGCCCGTCATCGGACGCGCCGGCCTGGATCATCACCGGATGGCCCTGCGGCGAACGCGGCACGTTCAGCGGCCCCGCGACCTTGAAATGATCTCCTTCATGGTTAAGGACGTGCAGCTTCTCCGGATCGAAAAACAGGCCCTCTTCTTTGTCCTCCACAAAGGCGTCATCGTCCCAGCTGCGCCACAGTCCCAGCACCACATCGGTGTATTCCCGCGCCCGGCGATAGCGGTCGCTTTTCGCCATATGGCCTTCGCGGCTGAAATTCTGTGCTTCCGCCTGATTGGCGGAGGTCACCAGATTCCATGCCGCGCGGCCGCCGCTCATCACGTCCAGTGACATGAAGTGCCGCGCAACATTGAACGGCTCGGTATAGGTCGAGGTCATGGTACAGGTGAGCCCGATATGGTTGGTCACCATCGACAGCCCGGCCAGCATCGTGAAGGGTTCGATCCAGGCGGTGCGGCATATGCGGCTGAGTTCCGATTTATCGCCCGCCCAGAGCCCGGCGGAATCCGCCCAGAACAGCATATCGAAAAGGCCGCGTTCCGCAGTCTGGGCCAGGTTGACCATATGCTGGACATTGTTACCAGGATGTTTGGGTGCTTCCGGCACGCGCCAGGCCGCGATGTGATGGCCCGCCTCGCGCATAAACATGCCGAGCTTCATCTGGCGTGCGGATTTCGTCATGACCCTTGCCTCCTCGCAGCAAACGGAACGTACAAAATACCTTCCCTGTGAAGATATTGTGCGTCCGTGTCGCGTGCGCGGCAAGCGCGGTCAGTTTTCGAAGATGAAAACCTGGTCGGGGTCGATCTCGACGCCGATGGGATCGCCATGTTCAAAACGGGCGGGGCCCCGGTGGCGGACATGGATATGGGCGTGCGGTTCCCGCCAGTCGCCGATGCCGAGCCGCACCAGGCTGGCATTGCCGGCATCGCGCACCGCGCAGACATGCAATGAACAATCCGGATCGTTCGATTGCACGATCTTCATCGAATCCGGGCGGATCAGTACCTCGACATCGCTGCCATCCTTCAGGGACGGTTCCGCAAATTCGCCGAGGCCGGTCTTTACCCGGCCGTTTTCGACCTTGCCCGGCAGCCTGTTGATATCGCCGAAAAATTGCGCCGCGAAGCTGGTCGCCGGGCGGTGATATATTTCGCTCGGCGTGCCGTTCTGCACGACGCGCCCGTCTTTCATCAGGATGATCCGGTCCGCCATCATCATGGCTTCCTCTGGATCATGCGTGACCATGATCGCCGTGGCGCCGCGATCCTTCAGAATATTCAGCGTTTCGTTTCTGAGTTGCTGGCGAAGGGCTGTGTCCAGACCGGAAAACGGTTCATCCAGCAGCAGCAGTCTCGGTCGGGGCGCCCGCGCGCGGGCCAGGGCGACCCGCTGCTGTTCGCCGCCCGACAACATATGCGGATATTTGTCGGCGTGATCGGTCAGCTGGATTTGCGCCAGCAATTCGTCGACTCGCGCCGCCGCCGCCTCGCGGTCCAGCCCGGTCAGCCCATAGGAGATATTCTCCGCGACCGTCAGATGCGGAAACAGGGCAAAATCCTGAAACAGGAACCCGACACCGCGCTTGTGCGGCGGCGTCGTGTCTTTATGTGAAGAAACGGTCTTGCCGTTGATAGTAATCGTACCTGCGTCCGGTTTTTCCAGCCCGGCTATCAGACGCAAAGTGGAGGTCTTGCCGCAACCAGACGGGCCGAGCAGGCAAACGATCTCTCCTTCAAGAACATCGAAGTCGATATCCCTGATGATCGGCCTGCCGCCCAAATCCAGGCTGATGTTATTCAGTCCAAGCATCTTGCCGGTTGCCGTGCTTCCTTGCGCCATACCCTCCCTTGAAGTGAAGGTATGAAATTAAAAATCATTCTCAATAACCACTAACTAGTGCCAAACGCGGCGGGGCGCAAGATGAAATCCCGTTTCCTTTTCCGCCGCGCGCGGCTTGCGGGACGACTGTAAACCCTTCATTCCCCGCGATTTTACCGCAATGCCCCAGTCAAGAAAGAGGGCGCGACAATTTGTAACTGATAATCATTCGCAACATTATTGACATTGCGAATTATTCGCAATACCAAGAGGTGCAAATGCCGGACGGCTGTCTGAGCCAGGAATTTTGGGTGCTATAGTCACCATCCGATGAGGAGGAAGAGAAAGCCATGTTGTCAAAAAAGTTGACGTACGGTGTCCTGTTCGCCGCCGGAATTGCCGGTGCGTCGTTCCCCGCGCTTAGCGCGGAGCTGAATGTCTATTCGCACCGCCAGCCCTTTCTGATCAACCCTTTCCTTAAAGCCTTTGAGAAGGAGGCCGGCGTCAAGGTCAATGTCGTCTTCGCCGCGAAGGGGCTTGTGCAACGCCTTTTGGCCGAGGGCACCCGCAGCCCGGCCGATGTCGTACTGACCGTCGATATCGCGCGGCTCAGCGCCTATGTCGAAAAGGATCTGTTCTCGCCGGTGTCATCGCCCAAGCTGATGAAGAACATTCCGGCGCATTTACGGGACAGGAAAAATCGCTGGTTCGGCCTGTCGACGCGGGCGCGCATCGTCGCGGTCTCAAAGGACCGGGTGAAGGAGGGCGAAATCAAGCGGATTGAAGATCTCGCCGACCCGAAATGGAAAGGCCGTATATGCACCCGCCCGGGCAGCCATGTTTATAACAGGGCGTTGCTTGCCTCTCTTGTTGCCGCGCACGGAGAACAGAAGGCGGAAGCATGGGCCCGGGGCCTCGTCGCCAATCTGGCGCGCCGGCCGCAAGGCAACGACCGCGCCCAGGCCAAGGCGATTTACGAAGGCGTCTGCGATGTCGCGGTCATGAACAGCTACTATTACGGCAATATGAAAAATTCGAAGAAGGCGGCCCAACGCAAATGGGCGGACGCCGTGCGGATCGTTTTCACCAATCAGGGTGACCGCGGCAACCACGTCAATATTTCCGGCGGCGGTGTCGCGAAACATTCCAGAAACAAGGCGCTCGCCGTAAAGCTGCTTGAGTTTCTCACCGAACAAAAAGCGCAAAAGCTCTATGGCGAAATCAATTTCGAGTTTCCCGTCAATCCGGCGACCGAACCGGGCGCGGAGGTGAAAAGCTGGGGAACGTTCAAGCAGGATCGCCTTCCGATCAATAAAATCGCTGAATTGACACCCGTCGCGCAGCGAATTATCGATCGGGTTGGATGGTAAATGTATCCCTTCTCTTTCGATCTCTAAGATCACGTGATCCGGTCAGCATCTGGTCCGTTACAACGCTTGTTTTCGGATTGGTGCTGATCGGGCCGTTCGCGGCCCTTTTCGTCGTCGCGGCCGGAGACAGCGGTGGACTCTGGTCGCATCTTTTCGCCACCGTCTTTCCCCGTTATGTCGCGAACACGCTGGTCCTGATGGCCGGTGTCGCCATCCTCAGCCTCTGGTTCGGGCTGAGCACGGGATGGGTTGTGGCCCGTTTCCGGTTTCCCGGCTGCCGCATTCTCGAATGGGCGCTGCTGCTGCCGGCGACCGTACCCGCCTATATCATCGCCTATACCTACACAGACCTTCTGGAATATGCCGGCCCGGTCCAGGGCATGCTGCGCGATATGTTCGGCTGGCGATCAGTGCGTGAATACTGGTTCCCGGAAATCCGGTCCATGGGGGGCGCCATATTGGTAATGTCCTCGGTGCTGTATCCCTATGTCTATCTGATGGCGCGGACCGCGTTTCGCCTGACGCCGGCGTCCTATTACGAAGTGGCGCTTCTGCATAAAAGGAATTTTTCCTTCGCCGTCGATCTGCCGCTGGCGCGCCCGGCCATCGTCGCCGGGCTTGCGCTGGTGTTGATGGAGGTGGTGTCCGATTTCGGCACGGTGGAATATTTCGCGATTGAGACCCTGACGCTCGGCATTTTTAATGTCTGGCTGGGGATGAACAATCTTACCGCCGCGGCGCAGATCGCCATCGTGGCGTTCATATTCATTCTCGGGCTGCTTTATGTCGAACGGTCCGCGCGCGCGCGTCAGCGCTTCACCGGCTCACCGCAACGTGGCAACGAAATCCCGCTGCGCGAGACCGGGTGGAAGTCCGCCGCGCTTTGCATCGTCATTTGCCTTCTGCCGATTATCCTCGGGTTTCTTATTCCCGTCGGGGTGCTGCTGGGTTTCGTCCTGGACGGGTTATCCGTGTCAGATGGAGCAAGCCTGTTTCAGGCCGCCGCGAACTCAGTGATTGTCGCGGGGCTTGCCGCGTTGTGTGTCGTCGCGATCTCCAGCTTTATGGTGTTGACCGTTACCTACAAGAAGCATCCCTTGCTCAAATTTCTGACCGGGGTAGCGGCTACCGGATACGCTTTTCCCGGCGTCGTCCTGGCAATCGGCGTGGTCTCGTTTTCCGGCGTTCTCGACGGCGCGATCGGGAAAATCTGGGAGGGGATGCTGGGGTTGGAACCGCGCGGTTTTCTGATCGGCAGTATCGGTTTGATGATCATCGGGTACGTGTTCCGGTTCCAGGCGATCGGTTATGGCGCGATGACGTCGGGCGTAAACCGCTTGTCGCCCAATATCATGAGCGCCAGTTTCGTGCTGGGACGAAATTTCACCGGGACGATGGTCTCGCTTGCCCCGCCGCTCTTGCGGAAATCGATGCTGGCGGCCGGGTTGCTGGTGTTCGTCGATGTGATGAAAGAGTTGCCGATGACGCTGCTGTTGCGCCCGTTCAATTTCGAGACGCTGTCGACCTTCGTCTATCAGTTCGCCAAGGATGAGTTGCTGGAAGAGGTGGCGCTTGCCGCATTGGCGATCGTCGTCGCTGGTCTGGGTCCGGTTCTGCTGATGAATGCGTCGCAGCGCCGCTGAACCGCGCGGGGCAGATTATTCTTTCTCGCCGGGTTCCAGAGCCGTGCCGTATAGATCGAGACGGTCGCCGATCAGCCGATAGCCAAGTTCCGCGGCGATTTCCTTTAACCGCCGGTCCACTTCCTTGTTCTCGAATTCCAGGACCTCGCCGGATTTGACGTCCAGCAGATGATAATGATGGGCGTTGTCATCGGTGACTTCATACCGTGCTCGCCCGTCGCCGAATTCCAGCCGGTCGATGACGTTCGCCGTGTCGAACAGGCGAAGCGTGCGGTAAACCGTGGCAATGCTGATTTGCGGATCCAGCATGGCGGCGCGCCGGTAGATCTCTTCGACATCCGGATGGTCTTCCGATTCGGAAAGCACCCGGGCAACCACGCGCCGCTGCCCGGTCATGCGCATGCCCTTGTCGATGCAAATCTGTTCAATCTGGGAGGTTTCTGTGTCGGCCACCGGCTTATCCTGTTCTTTATCCGGGCAATCTAATACGCCCCGAAGAAAAATCCAGCTTGGCAGGGTCGAAAAGGGTGATTTTGCTGTCCGGCCATCCCGATTGGCCGTATTCTGCTTCGTCCAAAAATGACCCTGTCAGAACGCTGGAAAAAACTGGAAGAGGTAACCCGGCGTCTCGCGGCGGGAAACCGCGGCCTGTGGGGCGTCGGCGCGGCCGCCTATCTGGAAAGTTCCTTTATTCCGTTTCCCATCGAATTAATGCTGGTGCCGGTCTTTCTCAGTTGCCGCGACCGGATCTGGCGTATCGCTGGCGCCGCCTTGGCCGGCTGCCTTCTGGCCTCCGTTACTTTCTACGGGATTGGATTGTTGCTCTACGACGTCATCGGTCAGCCGGTGGCCGCCTATATGGGACTAGAGGCGGACCTTACAGAATTCAGTCGGGAATTGGAGGGGTTGGGGCTCTGGGCCGGTTTCTGGGTGATTTTCGGGGTCAGCTTCCTGCCGCTGCCGTTGCAGGCGGCGACACTCGGCAGCGGGATCGTTGGCTATTCCTTTCCGATGTTTCTCGCCGCGATCCTGATTTCGCGCGCGCTGCGTTTTCACGGACTGGCGCTGCTTACCCTCTTTCTGGGAAAGCCGTTGCAGCAGATGATCGATGACGGCTCCACCGGCCGGCTATTGGCGGCGCTTACCGCGATTGTCGTCGCGGTCCTGACAATCGTCGCGCTGGTATTTTATCTCACATAGCTTGTGAAAAAGTTCGGCCCCGGCGCAAAATGCCGGGGCCGAAACAGGGGCCATGCCGGCTGACAAGGGAGGGTAGGATTAGCCGGCATGTAACAATGGTACGGACGCCCTCAATGACCGGATCACCGCCAAGCTAATATTCTTTGTACAAAAAACCCCCGGCACGGATGTGCCGGGGGTTTCTCGAACGTAGAGGAAAGTGGATTGATCAGTCTTGCGGCAAGATGACCGTGTCTATCACATGGATGACGCCGTTAGAGGTCGCGATATCCGCCTTTACAACCTTGGCAGCATCGACCATCACGCCGTTCATCGCATCAACCTTGACCTTTGAGCCCTGAACCGTCGCGACATCCAACTTCTTGCCCGCGATGTCGCCGGACATCACCTTGCCGGGAATGACATGGTAGGTGAGGATCGATTGAAGCTTCTTCTTGTTTTCGGGTTTCAGCAAGGTCTCAATTGTGCCTTCCGGAAGTTTGGCGAAAGCGGCATCGGTCGGGGCAAACACCGTGAACGGGCCCTTTCCCTTCAGCGTCTCGACCAATCCCGCAGCCTTAACCGCAGCGACCAGCGTGTTAAAGGACCCCGCCGCGACCGCGGTGTCGACGATATCCTTTTTCATCGTGGCTTCTTTTTGCATGCCGCCATAATTGCCGGCCATTGCCGGGGCGGCAGTCAGTGCCATGATGCCGACGGCGGCGGCGCCTGCAAAACTTTTGAAACTGTTGAACATAAGTGGAACTTCCTTTCGTGAAGCAAGAGTGGTGTTGGCTATCAAACACCTTGGTTACGCCTTCATGTTCCAAGTAGATCATACGGTATAAGAAAACTTTTCCAGAAATAGGAATTTTATCTTTTCGGTGATCTGGACGGGTGGAGTTTTCGTATAAAACCAAAAGCAAAGCATTGTCGGGAGAACTAGGGCGGAAAGAAGGATGAAAATGGCAAAATGCGCATGGGTGACCGGTGCCGGAAAGGGAATCGGTCGGGCCACGGCGTTGCGCCTTGCCGCGGACGGGTGGCGTATTGCAGCAAGCGCCCGAACGCGTGACGACCTGCTTTCCCTGCAGGCGGCCGCGCCAGAGGGCGCTATTGAGATTTTCCCGCTAGATATAACCGATCGCGATGCGACAGTGAAAACTGTCCAGCAAATCGAACGCGGTGTCGGTGCCATCGAACTCGCACTCTTGAATGCCGGCACACACCGACCCGGCCATGCGGCGGATTTCGCAGTAGATGATTTTCGCTACTTGGTCGAAACCAACATAATGGGAACGGTGCACGGGCTTGCGGCGGTATTGCCGATCTTTCTCGCGCGCAAGGCGGGCCAGATCGGGATCGTGGCATCTGTTGCGGGGTATCGGGGGTTGCCGGGCGCCGCGGCCTATGGATGCACAAAGGCCGGGCTCATCAACATGGCGGAGGCTTTGAAGCCCGAGCTGAATGAGGCTGGCGTGATGCTCTCTCTCATCAATCCCGGATTCGTTGAAACCCCCCTGACCGATAAAAATGATTTCGCGATGCCGGACCTGATTACCGCGGACGAAGCGGCGGGTTATATTGTGCGCGGCCTTGAGCAGAAACGTTTCGAGGTCGCATTTCCCTGGCGCTTCAAGATGATTATGAAGTTACTGCGCATCATTCCTAATGGTCTCTTTTTCATGATTTCACGCCGTATGGTTCGGACGAGATGACGCAGGCGAAGCGATATGCCGCATTTCTGGAGGGGTTGTCACCGGAAACGCTAACGGTTTTGCCCCTATATGTCGCCGCTGATGTACATTTCGCGGATCCCTTTCATGACGTGACCGGCGTATCCGCGATGCGGGACGTGTTCGCCGCGATGTACGATAAGACAGGTCCGGTCGATTTCTTCGTCTCCGCGATTTCTGAAGAGGGCCAGGAAGCTTTTCTTGTGTGGCGGTTTTCGGGCCGCCTGTTCGGCAGGAGCTGGGACCTTCCTGGCGCTTCACATGTCCGCTTCGATGATGCCGGCATGGTGATCGAGCACGTCGATTATTGGGACTCTGGCCGGCACTTTCTGGCCCGGCTACCCGTCATCGGGCGATTGCTGCGTCTTGTGTATCGCCGTGCCGCCGCACCCGCCAATCGCTGAGAATGTCGCTTTCACGCGTAAACACAATAGTCACCGTGCCGAGCAATATCCCGAACTTGGAAATACGCGCCCGATTTAACAACAGCCCATCCGACAGCAACCACATCTGGTCGTCGAACCGGACACGGATGCGCCGGTTTCGGACAGGCAACATCATATCGTAATGCCAAGACAGCCGGTTACCGTTTATTTCTCCCCGCGCGCGGCCGATGACGTCTTCGGCACGTCCTTCATAAACCCCGTCCGGGAGCGGTGTTACCTTCCAAAG
>CAZBKQ010000042.1:0-7138 GCA_964492555.1 uncultured Rhodospirillaceae bacterium | reverse complement strand
TCGCCGGAAACCCTGATCAAAGCCAAGAGTTGCGATCCGGGGCCAATGGCTCTGAAATGCACGATCCCAAAGATGCAGTGTTTGGGCATATGATTTTCCGAAGAAGAAACTGTCTTTGAGAGAGAGGCCGGCGACGCGGCCATGATGCTCGATTGCTGCCGGTGACGGCAACATACCGCCAGGAAAAATATATTGCTGAATAAAATCCGGATTCTTCCGATAGGCGGGGAAAACCGCATCATCGATCGTAATTGATTGGATCGCCGCCTTGCCGCCAGGCGCCAGCCTGGCCCGAAGGGTATCGAAGTAGAGTGGCCAGTACCGCTCTCCTACGGCCTCCAGCATCTCGATTGAGACAATCTTGTCGAAACATCCGGTCACGTCGCGATAGTCCTGCAGACGGATATCGACGCGGTCTGTTAAGCTCGCCGCCCGCATCCGGTCTTCGCACCAGTCAGCTTGCCGCTCTGAAAGCGTCAGCGCGGTAACCCTGCATCCGAAGTCCCGCGCCGCGATTTCCGCGAATCCGCCCCAGCCGCAGCCAATTTCCAACACATGATCACCAGGCGACAATTCGGCGATTTCCGCGAGGCGTAAATATTTGGACTGCTGCGCTTCGGCGAGAGTCTGCGCGGAATGCTCGAAAATTCCCGACGAATAGGTCATGCCGGTGTCGAGCCAGGCGCGGTAGAAGTCGTTCCCCAGATCGTAATGCGCCGCGATATTCCGCCGGCTGCCTCTCCGGGAGTTACGGTTTGCCCGGTGACCCAGCCGGTCCATCAGACGCCGCCAGACAGATGGGCTCAAGATACCCGAAATGCACGCGCGATTTTCTTCTCCGAATTCCAGCAAGGAACGGAGATCGTCCGTTGTCCAGTCGCCGCGCTGAAACCCTTCGAAGAAGCCCGAATGTCCGCCCCAAATGGTTCTGACCATGAAATGCCAGCGCTTGATGCAAATGTCGGCCTCGGGGCCGGGACGGTCGCCGGAAAAACAAAAGGCGCGGCCGCCCGGCGTGGTCACCGTTATCGACCCCGTGCGGACGCCGGAAAGCAGCCGGCAAAGCATTTTCTCCGGCCACGATTGTCTCGCGGAAAAATCGTCACAGCTGGTTGTCCCGGCGACAGCGTTGCTCATGTCGACATGCCTTTTTTCGTTCCAGCCATATGAACGCTGGAGGCAACGCGCGCCTTGGCCGGAACATGCGTAAATACCGGAAAACCACGAACCCACATTTTTAGAGCCTCAAAATGAATTCCGGCAACAACCTTGAGCGACTGTAACGGAAACAATATCAGGCATCGCATCATACTCCTTCCGGTTAACGGCCTCGCTTCACCGCTAAACGAAGCGGCCAGTATGAGGTCGCCGTCGCTTTCATGGCGGATGGCGATCCGCACGCTTTCTTCGGGCGGCAAGACGCTGAACCGGTATTGCCCGGTCATATCGATAAAGGGCGATACATAGTGATGCTTTGGACACGCCTGGCGGATCACCTTGTGTCCGTCATCCGCTAGGGGAATGACGTAAGTGTGGCGTTCCGAATAGGTGTTGCAGACTTCATAAAGCGTCGCGATCAGCACGCCATTCGCGTCGTAACAGAAAAAGACGCTCAACGGATTGAAGACATAACCGAAAAGGCGTGGATAGCAGAGAAGAGTGACCCGACCGCACGGCGCTTCGATGTCGGCTTCCCGCAGCTTGCTCTCAACCCAGGGCCTTAGGGGCGACCCGTCAAGCGGCCCGTGGTCCTTGTCCAGGAAGGCCATAAGCCCAGGGCGATTATAGGAAAATCCGGGAAGTTCACTGTCCAGCGCTTCCAACTCATCCAGATCGATCAACATGGAATAGACGTCATAGCGCAACCGGTGTGACTTTGGCCGGAACCGCCGGTGTGTGACAGTGCCTTCATAAAGACGCGAAGCTATCGTCATGCCGCATTCGCCCATACGGCTTCCGTGACGTGGACGCGGTTGCTGCCTTCTTGGACAGACCACGGTCTGTTGATACCGCCAAGCTGTTCGGCCACCGAGAGACCGGATTCAAGCGCATCTTCGTGAAACCCGTAACCGAAATAACTGCCGCAGAACCAGGTGCGCCGGCGGCCCTGAAGCGACCAAAGGTCTTTTTGCGTATCCAGGGCCCCTTGGTCGAAAAAGGGATGCTCATAGTCAAAGGTGGCATGCGGATTTTTGGGCTCTAAACCGCCTGGCGGGTTCAGAGTGACGAATAGCGGCGAGTCTTCAGCTATTGATTGCAGCAGGTTCATCCAATAGCTCACGCAAAGCGGTTGGTGCGCCGCGCCGTCGATGCCCTGAATAAAATTCCAGCTTGACCAGACGCGCCGCCGCCGCGGCATAAGCCGGGTGTCCGAATGAAGCACCGCGCGGTTCTTGGTATAGCGCCAAGAGCCCAGAAGTCTTGATTCCAGCCTATCGGGGTCTTTCAACAACCCCAATGCCTGATCCGCATGTGCCGCGATAACGACATGGTCATAGTGCTCTGTCTCACCATCCGCTGGGGTTAGGGCGACGCTGTTTCCGGTGCGCTCTATTGAGCGAACACCGCTATAGCGCACGTGACCGGTCAGATTCTCGGAAAGCCTGCGGACATATTCGATACTGCCGCCCTCTACGGTCCGCCATTCCGGCCTTCCCGAAATCCTTAGCAGCCCATGGCTTTCAAAAAACCGAATAAAGGTCTCTGCGGGGTAAGCCATCATTTCAGCCGCGGTTGTAGACCAGATCGCGGCACCCAATGGCAGAATGTGTTTTTCAATGAAATCGCTGCCGTATCTTTGCCGCCGCAGATAATCGCCCAGCGCCAAATCATCGGTCGCGCCCTCAGAAAGATGGAGGGGCGCTTCCCGGTAGAAACGCCTGAGATCCATGATCATTCGCCAGAAGGAAGGTTTGAGGGCGATAAGCCTCTGTCCGAATAAACCATCCAAATTGCTGCCCGAGTATTCGAAGGCGCCGCCGCCAAGCGAGGCCGCAAAGGACATATTGCTTGCCTTGGTAGGCACGCGGAGATGCTGGAACAAGGCCGTCAGGTTGGGGTAATTGTCCTCGTTATACACAATAAAGCCCGTATCGACGGGGATCACGCCGCTCGGGTGATCGACGGACACAGTGTTGGAATGTCCGCCGAGGCGATTTTCCTTTTCATAAAGCGTGACGCTGTGCCGCTTGCCCAACAGCCAGGCAGCCGACAGGCCGGCAATGCCCGAACCGATAACGGCGATACGCAGATTTTCCTGAGGCATCATGTTTTCGCAAATGGTTGATTTTTACATTTAGTACTTCCGGGATGCTTTTCCGGATCACAATTTGAGCTTTTGCGGGTGATCCGGTCGCCGGGCTGAATCGTATATGCAATATGACTATTCATACTCTCGAAAATAGTATAGACGCTGCCGCGCTGACGTCACGCAAATGTGCGCAAGCAATGTCGGCTGTTGCAATGGCTGGTGAAACATTTGAAAGTCCTGCTACCCCGAGGCCGAACAAATCGGCCAGAGAAAAGGGCCGCCATTCAAAGGCAACTGCGAAAATTATGGAAGAATACGTGATCGCGATTGCGGAAAGGCGAGATAAAAAGGCATTCAGTCACCTGTTCGAAGCCTTTGCCCCGAAACTCAAATCGTTCGCCATGCGCAATGGTGCCGGTCTGGAGCTGGCGGAAGAGGTTGTTCAGGAAACTTTTATCCGGGTCTGGAGAAAAGCCGGGCAATTTGATCCAAACAAGGCTTCTGCCAGTACATGGATTTACACGATCGCCCGAAACCAGCGGATAGATCTGTTGCGCAAACGGCATCGTCCGGAACCGGATTTTGAGGATCCGGCCTTTGTGCCTGAAGCCGAACCGCAGCCGTCGGAGCTGGTATCGCGTGATCAGGAAACATCCAGGCTGCGGGCGTGCATGGAAACCCTGTCGCCGGAGCAACAGGACGTGCTGCGGCTCGCCTTCATGGAAGAAATGCCTCACGTAGAGGTTGCCGAAAAACTGGGAATACCGCTTGGAACTGTTAAATCGAGGATTCGTTTGGCAATGAAGCATATCAGGTCGGAGATTGGAGACATCCGATGAATATTTGTCATCACCCCAACGACGAGACATTACTGGATTACACATCTGGCGCGCTCGGTGAGGCCTGGAGCCTCGCTATCGCGACGCATCTTGCAATTTGTCCGGACTGCCGGAAATCGGTTGAGCGGATGGAGGCCGTCGCCGGCTCGTTGTTCGACGTGTCGCCGGCTGCGTCTGTTAGCGAAGGTCTGCTGGAAACGATTATGACGCGGATGGATGACGCGCCGGAATATGCCGCGCCGCGAGTCGCGCCGGAAAGAGACAATTCCGCCTGTTTGCCGCAACCGCTACGAGGCTATGCCGGTGGAGATGCCGACGCGCTTGAATGGTGCAGGCTTGGGCCCGCCGCGCACCAGGTCGTTCTGCTGGCCGAGGAAGATGATACGGTCGCGAGACTTTTGCGTATTCCGGCCGGCAAACCGGTTCCGGAACACACGCATGGCGGAAATGAGATGACTCTGGTTCTGCGCGGCGCGTTTGAAGACCATACCGGCCGTTACGGGCGTGGGGACTTCCAGGAAGCGGATGAGACCGTGATGCATCGGCCATTTGCCGCGCCGGGAGAAGATTGCATTTGTCTGGCGGTGACCGATGCGCCGTTGCGGTTCAAAAGCATGGCCGCCCGCCTGTTGCAGCCCGTCATCGGTATATAGAGAATAATAAAGGCGCCAGAGGCAATCCGCCGGGGGCCCTTTCCGGGCATGATTTAGCCGCGCCTGGCGGGTCCGGTGATAAGGCTAACCGGGCCCCATCGGCTCGCGCTTGCCGACTTCCTTGACGTCGATGAGTTCAATCGCCGGCGCGGTCCTTCTTCTTTCACTTTCGCGGCTTATCAGCTCTCGGAAATGCCGATATAGACGCCTTCGATATCGGTGATATGAAACTGGTTTAGCGGGCAGCGTTGGAACAGCTCCAGCCGCGCCTCGCCCTCGCTGCCATAACCCAGCGCGCGAATGCGCATCAGCGGATTCTGACCGGTCAGATCGTCGAGGTCTTCTTTCACCTTGTCGATGCTTTCCACCTTGAAGCCGATATGGTCGGGTCCGGTGCGCTGCGGGTCCATGCCGTAATAATCGTCCATGTTCCATTGCAGGATGGCCAGAGTCATATTGCCGTCCGACAGATAGAAATTCGGGTCGTCTTCCTGCTTGTTCAGAAGGCTGAGTTCGAACACCTCGTGATAGAACTCCGCGCAGCGCTCGGCATTGGCGGTCCGGAGCGCGAAATGGCCGAACCGTCGCTCCGTCTGCTCCAGCTGGTCGGCATAGACGTCTTTCTGCATGTTCAGATTTTTTGCCGACAGATCGAAAATATTGATGTCCGGGTCATGTGCGCTATAGGCGGCGAACGGGCGGACCGGCGGGCGCTTCAATGGCCGGATCGACGGGTCGAATTTCGCGATCCGTGATTTGGCTTCCTCGATATCCTCGACCTGCAAGCCGAAATGATCCAGCCCGCCGGTGCGGCCTTCGCGCCTCGGGATGATGTTCATCCCGACGACGCCGTCACTCACCACACAGGCACGCGCCGGGCGCGGGTTTTTCGAGGTGCGCAATCCAAATAGCGCTTCATAGAATTTTGCGTTGATTGCGTACTGGTCGCTGGTAATCGCGATATGGTTCAACTGCGCGAACATGAACGCCTCTCCCGTTTTTGTGAATTTCTCTGCCGGAAATCTAGACGAATTTTACGGTTAATCCCAACCGTCCCCGGCGGATAGACGGCCCACACCGCAAAAAATCCGCCCGAAAAACAACCTATACAAGAAAAAAATACTTTTTGTTCTTGCCTCCGGAAAAGAACAATAATAGAACAAACATGCCCCGATGGTACGGGGAAACAGGACTTTCAACGAGGTTTACATGGTCAGGGGTATTTATTACGCGATAACCGATGAATAGCCGAAAATGCTCGAATCTTTGGAGGCTCCCCGGGAACGCGATGAATATGCGATGGAGGAGATTGGAGAGAAAATCGAGGATGAATGGTTTGTTGAAACCGATAAGGCCTGGGATGCAATGCATCGTTGTCTCGGCGAGTTTCCGCCCGACACACCTTATATGTGGCCTGAGAAAGAGGCCGGCTCCTGGGCCTTGCCGGAGGATCACGGGTCGTATCCGCTGAAGATCGCGGTATTGGGCGGGAAGGCGCTCGACGAAAATCGCAGCGATTTTTTCCTCCGCCTGATCGAACCCGAACAACTTCCCGATCTTGTGGAGGCAATCGACAAGATCGATGAAGACGACATGCGGGAACGCTACTTCAAGCATTGCAAGGGAGCATGGCCCGAATATGGCGAAGAGGATTTTGGCTATACCTGGGCATATTTCGAAGAGGTGCGGGATTTCTTCCGGGAAATGAAAGACAAGGGCCGGGCGATCCTTTTCTCGGTCTCTCTCTGATCCCGGGCGCGGCTTCTCTCCCTTTCTGTCGCCGCCGGTCATGGTATGATTTTTGCCAAAGGGAGAGACGCCATGGATAAACCGACACTGCCGGCGGCGGCAAAATTCGTTGATGAGGTGCGCACGCTTTTCGCGTCCGGCCTTGAGGGGGCCGCGCTCTGGAACCGGATTGAGGAAAAGATGCGGCCGCTTCTGGCCGATGACGGGTTGAAGCGCGCGGCGGAGGCCTGGCCGGCGACGGTCGAATCCGCGCCTACCGTGCGCAATCTGCAATTTTATGAGGATCCGGATTACGGCTTCACTATGGCGGCGACGGTTCGTCAGCCCGATGTCATCACCAACCTGCACGATCATGGCGATAAATGGACGCTGTACGGGCTAATCACCGGAACCGAGACCATGCACCGGTTTGAACGCACCGACGGCGGAGATCCCGATGAAGGCCCGGCGGCGCTGAAAAATCTCGGCGCGCATGAGATCGGACCCGGCGATATCGATGTGGTCCCGCCCGGTTCCATCCATCAGGAACATGCCGGCAAGACGCAGAGCATCGCCCTGATCGTGCGTGAGGCCAAATCCGGTACCTTTATTCAGCATCGCTATAACGCGGATACCGGTGAGGTCATCTGTCATAACGGACCGGGCCT
>CAZBKQ010000041.1:10582-22646 GCA_964492555.1 uncultured Rhodospirillaceae bacterium | reverse complement strand
CTGGGACGCCCGTCGCCGGACGCCTCGCGCGACCCACCCGGGCGGCGGCGCGGAAACCCGCCCGCGGGCCGAAACCCGCTATGCCGCCCCTACTCGGTCTTGCTCCCGGTGGGGTTTGCCCTGCCGCCGCCGTTACCGGAAGCGCGGTGCGCTCTTACCGCACCCTTTCACCCTTACCCGCCAAAGGCGGGCGGTCTGCTCTCTGTGGCACTTTCCCTGGGGTCGCCCCCGCCGGGCGTTACCCGGCACCGTGTCTCCGTGGAGCCCGGACTTTCCTCCCCCCGCGGGGTTTCCCCCATTGCGAAAGGCGGCCATCCGACCGTCTGGCAGGGCATAGTTGGCGGCAGAAAGGGGACGGGTCAAGAAAAACCGCGTGAACCCGACGTCAGCCGTCCTGCGCGAGGGCTTCGATGATACCCCAGCATTCGGCGTCCAGGACGCCGTCCACACGGGCCGGGCGGTAGTGGCGTTGAATCGCTTCGATGACATCCTTCAAGGAAGCGGTCGGATCATATCCGATCCGGTTCAGAGTATCCCTGATGGCAGCCTTGTCATCCGGCGGGGCGCTGGGGCAGGCTTCCGGCCAGTATCCGATGCCGGCCTGCGCCAGTCCCCGCCAATCGAACAAATGTCCGGGATCCTGTTTGCGGCCCGGCGCGACATCGGAATGGGCCAGCACCATCCGGGGCGAGATTGCGTGACGCGATAAAATACCGGCCGCCAATTCCTCAAGGACATCCATCTGCGCCTTCTGAAAGGGGACATAACCCCAATCATGTCCGGGATTTTGCAACTCTACCCCGATCGAACGGCTGTTTGTATCCGTTTCACCGTGCCAAGAGCTGACTCCCGCGTGCCAGGCGCGATTTTCCTCCGCGACCAGCCGGTGGACTGCCCCGCCCTCGTCGATCAGATAATGGGCGCTGACCTCCACGTCCGGATCGCACATATTTGCCAGAGAAATTTCCGTGCTTTGCATGCCGGTATAGTGGATCACCAGCATATCGATAACGGTGCCAGGCGCGCGGTGACCGAAATTCGGCGATGGATGTTCGATCATCGGCATCATGATTCTGCCGCTTTTCGTCCGCCGCGATAGGACAGGATGATCGCGACCCCGGCGATGGTGACCAGACCGCCGCCGACCATCTGGAGGCTCAACACCTCATCCAGCAGCAACACACCGAACAAGACCCCCAACACCGGAACCAATAGCGTAAAAGGCATGACCTTGTTGGTTTCGTACCGGGCCAGCAGCCGGTACCAGAATCCCTGGCCGATGATGGTCGCGCCCAGCGCCATATAGGCAATGCCCGCCCAGGCCTGCCATTGCGCGTTTGCGGCGGCCGCCAAGTGGTCTTGCTCGATCAGGGCGGATACCAGAAAGGCCTGCGGCAAGGCGAGCAGTGAGACCCAACCATTAAGCGATACGAAATCGATGCCGCGCAGCCGCCGGATCAGAATAGAGGCGACGGAAAAGAAAAAGGCGGAGACCACCATGACGCCCAGCATCATGACGTTTCCTTCCAGTGTCGGCGATCCGGCGATAATCATGATTCCGGCGAAGGAGATAATCATACCCCAGAAACGTTGCCATCCGAAGGTTTCGCGATAGACCAGCCAGGCGATGATGGCGGCAAAGGGCACCGAGCTCTGCATGGCGATCGCGCCGGTTCCCGCCTGCACATGCTGGACCCCGACCAATCCGAGTCCGAAATGTAGCGTGGACATGGTGAAGGAGATCAGCAGCAGGGCGCCCCATTGTCCCTTTGGCGATTTCAGGAACCAGACCAGCACGGCGGAGGCGATCACCATGCGGCAGCCAAGGGTCATATACGGGGGCAGGTCTAATACGCCTGTGCGCATGGCGACGAAATTTCCGCCCCATACCGTGACCACCAGAAGGGCGATAAGGAAATCGCCCGGCTTCATGGTCGCCGGATGCCGCCGATTACTTTATGCCGCGATGTTTGCATATGCGGTCATAGGCATCATTGATCGCCGCCAATTCATCCGTGGCAACCTCGATGAAATCCTCGGGCATGCCCTGGGCGATCAGCGTATCGGGATGGTGGTCGCGGACCAGCTTGCGCCATGTCGCGCGTATTTCATCATTGCCGGCATCCGCTGTTAGTCCCAGTACGGCATAAGGATCGTCCATCCCCTCGCCCAGATGGGCGGCCTTTAGCCGGTTAAAGGTGGTTTCGTCGAAACCGAAAATCTCCGCGACATTTTTCAGATAGTTGATTTCCGCCGGATGGGCCATGCCGTCCGCCCTGGCGATATGAAACAGCCCGCCAAGCAGTTCCTCCAGAACCGCCGGTTGGCCTTCGAACATACCCGCAATCTGCCGCGCGTATTTCTCGAATCCGTCGGAGTCTTTGCGTGCCTGATCGAAAACGCGGCCGACATGTTTCGCCTCGTCGGGCGGGATATGGAAGATTTCCTTGAAGGCGTTGACCTCGTCCCGCGTTACCTGCCCGTCCGCCTTGGCCATCTTTGCGCTCAGGACAATTGTGGCCAGGGCAAACGCAGCCTGTTTGACGGTTCCCGGTTCTGAATCATCGGGTCCCGACTGACGGTCGATAATATGTCCGGCCGCCGCGCCAAGCAGCGCGCCCAGCGGTCCGCCCATCGCGAACCCCGCCGCGCCGCCCAGAATTTTTCCCCAGATCGCCATGGCAGGTTCTTACCACAATTCAGCCGTGCCGATACCCGGCAGGCGTAACGCCTTCGAGCCCGGATCGACGCCGAAGGAAAGCCCGAGGATATTTACTTCAAACCCTTCCGTGGCGGAGGCAAGGACGCCGAACACGCCCCAGAGCGAGACCTGAAAGCCACCGCCGCTGGGGGCGCGATCGAGAAACCTGCCCCGACCCAGATAATCCTTGCCGATGGCGGTCGGCGGCAGATCGACGGCAAGGCTTGGCGAATGGCGGATCACCCAGGCGGTAAAGCTGTTGCTGTTGGGCCCGGGCCAGCTTCTGTAGGAAGACGGCCAGGGGTAGGTCTTTATGGCGGCGCGGATTTCCCGGATCGCCTTTTCGGCTTCGGCGCCGCGAATTTCTCCTAATAGAAACGGTTTCGCGCCATACCAGTACCGGTCGGGCACGCCGGCCTGCGACCGGATCGCGTCGCCGCCATAGCGGACACCCCAGCCGACGACCTCATGGGTCTCGAAATGCGCGCCGTCTTTTTCCTTGAAGGCGACCCAGCTATGGACCGCGAACGCGCCGCGCCAGGAAAAGGTACGGGCGGCATAGACCTGAACCACCGCGTCGCGGACTGTCGCGGGGTCGGGGGCGATCCCGGCGGACTCACGGCTGGCGGTGCGCCAGTCACCCGAAATATCGGCCATCCCGGTCGCAGCGGAGAAAAAAGGACCCAGCAGCAAGAGCGTGAGTATGACGACGAGGCGGCGAAACCATGGCATGATGGGAATCTCTAACATGCCGCGTTGTCGCCGGACAATGTGGCACCATTTAGGCATGCCGGGGAAAGAATTTGTCCGAAGAGAAAACGCGGGCCGGAACCAACTGGTCCCTGGTGTCCATTTTGATCGGCGCGGGTGTTGTCTGCGCCTTTCAGATCGGCAAGGCACCACCCGCTCTCCCCGCAATCCGGGACGAGTTGGGGCTCGATCTTGTTTTTGCCGGATGGCTGATCGGCGTCTATGCCCTGTTCGCCGCCGCGGTAGGCATTCTCGGTGGCGCGTTTTCCGATGCCGCCGGCTACCGGCGCGCTCTGCTGTTCGGTCTCGCCTGCATCGCGCTGGGCAGTATTTCCGGCGCGCTTGCCCCCACTGGCGAAATTCTGCTGCTGGCCCGGTTCGCGGAAGCGGTGGGTTATCTGCCGATTGTCGTTTCCGTGCCGCCGCTTCTGGGACAGGTTACCGCGACTGAAGGCGACCGGCGGGTCGCGGCGGGAATCTGGGGGGCGTATATGCCGGCCGGCACGGCGGCAATGATGGTCGCCGCCCCGCTCTTTCTTGAATATCCCGATCTCGGCTGGCGCGCGCTGTGGCTGGTCAATGGCGCCCTCGCCGGACTCTATGCGGTCGGCATGGCGCTAACGACCGGTGGGCTGGAACGGCCGCGCGTGACGGCTGCCGTCAAACGGAAACCCGTTCGCGATGTTGTGTCGCTGCTGAAAAGTCCCGGCCCGGTATTGCTCGGGCTGTTCTTCGGAACCTATGCCGGAAACTATCTTACCGTTTACGGATTTCTGCCGACCATGCTGATCGAGGATCTGGGCGTCACGCGGAGCGAAGCGGCACTGATGGCGGCATTCGCGGTGGCGGTGAATATCGGCGGAAATATTTTCGGCGGCTGGCTGCGTAAAAAAAACATTCCCTTTGCCACAATCCTGATTTGCGGCTCGCTTTTTACCGCTGTAACGGCGATCGGGATTTTCTCCGGCGCGGTCCCGCCGGGGGTCCGCTATGGCATGGCGGTTCTTTATTCGGCTTTTTGCGGGGTGATCCCGGGCGCGACCTGGAGCGCCGCCGCTTCACTCGCGCCAAAGCGGGAACTTGCGGGAACCGCCGTCGGCTGGGTGGTGCAGGGCGGCAATATCGGTACCCTGATTTTACCACCGGTAACCGCGGCGCTGGTTGCAGCTTTCGCGGGCTGGCATGCCGCCGCCTGGGCGGTCGCCGGCGCGTCGCTTCTGGGTGTCGTTCTGGCGCTGCTGATCGCGCGCTTTGCCGCGCAGCCCGCCGAAGATGGTTGAACCGGCAAGAGCTGGGGGCTAATTCAGAAGGATGAGCAGGCGGCCCCTTTCCGACGCATTCATGAGCGACATTAGCGTGCTCCCGGAGTTGGAGGTTTCCAGTAATGCCGCCGCTCTCGATCATCACGCGCGGGATGAATCGCATCATGATCTGAGCCCACCGGATCTGGTCGCCTTCCCGACAGGCACGGATCAGGTCGCGGCGTTGGTCAGGGTCTGCGCGCGCCACAAGGTGCCCGTTATCCCCTTCGGCGCGGGAAGCTCTCTGGAAGGCGGCGTCGGCGCGCCGGCGGGCGGGGTCTGTATCGACCTCACCAGGATGAACCGTATTCTCAATGTTTCCCCGGCCGATATGGACGCGACGGTCGAGGCGGGCGTGACACGCAAGACGCTCAACGCCCATCTGCGCGATACCGGGCTGTTCTTTCCGGTCGATCCGGGCGCGGATGCGACGCTGGGCGGGATGGCCTCGACCCGGGCGTCGGGCACCAACGCCGTGCGCTACGGCACGATGCGCGACAATGTACTGAACGTGACGGCGGTGCTGGCAGACGGGACGGTGTTCAAGTCCGGTAACCGCGCGCGCAAAAGCGCCGCCGGGTACGACCTGGCCCGGCTGCTGATCGGCGCGGAAGGCACGCTCGGCGTGATTACCGAACTGACGGTCAGGCTGCATGGCGTGCCGGAGGCGGTATCCGCCGCCGTGGTTCAGTTCCCGACTGTCGCAGCGGCGGTCGATACAGCGATCATGACCGTGCAGTCGGGCATCCCGGTGGCGCGGATGGAATTGCTGGACGCGGCGCAGATGCGGGCCTGCATTGCCTATTCGGGTCTCGCCTACGATCCGTTGCCGACATTGTTTTTCGAATTTCACGGCTCGCCCGCTTCCGTCCGCGAACAGGCGGAAATGGTCGAGGCGATCACCGTGGATCTGGGCGGGTCCGGGTTCCGGTGGGCGGAAAAGGCGGAGGACCGGTCAACGCTCTGGCAGGCACGGCATGACGCGCTTTACGCGGCGCTCGCATCGCGCCCCGGGGCGAAGGCCTGGTCGACCGATGTCTGTGTGCCGGTGTCGGCGCTGGCGGATTGTATCGCGGGGACACGGGCGGATATCGAGGAGGCGGGCGTTCCCGCGACCATCGTCGGGCATGTCGGGGACGGCAATTTTCATGTGATCTTCCTGATCGATCCGGAGGCGCCGGAGGAATTTTCGGCGGCGATGGCGGTCAATGACAGGATGGTCGCCCGCGCGCTTGAACTGGACGGAACCTGTACCGGCGAACACGGGATCGGCATTGGCAAGCGGGACTGCCTGGCGCGGGAAATGGGTCCGGCCCTCGGTGTCATGAAACGGCTCAAACAGGCGCTCGATCCCGATAACATCATGAATCCCGGAAAGATTTTTGCCGACTAGTCCAGGCCCCGATTTTCCGCCCCGATTTCGCCGCAATGCGCCTCTTGATTATTGGCCGCTACCTATGATCTTTAAGCATTGAAGCGAGGAAGGGTAAGACAATGCGCAAGGTTCTGATCTGGTTTGCCGGTATTGTGGTCTTTCTGGTCGCCGCCGCCCTGATCGCCCCGAATTTCCTCGACTGGAACAAGTACAAGGCCGAAATCGCCGCCGCCACGCGTGACGCCACCGGGCGTGATCTGGTCATCAAGGGTGATCTCGACCTCGCGATCCTGCCGGCGCCGCGACTGTCCGCCGCTGATATCCGGCTGAGCAACATAAAGGGCGCCGCCGCGCCGGAGATGGTGGCGATCAAGGCGCTCACCGTCAGTGTAAAGCTGCTGCCGCTTCTTCAAGGCAATATCGAGGTGGATTCAGTTATGTTGGATGAGCCCGTCATCCGGCTGGAAAAACTGGCCGACGGGCGCGCCAACTGGGAATTCAAGCCGCGAGAAAAACAGACATCGGAAAGCGGCGGCGCGCCGCCGGTGACGCTTGGCAATTTGCGCATCAATCGTGGCACTGTGATCTATAGCGATGGCGGCAATGAAACCCGTATCGCCGGGATCACGATGGATCTTTCCGCCGACTCCCTCGAAGGGCCCTTTGCCGCCAGGGGGGATTTGATCGCGGGTGGGACCCCGCTGTCCCTTGAGTTCGCCATGGGCCGTCTCAAAGCGGACGCGGCCAGCCCGTTCAAGGTGACGGTCGGTCTGCCGTCATCAGCCGGCAAGGCGGAAATTTCCGGCAGCGTCGCGGCGTTGGCGCCAAAACCGCGCGTGACCGCGAAGCTGCGGGCGGAAGGCGGGGATCTGCGCCGGGTGATCGCCGCGTTGTCCGGCGGATCGCGGACCGCCCTGCCAGAACTGCTCGGTAAACCGTTTTCGATGAATGCGCGGCTGAGAGGCGGGGCCGAAGGCGGTGAAATTTCCCAACTCGATCTCGAATTCGGCGGGGTGCGCGCGGCGGGGACTGTGACAATGCGGGCCGGGACCGGCAAACCCTCGGTCGCCGCCAAATTGCAGGTCACGCGGATCGATCTTGATGAGTGGCTGAAGGGCATGGCGCCCGCCAAGGCGACTGGCGGCGAAAAGAAAGAGGCCGCGGCAAAACCGGCGGCGCCCTTTACCTTGCCCGATATCGAAGCACGGGTTGAGCTTGGCGTCGACGCGGTGAAATTCAACGGCCAGAACTTGCGCGGTATAGAATTGCGGGGCGGCCTGTCGAAGGGAGTCGCGACCATCCAACGCGCGGCGATGCTGGTGCCGGGCGGGGGCGAGGCAAAGGCCGCCGGAACACTTCAGGCGGTAAAGGGTAAACCGGCCTATGCCGTACAGTTCGATATGGCCGCCGATAATCTGCGTTCTGTCCTGCAATGGGCAGGAGCCGATATCGCCGCCGTGCCATCCGACAGGCTGCGCCGGGCGTCGGTTTCGGCTCGCATTGATGGCGGAGAAGAAGTAGTCCGGATTTCCGCCGCCAAGATCGGGGTCGATGCGACTACGGTCAATCTGGCGGCGACCATTGCGCTGCGTGACCGTCCCGCGTTCGGCGCAACGGTGACCGTGGACGCGCTCAATCTCGACGCCTACGCGCCGCGTGGACAGGTCCCCGCGAAACCCGCGGATAAGAATGCGGGAGTGTCTTCCGGCAAGGGGCCGCTCGCCGCGCTTCAGGATTTCGATGCCAATCTTCGTGTCACTATCCGGCGGCTGACGGCGAATGGCATGCGGATGCGCGATATCCGTTTCGACGGCACGCTGGCGGGCGGCAAGTTGACGGTCAAGCAAGCCTCGGTCGCTGATGCGGCGGGCGCGCGGGCATCAGTCGCCGGTACGCTAAGCAATCTCGACAAGTTCCCGGTCTTCAGTGGATCGGTTTCGGCGGACGCGAAAGACGGGGCAAGGACGCTGCGGGCGCTGGGAGTCGACGTGCCGCCTGGCATCCGCAATATCGGTGCGCTCAGAATTAGGGGCAAGGCCAATACCGGCGTCGACAATGTCGCGCTCGACCTGTCCCTCGGCGCGGCGGGCGGTCAGGCGGCGGTGAAAGGCCGCATCGATAAATTCAATTCCGCGCCCGCCTTCGATCTCAACGCCACCGCGACCCACCCCAACCTGGCGCGGCTGCTGGCTATTCTGGGATCGGATACCGGGGCGAAGACGCTCGGCGCGCTTTCCGCCAAAATTTCCCTGAAGGGTGATTTGCAAAAACTCGCGGCGGTTGCCGATATCGGTGCGGCAGGCGGTAAACTGGCCGCTCGCGGCGCGCTGGCGAACCTACTGGCCAAACCCGGTTTCGATCTGACGGTCTCTGCCACACATCCGGCAGCCGGTACTCTCGCCCGGACATTCGCGCCGCGTTACCGGCCGCAGGGCGGCAAGATCGGTCCCTTCAAGCTCGACGCCGTGGTGAAGGGTGGTGATGACAGATTTAACCTGTCTAAATTCGACCTCAGCGCGGGTAAGGCATCTTTGACCGGCACCGGCACGCTCAATACCGGTGGTACGCGGCCCGTCATTGTGGCGACGCTGACCGGCAAGACGCTGGACTTCAACCCGTTCCTGCCCGCGAAGGATGGCGTAAAGAGCACGCCCGCCAAACCGGCAAAGGCCGCGCCGAGGGGAACGGCGCGCCCGGCCCCGGCGCAAAGCGGCAGCGCCGCCTATTTCCCGGATACGCCCTTCGATACGGCGGTGTTCGGTCTGTTAGACGCCGATCTGTCGGTCCAGGCGGCAAAGCTCAAATATCGCCAGTTCGAGGTTGATTCCCCGACGATCAAGGCGGTGCTGAAAGACCGTGTCATGGCGGTGAACCAGCTTTCCGGCAAGATGTTCGACGGCGCGTTCAATATGAACGGGCGGTTCGACACGCGGACCAGCCATTCGATGAAGGCCTCTGTCTCGGTCTCTCAGGCGAATGTGGGCAAGGCGCTCTTTACCGCCGCCACCGTCGACCTGCGGGGCGGGATAACCGATTTTTCAATGAATCTGACCGGCGCGGGCAAAACGCCCCATCGCATAATCCGGTCGCTGAACGGTAGCGGCACCCTTTCCAGCCGCGACGGCATCGTAAAGGGGTTCGATCTCGACCGGGTGAATAACCGGCTGAAAAACCTTAATCGGGCGATCGATTTCATCAGCCTGTTCCGGGATTCGATGAGCGGCGGCCAGACGAAATTCAACCGGCTCGACGGCACCTTCGCGATCAAAAACGGCGTGCTGACCAGCAACGATGTCAAACTGCTCGCCAATTCGGGCGAGGGACGGCTTGCCGGCACGGCCGATTTGCCCAAATGGCATATGGATTTCACCGGTGAATTCAACCTGACCGGTCACAAGAGCGCGCCTCCCTTCGGCATGCGCATGGTCGGGCCGCTCGATAATCCGAGGCGCATTTTCCAGATCGAACGGTTGCAGACCTTCCTGTTGCAGCGCGGTGTGGGCTCGATCCTGCAAAATATTCTCGGCGGGCAAAAGAAACAGCCGGCCTCGTCCGGCTCGTCTTCTTCCTCCGGCGCCGGGTCTTCGTCGGGTCAGCAGAACGCGCCGGCGCAGGAACAGAAACAGCCCGAGAAAGTCACGCCGGAAACCATTATCCGCGACGTGCTGCCCGGCATATTCAGGGGGCTTGGCGGGCGCTAGATATCCGCTCCTTAAACGCCGCCAGCACGAACAGGCGAATGGCGGAGGACAGGTTGGCCTCCCGGGTCTGGTCGATCTCGGCAATCAGGCGGTTAAGCGATATACCGCGCGCCTTTGCGATTTCCGTCAGCTCGTCCCAAAACTCTGATTCCAGCGAAACGCTGGTCCGGTGCCCGGCGATGGTGACGGACCGTTTGCGGACGTCGCTCAATTCTTTTTTGCCCGCTTCGCGGCGGCCAGCGCGCTTTCCGCCCAAGGGAGGAGCTTTGCCGCATCCTCCATCGTACCTTCCGGCGCACTGTAATAGGACATTTCAACCGGGCGTTTCTTACCCTCATAGGTAAAGGGGCGCGATCCCGCGTTGCGGAAATCGTCCTTGTTCCCGCTATCGATCTTCAGGAACAGTGTGTCCCCCGCGATCAAGGCGAACATCACATCGTCCATGAAGATGCCGAACCCACCGAACATACCGCGGGCGCGCACGGGCCCCATCGGCAGCAAAAGGCTTAGAACGTGATCGCGAAATTCAGTCGAGGAAGCCATATTGCGGTTGGGGTTGGTCTGGCGCGGTTGCGGATAACGCCGCATAGTATCAGCAAATGGAATAGACGGGAGAGGATTATGGCGGGAAAGATCGAGGCGCGGCTTGCGGAGCTGGGGATTGAACTGCCGGAGGCACGGGAGCCGAAGGTCGCGAAAATTCTGGGTTCCAATATCGCCGGGAATATTCTTTATGTCTCCGGCCAGGTACCGCAATGGAACGGCGAGATGCCCTTTATCGGCAAGGTCGGGCGCGAATTTGATATCGAACAGGGGCGGGAAGCGGCCCGGCTCTGCGCGCTAAACGTCATCGCTCACGCGAAAAAGGCGCTCGGCGGCGATCTCGATAGGGTGGTGAAGATCGCGAAGGTCAAAGGCTATGTGAACGCTACGTCCGACGTGGCGGAGGTCGCCGCCGTGGTCAATGGCGCGTCCGAGTTGTTCGTCGATGTGTTCGGAGAGGCCGGCCACCACGCCCGCACCGTCGCCGGTGTTACCGTCATGCCGTTCGACGTGGCGATAGAGGTCGAGGCGGATTTCCTGATCCGGGATTAGTGTGGGCTGACCGGGGAGGCCAACTGAAACGCCCCGTTTTCCGGATAGCAGCCGGTTTCTTCCGCCAGCCGCCGCACCACGCCATAGAGCGCATCGATCACCGGCGTCGGCTGGCCGATAATCCGGCCTATCTCCGCCACCGCCCCGACGATTGAATCGATCTCCATGGGCTTGCCGGCTTCCAGATCCTGCAGGGTCGAGGGTTTGTGCGGCGACGGGTTTTGTTTTACCGCCGCGCGGTCGAAATTCGATTCCGTGAAATCGTAACCCAGCTGCGCGGAAACATTATTGGCATCCTTCAATATTTCGCCGACAACCGCCATGCAGCCGGGGTCGCGATTGAGCTTGCCGAGCGGCGAGCGGGTCAGCACGCAAACCATGCTGCCGCCGATATTCGACATGAGCTTCTGCCAGACGATTTCCCGCATATCTTCGGCGATCTTGATGCCGGTCGTGGTGCCGGAAAATGCTTCCGCGATCATCTCGCAGCGGTTGGAATTGCCGCCGCCGGGCTCTCCGACCGTCAACTGGCGCGATTTTGGCGGGTGAAACACCACGCCCGGTTCGGCGATGGAGCAGGATCCGTTTATCATGCCGCCGAGCGCGCGTTCCGGCCCGAGCAGTTTCGCGATGCGCCCGCCGGGGTCGACGGCGGTGAGAATCTTGCCGTCGAGCATCCCGCCTTCACGGTATGTGTACCACCAGGGGATGCCGTTCTGTGCCGCGACAATGACGGTATCCGGGCCGAGCAGGGGCTGCGCCTGTCGCGCGGCTTCCTCAAGCTGATGCGCCTTCACCACGAATATCACGATATCCTGCACGTCGATCGCTGTCGGATCGTCCGTGCAGGCGGGGCGGGAATGATGTTCCGTCCCATCATGCAGCCGGATGGTCAGCCCGTTTTCCGCCATGGCTGCCAGATGCGCCCCGCGCCCGATCAGCGTGACGTTCTTGCCCGCCGCCGCCAGCTCGCCGCCATAGAAGGAGCCCACCGCGCCCGCGCCGAAAATAGCGATTTTCATGATCCGTCTGTCCTTCTCTCTGCGAGGAAGCCAGCCAATTCATACCACGGCGCCGTGTCCCAGTATCGCCGCGCCGCCCCGCTGGTCGAGGGCAGGACGAATATCGCCGCCGCGCCGAT
>CAZBKQ010000041.1:2169-10482 GCA_964492555.1 uncultured Rhodospirillaceae bacterium | reverse complement strand
CGCGCCAGCAGATCGTCGGTGACCTGCTTGCACAGCACCGGATCGCCGACCATCACCGGCACGATGTGCGAGACCGACGGCATCACCGGCAGACCCGCATCGGCGAGCATTTTCTTGAGTGTCGCCGCGCGTTCCTGGTGGCGTTCGCGGTCCGGCGCGCCATGTTCGCGTACATGTTTGACGCTGGCCGCGGCGGCCGCCGCCACCGAGGGCGGCAATGAGGTGGTGAAGATAAACCCGTTGGCGTAGGAGCGGACGAAGTCGACCAACGCCGAATCCGCCGCGATATAGCCGCCGACCACGCCGAACGCCTTCGCCAGCGTGCCCTGAATGACGTCGATGCGGCCCATCTGCCCGTCTCGCTCGGCGACACCCGCGCCGTGCGGCCCGTACATGCCGACGGCGTGGACCTCATCCAGATAGGTCATCGCCTTGTATTTTTCGGCCAGATCGCAGAACGCCTCGATCGGCGCGATATCGCCATCCATCGAATAGACGGATTCGAAGACGATGATCTTGGGACGTGCCGGATCGATCTCTTTCAGGTGGCTTTCGAGATCGGCCGGGTCGTTATGTTCGAAAATGCGCTTTTCCGCGCCCGAATGGCGGATGCCGGCGATCATTGAGGCATGGTTGAAGGAATCCGACAGCAGGACGCAGCCCGGCATGTTGGCGGCCAGAGACGACAGCGCAGCCTCGTTCGCGACATAGCCGGAGGTAAACAGCAATGCCGCCCCGGTCTGGTGCAGCGTGGCGAGCTCGTTCTCCAGCAGCACATGGTCATGTGCGGTACCGGAAATATTGCGTGTGCCGCCGGAGCCGGAGCCGCAGCGGTCGATCGCTTCCTTCATCGCGGCGATGACTTTGGGGTTCTGCCCCATCCCGAGATAATCGTTGCTGCACCAGACGGTAATCTCGTCGGTGTTCCCGCTTTCGTAACGGGTGGCGTGCGGAAAATCGCCGGCATGGCGTTCCAGCTCCGCGAACACGCGGTAACGGCCCTCGGATTTCAGCCGGCCGATAGAATCCCTGAAAAAAGCGTCGTAATCCATTCCTTGCCCCAAACGGGAAATCTCGCGCCGCATAATAACGGCAGCGCCCGGCGGCGCAAAGCGCCTAAACGCCGCGGCGGCTTCACATGTTCTTGTTGACCCAGGCGGTTGTATCGTCCAACGCGCGGCCGAAGCGCGCATACATCTCGGCAATTTCATCGCGGTCTATCACCAGCGGCGGCGAAAAACCGATCCGGTCGCCCAACGCCCGGATAATCAGCCCGTGTTCCAAAGCCCGGTCGAGCAAATGGGGGCCGACTTTCAGCGCCGGTTCGAACGGCGTGTTGGCGTCCTTGTCCGCGACCAGCTCCGCCACGGTCAGCATGCCGAGGCCGGAAATCTCGCCCACCAGCGGGTGATCGGCGAATTCGCGGATGCCGTCCTGAAGATATGGCGCGGTCTTTCGCACATGGGCGATCAGGTCCATCTCCTCGTATATCTTCAGCGTCTCCAGCGCGACCGCGGCGGCGACCGGATGACCCGAATAGGTAAAACCATGTCCAAGAACGCCGGAGGCATCGGTTTGTTCCGCGATCGGTCGGTAGACGGCTTCCGACAGCAATATCGCCGAAATCGGAATATAGCCGGATGACAGCGCCTTGGCGCAGGTGAGGATGTCTGGCTCGATCCCGAAAGTCTGGCTGCCCCACCAGTTGCCGGTACGGCCGAACCCGCAAATCACTTCATCGGCGACCATCAGCACATCGTGTTTGCGCAGCACCTTCTGGATTTTTTCGAAATAGGTCGCAGGCGGGATGAGGATGCCGCCCGCTCCCATCACCGGTTCGGCGAAAAAGGCGGCCACGGTCTCCGGCCCCTCGCTCTGGATCAGCTGGTCGAGATTATCGGCGCAGCGCGTCGCGTATTCCTCTTCCGTTTCTCCCGGTTCGGCCTCCCGCGCGTAATGCGGGCAATCGGTATGAAAGAACCCGTCGATGGGGAGGTCGAACGCCTCATGATTGATCGGCGTACCGGTGACGCTGGCGGCGGCCACGGTGACGCCGTGATAGCCTTTTACCCGCCCGATGATCTTTTTCTTCTCCGGCAGGCCCAGCGCGTTATTGCGGTACCAGATCAACTTGATCGCGGTGTCGTTGGCCTCCGATCCGGAATTGGCGAAAAAGACCTTCGACATCGGCACTGGCGCCAGCGCCAACAACCGTTCGGCGAGTTCGATATTGGCCTCGTGACCCTTCTGGTTGAAGCCGTGATAGAAGGAGAGCTTGCGAATTTGCTCAGCGGCAGCATTCGCCAGCCGTTCATTGCCGAAACCGAGCGAGACGCACCACAGCCCGGCCATGCCTTCGATATAATCGCGCCCGTCCTCGTCCGTGACATGGACGCCGTTGCCGCGCGTCATGACCAACGGGCCGGATTCTTCCAGTGCAATAGCGTTGGAATAGGGGTGCAGTATAGAGGCGGCGTCGCGCCGCGCGAGCGAATTGGCGGCTGTAGGCTTCCCGCTCACCCGCCGGTAACGCTCATATGGCGCGGGTTCGAGGCCCGGTCGCGCCGCCGGTCAATCACGAAATCATGGCCCTTCGGCTTGCGGCCGATGGCTTCGTCGATCGCGGTGAACAGGGCGGTGTTATCCTCATCCGCGCGGACGGCGGCGCGCAGATCGGCGGAATCTTCCTGGCCGAGGCACATATATAGCTGTCCCGTGCAGGTCAGCCGCACCCGGTTGCAGCTTTCGCAGAAATTATGGGTCATCGGGGTGATGAATCCGATTTTGCCGCCGGTTTCCGTCACGGTGACATAGCGCGCCGGCCCGCCGGTGTAATAGTCGCTGTCTTCCAGCGTCCAGCTTTCGTTCAGCTTCGCCCGTACCATCGACAGCGGCAGATACTGGTCCAGCCGGACCTCGCCGATTTCGCCCATCGGCATGACTTCGATAAAGGTCAGATCGAACCCTTCATCGCCGCACCAGCGCACCAGATCGTCAAGCTCCCCGTCATTGACGCCGCGCAGCGCCACGGCGTTGATCTTGATCTTGAGTCCCGCCTGTTTCGCGGCTTCCAGCCCGGAGAGTACCTGCGGCAGACGCCCCCAGCGGGTAATGGCGGCAAACTTGTCCGCATCCAGCGTATCCAGCGAGACGTTGATCCGGCGCACACCGATATCGACAAGCTCGCCCGCGAATTTTTCAAGCTGGCTGCCGTTGGTTGTGACGGTCAGCTCATCCAGTGCGCCTGATTCCAGATGGCGCGAGAGGGAACGGAACAGCCACATGATATTGCGGCGGACCAGCGGTTCACCGCCTGTCATGCGCAGTTTGCGCACGCCGCGTTCGATAAAAGCCGAACAGACCCGCTCCATCTCCTCCAGTGACAGCACCTCCGCCTTCGGCAGGAAGGTCATGTCCTCCGCCATGCAGTAGACGCAGCGGAAATCGCATCGGTCGGTGACCGATACGCGCAAATAGCTGACATGGCGCCCAAATGGATCGATTAGGTCTCTGGTCATCGGATCATGTTTCGTGAAAGGTCAGCCGTCCGGGGCGAACCGTTATATCCGGTTGAATATAGCGATGGAGTCGGCCCCGGAAAAGGGGGGCTCAGGCGCTTTTGCGGACGGGTTTCCTGGCGCGGCGCTTTTTCTTTTGTTTTTTGGCCGCCGCCGGCAGGATGATGGTGAATCGCGATCCCTTTCCGAGTTCGCTCTCCACGCGCAGGTCGCCGCCCATCAGCCGGGCGAGTTGTTGTGAAATCGTCAGACCCAGCCCGGTTCCTTCCGTCGGCGCGATAACCGCATCAGCCTGGACCTGGTGAAACCCGTCAAAGATGAGGCCCTGCTGTTCGCGCGAAATCCCGATACCCGTGTCCCAGACCGTCAGCAGAACGGTTCCATCATCTCCTGTCCCGGTCTCAATTCCCACCGAACCGCCCTGCTCGGTAAATTTCAGCGCATTCACGACCAGGTTGATCAATATCTGGCGCAGCCGCCCGCGATCCGCCTTGACCGCCCATCCGTCATCGACTGTAACGGCGGCAATATCGACGCCGCGCGACCGCGCTTCCGCCTCGACCAAAGGCAGGACTTCTTCGACAAGCGGCTTCAGCTTGATTTTCTCAAGCTGAATCTTGGCCTTCCCGGCGTCGAGATTAACGGCGTCGAGAATATCGTTGATGATGGTGAGGAGATGATCCGCCGCTTTGCGGATATCGCCGAAATATTCCTTGTAGCGGTCAGGCAGCTTGCCGAAGCTCTCAAGCAGCGACAGATCCGAAAAACCGATGATCGCGTTCAGCGGTGTGCGGAGTTCATGGCTCATCTTGCCGAGAAAATCGGTCTTGGCCTGAGATGCCGCGTTTGATTTTTCAAGCGCCTGGGCGAGTTGAATGTTGCGCTCCTGCAACTCCTTCATACTGTCCAGCAGCGCCGCTTGCGAAACCCTGGCCCGGTGTTCCGCCTCGAATTCGCGTGTGATATCGCTCCCGGTCCCGCGATATCCGGCGAAGTCCCAGCTATTGTCATCGAAATAGGGCGCGCCCGACAGGGCGACGCGCCGACGGGTCTCCTCGGTTCGTCCGATAAGCAGCACGAGCCCGCGGAACGGCATCAGCGTATCGGGCAGGCGGCCGATTTCGGGTTGCCGACGTTCCGCTTCTTCCGGTACGCCCAGTGAGAAGAGATACCGCCCGATCAATTGACGCGGCGGCGTTTCGGTCAAGTCACCGATCCTGTTGGACACGTATGTGAGGTTCAGGTTTTTGTCGGTTTCCCAGACCCAGTCGGAGGCGGCACGGACGATATCCTCGAAACGGGAGGTTGTTCGTTCCGCATAACGCGCCGCATCGTTTTCGCTGGTTACGTCGGTATAGACGCCCGCGTATCCCGCTGGCGCACCGTCTTCAACGAGCCTGAAATGGGATGAACGGTAATAGCGCGTGCCGTCCGCTGTCTGGACTTGCTGGAGTATCTCCACGGTATCTTCGCCGCCGGCGATCCGGTCGAGAATGGCATCCAGCTCGCGCGGCGCCGGCGGGCGGGGCTGGTCGAGCCGGTCGGCGCTCTTGAATTCCGGAAACAGATCGGGCGCGATGTCGCGGAACGGCCCGTTCATATAATCGATGGTCCGGTTACGGCCGGTAAGGTAAACCGGCTGCATCCGGTCCAACAGATCGACCGTACGCAATTCGCTTCCGGCCAATCGGACGGGACCCCGACCAGAACCAAATCGAATGCGGGGCGTGGCCCCGCCAGCGTCATTTATCTCGCCATCCAAACCCGTCCCCCCAATTGACGGATTGTAAGGAGACAGCACCAAACCGGATCGACACCCCTCGCCCCTCAGCCGGGGCGCGCCAACTCATCCGGCGCGTCTTAAACAAATGTGTAATAGAGTATCGCACGCGCCAAACCCGAACCAGCGCTTGTCCACAGATTTTTGCGATTCCATATTGTTTTTATGAATGAATATCTTGTCCGGCCAAATCCGGCCGATACGCGGCTGACCGAATCGGTAGTGGGCGTCGATCATGAGGGGCGGTCGTTGACCACGGCGGTCACTGTCGAACGGCCGCTGACCCTTTTTCTCAACGGTCAGGAGATCGTCACCATGATGACGATCGGCGACTATCCCGATTGTCTCGCCGTCGGGTTTCTGCTCAATCAGAATATGCTGTTGCCGGAAGACCGGATCGAGGCGATCGATTATGACGAGGAAATCGACACGGTTATCGTTCGGACCGAGCGAGAGACCGATTTCGAACAGAAGCTGAAAAAAAAGACGCGGACATCGGGCTGCGCCGTCGGAACGGTGTTCGGCGACATGATGGAAAAATTTGAAACCGTGCGGCTCGACCCAGAGGCGCGCGTGCATACCTCCTGGCTTTACGCGCTTGCGAAAAAGATAAACAACACACCCAGCCTTTATCTCGAAGCTGGCGCGATTCATGGCTGTGTCCTGTGCGAAGAAGATCGACCGCAGATCTATATGGAGGATGTCGGGCGGCACAATGCGGTGGACAAGATCGCGGGCTATATGTTCCTGAACGGCATCGATCCGGCTGGAAAGATGTTTTACACCACCGGCCGTCTGACCAGCGAAATGGTTATCAAGACCGTACAAATGAATATTCCGGTTCTGATTTCGCGGTCCGGCTTTACGGCTTGGGGAGTGGAACTGGCGCGTCAGGCGGGGCTGACCCTGATCGGGCGGGCGCGGGGGGCGCGGTTCGTGGCCTTATCCGGTGCAGAGCGCATAATCTATGACGCGGATACCGGACGTGCGGCCTCGGAACAGGCGGTTTCGGTCCGCAAGGGCGCCCGGGAAGAAACGTAATGGAGTTGATCCTCGACTGGGAGGGCCCCGTGGGACCCGGCAATTTTCCAGCGGACATATTGGAATGCGAAGCGCTCGCCGCGCCCGGAATTTATCTCAGGATAAAACGTTACGAGAATGCCCGGACGGTCGCCTATGTCGGTCAGTCGGTAAACCTGCTATCGCGTTTTGACCAGCATTTGCGGGATATTCTGACCTTCTCCGTTGACCTCAGAAACCGCGCGGGTGATGTCATTCTACCGCGCGATGGCGGCGACCGTGCCGCGGCCTATAACCGGCTGGGCGTATTGGCGCCCGTAATCGCCGGTGAGGCTCAACGGACCGAATTTCTTTATGCCCGTTGCGGAGAGCTTTTCGACCCGGATTACCTGTCGGCGACCGAGGCCTTATTGAAGGAACGGCTGGAACAAAGGCTCGGCGGCGCCTTGGAGACGCTTGAGAACCGTCAGGGTATTTCGACCGGCGGTCTGGATGAGGAGGTCATTATCTATTCTGAAACCGGACGGCTGGATGACGATTTCGTGGGTTTGCTGATCGGGTTGTTGGGCAACGATCCGGTACGGTTTTGTCTGCCCGCGATGGAACCGGGGACGTGAACGGCGTGGGAAATGTCTGTGGGGTCCTTCTTGCCGGCGGGCAGTCACGGCGTATGGGCGGCGGTGACAAATCCCTCAGGATGTTCGATGGCGCGCCGCTTCTTGAGAGAATTATCGCAACCGCTGAGCCGCAGGTGAGCGCACTATGCCTGAATTCGAATGGCGACCCCGCAGAGTACGGCGCGTTCGGATTGCCTGTCGTTCCGGATGGTGTTGCGGGTCACGCGGGGCCGCTCGCCGGAATTCTGGCCGGAATGGAATGGGTGCGTAACAATCATGCCGATTGCGACTGGCTGGCCAGCTTCGCGTGCGATGCCCCGTTTATTCCAGCTGATCTGGTGCTGCGCTTGCTGGCGGGGGTATGTGAAGGCGGCGCCGATCTGGCGTGTGCCCGATCCGGCGACAGGATGCATCCGGTGATCGGCCTCTGGCCAATGCGGCTTCATCGTCTCCTCGATCAAGCCGTCCGTGAGGAAGGAGTCCGGAAGGTTGATCGCTGGACCGCGCACTACCGGCTGGTTGCGGTTGAATGGTCTGTCGATCCCGTCGATCCGTTTTTCAACGTGAACAGCCCGGAGGACTTTGCCGAGGCGGAAAGGCTGGTGGTGGAAAATGGCCTCTGAGCATCCCAATCATCCCCGGCTGCGCATCCTCATGGGCGATGCGGTGGCGCTTGGCCCCGGCAAGGCGGATTTGCTCGATACGGTCGCGGCAACCGGTTCCATATCGGCGGCGGCGCGCGAAATGAATATGTCCTATCGCCGCGCCTGGAAACTGATTGAGGCCATGAACCGCGATTTCCGGAGGCCTCTGATCGCGGCATCCTCTGGCGGGGCCGGAGGCGGGGGCGCGCAGCTGACGGATGCGGGGCGGGAGGCGCTGAGGCGCTACAGGTCTATCGAGAAAAAGGCGACCGCCTCGGTTGCAGATGAAATCGCTGCATTCGCCGACCTTTTGACGGATGACGGCAATCGGGGTTAATATACCCGTTAATCGGGAAATTCTTTATCCAGGTTCACGGGGATAAGTGAAATCAGCGCGCCGTTAATCAGCTGTTTACCTTTATGTTCAAAATTCACGGTGATCCGGTTGCGGGTCACGGATTGGATTTGACCCAGCCCCCAATCGGGGCAGTCAGGATGACGGACGTAATCTCCAGGTACCAGTGTTTCATTCATTTACGTCGGCCATTTTCATTGGTTTGAAGGTCAAATGCCCGAATATCGCCTTGTTTTGATACCAGAATTGCGAAGGCCTGACCCCGGAAAATCTGTATTCAGGATAGTACCATGACATCGATCGATACCGACCCCGTCTTACCCTTCCGGGTTTCGCAATTGCTGTTCTCGCGCTTGTGTCACGACCTGATCAGCCCCGC
>CAZBKQ010000041.1:0-2069 GCA_964492555.1 uncultured Rhodospirillaceae bacterium | reverse complement strand
TCCGGGTTTCGCAATTGCTGTTCTCGCGCTTGTGTCACGACCTGATCAGCCCCGCGGCAGCCGTCAGTAACGGACTCGAACTCCTTGATGACGGTCAGGGACGGATCGATCCGGACGTCATGGGGCTGTTGAACGTCAGCGCCGGTCAGGCGGCCGGCAGGTTGGGGTTTTTCCGTACCGCTTACGGGCTGGGCGGAGAAAATGTCGACCGGCTGACGATTTCCGAGGCGGCGCAGCTGATCGACGGAATTCTTGAAACCGGCAAGATGACGCTGGACATGCCGGCTTCGCCGGCGACACCCGGTCAGGAGCTGGTCAAAATCCTGCTGAATACAGGGTTGTTGGCCTCGGAAATGCTGGCGGTGCGAGCGCGCTCGCCATCGGCAAAAAAACTGAGTGTGGTCCAAATTCGGGAGATCATCTGTGAAACGGTTCCATTTGCGTCGCTCTATCAAATGCGAATAGCGTGCCAATGCGCGTCTTCTGAAAAAAGACGCAAATTCAGTGGGTTAGGATTCTGGTGCCGGAGGAATGGGGTGGCGCCGCGCAGGAATTGCCGATAGTGACGGCAGAAATTTCCCCGACGCGGCGAGAAAATTGCCACTTTTCGGGTTTACCGGATGTTAACCGTGATGGCGCAGATTTTGCGTCAGGAAACGAAGGACCCCGCAATGAAGGTGGCTAACACCAGAAACGCCTCGGCTGCGTATTATCGCAGGCGCAAGCCCGCCCAGAACACTGCCGGCGGATTTTCCGAAGCTGTTCAGGGTAACGACCAGGCGAGCGCCGGCTTTGCGCCGGCGGATGTCGATTCGGTCTCCGGCCTTCTTTCGATACAGGAAGTTCAGGATCCCGCGGGAAACAGGGAGCGGGCCGCCAAACGAGGCCGCGACATTCTCGAAGAGCTCGACAGGCTTCGCCATGGCCTGCTGGACGGGACCTATTCGGAGGAAAAACTGATCCGCCTCGTAACGCTTTCACGGCAGCAGGCCGACGCTGTCGCCGATCCGCGCCTGAGAGAGGTAATTGGCGAGATCGAATTGCGCGCGGCGGTCGAACTGGCGAAGTTGGGTAAAGAGTTTTAAAATTAAATAAATAAAAACAATAGTTTAGGAACTTCCTAGCGTCTAATTCTTACCACTTGCTAACTCGCCATCCCATTCATATACTCCGCGCCGATTCTGAGCTGGGAGGCATGGGATATGGCAAAGCTGCCGAAAAATTACCGTCCGTCGGATGACGAGCCCTTCATGAACGCCAAGCAACTGGAATATTTCAAACGCCGTCTGCTCGATTGGCGGGGCGAGCTTTTGACCGAATCCGGCATAACGCTCAAACATCTTCAGGAAGAAACGCTCCAGGCAGCCGATATCGCCGACCGTGCAGCGGCGGAAACCGATCGGGCACTGGAGTTGCGGACGCGAGACCGCGAACGCAAGCTGATCCAGAAGATCGATGAAGCGCTGGAACGTATTGCCGACAAGACCTACGGCTATTGTGAGGACACCGGCGAACCCATCGGATTGCGCCGGCTCGAAGCCCGCCCGATCGCCACGCTGAGCCTTGAGGCGCAGGAACGTCACGAGCGGCGCGAACGGGTCTATCGCGACGATTAATCCCGCCCGCTGATCCGCCCTTCGTCAGAAGGGCAGGAGGATGTCCAGAATCTGCTGTCCGTATCGCGGCTGCTGGATGTCCGAAATATGGCCTTTGCCGCCATAAGAGATTCTGGCCTCGGCGATTTTTTCATAAGAGATCGTGTTTTCCGCGGTGATGTCCTCGGGTCGGACGACGCCCGCGATCTGAAGCTGGCGCACTTCGAAATTGATGCGAACTTCCTGACGTCCCAAAAGAACCAGATTGCCGTTGGGCAGCTTTTGCGTGACGATCGCGGCTATCTTCAGATTGACCGTCTCGTCGCGGTCGATCGATCCTTTGCCTTCGCTTGAAGTGGTGCTGTCCAGATCGACCAGGTTGCCGGGGTCCATTTCTCAACCGGTAATACGGTGGATAGATGGATGCCCGGCGCGACTGACGACGTCAGGTTGCCTTACCTCAAAGCTTGAAGT
>CAZBKQ010000040.1:12177-23015 GCA_964492555.1 uncultured Rhodospirillaceae bacterium | reverse complement strand
CGTCTGCGCGATCTTCAGACCAACGAGATCATGGGACGCGACCGCTTTACCCGAGAACTGGACAACGTCGCGGAAGCCTATCAGGAGGTCGCGCGCCGACTGGGTATTTTCCCGGAAGGCGATTCGCAGGATATTAGGGGTCCGGTCGCGCTGCAGTAGGACGATATCTTGAAAATCCAGGTCCATGTCACGCTCAAGAACGGGGTCCTCGACCCCCAGGGAAAAGCGATAGAACGCGCGCTTTCGGGTCTCGGCTTCGATGGCGTCAATGATGTCCGCCAGGGCAAGTTCATCGAGCTGGAGGTCGCCGAAAACGACCCCGAAAAAGCCAAGGCGGCGGCGGATGAAATGTGCCGCAAGCTCCTCGCCAATACGGTGATCGAGGATTACCGGATCGATCTGGGGTGATGAAGTCAGCGGTCATCGTCTTTCCCGGTTCCAATTGCGATCGCGACGTTCAGATCGCGCTGCGCCGGAGTTTCGGGTCCGAACCCGCCATGGTCTGGCATGGCGATGAGGACGTTCCCGATGCCGATCTGATTGTCGTGCCCGGCGGGTTTTCCTATGGCGATTATCTGCGCGCGGGCTGCATGGCGGCCCATTCCCCCGCGATGCGCGAAGTTGTGAAACGCGCCGGCGCGGGCGTAGCGGTTCTCGGTATCTGCAACGGGTTTCAGATTTTATGCGAAAGCGGGCTGCTGCCTGGCGCGCTGATGCGTAATGCCGGGCTGCGTTTTGTCTGCCGGGACGTTCACCTGCGGGTCGAAAATACGGAGACTGTTTTCACAAGAGGGTATGCGGGCGGAGAGGTGCTGCGTATTCCGGTCGCCCATCATGACGGCAATTATGCGGCCGATCCGGAAACGCTCAGCCGGCTGGTGAACGAAAACCGCATCGCTTTTCGCTATTGCGATATGGGCGGCGACATCACCGAAGACGCCAACCCCAACGGATCGGCGGCGAATATCGCGGGGATTCTGAATGAAGCCGGCAACGTGCTCGGCATGATGCCGCATCCGGAACGTCTGGCCGACGCGGCGCTTGGCGGCACGGACGGGCGCGCCATGTTCGAAGCCCTGGCCGGGAAGATCGCCGCATGAGCGCATCCACTGAAATCACGCCCGAGCTGGTCGCCGAACACGGGCTGACCGACGACGAATACCGGAATTTGCTTACCATCATGGGGCGTGCCCCCAACATCGTGGAGCTGGGTATATTTTCCGTGATGTGGTCGGAGCATTGCTCCTATAAATCCTCGCGCCACTGGCTGAAGCGCTTGCCGACAGAAGCGCCCTGGGTGATCCAGGGACCGGGCGAAAACGCCGGCGTCATCGATATCGGCGACGGGCAGGCCGCCATCTTCAAGATGGAAAGCCATAACCACCCGTCCTTTATCGAACCCTATCAGGGCGCGGCGACAGGGGTCGGCGGCATATTGCGCGATGTCTTCACCATGGGCGCGCGGCCCGTCGCCAATATGAACGCGCTGCGTTTCGGCCATCCGGATGACGCGAAGACCCGCCATCTGGTTTCCGGCGTCGTCGCGGGCATTGGCGGGTACGGTAATTGCGTGGGCGTGCCGACGGTGGGCGGCGAGTGCGACTTTCACCACGCCTATGACGGCAATATCCTGGTCAATGCGATGACTGTCGGGATCGCCGACGCCGACCGGATTTTCTATTCCGCCGCCGCCGGGATCGGCAACGCGGTGGTCTATGTGGGATCCAAAACCGGTCGCGACGGCATTCACGGCGCAACCATGGCCTCTGCCGAATTCGACGATGATTCAGAGGAAAAGCGCCCGACCGTGCAGGTCGGCGACCCGTTTACAGAAAAGCTGCTGATCGAGGCCTGTCTGGAGCTGATGGCGACCGACGCTATCGTCGCCATTCAGGATATGGGCGCCGCTGGTCTGACGTCGTCATCGGTCGAGATGGCATCGAAGGGCGAGGTCGGGATTGAGCTCGACATGGATCGCGTGCCGGTCCGCGAAGGGGCGATGACGCCCTATGAGATCATGCTGTCGGAAAGCCAGGAACGCATGCTGATGGTCCTGAAACCCGGCCGCGAGGATGTCGCCCGCGCGATCTTCGAGAAATGGGAACTGGATTTCGCGATCATCGGCCGGGTGACCGACACACAACGGCTGGTCCTGACGGAGGGCGGCGAAACCGTCTGCGATATTCCGGTGCCGCCCCTTGTATCCGAAGCGCCGCTCTATCAGCGCCCCTGCGCCGATCCCCCCGCCCCCGCGCCGCTACCGGAACAAACACCCGCCGATGACGTGCCGATCGGCGACGCGCTGATCCGGCTGGTGGGATCGCCCGATCTGTGTTCGCGGCGCTGGATATGGGAACAGTACGATCACATGGTGATGGCCGATACGGTGCAGCGCCCGGGTGGCGACGCGGCGGTCGTCCGTGTCCATGGCACACAAAAAGGGCTCGCCATCACAACCGATTGCACGCCGCGCTATTGCTATGCCGATCCGGTTCAGGGCGGCCGCCAGACAGTGGCGGAAGCGTGGCGGAATCTGACCGCCGCCGGTGCGCGGCCACTCGCCGTCACCGATAATCTCAATTTCGGCAACCCGGAACGGCCGGAGATCATGGGGCAATTCGTCGGCTGTATCGACGGCATGGCGGAGGCCTGTTCGGCGCTGGACTTCCCCGTCGTCTCGGGCAATGTCTCGCTTTACAACGAAACCAACGGCTCCGCGATCCTGCCGACCCCCGCCATCGGCGGCGTCGGCGTCATCGACGATATCGAACGGATGGCGACAGTCGCCCTGCTCCCGGATGCCGATATTTTCCTGATCGGCGAAACAACAGGTCATATCGGCGCATCGCTCTGGCTGCGCGAAATCGGCGGGCTGGAAGCGGGTGCGCCGCCGCCTGTCGATCTGGCGGCCGAACGCGCCAATGGCGATTTCATTCGCGGCTGCATCACGGACGGGTTGGTAAATGCCTGTCACGATCTTTCCGGCGGTGGTCTGCTGGTCGCGCTGGCGGAAATGGCGCTGGCCGGCGATTGCGGCGCGGAAATCGCGCTTGATCCGGGTAAAACTTCTCTCCCCCATTTCTGTTTCGGGGAGGATCAGGGCCGCTATCTGGTCGCGACGGCGGATGGTGAAGACCTCAGCGTCCGGGCCAAGGCTGCCGGTGTCCGGATAACCCGTCTGGGTCGCAGCAATGGTGATGCGTTGACTGTCGCGGGGCACCCCCCTATATCCTTGAACACGCTAAGAAACGCCCATGAGGGCTGGTTTCCGCGCTATATGGCGGGCTGACGAGGGAGCGAACACATGCCGATGGATCCGGGCGAGATCGAACGTCTGATCAAGGAAGCTATTCCGGATGCGGATATCACGCTGGAAGACCTTGTCGGCGACGGCGATCACTGGTCGGCGCGGATTGTTTCTTCCGCCTTTGCCGGAAAATCCCGGGTCCAGCAGCACCAGCTCGTCTATCAGGCGCTTCAGGGCCGGATGGGCGGCGAATTACACGCGCTGGCCCTGCAAACCTCGGCGCCGCAGGACTGATTTAACACTTTCAACCGCAGGAGCGGATTTATGAGCGATAACCCCGTATTCGAACGCATTCAGACCGAAGTCGACGCCAACGACGTCGTGCTGTTCATGAAAGGCACGCCGGTTTTCCCGCAATGCGGTTTTTCCGCCACCGTTGTTCAGGTGTTGAGCTTCATGGGCATCAAATTCAAGGGCGTTGACGTACTGTCCGACCCGGAAGTCCGGGAAGGCATCAAGGAATTTTCCTCCTGGCCGACCATCCCGCAGCTTTACGTCAAAGGCGAATTCGTCGGGGGTTGCGACATCATCCGCGAAATGGCGGAACAGGGCGAAATCATCCAGTATTTCCAGGACAAGGGCATCGAGGTGAATATCCAGTCCCAGGAAGCCGAATAATCTGATCTTTCGGACATGCGAAAGGCGGGCTTTGGCCCGCCTTTTTTATGCCGCATGTCAGCGTCCCGCCCCCATCCCGCAAAAAAGGCACGTTAACCTCAACTGTCAGCCCGGTCTCCGAGCCGGGGAATTCACGCCTTGCGTCAGCCGGTTCCGCTCCCACAAAAAACATCATAGACTTTCCTGAATAAAGACTTCAGGGAGAACGACCATGCCGCTGGTTCAGACAAAGGGCCTCGCCCATTTCACCATTCCGGTCACCGATACCGAACGGTCCATGAAATTCTATGAAGACGTGCTCGGCATGAAGCCGATCCAGGTCAATCACAAGCGCGGCATGGTGTTCATGGATTCGGGCGGGGACTGCGTGATCCTGACCAAAACACAGAACCCGATCATGCAGGCGGGCGAACAGGACATTCACCACGCCTGGATCGTCGATCATGAGGAATATGACCGCGCGCTGGAAGAATTGAAAAACCGCGACGATATCAAGTTCCATTTCGATGAGGATCGTCAGGGCGGCGCGGTCAATGGCCCCCGCGCCTATTTCGAGGACCCGGACGGCAACGTGCTGGAGATCATCGACCTCACCAGCTACAAGTGCGACGCCTAATGTCACCCCCGAAGATCGTCGGCATGGCGCATTTCTCCATCGCCGTGAGCGATGTCGAGAAAAGCCGCGATTTTTACTGCGATGTCGTGGGATGCCGGCATCTCGTGACCATGCCGCACGGCAACATGTCCTTTATCGATGCGGGCGGGGACTGCCTGATCCTCTGCAAGCACGACGCGCCGATCAATCCCAGGCTGGATGACAGCAACGGGGTCCATCATTCCTTTATGGTGGAGGATGCCGAAGCCTATGAGGCGGCACGCAAGAACCTTGAGGAAAACGGCGTCGAGATTTTCTTTGAGGAAGACCGTCAGGGTGGCGTGGTCAATGGCCCACGATTTTACTTCCGCGACCCGGACGGCACGGTTCTGGAATATATCGACCGCACCAGCTATTCGGGTGACCCGAGTTAGGGTTGCGCGGCGGCCGAAAAAAATTCGTCGCCCCGGCCTCCGAGCCGGGGTTCACAAAAAAACCCCGCCGGATGGCGGGGTTTTTCGTCTGAACCGGAAAGTCCGGATCAGCGGGAATAAAACTCGATCACCAGGTTCGGTTCCATCAGCACCGGATAGGGCACATCGGCCAGACCCGGCGTCCGGATGAAGCTGCCTTTCATGGCATTGTGATCAACCTGGATATATTCGGGGATATCGCGCTCCACCGACTCGACCGCTTCGAGCACCAGCGGAATTTCGCGCGACTTTTCGCGCACCTCAATCACGTCGCCTTCATTCAGACGGTAGGACGGGATATTCACCTTCTTGCCGTTGACCAGAATATGGCCGTGATTGATGAACTGCCGCGCGGCGAAGACCGTGGGCACGAACTTCATCCGGTAAACGACGGCGTCGAGACGGCGTTCCAGGAGACCAACAAGGTTTTCAGAGGTGTCGCCCCGGCGGCGCACGGCCTCGTCATAGGTGCGGCGGAACTGTTTCTCCGTGATATTGCCGTAATAGCCCTTGAGGCGCTGTTTGGCGGCAAGCTGGATACCGAAATCGGACGGCTTGCGGCGGCGCGCCTGGCCATGTTCGCCCGGGCGGTATTCACGGGAATTAAACGGGGATTTGGGCCGGCCCCAGAGGTTGCACATCAGGCGCCGGTTAATCTTGTACTTCGCGTTCTGGCGTTTGCTCATTTTTTTTATCCTGTTCGTTTTTGTCCCGATAGTCCGACCCGGAAAACCGGCGGCGGGGTAGACGGAAACAAGGCCCGGTACCCACATTCTCGGGAATGGAGGCGGAATATACGGATCGCGGCGATAAAGTCAATCACCTGGACGCGGGGCCGAGAACCTCGTCCCCCAGCGCCTGAACCCTGGCATCAAGCGGCGGCGGCACGATATCGACCCCGTCTTCCAGCGCCGCGATCACCGTTTCCAGCACCTTGATGCGGGCATATTTCTTGGTATTGGCGGCAATCACGTTCCAGGGCGCGCGTTTTGTATGAGTCTCGCTGAACATTTCCGTCGCCGCCTGTTCATAGGCCGCGCGCTGTCCAAAGGCGCGCAGATCCTCGGATGAGAGCTTCCAATGTTTCCACGGCTTGTCGAGCCGTTCCCGGAGACGCGCCTTTTGCTCCGCCGCGCTGATCTGGAAATAAAGCTTTACCAGCCGGCAGCCGTCATCGACCAGGGAACGTTCGAACTGGTTGATTTCCTTATAGGCCCGCCGCCAGCGCTCTTCGGAGGCCAGCCCGTCAACCCGTTCCACCAGCACACGCCCATACCAGGACCGGTCGAAAATGGAGAGCATTCCGCGTTCCGGAATACGTTGCCAGAAACGCCAGAGATAGTGATTGCGCGCCTCCTCCACAGTGGGTGCGCCGATCGGCCAGACATCGTAGTGGCGGGGGTCGAGCTCCGCCGTCATCCGCCGGATCGCGCCACCCTTTCCCGCTGCATCGGTGCCTTCAATGACGATGACCGCGGGCAGGCGCTGCTGCCGGTAGGCCAAAGAGATCGACCGCATTTTGAGCTGCAGCGGCCGCAACCGCGCCTCATATTCCTCAACGGTGATTGACGGGTGATCGTCATCGCCGGGCAAGACCGGCTTGCCGTTTCCGTTCGCCATGACGCGTCTAATTCACCGGCAGGGCCGGCAGCGGGTCCTTGCCGAGGATCATGTCGGAACCTTTTTCACCGATCATCAGCGCACAGGCATTGGTGTGAGCGGAGACCAGATCGGGCATGGCGGAGGCATCGACGACGCGGAGATTTTCAGCACCCCTGACCCGAAGCTCGGGATCAAGCACGGCGTCCTCTCCCGTTCCCATCGGGCAGGTCGAGACAGGATGTTCCACCGTGGCGCTGGTGTTCCGCAGATATTCATCAATCTGATCATCGGTGCTGATATCCGCGCCGGGAAGAACCTCATCGCCGCGATACGGGTCCATCGCCTTTTGCGACCCCACGTCTCTGGCGATTTTGAAACCGTTCCGCAGCATCGCGATATCGTCGGGATGCGAGAAAAAGTTGAAGAATATCCGTACCTTGTCCTGCGGGTTGGTCGACCGAAGCAGGATTTCGCCGCGGCTCTTGGGGTGCAGGATCGCCGGACGGATGGCGTAGCCATCGACATATTTCTTCTTGATCCCCGGGAACCAGAGATGGGCATGGAGCGGCGCCCCACGAAACAGATATTCGATATCCGGCACCTCCAGCTCGGGTGACGTCTTGATAAAGGCATGCATGCCGCCCGGCAGCACCGTCGCCGGGCCGCTGCTGAACAGCCAGGCCCGCGCCATCGACGTCATCATCCGGTCCCAGCGCATCTCTTCGCGGAACTGGCTGGCGTTATTATCGGGCCGCGACCAGGCAACTGTCGCGCAAAGATGATCTTGAAGATTCTTGCCGACCGGCAGATCAATCAGCGTATCGATCCCCATCTCTTTAAGATGATCGGCCGGTCCGATACCGGACAGCATCAGGATCTGCGGGGAGTTAATGCTGCCCCCGGCGAGAATGACCTCGCCATCGGCATAGGCCTGTCTGGTCTGGCCGCCCTGGATATATTCGACGCCGACGGCGCGCTTGCCGTCCATGATGACCTTCGCCGTCAGGGCGCGGGTCTTGATCGTCAGGTTGGGACGGCCCTCTGCCGGCCGTAAATGGGCATTGGCGGAAGAGCTGCGTTTTCCGTCGCGGATCGTGTACTGGCTGCGTCCAAACCCGACGCCGGCGGGGCCGTTATAGTCATCCGTCACGGGCCAGCCGGCCTGCTCTGCCGCTTCCAGCCAGGCCTCATATAGCGAATCTTTTGTTTTACCGTACTGGGTGCCGACCGGGCCGCCGCCGCCGCGCCGCTCGGACTCGCCATGCTCCCATGTCTCCGCCCGCTTGAAATAGGGCAACACTTCGGAGAAAGACCAGCCGGCCGCGCCGTTCCGCGCCCAGCGGTCGTAATCGCCGGGATGACCGCGCGTATAGGCCATCATATTGATGGAGCTGGAACCGCCGAGAACCTTGCCGCGCTTTACCTCCAGCCGGCGGCCGTTAAACCCCGGAATGGGTTCGGATTCATAGCGCCAGTCATGCAGTTTCCATTGCTGCATTTTCTGAAAAGCCAACGGTATATGGATCAACGGATCGCGGTCCTTGCCGCCCGCCTCCAGCAGCAACACCTTGTGGCTGCCGTCCGCGGTCAGCCGGTCCGCAAGGGTGCAACCCGCCGAGCCCGCGCCCGCGATAATGAAATCGTATCGTTCTCCGGTCATTTTTTCGTCTTCCTGCGTCTGTTTTCTTCCGGGGGCCGCCATTTTTTTTCGACCAGCGCGACGATGACGCCACGCAGGGTGCGGACCTCCTGATCGGTTAATCTTATCCTATTGAAGATGTTGCGGATATTCCTGACCATGCGCGGCCTTTTTTCAGGCACCCGCAAAAAACCCGCCTTGTCGAGTTCGTCCTCCAGATGCTCATAAAAGGCGATCACCTCTTCCTGCGGCGCCAGCTCGCCGCCATAGCCCTTTCGCACGATCTCGGGCGGCGGAGCCGCGCCTTCGGACAAGCGCCACTCATAGCCAAGCAGCAACACCGTCTGCGCCAGATTGATCGAGGAAAAGGCCGGGTTAGTCGGCACGTTGACCAGCGTGTCGGCCAGCGCCAGATCGTCATTATGCAGCCCGACCCGTTCCGGCCCGAACAATATACCGGCGCGTTCGCCGGATTCATCGATGGCGTGTCTGATATCCCCTGCCCAGTCGCGGGGCGATTGCACGTCCTTTACCATGTCGCGCATGCGCGCCGTCGTGGCGGCGAGCCTTTGCAGACCGGCGACGGCTTCTTCCGTGGTATCGAAATGTCGCGCGTTCTCCAGCACCGAATGCGCGCCCGATGAGGCGTTGATCGCCTTCGCATTCGGCCAGTCGAATTGGGGCCGCACCAGCCGCATTTCGGTCAGCCCGAAATTCAGCATGGCGCGCGCCGCCATCCCGACATTCTCACCAAGTGACGGTTCGACCAGAATCACCGCCGGGGCGGGCGCGACGGTGCGCTCGATGACCTGTTTCTTTGTGGGTTCCTGATCCGGCATGACAACGGCTCAGCAGCCGCCGCCATTCTTGAACAGGCGGTAGGTGATGGCGTCATGCAGCGCGTTGAACGAGGCATCGATCACGTTGGCGGAAACGCCGACGGTGGACCAGCTTTCCCCCGCCCCGTCCCGGCTTTCGATCAGCACGCGGGTGACAGCCTCCGTTCCCGCGCCGGGGGTCAGGATGCGCACCTTGTAATCGACCAGCCGCATGTCATCCAGCGCCGGATAAACCGTGGTCAGCGCTTTCCTCAGCGCGTTATCGAGCGCATTCACCGGGCCGTTGCCCTCGGCGACTTCCATCAGATTATGCCCGGCGACTTCGACCTTGATAATGGCTTCGGACATGGTGACCAGTTCGGCCCGTGCGTTCCAGCGCCGTTCATCGGTGATGCGAAAGCTCTGCAGCTGGAAATATTCCGGCACGTCTTCCAGCGCGCGTCGGGCCAGCAATTCAAAGCTCGCCTCCGCCCCGTCATAGGCATACCCCTCATGCTCGCGCTGCTTCACGTCTTCCAGCAGCTTGTTGAGCTTGGGATCCTTCGGATCGATATCGAGGCCGATTTCGCGGAACCGCGCCAGCACGTTCGACCGCCCGGCCTGGTCCGACACCAGAATATGACGCTGGTTACCGACCTTCTCGGGCTCGATATGCTCATAAGTCTTCGGGTCCTTTTCGATCGCCGAAACATGCAGCCCGCCCTTGTGCGCGAAGGCGCGTTCGCCGACATAGGCGGCGGCGGTATCAGGGTGCTTGTTGAGCCGTTCGTCGAGATAGCGCGAGACATGGGTGAGACGGGAGAGGTCTTCCTCCGTCATGCCGGTCTCATAGCCCATCTTGAAAACCAGCGACGGGATGATCGAGATCAGATTGGCGTTGCCGCAGCGTTCGCCAAGCCCGTTTAGCGTGCCCTGCACCTGGCGCGCGCCCGCGCGCACCGCGGCCAGGGAATTCGCCACCGCGTTATCGGTATCGTCATGACAATGAATGCCGAGATTGGCACCCGGGATATCCTTGGCGACCTCACCCACGATTCGTTCGATCTCATCCGGCAACGTACCGCCATTGGTGTCGCACAGCACGATCCAGCGTGCGCCGGCTTCATAGGCCGCCATCACGCAGGCGCGGGCGAAATCCGGATTGGCCTTGTATCCGTCGAAGAAATGTTCGGCATCCAGCATCGCCTCATCGGCGCGCTCCGCCGCGAGCGCGATGGAATCGCGGATCATGGATATATTCTCGTCCAGCTCCACCCCCAGCGCGACCTTGGCGTGGAAATCCCATGTCTTGCCGACCAGGCAAACGACCTTGCTGCCGCCATTGAAGACCGCCGTCAGACCGGGGTCGTTTTCCGCAGACCGTCCGGCGCGGCGCGTCATACCGAAGGCAGACAGTCGCGCGCGCTCCAGCTTCGGCGGATCGCCGAAAAACGCGTCGTCTGTCGGGTTGGCGCCGGGCCAGCCGCCCTCGACATAATCGATGCCGATACGGTCGAGCTCTCGCGCCACGGCGGCCTTATCACCGGCGCTGAAATCCACGCCTTGGGTCTGCGCCCCGTCGCGCAGGGTGGAATCGTACAGATAGACGCGTTTATCGCTCATCGCTTCAGCCCCGTTTCCAGCGCGTGCCATCGGGACCATCCTCCAGGACAATATTCTGTGCCGCCAACGCGTCACGCAGGAAATCCGCCTTCTCGAAATCCTTCTCCGCGCGCGCGGCATTGCGTTGCGCGATCATATCCTCAATCGCCGCTTCATCCAGCCC
>CAZBKQ010000040.1:5436-12077 GCA_964492555.1 uncultured Rhodospirillaceae bacterium | reverse complement strand
CGGATCGTCTCGCCATGCCAGCCTTCATCCAGCAACTGCCGGACGGTGTAGAAATTGCCGAGTGATTTCGACATTTTTTCGCCATCGACGGTCAGATAACCATTATGCATCCAGTATCTGACGAAGGGTGCGCCGTCATGGGCGCAGACAGACTGCGCGATTTCGTTCTCATGATGGGGAAAGATCAGGTCCTGCCCGCCGCCATGGATGTCGAAGGTCTCTCCCAGATGTTTTTCGCTCATCGCCGAGCATTCGAGATGCCAGCCCGGGCGCCCGAAGCCCCACGGGCTGTCCCAACCCGGCTGATCTTCGGTGGAGGGCTTCCACAGCACGAAATCGGCCGGGTCCTTCTTATAAGGCGCGACCTCTACCCGGGCGCCGGCGATCAGCTCATCGCGTGAGTGGCGCGACAGCGCGCCGTAACCGTCCATATTGGTGACGGAGAACAGCACATGGCCTTCTTTCGCATAGGCGAATCCCTTGTCGATCAGCCGCTGGATCATGGCGATCATCTCATCGATATGATCGGTGGCGCGCGGCTCTATATCCGGACCCTGATCGTTGAGCGCCGCCATATCGGCGTGGAACTGATCGGCGCAGCGCGCGGTGACGGCGGCGATATCCTCTCCGCCCGCGCGCGCGGCATCAATGATCTTGTCATCGACATCGGTGATGTTCCGCACATAGGTGACCTTCGGATAGAGCCTGCGCAGCAGCCGCGCCAGCGTATCGAACACCACCACCGGGCGCGCATTACCGATATGGGCGTAGTCATAGACCGTCGGGCCGCACACATACATGCGGACATGACCTTTATCGACCGGAACGAACTCTTCCTTTTGCCGGGTCAGCGTATTGTGGATTTGCAGCGCCATCGGATTATTTCTCTGCGAATCCGTCGGTAATCGGATAGCGCCGATCGCGCCCGAAGGAGCGTTCGCTGATTTTCACGCCGGGCGGCGCCTGTCGCCGTTTATATTCGGCAATCAGCAGCATGCGCCAGATACGCGCCACCAGATCGCGGTCATACCCGTCGGCAATGGTCGCCTTAATCCCCATATCGCGCTCGACCAGGCAGGTCAGCGCCCCGTCCAGAACATCATAGGGCGGCAATGTGTCCTGATCGGTCTGATCGGGCTTGAGCTCGGCCGAGGGCGGCTTGGTGATGATACGTTCCGGCATCGCCGGCCCGTTGGGGCCCAACGCATTGGCGGGCACGGTTTCATTCCGCCAGCGGCAGAGATCGAACACCATGGTCTTGTAGACATCTTTCAGGACCGAATAGCCGCCGCACATATCGCCATAGAGCGTCGCATACCCGACCGACATTTCGGATTTATTGCCGGTGGAGACCACCATCGCGCCGGTCTTGTTTGACAGCGCCATCAGCGTCAGCCCGCGCGACCGCGCCTGAATATTTTCTTCCGTGGTATCGGGCGGTGCGCCTTCGAATAAAGGCGTCGTCATCTCATCAAATGCCACCATCGCCGGGCCGATATTGACCTCATCCAGCCGCACACCGAGCATGTCCGCACAGGCGGCCGCATCTTCCAGACTTTCGGTCGAGGTATAGGGCGAGGGCATCATCACGCAATGCACCCGGTCGGGCCCCAGCGCATCCGCCGCCACCGCCGCCGTCAGGGCGGAATCGATCCCGCCCGACAAACCGATCAGCACACCCGGGAAACGGTTCTTTCCAACATAATCGCGCAACCCCAGCATCATTGCCGAATAGACACTGGCCAACCGGTCTTCCGGCTCGGCGATGTCGCCATCGGCGCAAGCCCAGCCGCCCGCGTCCCGCCGCCATTGGGTGATCTGCACTTCCTCGACCCAGTCGTCGCAACGGGCGCGCAAAATCCGGTCACTGCCGAGGACGAAAGACCCGCCATCAAAGACGAGCTCATCCTGGCCGCCGATCTGATTGACATAGACCAGCGGCAGGCCGCTTTCGCCGACGCGCGACGCGGCAAGCGCCAGACGCTGGTCCCATTTTTCGATCGAATAGGGCGAACCGTTCAGCACCACCAGCAATTCGGCGCCGGATTCCTGCAGGCACTCCGTGACGTCCGGCTTCCACATATCCTCACAGACCATGACGCCGAGGCGCACACCCCGCACATTGACCGGGCCCGGTAACGGGCCCGGCTGAAAAACCCGCTTTTCATCGAACACGCCGTAATTGGGCAGATCGTATTTGTAACGAACGGTCTTGATCTCGCCTTCGTCCAGCAGGATCGCGGCGTTGTGCAGATTGTCGCCATCGCGCCGGATCGACCCGAGCAGAACCGCGGGACCGCCATCGGCGGTTTCCCGCGCCAGCGCCTCCACCTGTTCCGCCGCCGCCTCCTGAAAGGACGGGCGCAGCACCAGATCCTCGGGCGGATAGCCGGGAATGACCAGCTCGCTGGTCACCATCAGATCAGCGCCCGCATGCGCCGCCCGGGCGCGGGCCGCGCGTACCTTCTCCGCGTTGCCGGCAAGATCGCCGACCGTCGGATTTAGCTGCGCCAACGCGATGGAAAACCGGTCTGTCATGAGGAAAGAACCTTTACCACCCACCGGTGCGGCGGGCTCTGGAAAATCGCTGCTCAGATCAACCGGCGGCCGCCTGGGACGCCGCGGATTGCTCCTCGCGCTCCTGCTTCAATGTTTCCGCGATCAGGAAGGCAAGCTCCAGCGACTGATCGGCGTTGAGACGCGGATCACAATGGGTGTGATAACGGTCGGCCAGCCCGGCCTCGGTAATCGCCTGCGCCCCGCCGACGCATTCGGTCACGTTCTGGCCGGTAAGCTCCAGATGAATGCCGCCCAGATAGGTGCCTTCGGCGCGATGCACGGCGAAACACCGTTCCACCTCGTCGCGGACGCGGTCGAAGGGGCGCGTCTTGAAGCCGTTGGCGGATTTAATCGTGTTGCCATGCATCGGATCGCAGGACCAGACGACGTTGCGGCCTTCGCGTTCGATTGCCCGGATCAGCGCCGGCAGTTTTTCCTCCACCGCCTCGTTCCCCATGCGGGTAATGATGGTGATCTTGCCGGGAATATTATCGGGGTTAAGCGTATCGATAACCCGCAATAATCCATCCCCGTCCTGCGACGGGCCGGCCTTGCACCCGACGGGATTGCCGACACCGCGCAAAAACTCGATATGCGCCTCTTCCGGATCGCGTGTGCGGTCGCCGATCCACAGCATGTGGGCGGAGGTGTCGTACCAATCACCTGTGGTGCTGTCGACGCGGGTCATCGCCTCTTCGAAATTCGGCAGCAGCGCTTCATGAGAGGTATAGAATTCGGTTTCCCGCAATTGCGGCGCGCTGTCGGACGTCAGACCGCAGGCCTCCATGAACCCCAATGTCTCGCCGATGCGTTCGGCCAGATCGCGATACCGGTCGCCGGCCGGGCTGTTTTCCAGAAAGCCGAGCGTCCAGCGGTGGATCTGATGCAGATCCGCATAACCGCCCTGGGCGAAGGCGCGCAACAGGTTCAGCGTCGCCGCCGACTGATTATAACCCCTGATCATGCGGTCAGGATCGGGCAGCCGCGCGTCTTCGGTGAATTCGATCGCGTTGACCGAATCCCCCCGGTAACTCGGCAATTCGATATCGCCCTGCTTTTCCGTGGGCTCCGACCGCGGCTTGGCGAATTGCCCCGCCAGCCGCCCGACCTTCACAACCGGACGCGACGCGGCAAAGGTCAGCACCACCGCCATCTGCAAAAGCAGCCGGAAGGTGTCACGGATATTATCGGGGTGGAATTCGGCGAAGCTTTCCGCGCAATCGCCCCCCTGCAACAGGAAGGCGCGTCCCGCGGCGACGTCGGCCAGCCCGTCACGCAGCCGGCGGGCCTCGCCCGCGAACACCAGCGGCGGGTACGTCCTGAGCTGCGCCTCGGCGGCGGCCAGCGCGTCCTTATCGGGATAGTCGGGAACCTGGCGGATATTCTTTGATCGCCAGCTGTCGGGAGTCCAGTTCGTCGTCATTTCATAAACCCGTCAATTGCCGCGCAGCAGGGCGCAGCACAAGAATTCACCTGTATCGGTAGCCGAAAAACAAGGTCATACGCCTTTTGGACGACCGATTCCAGTCTCTTTGAATTCCCGAAGTCAGCGGATTGGCCACAGATATAGAACCTGCCTCCCGGCAGCGGAAAAATTTTTGCCTGTAAAAACTATATTAAACTTCTGGAGTTTAGTATCATTAGTTGAAATTGTTAGTATCAAATGAGCGTATGGTTTAGTTCTTGTGATTTTGTGTCATTCGTTTCCGGGCGGATGACACGTGAAACAAGCGGCGAACCATGAGCCGGAATAGGCAGATGACAATTCAGGAACGGCGCGTACATTAGCGTTTTGAGCTGAACGAAGAAGCCCTGGTCGATTTCGGGTCCGGGGAAGTCCGCGTCAAGCTGATCGACATTTCGATCGGCGGCGCGCGGGTTGGCATTCCGGCATTTATCTCCTCAACCGTCACGGAACAGACAGGCAAGATCATTGTGCCGGATGGCGGCGAACATGGGTTTAGAATCCAATGGCGGACGCAAAGCGAAATCGGGCTTGCCTTTACCCAGCCCGTCGGCGCCTCCGCGGCTTTACGCAAGAAGCTCCAGGCGCTGGGCGAAGCCCATACATAAGGTTCGGCCCCATTGGTCCCCCAGTTGGCTCTATTAGAAAAATTTCTCCTGAAAAAATCACCCCTGCCCTTTCTGGCGGAATCTTTTTTTCCCTGATAGCATGATTGCTGTTACCCCCTAAGAATCAAAAGCAAAGGGGGTCGATAAACATAGGGAGGATAACATGCGACCGATTAAGGGTTTGGTTGCGCTGGCGGCTGTCTCTGCCGTTCTGGCGCCGACCGTGGCAGGGGCCGCGGATTACTACAAGGACAAGATCGTCACCGCGATACTGGGTGCCGGACCGGGCGGCGGGTACGATCTCTATGCCCGGACCGTGATGAAACACCTGGTGAAACACATTCCCGGCAAACCGCAATTCATCATGCAGTTCATGCCCGGCGCCGGCGGCCAGAAAGCAGCCGCCTATGTTTATAACGTGGCCTCAAAGGACGGCACCAAGTTAGCGAAGCTTTCCAACATGTTGCCGGCCTTCCAGGTGCTGCGGGGCAACGTAAAATACGATGTCCGCGAACTGAACTATATCGGCCGCGCCGCGTCGATGCAGTATGTCACGATGGTGTGGCACACCACCGGCGTTAAAAGCCTGGAAGACGCGCAAAAAGCCAAGAAGCCGATCATTTTCGGGTCCTCGGGCAAGAGCCAGTCCAACTACATCGTGCCGGCCGTCATGGCGAATATGCTGGGACTGAATGTCAAAGTCATCGCCGGCTATCCAGGAACAGCGGCAATCAACAAGGCGCTGGAACAGGGTGAGGTCACCGGACGAGCCGGTGCCTGGTCAAGCTGGATTTCCCGGGCAGGCCGGCTTATCAAGGAAGGCAAGGTTGTTGCTATCGCCCAGTCCGGTCTCGAAAAGGCGACCGATATCAAGAACGGTTATGGCCAGCAGACGCCACTGTTGCTTGATCTCGCAAAGAATGATGATGAACGGGCGATTCTCAAGCTGCTGGCTGCGGATGCCGCCATCGGGCGGAACTTCTCCGCCCCGCCGGGCACGCCCAAGAACCGGGTAAAGGAATTGTGCCGAGCGTTCGATGCAACGATGAAAGATCCCGCCTTCCTTGCGGAAGCAAAAAAGCGCAAACTCATCATCGAACCGAAGACCTGTGAATGGTTGCAGGAAACGGCAACTGCAATTGTGAACACGCCGGCGCCGTTGGTTAAACAGGCCAAAGCGCTTCTGGGCTGGTAATTTCCGGATCAGACTCCGGAATGAATTGAAGAGGACATGAATATGCTCAAGAAACTGGTTAAATTCGCATCCGCTCTCGCGGTATTCGCTTTGGTCGCCACCGCTGGCACAAATGCCAGCATCGCGGCCGATCTTGAACTCGTCGTGGGATCGGGCTCGACGTCCGGCGAACTATTTGGCGCGGGCAGCGGCCTTTCCGTCGCCTCCGTCATGCACGGCAAGGGCATCAAAATCTACAATTATGGAACCAAGGGCGATAAGGACAATATCAAGCGCCTGACCAAGAAAAAGCGCGCCATCAATCTCGCGCTGGTTTCCGCCAAGGGGCTCGCCAAGGCGAACGACAAGCAGAAGAAAGCGATGAGCGGGTTGCTCGCCGTTGGCAAATCCAAAGGCGATACGGTGCTGCTGATTGTCCGGAACAAGGGTCCGAAAGGCGTTTCCAAGGCCGATTACGCGAGCGCCGTGGCGGAAGTCGTCCGGGTTCTGAAGAATCCGAAATCGGCGGCGGTGATCAAGGGCCAATGGTCCGGTTGGTCGGTCTCCAGTGGCGAAGCCGCGTTCAAGGCCGCGGGCGTCAAGGTCCACAAGGCGGCGATGTAATCTCGCCGGATAGAGATTACGGGCCGCCGGTGCTTTCCGGCGGCCCTTTTTTTGTGCATATTGCCCGCCAGCGAAATACCGGCCCCAGAAAAAATACGCCGGTTTCAGCCATTCAACTTTTCCGGAGAAGATTCATGCGGCTTTTGGCTTTTCAGAAAAACGGCTCTCAGCATATCGGCGCACTGGACGGCGAAGAGGTTGTCGATCTCAG
>CAZBKQ010000040.1:0-5336 GCA_964492555.1 uncultured Rhodospirillaceae bacterium | reverse complement strand
CTATGGCGACACAAAGGCGCTGTTCCAGAAATTGCCGCGCTTTGATTTTGATGAGGTCTGCGAGGTTATTTGAACCTCAACCGGACACCGGCTCCCGCATGGTGACGAATTCCTCCGCCGCGGTCGGGTGGATACCGACCGTCGCGTCGAACTGCGCCTTGGTTGCGCCAGCTTTCAGCGCCACCGCGAAACCCTGGATGATCTCACCCGCGTCGGGCCCGACCATGTGAACTCCGACGACACGGTCAGACAATTTGTCGACAATCAGCTTCATCAGACTTTGTTCGTCGCGGCCCGTCAGGGTGTGTTTCAGTGGCCGGAAGGTGGAACGGTAAATATCGATATCACCATATTGTTCGCGCGCCTGTTCCTCGGTCAGCCCCACTGTCCCGATATTGGGATTTGAGAACACCGCGGTGGCGATATCGCCGTAATCCATCCGGAAATCCTTGCCGTCGAACAGATTGGCGGCAAGCGCCATCGCCTCGGCAATCGCCACCGGGGTGAGCTGGTACCGATCGATGATATCGCCTAGCGCATAGATGTTCGGCACGTTGGTCCGGAACTTCTCATCGACAGGGATGACTCCCTTATCGCTAACGTCGACCCCGGCCGCTTCCAGTCCGAGATTCCGCGTATTCGGTTCGCGCCCGGTGGCGTAAAGGATTACATCCGCCTCAATTTTCAAACCATCGGTCAGCGTCGCGGCCAGCACCTCGCCGTTTTTTTCGACCGATGTCACATTGGTGTTGAAGCGGAGATCGACCCCCTGCTTGGTCATCTGCTCCGCCAGATGGGTGCGTAAATCCTGATCGAACCCGCGCAGGAACAGATCACCGCGATAAAGCTGCGTCACCTGCGATCCATAGCCGTGCAAAATCCCGGCGAATTCGACCGCGATATAGCCGCCGCCGACGATCAGCACACGTTTCGGAAGTTCCTCCAGGAAAAACGCCTCATTCGACGTAATCACATGCTCGTTGCCGGGAAAATCTGGCACGGACGGCCAGCCGCCGGTGGCCACCAGAATTTTGTCGGCGGTAACCGTCTTGCCCCCGACATCCAGCGTATGCGCGTCTTTCAGAACCGCGCGGGCCTCATGGATGTCCACATTGTTGTTATTCAGGATGTTACGGTAGATGCCGTTCAGCCGCTCGATTTCCTTGTTCTTGTTGGCGATCAACGTCGGCCAGTCGAGCCCCGGTTCCTGCACCCGCCAGCCATAGGCGGCGGCATCCTCGAAATCGTGTGCGTAATGGCCGCCATAGGAAAACAGTTTTTTCGGTATGCAACCGACATTGACGCAGGTGCCGCCGAGATAGCGTTCCTCCGCCACGCCGACGCGCGCGCCATATGATGCGCTCATCCGCGAGGCGCGCACCCCACCGGACCCGGCACCGATGGTGAAAAGGTCGTAATCGTAATCCGCCATTTTTCCTGATTCTCAAAAAAAGTTGTGAGCCATTTCCACAGGTTACGCAGTTACAGTGCCGGACCACACCCCTTCCCGGCCACCCAACAGGATCATCTCGTGGTGGCCGGAAAGGGGTGTGGGCCGGTGTGACGCCACGTAAGCGGCAAAAAATTCAGCTATCAATACCGCCGATCAGCGCGTATTTGATCTCAAGAAAATCGTCGATGCCGTATTTCGAGCCTTCGCGCCCGATGCCGGATTCCTTGACCCCGCCGAACGGCGCGACCTCGGTCGAGATGATCCCTTCATTGATGCCGACGATGCCGTATTCCAGCCCTTCCATCACCCGCCAGATGCGGCCGATATCGCGGCTGTAGAAATAAGACGCCAGACCGAATTCGGTATCATTCGCCATTGCAATGACTTCTTCCTCCGTCTTGAAGGGGAAAAGCGGTGCGACGGGACCGAATGTTTCCTCCCTGGCGACTTTCATCTTGGGCGAAACCTGGGTCACCACGGTGGGTTCGAAAAACGTACCGCCGAGCTCATGACGCTTGCCGCCGGTGGCGATGGCGCCGCCCTTGGACAGCACATCCTCGATATGTTCCTCGACCTTTTCGACCGCAGCCATGTCGATCAGCGGCCCCTGCTGGGTTTCGCCTTTCAGACCGTCACCGACGACCATTTCCTCGACCGCCTTTACCAGCTTCTCGGCAAAGGCGTCATAGACGCCTTCCTGTACATAAAGCCGGTTAGCGCAGACGCAGGTCTGACCGGTGTTGCGGAATTTGGACGCCATTGCGCCCGCCACCGCCGCATCCAGATCGGCGTCATCAAACACGATAAAGGGCGCGTTGCCGCCGAGTTCCATCGAGACCTTTTTCACGGTCCCGGCGCATTGTTCCATCAACACTTTGCCGATTTCGGTGGAGCCGGTGAAGGTCAGCTTGCGCACAATGGGATTGGCGGTGATTTCGCCGCCGACATCGCCGGCGCCGCCGGTAATCACACTGAAAACACCTTTCGGCATGCCGGCGCGCTCGGCGAGTTCGGCCTGAGCCAGCGCCGAAAACGGCGTGGCGGAGGCCGGCTTCAGTACCATCGTGCAGCCCGCCGCGATGGCCGGGCCGGATTTGCGGGTAATCATGGCGTGCGGGAAATTCCACGGGGTAATCGCCGCGACCACGCCGATGGGTTCCTTGGTCACCACCACGCGCTTGCCGGGCGCAAAAGTCGGGATGACATCGCCATAGACGCGCTTGCCTTCTTCCGCGAACCATTCAAGGAAAGAAGCGGCATAGAGAATTTCGCCTTTGGATTCGGCCAGCGGCTTGCCCTGTTCGGCCGTCATCAGCACGGCGAGGTCTTCCTGATGCTCCAGCATCAGCTCATACCAGCGGCGCAGGATGGCGGCGCGTTCCTTGGCGGTCTTGGCGCGCCAGGCGGGCAGCGCCGCATTCGCAGCCTCGATCGCGCGGCGTGTTTCGGCGGCACCCATCTTTGGCACCGTGCCGATGACCTCGCCGGTCGCCTTATTGGTGACCTCGATCACATCGCGGGAATCGGCATCGACCCATTCCCCGTCGATATAGCATTGCTCCCGCATCAAATTCATGTCGGATAATGGAAAGCTGAGATCGCGCGGCATGTGGTTTCTCCCCTTCTTGGCCAGGCTGCTGGATGCCGGCCCGTTAAAGACTGTTTGACGGAATATAGAACCCAACGGGCGGCTTGTTAAGGCAGGGCGGCGCGCCAAGCCCCCGGATCAGTCTCTGTCCGGAACGTATTCCAGCTGATCCTTCAACCGGTTTCCGGCGCGCACGGCCCAGAGACCGAATAGCAGGCACAGAAACGCGCCGATCCCGACCGTCCATTGCAGCCCGAAATATTCAGCCACCGCCCCTTCGATCCAGGCGCCGAGCGCGGGCAGCCCCCAGGACAACATGACGAACAGGCTCATCACCCGGGCGCGAACCGATGAATCCACCGTGTTCTGGATCAATGTCTGCGAGCCCACCCCGGTGACCAGCATACTGACCCCGACGGAGAAAAGAAAAATCGTGCCGATCCAGATATTTTCGGTCGCCGCGAACAGGATCAGCGCCAGCGCCTGTATCCCGACCGACCAGGTCACCAGAGTCGTCAGCCCGGCGGTATCACCCCTGCGGGCGAGGAACAAAGAACCGATCAACCCGCCCGCGCCGACGGATGACAAAATGATCGCCATGCCGTCCGATTGCATGTCGAATACCTTGTCGGCGAAACCGGGAGCGAGCTCCATAAACGGGCGAACCAGAAATCCGGTAAGCGCGAGCAGCGCGAGAAGAAACCGGATACCCTTGTCATTCCAGGCATAGGCGATGCCGTCCCACATATCGCGGATCAGGGCGGGGGACAGCTTGCCCTCACCACCCGCATTGCCGGATTCGGTACGGATAAAGAACAGCGCTATGTAGAACTGAATGAAGGTGACAGCCGCGATGGCAAAGACCCAACCCGCGTTGAGAAATAGCAACAGGCTGCCGCCGATAGCAGGGCCGATCACGCGGGAGGCATTGAACTGCGCCGAGTTGAGCCCGATGGCCGCCGACAGATCCTTTTGCGGCACCAACGCATTGACGATGGAAACGCGCGGCGGGGTCGACATCGCCTCGTTACAGCCATGCAGGATCGTAACCCCCAGCAGGATCCAGATAGTGATCGTATCGGTAAGAATCAGCAGCGCCAGCGCGCCCGCCAGAATCCAGGCGAAAAGCTGCGTCACACGGATGACCCGCATATAGCCGATCCGGTCTGAGAGCGCGCCCGCGAACATCGCAAGAATCACCAGCGGGAAAATATCGGCAAAGGCGATAATACCGAGCCATTCGTAAGACCCGGTCAGCTCCCACGTGAACCAGCCGGCGGAAGACCGGTAAATCCAGCGCCCGATGGTGGAGATCAGGTTGGAATAAAAATAGAGTCGGTATTGCGGGTGCGACAGCGCCACCCCGATGCCGCCAAGGAGCTTGTTTCCGGCCATGGGCTAGCGATCTCCGCCGAGCTCCAGCTCCGCGACCAGATTCTGCAGCACCTCCAGCGGCGAGCGGTCGGGATCAATGGTTTCCCGCCGTTCGGAACCCATCGAGGTGGAATCGAGCATGCGGAAAATTTCCGCCGCCGCCTCATGAAAACCGGGCGGCACGCCGATCCCGCCATAAGTTTCCGCGACCTGTTCCATCTCACCGATATAGCGACCGGACAACGACGGCAGCCGGTTCAGCGCCGCATCGATCTTGGCGACGGTCCCGGCCTGGCTGTCGGGCAGGCGGCCCCGCAAAATTTCGGTAAAACCGTAATGTTCAGCGGCCAGCATGACGGCGGTATAGAGCGCAAACGCCCCCTTGTTCCAGGCACCGTTGCAGATCTTGATGGCGGAACCGCGCCCGGCCTCCGGACCGAGATCGACGATCTTCACGCCATGCCCGTCGATTACCGAAAGCTCACCCGCCGCCGGGCCCGAGGAAAAGAAGGTCGGGAAGTTTTCCTTGCGTGTCGGCGTGCCGCCGATAATCCCGACATCGGCGAAGCGCCCGCCCGCGGCGTCAACCAACGCCTGCATTTCCAGCGCCGTTTTAGGCGAGGTCGCGTTGCAATCGGCGAAAATCTTTGCCGCACCGGACACCTTGATCGCGGCGGCCGAGGCGCGCGCGATATCCAGCGCCTTTCCGGGATCGAGTATGGAGAGAACGATATCCGCGACCGCGACGGCGTCTTCCAGCGACCCGGCATTTTCAATGCCACGCTCCGCCGCGCGATCGCGGGTGAAGTCCGACCGCCCGTCCAGCGGCGCGATGACGCGGAACCCGCCCTCGGCGAGAAACTTGCCGACGCCGCTTCCCATATTGCCCGGGCTGATGATCGCGATTGTCTGTGTCATGGG
>CAZBKQ010000039.1:20946-23851 GCA_964492555.1 uncultured Rhodospirillaceae bacterium | reverse complement strand
GGGGAGGGGTTAGGGGAGGGGAATGATCTCCTTCCCCCTATCAGGGGGAAGGCAGAGATGGGGGTGAGGAGTCGCAAAGAGAGCCATAGCCCTTGCCACAAGATTATATGTCACCCCGGCCCCGAGCCGGGGTCCGGCAATCATCGCGAGGCGGCAAAATGGTCTCCGGATCGCGCTTTCGCTTGTCCGGGGCGACAAATTTTTAAAACGGGCGACTGGCCGTAAAATCTTCATTCCTCAATGAGCCCGCTCCCTTCCTGCGCGAGGTTAACCTCCCTCCCCCAGTCGGTATGGAAGCTCCCGCCCCGGTCGGTGCGGCGGTAGGTATGCGCGCCGAACATATCGCGCTGTGCCTGGGTCAGCGCGGTCCAGAGACGCGGCCGCCCAAGCGCATGCAGATAGGAAAAGGCGGATTCGATCGCGGGCAACGGGATCGCCGCCTCCACGGATTGTCCGAGGACTTTGCGCGCCATAAGCGCCGCTATATCGAGATCGCCGGCAATATCCGGATCAAGCAGCAAATGCGGGAGGTCCGGATCGCGCCGGTACGCGTTCTCTATCCGGCCGAGCAGGCGCGAGCGCAAAATACAGCCATCGCGCCACACCGCCGCGACTTCAGCCGGATCAATGGGCCAGCCATGTTTCGCCGCGCCGACGCGGATCAGATCGACCCCCTCCGCAAAGGCGATGATCGCCGCACCGTAAAGCGCCTGGGCGATATAATCCTGACCACCGGGCACTAACGGTCCGGCCGCGCCCGGATCGGCGTTTTCCATTCCCGACCGCACCGCCGTCACACCCGACAGAGACCGCGCCATGACGGCGGCGGCAATCGTGGGCACCGGCACGCCAAGCCCCATCGCCGCCGAGACCGTCCATTGTCCCGTGCCGGTCTGCGCCGCCGCGTCATCAATGACATCAAGCAACATGCCGGGCCCGGCATCGTTCTTCTGTCTCAAAATCGTCGCGGTCATTTCCAGCAACCAGCTTTGCAGCGGCGTTGTCTGTCAATGATCCACCTGACGGGCGATGGCCTCGGCATCGAAACCCAGCCCGTCGCGCAGAAACAGCCATGCCTCGCCAATCGCCTGCATTACGGCATATTCGATGCCGTTATGGACCATCTTGACGAAATGCCCGGCGCCGCCTTCACCGAACCAGCCGCAACACGCCCCGCGATCATCCGCCGCGGCGATGGCCTCCAGCATATCGCGGGCCGCCTCGAACCCTTCTTTCGCGCCGCGCGCCATGACCGACGCGCCGTCACGCGCGCCCCGTTCGCCCCCCAATATGCCGCAACCGAGATAATGAATGCCGCTCCCGCCCAGGCCGCTTGCCCGCCGGGCCGTATCGTCGAAATGCGAATTGCCGCCATCGATCAGCACATCGCCGGGCGCGAGATGCGGGCGGAGCGCGCCGATCTGCGTATCCACGGGATCGCCCGCGGGCACCATCATGAGGAATCGCCGGGGCGGGCGCAGCGCGGCGACCAGAGCGGCCGGGTCCGAAACAATGGTGAATCCGGCCAACGCCACCCGGGTCCGCGCGGCCGAAATACCCGCCGCCACCGGCTCCAGCCCGAAGATATCGAACCCCTTTTGGGACAATGCGGCAGCGATGCCGCCGCCCATCGTGCCGAGCCCGATTACCCCCGCTTGTGGCTTTTCCGCCATTCTGGTTCCGTTTGCCGTTCCAAATCCGCGTGCTAGCCTATTCTTTCAACCGACGCGCGGCAATTTGGCCAAGGACCGGCAAACCATGAAATTTTCTCTCTTCCTGATGCCCTGTCATCACCCGAGCGAAAACCCCGCCCTCGCCTTTCAACGCGATATCGAGCTGATCCAGATGGGTGACAAGCTGGGGTTCGATGACGCCTTTATCGGCGAACATCATTCGGGCGGCTGGGAAACCATGCCGGCGCCGGAAATGGCGCTGTCCATGGCCGCCGCCAACGCGCCGCGCATCAATCTCGGCACTTCGGTGTTCAGCGCGCCGTTCCACCACCCGTTCTATCTGGCGGAGCGGATGTGTTTTCTGGATCACCTGACGCGCGGCCGGGCGATATTGGGCGTCGGCCCGTCCAGCCTGGTGACCGACAAGATATTGTTCAATATGGCGGAGGAAGACACCTATCCCAAGCTGCATGAGGCCATCGACATCATCGTGCGGCTTCTGGAATCGGAGGAACCGATCAGCCATAAGGGTGAGTTCTGGCAGTTCGAGGACATGCGGCTGCAGCTCGGCTCCTATCAGCGCCCGCGCCTGCCGCTGGCGCTGCCCTCCGCCGCGACCCCCGCCAATCTGGAACTGATCGGCAAGCACGGCATGATCTGGATGTCGCCCGCCGGCAAGAACCGCAAGGACGCGGCGAAGAACTGGGAGATCGTCAAGAAGGGCGCGGCGGATGCCGGGCGCGAGGCCGACCGCGATAACTGGCGCATCGCCACCTATATGCATCTCTGCGAAACCCGCGAACAGGCCTGGGACGAGGTCCGCGCCGGCATGATGCGGGAAGCCGACTATTTCTCGAAGATCGGCTTGCGCGGCCATTATGAGGCCTATCCCGGCCAACCGTTCGAGGAGTTCACGCCTGAATCCTGCGCCGATATCCGCGACTGGGTAATCGGCACGCCGGATGACGCAATCGCCTGGATCGAGGACAAGATCGATTATACCGGCGGGTTCGGCGGGGTGATGCTGCACTGCCATGAATGGACGAATTTCGACAAGATCCGCAATTCGCTGGAGATGTTCGCCCGCTATGTCATGCCGCATTTCCAGGGGCGCAACCGCGTCCTCCACGATGAATGGCGAATGATCCAGGAACGCACCGATGGCGGCAAGATCCCCTGGGATAATGGCGGCAAGCCGAACAATCTGGTGATGAAGTAGCGGTATCGAATTT
>CAZBKQ010000039.1:0-20846 GCA_964492555.1 uncultured Rhodospirillaceae bacterium | reverse complement strand
TGGGATAATGGCGGCAAGCCGAACAATCTGGTGATGAAGTAGCGGTATCGAATTTCCGGCCGGGTCGGTATTTCGATACCCCGCGCCAACGCCCCTCCCCTGACCCCTCCCCGGACGGGAGGGGGAGGCAACGCATCGCGTTCAGCAATCCGAATAAAATCAGGGCGGCTCCGTCGCGTCCCAGACACGCACCCAATCAAACAGCTTGCGGTATTTCTTCGGCACCTTTTCAAATTCCGCCGCCGAGATGCGCACCGGCCGGTCGCCGTCGTAATTGACCGCGTCGCGAAACCAGGAGCGGTTATAGATCGCATAGATGATCGGGCGCGGCGCATTGGATTTGTTCGCCGTGCCGTGATGGCGCACGCGGATATCAAACAGGATGACGGAGCCCAGAGGCACCTCCGGATCGACCGGATCGACGGTGGGCTCGTCCTGTTCTGTGGTGATATGGGTGCCGGGATAGAACCGCGTCGTGCCGTTGGTCTCATTCAGATCGACCAGCGGGATCGCCATGGATATGGAATAGACCGGCAGCATCCCGTCGATCTCCTGCTTGCGGAACAGGCCGGGATGATCGGCATGGAGATGCTGCAGCCGCGACTGCGGCATCGACGTCACCACATTGAACGCGCCCATGATCTGGTTGCCGCTGAGCAGCCGGTGGATGATCGGATAGGCGAAGCGGTTGGCGTAAATCCGCCGGTCATTGAACGGCCCGTCGATATCCGCCGTCACCATGGAGCGCCGATTGCCCACCTGATAGGCGTCGGGGAAATATTCACCGGACAGATAGCGCGAATAGCGGGTGACGTAATAATCGCGGATGCGTTTCACCACGCGCGGGTCGATCACATCTTCCAGCACCATGCAGCCTTCCTCGCGAAACCGGTCGCAGGCGTGCTTTATCGCGGCGTCCGGGACGCTGCCAATCGCCTTGAGGGCGCGGGAAAAATTAACGCGGGGGACTGACATCGATCCTGTTTTCTCTTTTACCGCTTCATTTTATCATGCCGCATGCGGAAGAGGAGACGCAAATGGCACCGCCCCGGTCAATCGATATCGAACGCGTCGATCATATCGGCATCCGCGTCCGCGACGAAGAACGCGCGATTGCCTTTTACGGCTCGCTTGGCTTCGTGGTAACGCATCGCGCCACCAATGACGCGGTGGTCATCGTCAAAAACCCCCGGGGGGTGAAGATCAATCTGGTGATCAACGCCGACAATCCGGAAGGCGACCACAACATCCTGATGGATGTGGAAACCAAATATCCCGGCCACACCCATATCGCGCTCCGGGTTTCCTCGATAAAGGACACCATCGCCGCGCTCGCCGATCACGGCATCGAGATCACCCAGGGGCCGGTGCAATTCGGCCAGGACGGGCATGTCTCGGTTTTTGTCCGCGACCCCGACCGCAACACGATCGAACTGCGCGGCCGGGCGGAAAACTCGGACGAGATCGACGGGCTGACCGATTACGATCCCGGGGGATAACTACCCCGGGCGTGCCTCACACCCCGCCCCAGACGTCGGTCGCGACCTGGACGATGCGCTCCAGCTTGGCGAACTCATCGCCTTCTTCCAGCGGATTGCCGACGATGGAGCTCGCGAAACCGCACTGGGTGGTGAGCGACAGCCGCTCCAGCGGCGCGTGTTGCGCGGCTTCTTCTATCCGGCGTTTCAGATGATCGGCGTCTTCCAGCACCGGCGTCTTGGTCGAAACCAGCCCGAGCGCCGCCACCTTGCCTTCCGGCACCAGCCGCAGCGGCTCGAATGAACCCGCCCGTTCGGTGTCGTATTCAAGGAAATAGCCATGTGCGTTGATCTGGTTGAACAGCACATCGGCGACCGGATCGTACCCGCCTTCCGCCGCCCAGAACCCTTCGCGGTTGCCGCGGCACTGATGCATGGTGATGGTCACGTCATCCGGCAGCCCGGCGAGGCAGTCATTGATGCGCCTGGCATATTCGCCGAGCATCCCCTGCACCCCGTGCCCCCAGCTGTCGAACACATGATCGTATTCGGGATCGCACAGGAAGGGCAACGTCACGTCATCGATCTGGATATAGCGCGCGCCGGCCTCGACCAGAGCGGCAAACTCCGCGCGATAGGCGGCCGTCAAATCGGCCCAGAATTCGTCGATATCGCCATAATGCCCGTTGAGAATGCCCGGATCACCGCCCGCGAAACAATGGATCACCGGCGGGGCCGGCATGGTGACCTTGGGCATCAGCGACGTGTTGTCGCGTAAGTATTTGAACGCCTCGACCACGGCGCTCGGCTGCCATTCGATCTTGCCGTTGACGGTAAGATGCGAAAAATCCTGCTGCTTGCCGTCCTCATTCTTCCAGGCGAAAGGCGATGAGGCGTCCTGCCGGTCGGCGGTAAAACCCTTCCAGGTCATCACCATCTCCAGCCACCAGGAACGGCGGCGGAATTCCCCGTCGGTCGCGGCGCGCAGCCCCGCCCGTTCCTGCAGCGCGATCACCTCCTTGACGCATTGATCCTCGACCGCCGCCAGATCGGCATTGCCGTGCGGGCCGAGATGTTCGTTCGCGGTTTGCGCGCCGAGGTACTTCTCGCGCGCTTCCTTCAATGCGGCGGGCCTCAGCAGGCTGCCGACATGATCGCCCCGGAAGGGCGGCCTCTCTGTTGTCATGGGATATTTCCTTTTCCCGCTTTTTCACTAAATCTCGGTGTAATCTAGGGCAGTTGGGCGTTTGCGAAAAGCGCGCCACGCCCGTAAAACAGGGCTAACCAACAAACGGAGACGGATCAATGACCTTCTATCATGTGCGCGAAGTCAAAAAAGACGAGGAATACTGGTGGTGCGCCTGCGGCAAGAGCGCCGATCAGCCCTTCTGCGACGGCTCCCACAAGGGCACCGGTATTTCGCCGATGCAATATGTCGCGAAGCGCGACCGCGAAATGTATTTCTGCGGCTGCAAACGCACGAAGAACCCGCCTTTCTGCGACGGCTCGCACGAGAGTTGAGAGAGGCGTTTTTTCACCCCCTCCCTGTCCCTCCCCCGCAAGCGGAGGAGGGGACGTGAAAACTGGAACCTTCACAAGACTTCCCGTTACCGTGGAGGGGATTTCCTTTTCTTTCCCCCTCCCCTCCGGGGAGGGGTCAGGGGAGGGGTGACGGTAAGTATGAACGCAAGACTGGCCGCACACCCTTGCCACAAAACAGCTTGTCACCCCGGACTTGATCCGGGGTCCATTTATCCGCCGCTTGATGGATGGATTGCCGGGTCAAGCCCCGCAATGACAGAATGAAGCCCCATGACCTTCCTCGACCATATCCTCTACGCCGCGCTGTGGCTGTCTTTCGGGATCGGCCATTCGGTGCTGGCGAGCGCGACCGTCAAGGACGCGCTAAAGGGGCTTTTCGACGCGTCCTACCGGCTTTCCTATAATATCTTCGCGGTGATCCATATCGCTCTGGTGCTGTGGGCGGGGCGGGTTTTCCTGTCCGACGGCGCGCGGGGGTTCGGTATTCCGGAAAGCGGTATGGTGGCGATGGATATGGCGCGCGTCCTTGGCATCGTCCTCATGGGCGCCGCCGTGCTGCATTACGATCTCGGCCGGTTCGGCGGGCTCACCCAGATCCTTGAGCGCCTGCGCGGCGAGGCGGAACAGACCGAGCCGTTCCGCGCCACCGGGCTGCTGCGCTTTGTCCGCCACCCGATCTATAGCGGCGCACATCTCTTCCTGTGGGCGTCCGCGACCAATGAATTCGCCGCCGCAACCGCCGGCTGGGGCAGTCTCTATCTCCTCATCGGCGCATGGTATGAGGAACAGCGGCTGATCCGGCTTTACGGCGATGACTACCGCGCCTATCGCACCCGTGTCTCCTCCATCATCCCGTGGAAGGGCCGCGCGATATAGAAATTCCCGCTTGCATTCGGCGCATTGGCGGGTGACATGCAGGGTATGACCGATACGCCGCAGGACGAGATCATCGCGTTTCTGGAACGCGCCGAAACACACGGAACCGCTGGTCCGGTGGAGCGCATCGACACCCATATCTCCATCATCTTCCTGGCGGGCGATCATGTGTGGAAGCTGAAACGCGCCGTCACCTTCCCCTATCTCGATTACGGCACGGTGGAGGCCCGCCGCCGCTTCTGCGAGGAAGAGCTCCGCATCAACCGCCGCACCGCGCCCGGTCTTTACAAAAGCGTTCGCGCCATCACGCGGGAAGAAGACGGATCGCTCGCCATAGACGGCGCAGGCGAGGCGCTCGACTGGGTGGTGGAGATGGCGCGTTTCGACCAGTCCGCATTGTGGGATGCCATGGCCGCGCGGGACGCGATCACTCCGCAAATGGCGGACCGGCTGGCCGACGCCATTGCCGATTTCCACCAGGCGGCGGCGGTGATCAACGGCGCGGCGGGCGCCGCCCCCTTCGCCTATGTGATCGATGAGGAAAACGACGCCGAAATGCGCCGCTTCGGCCCGGCGATATTCCCCACCGAACAGGTCGCCGCCCTGAAGGAACGCTGCGACGCCGCGCTCGCCCAGAACACCGCCCTGCTGGAGGCACGCGCGACCGACGGTTTCGTCCGCCACTGCCATGGCGACATGCATCTCGGCAATATCTGCCAGCTCGCCACCGGCCCCGCGCCGTTCGACGCCATCGAGTTCAGCCCGCGCTTTTCCGAAATCGACGTGCTCTACGATCTCTCCTTCCTGCTGATGGATATGGCGCATCGCGGGCTCAACGGCCTCGCCAACCGGCTGCTCAACCGCTATCTCAGCGCCACGCGCGATTATGACGCCCTGGCCGCTATGCCGTTATTCCTGAGCCTGCGCGCCGGGATCCGCGCCCATGTCACCGCCAGCCGGGCGGAAAACCTGACCGACGCAACAACGAAGCAGACGGCGCGGGGGGAAGCCGCCTCCTACCTGTCCTTCGCGCTAGACTGTTTTGACACGGGCGGACCGCGCCTGATCGCCATTGGCGGGCTGTCCGGCACCGGCAAGACGCGGCTGGCGCGTGGGCTGGCGCCGCTGCTTTTCCCCCTGCCCGGCGCGGCGCATCTGCCGAGCGACCTGATCCGCAAGCGGCTGGCCGGGATCGCGCCGGAGGAAAGACTGACGGAGGACTGGTACACACCGGCGGTGACCGAACGCGTCCATGCGCGGATGTTCGAGGATGCGGAAAAGGCGCTCCGCGCCGGGTATCCGGCGGTGCTGGACGCGACCTTCATGGAGCCCAAACGCCGCGCCCGGGCCGAGGCGGTGGCAAAAGCCGCAAACGCGCCCTTCACCGGTATCTGGCTGGAGGCCCCGGCGGCGGAGATGGAACGGCGCGTCGCCACCCGCAAGGGCAATATCTCGGACGCCAGCATCGATGTGCTGAACAGCCAGCGGAAAGCCGGTCTCGGCGAGATCGGGTGGGCCCGTATCAATACCGGCGGCGGGCCGGAAGAGACGCTGGAAAAGGCGCGGGGCTTGGTTTTATCGAACCAAGGGACGAGATAGCACCTGAGAGGAAAGCTCGACGCGTACAGGTAAGACCGCTCAGTGTTTCAAATATATGAAGTTTAGGGAGTTATAACCCGTTGACGATATAACTTCTGAGGCTTGCCACAGACCCACCGGAACCGATACCCGAACGGGCCGTCATCCCCCACCATTGCACACAGCCCCAAAAACCCGCGATAATCGGGCCGGCAAGTGCCGCAACCAACCGGAGAGTTCAAAATGGGAAAAAACGTCGGAACAATCGATCGCGTCCTGCGCGTCATCGTGGGCGCCGTGCTGATCGCCTATGCGCTCGGGCTGGTCGCGCCGGACACCGGCTATAATGTCTGGGGCTGGATCGGGGTCGTGCCGATCCTCACCGCCATCGTCAGCTTCTGTCCGCTCTACCGGATCATCGGGCTCAAGACCTGACCGGCCGGGGGTTTTCCCCCGCCAGGGTTTTGCCCGACGGGTTCTTGCCCGACGGGTTCTTGCCCGCCCCGTTTTTTGCCGCGCCCTAGCGCCCGGCGAAAACGCGCAGGGTGATTTTCTGCCCGCGTGAATAGTTGAAGCCGGGCAGTTCCGCCAGCTGCCGGGGGGTGAGCCCGATCTCGCCCGCGGTTTTGCTGAACGCCTCTATATCCCGGTCGCCGATCATCGCCACCGCGCAGTCCGGACCAGCTTTGAGCGCCTTTGCCGCGTCCGCCGGGTTGGTCAGCACCGTATCGGTCCCCGCCAGGAAAATCAGGCTGGGTTCGCGGTACCCCACCGCATGCAGCTTCGCGTCCTTGCAGGTCTCCGCCTGGTAGGTTTGCACCACTTCCGCCACGCGGGGCGACAGCCAGATCGATTGCAATGACGGCAGGAACCCCTTGAACCCCGCCCCGGTCACGATGACCGCGGCGAGCACCAGCTGCGGTATCAATGTCGCGGCCAATGCGCGGTCGCGCGCGATGCGGAACAGCGACAGTCCCGCCCAGAGCACCCCGGCCAGCGCGACGATTGACCAGAGCGAAAATTCATCCCCGGTGGCGGTGGCGCCCGCGATCACCACGCCGGCGATGGCGATGGTGACGATGGCGGTCAGCGCGATGGCGATCCATTCGAACACGCCGCGCTTGCCCGCATTCCATTTTTCCGCATCCGTGATCATCCCGGCGGCGAGGATCGCCGCGGCCGGGAAAAGCGGCAGCATGTAATGGGGCAGCTTGGTGACGATGAGCTCAAACAATATCCAGGTCGGCAGGATCCAGGCGATGCAGAACGCGACCGCCGGGTTTTTGCGGTGGCGCCAGACCGGCCGCGCCGCCAGACCGGCCAGCAGGGCAAAGGGCCAGAAGCTCGCCCAGAAGGTCAGGAAGTAATAGCCGGGCGGCGCGCCGTGGCTTTCCTGCCCGGAATAGATTTTCTTGAACAGATCATGCCCGACCGATTCCTTGAAAAACGCGCCCTGGCTTTCCAGCGCGATGGCGATAAACCACGGCACGATGATGGCGAGCGCCAGCGGAAACCCGGTGGCGGGGCGCAGCGTTTTGAGCCAGCCCCGGGATTTTTGCCGGAAGCAGAGCAGCAACACCGTGCCGCCGGAGACGATCAGCACGATCGGGCCCTTCACCAAAGCGGCCAGCCCGACCGCCACCCAGAAACCATAGGCCAGCCAGGCGGAGGTTTGCTTGCCGTCCTTCCAGTTCATCCAGGCGAAGGCGAGCCCGGTCTGCGCGCCCAGAATGGTGGCGAGCAGCACCGCATCGGTCTTGGCCTGGCGCGCCTCATACCCCAGCATCAGACACCCGGCCATCATCAGCCCGGCCATCAGACCGGCGCGCGGATTGAACAGGCGCGACCCCGCCGCCCAGGTCAGCAGCACGGCGATGATCCCGCCGATCAGGGACGGGATGCGATAGGCCCAGACACGCGGCGCCTCCGCATCGTCGAACAGATTGGCGGCGGCCGATTGCAGCCAGTAAATCCCGATCGGTTTCTTGTGGCGCGGCTCTTCCTGAAAGCGGATATCGACATAATTGCCGCTTTCCACCATCTGCTTGGAGGCCTGGGCATAGCGCGATTCATCGCGGTCGACCGGCGGCAGGGCGAACAGCCCGGGCAGAAACAGCACAAGGCTCACCAGCACCAGAAAGGCGGCGGCCGCTTTGCCGGTAAGGTCCAGCACCGCCCGCGCCCCTAGCCGTTATTGCCGGCGACCGGCGGCAGATAGTCCGCGCGCTTTTCCCGCCGGATGAAATAGATATTGCGCAGGTAAACAAACAGCCCGACCGACTGGCCGAGGATCAGCACCGGGTCCGTGCGGTAGACGCCATAGGCAAACACCGTCACCGCGCCGATGCAGCTCAGATACCAGAATACCTCCGGCACGGTGGATTTGCGGGCGCGTTCGGTGGAAATCCACTGGATCAGGAAACGCAGGAAGAACATGCTCTGCCCGGCCAGCCCGATAGCCAGCCAGGTGATGTCGAGCGTCGACATCGCGTCCCACCATTGGCCCAGCCCGGCCCACCAGTCAGCTATGAATGACACTTTCACACTCCGCCCGAATTCGAGGACGCGCCGGCGCCACGCCGGTCGCGTGCGCCTGTTCTAAGGATTGTGGCGCGATAGGCAAGCGCAACATGATCTAGCCGTCTGACGGGACCGGCGGTTTGGTCCGCTTGCGCAGCCAGACCACCCCCAGCAGATCGAAAAACCCGACGATGGCGCGCCCCAGATTGGTGTATTTGGACTGGCCCGCCATGCGGGTGCGGTCGGACACCGGCGCATTGGCCGAACAATGGCCGTAAAGCTTTACCAGCGCGGGATAAAACCGGTGCTGCCCGTCAAACAGCGGCAAATCCAGAAACACATCGCGGCGGATATATTTCACCCCGCAGGCCGTGTCCGGACAATCGTCATTCAATGCCGTCCGCCTTATCCAGTTGGCGATTTTGCTGGCCACGCGCCTCGCCCCGGTGGTCTGGCGGCTGGTCCGGATGCCGCACACCAGCGCCGGGGGATTTTCGGCCAATGTCGGCGCGCGCAACCCCTCGAAATCGCGCGGATCATTCTGCCCGTCCGCATCCATGGTGAGCAGCCAGCCACCCTTCGCCGCCTTCGCCGCGCTGCGCAGCGCGCTCGCCTTGCCGCAGGGCCGCGCATGGCGGACGACGGAGAGCCGGCCCGCGAAAAGTTCGTTATCTTTCAGCCGGTTAAGGATTTCCGGGGTGGCGTCCGTGCTGCCGTCATCGGCGACGATCACCTCATAGGGCGTGGCCGTCCCCAGCACCTCGAACAGCTCGCACAGGACCTGTTCGATCGATCCTTCCTCATTCAGCGCCGGGATCATGATGCTGAATTCTGGTACCGGGTTTTCAGGCGCGTCCTGGGGCAATGCGGGTTCCGTCTCGTTTCTTTCGCTCCAATTAACAGGAATCCGCCCGATTCGGACAGTGGGTCAGGCGAATCAGTTGTATTTTGAAAGCGGCGCGGGTCCGCTACACTCCGCCGCGTCATGGCCGAGACCGCCCTTACCGAACAGCCCCGCCGCGCCGGGCGCATAAAACGCGCCGCGCGGTTTCTCTGGACCCTGCTGCCCGAACGGCAGCGGCGGATCTGGATCCGCTATGGCTGGCTGGCCTTTCTGCTGATCGGGATTTCGGTGGCGCTGATCGATCTGCCGCTGGCGAAGGCGATGGCGAAAAAAAGCGAAACCATCCATTCCTTCTTCGCCGGGATCACCGATATCGGCAAATCGACCTTCTGGCTGGTCTCGATCGCGCTCGCCGTGCCGGTGCTGTGGTATCTGGGCGATTCGGCGCCCGCGCGGGGCGTCCGGCGGGTATATCGTTGGGCAATCAACTATCTCATATTCGCCTTTGCCGCGATCGCGATCTCCGGCCTGACGGTCAATCTGGTCAAGCTGCTGATCGGCCGCGCGCGCCCCCGCATGTGGTTCCGGGAGGAGATTTTCGGCTTTCAGCCGCCCGGCCTGAACTCCGATTTTCAGTCCTTCCCGTCCGGCCATGCCAGCACGATGATGGCGGTTTCTGCGGCGTTGGCGCTGTTTCTGCCGCGCTGGCGGACGCCCATTCTCTGCACCGGGCTGTTCATGGCGATGACCCGGGTGATCGTGAACGCGCATTATCTCGGCGATGTCATCGCGGCCTCCTTCCTGACCATTTTCGTCACCACGCTGATCGCCTGGTACTGCGCCGCCAGGGGATGGGTGTTCGAGGCCGGGCCGGGCCAGACCATACGCTGCCGTACGGAAGGGCGGTTTCTGGCCGGAAAACTCCGCCGCAAGCTCACGTCGCGCCGTTAAGCCCTTTTTTGCGCCGCTAACCCCTGTTTTGCCCTTCGAGAAACAATATGCGGTTGATCAGCATGTCGGCGTGTTTCATCTCATCGACCGACTCGTGATATTCGATCTTGTTGAGCGCCTCGAACCCCCAGTTCTGGAACATGCGGGCATGCAGGAAATACTGGTTGATGGCGGTGAGCTCGTTCCTGAGCACCACGTTCAGATGTTTGATGACGGTCTTGTCGCCTTTCATCGCAACTCTCCCCGGGGCAGTTGATCGAATAAGCCCTATTATTCCATAGCCGCGCCCGCTTGTCGTCCGCGGCCAAACCGCGCGGAGGACGGGAAACGAAAAGCCCCCTACCCCAGCGCGGCGGCTTTCTCCAGCGCGCGGATCATCGAGGAATTGAGCAGAAAATCCCGCGCCGCATCGGGGTCCGATGCCGTCCGGCGCAGATCTTCATGGCGTTTCCTGCGGACCTCCGGGTCCTGTTCTTCCAGCATCTGCTTGTTCTGCAGCGTCGCGCGTTGGACATATTCATGGGCGATCGGGCGGCGCTGCGCATCGTAACGCGCGAATTCGGCGCGCCCGTCCCCGGCCTGGCCGCTCCACACCTTGACGATCTTTTCGCAGAGATTGACCGCGTCATGAATGCCGCCATTCATTCCCATGCCGCCCAGCGGGTTGTTGATATGGGCGGAATCGCCGGCCAGGAATATCCGCCCATGAACATAGGTTTCGGCGACGCGCTGATGCACGCTATAGGCGGTGCTGTGCGCGATCTCGTATTTTTCGCCGGTAGGGCAGATCCGCTGCAGCCGCGCCTGCTGATAGTCCTCATCAAGGATGGTTTCGGGCGTATCACCGGGTTTGGTCGGCACCAGCACGCGCCAGAGCCCGGAGACAAAGACGAAGACGAACCAGTCATCCGGCTCCGTCACATAGGCGATGGGGGTGAGCTCTTCGAAATGCTGCGCGAAATCGAACGGGGTGGAGACGATCAGCCACATCTCCGGAAAGGTCAGCCCGTCAAACCCGATGCCCAGCGTCTTGCGGGTCGGGCTTGAGCCGCCCTCCGCCGCGATCAGATAGGTGCCGCGCGCGCTGTCGGTCTTGCCCCTGGTCTCGAATTCCACCGTGACGCCGTTGCCGTCCTGCTTCGCGCCGGTCACGCGGCAACCGAACCGGACCTCCACATTCGACATCTTCTGCAGGCGTTTCATGATGATCTGGGTCAGGCGGAACTGTTCCGCCTGCAGCCGGTAGGGGTGGCGCGTGTGATTGCCGAGCAGCCCGAGATTCCAGTCGGCGATGACGCCTTCCTCTGTGTCACGATATTGCCAGCGCGGGCAGACCAGCCCCTGTTCGATCAGCTCATTGGCGACGCCGAGCTGGTCCAGCATATCGAGGGTCGGCGGATGAAAGGTCGAGGCGCGGAGGTCGAGCTCCAGATCGTCGCCGGCCTCCAGTATAGTCACCGGAATACCGGCCCGGGCGAGAGCCAATGCGGACACACAGCCGACAGGCCCCGCGCCCGCGATAACCACCCTGTTCTGCGCCATGTTTTCCTGTCCCTTCAACCGAAAGCCGGATCATAGCGGCCAGAGCGCGGGCGTCCAGCGGCGGTTTCGCGCGGACGGCATTGCGGGCGCCGCCCCGGCTTGGCAGGATGCGCCGTATCCCGACACACCCTGTGCGCGCCCGCATGACCGCCCGACCCGATCCAGACTTTCCGAGACCCGTCCGATGATCGGCGCCATCGCCCTGATCGCCGCCGCCGCTTTCGCAATATGGTTGCTGCATCCCCGCGTGATGAAGCGCGATTTCTGGCGCGCGCTCTCGACCCCGCTCGCCTCCATCATCGGCAGCGGGTTTCTGGTTTCGGTACCGATCCTGCGCGATCTCTATGGCGGCTGGGCGGCGGCGGCGATGATGGTTCTGCTGGCGGCCGCCTATCTGGTCGGCGCGGCGGTGCGGGAAAATATCCGCTATGTGGAACCGCTGATGGAAAACCATCACGCCGATCTGCCCGTCGCCTCGCTCGAACGGCTGTCACAGCTTGTCCTCGCCTTCGCCTATTTCGTATCCGTCGCCTATTACCTGGTGCTGTTCGGCACCTTTTTGCTGAAACCTTTCGGCATCGCCGATCCGGTCCCGGTCAAATTATTGGTGACCGCACTGCTGGCGGCAATCGGCGGCGTCGGGCTTTGGCGCGGTTTCCGCGCGATCGAAGGGCTGGAGATATACGCGGTCTCGTTCAAGCTCGCCGTGATTGGCGGCGTGATCGCCGGGCTCATCGCCCATGCCGTTATCCAGTCGGTCAACGGGCCGCAACCGCCGATCCCACCCGGCCGGTTCGAGACAGGCAGCCTGCCCATCCTACTCGGTCTGTTCATTCTGGTGCAGGGGTTCGAGACCTCGCGCTTTCTTGGCGACAGCTACGATACCCCGACACGCATCCGCAGCATGAAGGCGGCGCAGATCATCGCGGCGGCGGTCTATCTCGCCTTTTTCCTTGCCATGACGCCGATCCTCGGCAACGCCGCGAACGGGCACGGGGTGGCGGCTATTATCGACATGCTGACGCCGGTTTCCGCGCTGCTGCCTCTCCTGGTCCTCGCCGGCGCACTCGCCAGCCAGTCGAGCGCGGCGATTGCCGACACGCTGGGCGCCGGCGGGCTGGTCCATGATTTTGCGCGGACCCGGATCAAGCTCGTCCACACCTATCCGCTGGTCGCCCTGGTCGCCGCCTTCGTGGTGTGGGAAACCAACGTCTATACGCTGATCGCCTTCGCCTCGCGTTGCTTCGCCGCCTATTACGCGCTGCAATGTCTGGTTGCGACCTTAAGCGCCATTCGCCGGAAAAGCCTGTGGAAGGCGGCGGGGTTCGCGGCGCTGGCCGCGCTCTGCGCGGTGATTGTGGTGATCGGCGCCCCGGCGGAGGGGGAATAGCGCCCTTGCCGGAAACGGCGCCGCTTGGCACCATCGCCGCCAACGGGCCGAACGGATAGAGGAGCGAAAAATGGCGCAACTGGCGGAACTGAAACCGGCGGGATGGCGGGCGCGCATCGGGGTGATCGTGCCGACCAGCAACACCACGAATGAAACCGAATTCAACCGGATGAAGCCGGACGGGGTGTCGTTTCATTTCACCCGTTCGCCCATCCATCGCGACCCCGCGGCGGACGGGTTCAAAGCGCTGCTGTCCGATCTGGAAATCTCGGTCGGGCATCTCACCAACTGCAATGTCGATCTGATGGCCTATGGCTGCACGGCGGGATCGATGGCGTGCCCCGCCGATGTGCTGCTCGGCAATATGGAAAAGATGGGCAAGACCGGCGCGATCTCCACCGCCGGCGCGATCCTGGAGGCGCTGAAGGCGCTCGGCGTCACCCGGATCAGCATGGCGACGCCCTATTCGGATGAAACCAACGAACATGAAAAGGAATATCTGGAAGATCACGGGCTGACGGTGCTGAAAATGGCCGGGCTGCAGCTCAGCGGCCAGATCGCCAAGGTCAGCCGCGTGCCCCCGCAGGAAGTCTATGACCATGCGCTTTCCGTCGATTGCGAAGACGCCGAGGCGATCCTGATCTGCTGCACCGACTTTGGCACGCTCGATGTCATCGAGGCGCTGGAGGAAGAGACCGGCAAGCCGGTGGTGTCCTCCAACACGGCGAGCTTCTGGTACGCGCTGCGCCGCGCCGGGATCGACGACAGGATCGAGGGATATGGAAAATTGCTGCGGGCGTGTTGAGGGGCAGCGAAAAATATAAAGAACTCTGGTTCCCGGATCGCGCTGCGCTTGAGATTTGAAAGGGCCGCTCCGGCCCGCGCTACCTCCGGCAGGTTAGCTGACAACGATGCGGGACGACGACCTTAAGGACTTCTCCGCGTTCCTGCACGAGTTCCAATCTGAGACCGATCATGGAGCTGCGTTGGTCGGCGCAGCGTTGATCGACCAGAAACTCGCGGACACGTTGCGTTCGTTTTTTGTTGTAGGGAAAACTGCCCGGAGTCTATTGGACGGTGGTACCGCTCCGCTAGGCACATTCTCCGCGCGCATTAAGGCCGCTCACGCTTTGGGCCTTATCGATACCTTCGATTTGTCCGAGTGCGATCTAATCCGCAAGGTACGTAATGAATTCGCTCATAGCATTCACGGCACTACGTTTGCGGAGCCGAAAATCACAGCGTTTTGCGACCGGCTGAAATCAGACCTGCCGGGGGGCCGAGAAGCTTTTGACTGTAATCCGCGGGGGGTATTCATCAACGCGGTGATTCTTACCGCGATGCGGCTGACCTATCGAGCAGAGTGGGTGGCGAAGGAAAAGCGGGTGACGAAGACTTGGCCATGAACAATGTCAGACTTGGGCATGTCTCAAGCAGCGGATCAGGGATAGGTATCTCTTTGGTCGTCTATGGATCAGACTCAGACTTAACCAGCTTCGGCAAATCCCGTCTGCTTTGGGAACCTCAGCGGACTGCTTTCGCGCATTGTTCGTTTATGAGTTTATGAACCTGGTGCAAGCGCGTTAACAACATGTGTCACCCCGGCCACCGAGCCGGGCTCCCGAACGGCCACGGGCCGGGAACAAACCCCTCCCCTAACCCCTCCCCGCAAGCGGAGAGGGGGACTATGGAACGGGGGCGCCCTACAACGGCTCCGGCGTTTTTCCTTCGAAATCGGCCATTGAGTGCCGTTCGGCCACCTGGTGTTTTTCATCGCCGCGCGCCCGGTTGACCATGCGGCCGCGCTTTACCGGATCGCGCGCGTAAAGCTGTTCCGCCCAGCGGGTGAGGTTTTTATAGCTCGGCCCGTCGAGGAATTCCTTGGCGTCATATTGCCAGCCGAGAACCGTGCCGCCATACCACGGCCAGATAGCCATATCGGCGATGGTATATTCATCGCCGCAGATGAATTCGTTGTCGGCCAGTTGCTGGTCCAGCACGTCGAGCTGGCGCTTGGCCTCCATCGTGAAGCGGTCGATGGCGTATTGAATCTTGACCGGCGCGTAATTGTAGAAATGGCCGAACCCGCCGCCGAGATAGGGCGCGCTGCCCATCTGCCACATCAGCCAGGACAGCATCTCCGGCCGGTCCGCCGGGTCCTTCGGCATAAAGGCGTTATGTTTCTCGGCGAGATAGAGCAGGATCGCGCCGGATTCGAACACCCGGGTCGGTTTGGGCGTCGAATAATCCATCAGCGCGGGGATCTTGGAATTCGGATTGACCCCGACAAAGCCGGAGCCGAACTGTTCCTGATTGCCGATATCGATCGACCAGGCGTCATATTCCGCGCCGTCATGCCCGGCGGCGAGCAATTCCTCCAGCAGCACCGTCACCTTCACCCCGTTGGGCGTACCGCGCGAATAAAGCTGCAGCGGATGATCCCCCACCGGCAATTCCTTTTCGAACTGCGCGCCGGCGGTCGGGCGGTTGGTGGCGGCGAACGGCCCGCCATGATCGGTTTCCCATGTCCAGACCTTGGGCGGGGTGTAATCGCTATCGGCCATGTTGCTTGTCTCCCTTGTCTTACCGCGGGCAATACGCCCGCCATTCCCGGCTATCATTTAGGACCGTGAGGCGCGCGCGGACAACCCTTTATGATGACGGCGCCGGCCCGCTCCCCCAAAATTCAAAAAGACTTGTCACCCCGGCCCCCGAGCCGGGGTCCGGAAAATCGGAAAAACAAAAGCTCTGGTTCCCGGATCGCGCTGCGCTTGTCCGGGATGACAATCGAGAGGCGGAACGATTTGGGAAAAACCCGAAGACCTAAATCATCCGGCAGATCATCTTGGCCAGCATCGGGCCGGTGACGATGACGACGAACAGCCGCACGGTCTGCAGCGCGAGGATAAAGGAAATATCGGCGTTGCTGCTGACCGCGATGATGGTCACCGCCTCCAGCGCGCCGGGGGTGGTCGCCAGATAGGCGGTCAGCGGATCGGTCCCGACCAGCCAGACCAGCATCGCCGCCGACACCCCGCACAACAGGATCAGCGAGATCGACCCGACCAGCATGATCGGCAATACGCGGAGGGCATAAAGCACGGTTTCGCGTTCGAATTTCAGCCCGACCCAGAGCCCGATCAGGGTAAAGGCGGTGAGCAGCAGCCAGGGCGGCAGGGTGATCGTCAGCAATCCGACGCTCTGCAGGGTGAAGGCGATGGCGAGCGGAATGAACACCCCGCCCGAGGGGATCGAGAGTAATCTCGCGGCGAGCGCCCCGGCGAAAATCGTGCCGATGGTCGCCAGCAGATCGAGCGGCCGGTCGAAGCCCGACAGGAACGGCGTGCCCTCCGACGCCTCCAGCGCGTTGACCCCGAAGACGAGGCGCGAGACCAGCGTCGCGATCACCACCACCATGGTGACCCGCAGGAACTGCATCAGCGCCACCATGCGCGGATCGGCGCCATATTCCTCTGACAGCGCAACCATGCCGGTCGCCGCGCCGGGCGCGCAGCCCCACGCCGCCGTGGTGCCGGGCAGCAACCGCGTCCGCGCCATCAGCCAGCCGGCGAATGTGCTGAACAGCACGGTGGTGGCGACGACCAGCACGATGGAGGGCGCGTTATCGGCAATGACGGTCAGGGTATCCGGGTCGAGCGAGCTTGCCACCAGCACGCCGATTACCGCCTGCGAACAGAGCATAAAGGGCCGCGCCACGGCGAGCCGCGCGCCGCGCGCGCCGAACACCATCGCGACCAGCATCGGCCCGATCAGGAAGGCGGCGGGAAATCCGGTCAGATGCAGCAGATAGGCGAACCCCAGCGAGAGGACGATAAGGGCCAGCCAGATGCGGAGTTTGCGCGGGTCTTTCATACGGGCTCGGTTTTCCGGACGGGTCTTGCGGGCGGTGAAGATAATAATCGCGCGACAGGATTACCCATCCGCCGCGCCGGGGCAATGCGGGGCGAGAGCCGCCGCGACTGTTTTCCTTTCCGTTCCCGGCAGAACCGGCCATAATTTCAGTGACGCTCAATCAACAAAAGCGGGAGGCGCGGATGTCCACAAAACTCGAAACCCCTTTCACCCCGCCGGTGGTGGACCGGCTGTCGGTCCGGGTGCTGGTCGATTCCGCCTATGAACGGTTCCTGCCCAAGGCGGAACATGATTTCTGCGCCATCGATCATGTCGGCAAGATTCCCGGCCGCCAGATGACGACTTTGGCCTGCGAATGGGGGCTGTCGCTGCATCTGGAATCGGAGGCCGACGGCGTCAACGAACAATATCTGCTGGATTTCGGCTACACGCCGGACATCATCTCGCGCAATTTCGAATTGCTCGATATCGACCCGCGCAGAATCAGCGGTCTGATATTGAGCCACGCCCATCGCGACCATTACGGCGGGATGGAAGGGTTCGTCGACAGGTTCCGCTATCAGATGCGGGACGATATGAAATTCTATATCGGCGGCGAGGGCATTTTCCGCGAACGCTGGACCGGCGGCGGCAAGCCCGGCGAGATGGTGAGCTGGGGCGCGCTCGACCGCACCTCGCTGACGGCGCAGAACGTCATCCCCATCGCCTGTGAAACGCCGACCGAGATGGGCGGCGCCTTTACCACCGGCTATATCGAGCGCAACTCCTTCGAACAGGTCACCGGCGGCTCGATGGTGCTGGCCGACGAGGCCGAACAGATGGAGGATCATTTCTCCGACGAGGAACGCAAGGGCAAGCTGGTCAAGGACACCCATCCGGAGGAACACGCGACCTGCTATGTGGTGAAGGGGCGCGGGCTGGTGGTGATTTCCTCCTGCGGCCATACCGGCATCGTCAATACGGTGAACACGGCGAAGGCGGTGACCAATGTCGACAAGGTCCATGCCGTGATCGGCGGGTTCCATCTCGGCACCTCGCCCGACGATTACATCGCCCACACGGTGGACGCGTTCAAGGAATTCAATCCCGACGTGATCCTGCCGATGCATTGTTCCGGCCGGCGCTTTATCGAGGCGATGCGGCGCGAGATGCCGGACAAGCTGGTCACCACCAATGTCGGCACGCGCTTTACCTTCGGGGTGTAGGACAAGCCGGAACCGCGCCGATTTAAAGACTGGCGCGATGCGGCCCGGAATGCCACTATCAGTCGTATAAATGTAAAGAAGCGCGTTTATAAAAGACGACAAGAATCATAGTCCGGTGCGTCTCAACAGGGGGAGAAGACCATGCCGTTTCCATTGATCGCCGCCATCGCGCCCGCGCTGATCCCGTCTCTGGCCAAGCGCGGGATGGATCTGCTCGGCGGTTTTTTCAACAGCGCCGCCGATGAAGGCGTGGAGAAGATCACCAACCTGATCAAGGAAAAGACCGGCATCGAGATCGAGGATGTCGCCGAGGACAAGCTGACCGAGGATCAATAGATCAAGCTCAAGGAATTAGAGCTGCAAAATCAGGAGCTGCTGCTGCAGGAGCTGGAGACCGTCGGCAAGCTGGAGATCGCGCGGATGGAAATCGCCGCGGCGGACCGGGCCGATGCGCGCTCGATGCAGGAATCGGCGCTGCGCAGTAATTCCTGGCTGGCGCAGAATTTCATCTATCTGTTCGCGATCCTGCTCACCCTTCTGACGTTCGGGTTTATCGGCTGGGCGATTTTCTTCGGCGATTCCCTCTATCAGATGACCGACGACAAGAGCCAGCTGACGGCGGCGGCGCTGGCCAGGGCGCGGATCGTCGACACCGTCATCGGCTTCCTGCTCGGGGTCACGCTGGCCGCGATCATCCAGTTCTTCTTCGGATCGTCGCAGGGCAGCAAGGACAAGACCCAGGCGCTGCGGGACAGCGCGGCGCGGACACAACCACCGCTGGCGCCGCAACCGGGCGAATACCGGGGGCGGTAAGATGGGGCTGGTCACCGAACAGGATATTTTCCTGCAGCATGTCGCGAAGCTGATCGCCCATGCCAAGGATCTCGGCTTTGTCATCACCGGCGGGGAGCTGTTCCGCACGCCGGAGCAGCAGCGCATCCATATGCGCGAGGGCCGGTCGAAAACAATGAGCAGCCGCCATATGAAACGGCTGGCGATTGATCTCAACTTCTTTACCGAGGGGCCCGGCGGCGCGCTCAGCCTGTGTTACGACAAATCGGTGCTGCAGCCGCTCGGCGATTTCTGGGAGGGGCTTGATGCGCTCAACCGCTGGGGCGGCAACTGGCAGAGCTTCAAGGACACGCCCCATTTCGAACGGCAGGGCGATACCCGCCCGGCGGCGGCATCGCCAACGCACGCCCCGGGGGAAGGACCCGCCGGCGGCGGCGCGGGCGAAGACCGGCGCGGGTTGAAGCTGCTGGCCGGGTCGGTCGGACGGCAGGAAACCAATAACCGCAACGATGTGGAGCTGATCCAGCGGCTGCTGAATAACGCGGCGGATAAATCCCGGTTTGAGATCGCCGCGCCGCTGGTGCCGGACGGGCTGTTCGGCGGCAAGACCGCGGAAGCCATCGCGGCCTATCAGGCGCAGGCGCTGGGCGTCGCCGATCCCGACGGGGCCGCCGATCCGGACGGGCGCACCGTGCGCGCGCTCTGCGCTGAGGTCGAGAGCGGTTTTTCACCGCTGATGCTGTCGCTGATCATGCTGGCCGCGTCGGAAGAAGATGTCGCCGCCTTTGCCGGGCCGATGGCGGACTGTCTCGAACAATTCTCGCTCAACACGCCGCTGCGCCAGGCGCATTTCCTCGCCCAGATCGGCCATGAAAGCGGCGAGCTCCGCTTCAAGGAAGAGCTGGCGAGCGGGGAGGCCTATGAGCACCGGCGCGATCTCGGCAATGTCGAACCGGGGGACGGCGTCAAATATAAGGGGCGCGGGCTGATCCAGCTGACCGGGCGGGCCAATTACCGCAGTTTCGGCAGCCATATCGGGCGCGAGGATGAGATCATGGACAATCCGGAAATCGTGGCCAGCGATATGGGGCTCTGTGTCGCGGTCGCGGGCTGGTTCTGGAATTCGCGCGAACTCAGCCGCCATGCCGATAATGACGATCTGATGACCGTGACCAAAAGGATCAATGGCGGAACCAACGGCATCGACCACCGCCGCGCCCTGCTCAACCGGGCGAAATCACTTTACGGGCTGAATTAGGGACGGCGCCCGCCCGGTGAGCGCTTGGCTTCGCGCCACCCGCCCCTACATTACAGGGGGACGGACACAGGCGGAGCATCGGCGCATGACCATTGATATCACCCGGCGGCAGGCAACCGCTCTTCTCGGCGGGGCGGCGCTCGCCTCCGCCTTGCCGTCCATCGCCGCCGCGCAAAGCGCCCCGATCCTGACCCGGCCGATCCCGTCTTCGGGCGAGCAGATCCCGATCATCGGGATGGGCACCTGGGTGACCTTCAATGTCGGCAGCAGCGAAACCTTGCGCGCCCGCAGGCTGGAGGTATTGCGAAGTTTCTTCGCGCTCGGCGGCGGAATGGTGGACAGCTCCCCCATGTACGGTTCGGCGCAGGATGTGATGGGGTGGTGCCTTAAGCGTCTGCCGGCGGCGGAACGCAAGGGGCTGGTCTCCGCCACCAAGATCTGGACCCCGGCGGGCGGCAGCGGGCCGGACCAGATGCGGGAGACCCGCGCTCTCTGGGGTCTGCCCGAAATCGATGTGATGCAGGTGCATAATCTGGTCGATTGGCGGGAACATCTCCGCGCCATCCGCGCCGCGCGCGATGAAGGGCTGGTGCGCTATAGCGGCATCACCACCTCCCATGGCTGGCGGCATGAGGAAATGGAACGGATCATGGCGGCGGAAAAAATCGATTTCATCCAGCTGACCTATAATCCCGTGGACCGCATGCCGGAGGACCGGCTGCTCGATATGGCGCGGGAGAAAGCCATCGGGGTAATCGTCAACCGCCCGTTCCAGCGGGGCGCGCTTATCGACCGGCTGGCGGGCAAGCCCCTGCCCGGCTGGGCCGCCGGGTGGGGCATTACTAACTGGCCGCAATTCATCCTGAAATTCATCGTCTCGCACCCCGCCGTCACCTGCGCCATTCCGGCGACTTCGAAGGTCGAACATATGCAGGAGAACATGGCGGCGGCGCGCGGCCCGTTGCCGGATGCGAAAACGCGCGCGAAGATGATCCGA
>CAZBKQ010000038.1:0-24846 GCA_964492555.1 uncultured Rhodospirillaceae bacterium | reverse complement strand
TCGAGGACCGGCCGGTCGTTTTGATGGATGAGCCCTTTTCCGCCGTCGATGCGATCACACGGCTGGAGCTGCAGGATCTGGCGGCGGAAATACTCTCTGGCCGAACCGTGCTGCTGGTCACCCACGACCCGCTGGAGGCGCTGCGTCTGGGCGATCGCATCTTCGTCATGTCGGGGCGTCCGGCCGCGCTGACACAGCTTGATCCGCTACCGCCCGGCGCGACGCCCCGGCGGATCGACGGGGACGGCATGGCCGCGGCGCAGGCGGCAATCCTCAATCTGATCGGCGGCAACAATGGCTAGGCTCATCCGTCCCGCCATCATCTTCGCCGGGCTGATCGCGCTCTGGCAGATCATTGTCTGGATCAGCGGGGCGCCGGATTACATTCTACCGGGCCCCGCCAAAGTGCTGACGGCGCTTCTGGAGCAATACGATCTCTTGGCGGAACATGCCGTCATCACCTTCGCCGAAATCATCGCCGGGCTTGTGATCGGCACAATCCTCGGCGGCGGCAGCGCGCTGGTCATGGTGATGTGGCGGCCAACGCAACGCTGGCTGATGCCGGTGCTGGTGATCAGCCAGGCAGTCCCGGTCTTCGCGCTGGCACCCATTCTGGTTCTCTGGCTGGGCTATGGCGCGGCGTCAAAAATCGCCATGGCCGTGCTGATCATCTTTTTCCCGGTGACCGCGGCCTTTTATGACGGACTGAAACGCACGGAACAGGGCTGGCTCGACCTCGCCAGGGTCATGGGCGCGACCGGCCGCACAGCGCTTCTCCGTATCCGGCTGCCCGCCGCCATGCCGGCCTTCGGGTCGGGGCTTCGCGTCGCCGCCGCCGTCGCCCCCATCGGCGCCATTGTCGGCGAATGGGTGGGGTCCAGCGCCGGGCTGGGATATCTGATGCTGCACGCCAATGCGCGGCTGCAGATCGAGGTGATGTTCGCGGCGCTGCTTGTGCTGGCCATCTTCTCCTGCATCCTGTATTTCTCGATAGACGCCGCGCTGCGCCGCTATATCCGCTGGTAGCACGCGAAAACAAGGGAGATTGGTATGAAGAATTTCTTGACGGCGGCCGCGCTGGCCGTCGCGTTGACCGCAACGGCGCCCGTATTCGCCGCCGAGAAGCTGACGGTTTTGCTCGACTGGTTCATCAACCCGGATCACGGGCCGCTTTATGTCGCGCAGGAGCGCGGTTATTTCAAAGATGCCGGGCTGGAGGTCGAATTCAAGGCGCCGGCCGATCCCAACGCGCCGCCCAAGCTAGTGGCTGCGGGCAAGGCCGATCTCGCCATTTCCTATCAGCCGCAATTGCATATCCATGCCGATCGCGGCCTGCCGCTGGTCCGCATCGCGACATTGGTGGCGACCCCGCTGAATTCACTGGTGGTGCTGAAAGACGGCGCGATCAAATCGATCGCGGACCTTAAGGGCAAGAAGGTCGGGTTCTCTGTCGGCGGGTTCGAGGATGCGTTGCTCTCCGCGATGCTGGCGCGCCACAAGATGACGCTCAAGGATATCGAGCTCATCAACGTGAATTTCGCCCTCTCCCCCGCGCTCATCTCCGGCAAGGTCGATGCGGTAATCGGCGCATTCCGCAATTTCGAGCTCAACCAGCTCGACCTCAAGGGCCGAGCGGGCAAGGCGTTCTATGTCGAGGAGGAAGGCGTGCCCGCCTATGACGAGCTGATCGTCGTCGCCAACCGCAAGGACCTGGAGCGCGCCGAGATGCGCAAGTTCGTCAATGCCATCGAGGCCGGCGTGCAGTATCTGGTGAACCATCCGCAGGAAAGCTGGAAGCTGTTTATCAAGGGCCGCAAGAAGCTCGATGACGAGCTTAACCGGCGCGCATGGCGGGATACGCTGCCGCGCTTCGCGTTGCGGCCCGGCGCGCTTGACGTAAATCGCTATGACGCATTCGCCGCCTTTCTGAAAAAACAGGGGATTGTCAAAACGACCCCTGCGTTGGATACTTTCGCCGTCGAATTGAAATAATCGACACGGCTTGGGGAGCCCCGCTAGGGGGCTGAGATTCCGCCGGTCCGAAATTTCACGATACGATTATTGTGAATTTTTGCACAATGCGGAGACCCATTGAACCTGATCCGGGTAATGCCGGCGAAGGGATACGGGCTGCCATTTCTCACCCCGATTTCCTCTTCCAGCCATTTCCGGGTTGTCCGTCGATGCATAAGGGAGGAATTCATGCCAGACGACACAGCCTTTACACGCGGCGTAACCACCGGTTCGCTGCCCGCCTCGCGCAAGATTTATGTCACAGGCAAGCAGCACAAGGACGTCCGCGTGCCGATGCGTGAGATCGCGCAAACCGGCGACACCGAGCCGCCGGTCGTCGCCTACGACCCGTCCGGCCCCTACACCGATCCGGATGTAAAAATCGATATCGACGCCGGCCTGCCCAATCTACGCAATTCCTGGATCAGGGCGCGGGGCGATGTAGAAGAATATGACGGACGCGAAACCAAGCCGATCGATAACGGCTTCAACGCCCGCGCCCACGGCGCGGTGCCAGAATTTCCCAACAAGATAAAGCGCCCGCTGCGCGCAAAGGACGGCAAGGCGGTGACACAGCTGGCCTACGCCCGGGCCGGCATCGTCACGCCGGAAATGGAATATATCGCGATCCGTGAAAATCTGGGGCGCGAGGCGGCGGCGGAAGCCAACAGCCAGGGTGGCAACAGCTTTGGTGCGGCGGTCCCGGATTATGTGACGCCGGAATTCGTGCGTGACGAGATCGCGCGCGGCCGGGCGATTATTCCGTCCAACATCAACCACCCGGAAATCGAGCCGATGATCATCGGGCGGAATTTCCTGGTGAAAATCAACGCCAATATCGGCAATTCGGCCGTCGCCTCCACCGCGGAGGAAGAGGTCGACAAGATGGTCTGGGCGATCCGCTGGGGCGCCGACACGGTCATGGATCTGTCCACCGGCGACAACATTCACAATATCCGCGAATGGATCATCCGCAATTCGCCGGTGCCGATCGGTACCGTGCCGATCTATCAGGCCCTGGAAAAAGTCGGCGGCATCGCCGAGGACCTGACCTGGGAAATCTATCGCGACACGCTGATCGAACAGTGCGAACAAGGGGTGGATTACTTCACCATCCATGCCGGCGTTCGCCTGCCTTTCATCCCGATGACCGCCAGCCGGGTGACCGGCATCGTCAGCCGCGGCGGCTCCATCATGGCAAAATGGTGTCTCGCCCATCATGAAGAGAGCTTCCTCTACACCAACTTCGAGGAAATCTGCGAGGTGATGAAGGCCTATGACGTCAGCTTCTCTCTCGGCGACGGTCTGCGTCCCGGCGCGATCGCCGACGCCAATGACGAGGCTCAATTCGCCGAACTGACGACGCTGGGCGAGTTGACCAAGATCGCCTGGAAACACGATGTGCAGGTAATGATCGAGGGGCCGGGCCATGTGCCGATGCATCTGATCAAGGAAAACATGGACAAGCAGCTGGAGGCCTGCGACGAGGCGCCGTTTTATACGCTTGGTCCGCTCACCACCGATATCGCGCCGGGCTACGATCACATCACCAGCGCCATCGGGGCCGCGATGATCGGCTGGTACGGCACCGCTATGCTTTGCTACGTGACGCCAAAGGAGCATCTCGGCCTGCCCAACCGCGACGATGTGAAGGCGGGAGTGGTGACCTACAAGCTGGCGGCGCATGCCGCCGATCTGGCGAAAGGTCATCCGGGCGCACAACAGCGTGACGATGCTTTGTCCAAGGCGCGGTTCGAATTCCGCTGGCGCGATCAGTTCAATTTGGCACTCGACCCGGAAACGGCGGAGGATTTCCACGACCAGACCCTGCCGGCCGAAGGCGCCAAGGTGGCGCATTTCTGTTCCATGTGCGGGCCGAAATTTTGCTCAATGAAAATCAGTCAGGAAGTCCGCGATTTCGCTCAAAGCGGCATGGCGGACATGTCCCGGAAATTCAAGGAAACCGGCGGCAAGGTCTATGTCGATGCCGAGGTCGTGGAGAAGGAAAAGGACGGCGCCTCTGGACAGGCGGCGGAGTAGCCGCCTCTCAAGCCGTTTGAAAACCGCGCGCCGGGCCCCATATTTCTGTCTCAGAGAGACGGGGTTCGCGATGCGCGGTTTTCTTTTTGCGATTGGCGTTTTCTGCGTGGCGCTGCCGGGTGCGGCGGACGCTTATTGCGTCATCAATGACGCTTCAAAGCAGATGCGGGTAAAGCTCGCCTCCTATAACCCGCTTGGGAAATGGTATCGTCTGGTGCGGCCCGGAGAGAGGGTCTGCTGCGACTGGTTCGATCACCGCTGCAATCCGGGGACATCGCAGCACGGGCTGGTGTATCTGACGGTGCGCAGCAAGTCCCGCAACCCGCTTTACTGCTCTCATAACATTCAGAAACAGGTAAAGGTTACCGGCGGCGGGACGATCACCATTTCGGAAGATTCGACAAAACCAGGCGGGCTCCGCTGCAAGAGCGTCGATTTGATGATGCGGGAGGTTTCGGCTCCCAATTACAAGCCGCTCGGCCGCAAACGTCCCGGCATCATTGTGCCGCCGCAGAGCCAGCCGCGGATTGATGAGGTCGATGAGACCCTGCCGGGCGAAAACACGAAGAGCGGCGTGCCGGTTGATTCCGACGGTAACCCGGTCGAACCGGCGCCCTAGAGAAACCGCCGCACCGCGGCGGCGTTAAGGATTGTAATTGAGATTGGGTGCCAGCCAGCGTTCGATTTCCGGCACCGGCAGATTCTTGCGCGCGGCATAATCTTCCACCTGATCGCGCCCGATCTTGCCGACCCCGAAATAGCGGGCTTCCGGATGGGCGAAATACCAGCCCGACACCGCCGCGCCGGGATGCATCGCGAAATTTTCGGTAATGGAAATGCCGGTTTGCGCTTCCGCGTCGAGCAGACGGAACAAGGTCTCTTTTTCCGTGTGATCGGGACAGGCCGGATAGCCGGGCGCCGGGCGGATACCGCGATATTTCTCCGCGATCAGCGCCTCATTATCGAATTGCTCTCCCGGCGCATAGCTCCAGAATTCCGTCCGCACCCTTTCATGCATCCGTTCGGCGAAGGCTTCCGCCAACCGGTCGGCCAAAGCCTTGACCAAAATGGCGTTGTAGTCGTCGTGATTGGCCTCATATTCGGCGGCTATCTCATCGACCCCGAACCCGGTAGAGACGGCAAACGCGCCGAGATAATCCGCAACGCCGCTTTCTTTGGGGGCGATATAATCAGCCAATGCGAAATGAGGCCGCGAACCGCTTTTTTTGCCCTGCTGGCGCAGCGTGTGAACGGTCGCCTGTCTGGCTTCCCGGGCTTCGTCCTCATAAAGCGCGATATCGTCGCCATCCGCGTTGGCCGGCCAGAAACCGATGACCCCGCGCGCTTTTAACCGATGATCGTCGATCAGCTTTTTCAGCATCGCCTGCGCGTCCTCGAAAAGACTGCGCGCCGCCTCTCCGACTTTTTCATCCTCAAGAATGCGCGGGAAAGCGCCATGCAGTTCCCAGGTCTGGAAAAAGGGCGTCCAGTCTATGCGCTCGACCAGCTCTTCCAGCGGGTAATCGTCAAAAACCTGCGTACCGAAGAAGGATGGCTTGAGCGGCGTTTCCTTTACCCAGTCTGTCTTAAGAGCATTGGCGCGGGCTTCCGCTATCGAGATACCCCGATCGTCGTTGTCACGATTCTCAAAACGGGTCCTGACTTCGTCATATTCGGCCCGCAACTCCTGTACGAACGCGTCCTTGCGTTCCGCGCTCAACAGGCTGCCGGTGACGCCGACGCTCCGTGACGCGTCCAGCACATGAACCACGGGATGGTCATAAGACGGCGCGATACGGACGGCGGTGTGAATCTTCGATGTCGTCGCCCCGCCGATCAGCAAGGGCAGATCAAAATCCTGACGTTTCATTTCAGAGGCGACATGCACCATTTCATCAAGCGACGGCGTAATCAGGCCGGACAGACCGATGACGTCGGCGTTTTCCTTTTTCGCCGTGTCCAGAATCTGTTGCGCCGGCACCATGACGCCAAGATCGATGACGTCGTAATTATTGCATTGCAGCACGACGCCGACGATATTCTTGCCGATATCGTGCACATCTCCCTTGACCGTCGCCATGACGATCTTGCCCTTGGCTTCCTTCGCCGCGCCGGATTTTTCCTTTTCCTCCTCGATAAAGGGCACCAGATGCCCGACCGCCTGTTTCATCACCCGGGCGCTCTTGACCACCTGGGGCAGGAACATCTTGCCCTCACCGAACAGATCGCCGACGACATTCATCCCGTCCATCAGCGGGCCTTCAATCACATCCAGCGGCTTGTCTGCCGCGAGCCGCGCTTCCTCGGTATCCTCGATGATGAATTCGTTGATGCCGTGAACCAGCGCGTGGCTGAGCCGTTGAGTGACCGGATTTTCGCGCCACGACATATCCTTTACGCGCGCGGCGCCCGATCCCTTATATTCCTCTGCGATATCGACCAGACGCTCGGTTGCGTCCTCGCGCCGGTTGAGGATCACGTCCTCCACCCGTTCGCGCAGATCTTCGGGGATATCCTCATAGACCGTGATCATCCCCGCATTGACGATCCCCATGGTCAGCCCGGCACGGATGGCGTGATACAAAAAGACCGAATGCATCGCCTCCCGCACCACGTTATTGCCACGGAAAGAGAAGGAGATATTGCTCACCCCGCCCGAAATATGGACGCCGGGACAGGTTTCCTTGATGATCCGGGTCGCCTCGATGAAATCGACGGCGTAATTATTATGTTCCTCAATCCCCGTCGCGACCGCGAATATGTTGGGATCGAAGATAATGTCCTCGGCCGGAAACCCGACCTCTTCCGTCAGGATACGATAGGCGCGCTGACAGATTTCGACCTTGCGCGCGCCGGTGTCGGCCTGACCGGTTTCATCGAACGCCATCACGATAACGGCGAAGCCATAACGCCGGACCTTGCGCGCCTGTTCGATAAAGGCGTCTTCGCCTTCCTTGAGGCTGATCGAATTGACGATACCCTTGCCCTGAACGCATTTGAGGCCCTCTTCGATCACCGACCATTTCGAGGAATCGATCATTACGGGCACACGGCTGATATCCGGCTCAGAGGCGATCAAATTGAGGAACGTCTTCATGGCTTCTTCGGAATCGAGAAGCCCTTCATCCATATTGACGTCGATCACCTGGGCGCCGTTCTCGACCTGCTGCGCGGCGACCTCCAGCGCGGTCTCGAATTCGCCTTCCTTGATCAACTTGGCAAAGCGCAATGAGCCGGTGACATTTGTCCGTTCGCCGACATTGACGAAAAGCGAGTCAGGCTCGATTTCCACCGGTTCCAGCCCGGATAGGCGCATGAGTTTTTCCGGCTCCGGCAAGGGCCGCGGCGCGACATCCGCCACCGCCTCGGCGATCGCGCGTATATGCTCAGGCGTAGTCCCGCAGCACCCGCCGACAATATTCATGAACCCGGCCTCGGCGAATTCCCGGAGCGTCGCGGCCATGGTATCCGGCGCCTCGTCATATCCACCAAAAGCATTTGGCAAACCGGCATTGGGATGACAGCTGACGAAATTTTCGCTGACCCGGGAGAGTTCCTCGATATAGGGGCGCAGCTCGTCCGGCCCCAGCGCGCAGTTCAGCCCGACCGAAAACGGTTTCGCATGGCGGATGGAATTGTAGAAGGCTTCCGTCGTCTGGCCGGTCAGGGTACGGCCACTCTGGTCTGTAATCGTGCCGGAAATCATTACCGGTACGTCCGGCAGACCGTATTCCTCCAGCACTTCATCAATAGCGTAGAGAGCCGCCTTGCAATTCAGCGTATCGAAGACGGTTTCCACCAGGATCAGATCGGCACCGCCATCCAACAGCCCGCGCACGGCCTCCCGGTAATTTTCGGCGAGTTCATCGAAGGAAATATTGCGGAAGCCGGGGTCGTTCACATCGGGGGAAAGGGATGCGGTGCGATTTGTCGGCCCCAGAACCCCGGCGACAAAGCGCGGTTTACCGTCTTCTTTTTCAACGATTTCAGCGGCTTCACAGGCCAGACGCGCGCCGTCGCGGTTGAGGTCGTATACCGCCTCTTCCATCTGGTAGTCCGCCTGGGCGATCCGTGTGGAGCTGAACGTATTGGTTTCCACGATATCGGCGCCCGTGCGCAGATAGGCGGCGTGAATATCGCGGATCAAATCGGGCTGAGTCAGGATCAGCAGATCATTATTGCCTTGCTGAGGGCATGCGACATCAGCAAACCGGTCGCCGCGAAATGCCGCCTCATCCAGCTTGTGTGACTGAATTTCGGTTCCCATTGCCCCGTCAATGACGGCGATTGCGGATTTCAACAGGTCGCGCAGCGCGCCGATACGCACGGCCCGGCGTTCAGGGTCGAGCGCCCCGGAAAAAGCTTCATTCATGGTTTGGGCGGAATCCGGCATCAGTTGTCCTTGTGCGCCGGCCGGACACCCAGCAGATGGGCGATGGCATAGGAAAGATCGGCGCGGTTCAGCGTGTAAAAATGGAATTCGTTATAGCCGTGGGCCTGAAGCTGACGGCATTGTTCGGCGGCGACCGTCGCCGCGACCAGCTTGCGGGTTTCGATATCGTCATCAAGCCCGCCAAACAGATCGCGCAGCCAGTCCGGCACTGTCGTGCCGCACATCGCGCTGAATTTCACCACCTGTTCGAAATTCTGCACCGGCAAAATACCGGGAACGATGGGCGCGTCGATACCCGCGGCCCTTACCTTGTCCATAAAACGCAGGAAGGGTTCGGCGCCGAAGAAATATTGCGAAATGGCGCGGTCGGCGCCGGCATCCAGCTTGCGTTTCAGATTATCGAGATCGGCATCCGAGCTGCCCGCTTCCGGGTGGGTTTCCGGATAGGCGCCGACACTGATTTCAAAATCGGCGATCTTCTTCAGCCCTTCGACCAGATCGGCGGCATAGGCGTAACCGCCGGGATGCGGGGTATAGACGCTCTCCCCCTCGGGCGGATCGCCGCGCAACGCGACGATATGACGGATACCGGCGTCCCAATATGCGCGCGCGACATCATCAACCTCTTCCCGCGTTGCCGCGACACAGGTCAAATGCGCGGCGGGCGTTAGCGATGTTTCTCTGGCGACACGCGCCACCGTTTCATGTGTGCGTTCGCGGGTCGTCCCGCCGGCGCCATACGTCACCGAAACAAAACGGGGATCAAGCGGTTCCAGCCGCTTGATCGCATTCCACAAGGTCTCCGCCATCTTTTCCGTTTTGGGCGGAAAAAACTCGAACGAAATGCGCAAATCTCTCGGCGCGCCCGCGGGAAACGGCAATTCGACGGGTTTTTCTGAATTATCGGTTTTGTTCACCGCAAACCATCCATTTGTTCGAGTGCATCTTCTGAAATCGTTTGACCGGGCGCGGAAAACGCGACCTCTGCCGGTTTGGCTGCGGTCCAGATATTGACCGTCAGCGGATTGCCGGGCAGCGCGTCCCGTTCCAGAACCTCCAATCCGGCTTCGCGGCACCAGCCGCGAATTTCGGCTTCCTCAAAACCAAGACGGTGGTGCGCATGATCGTCTCTTAGAGCCTCTACCTCATGCGGCGCGAAATCGACCAGCAGCAATACGCCCCGCGGGCGTAAGACGCGCGCCGCTTCCGAAATCGCGGCGGCCGGGTTCTGGGCGTAATGCAAAACCTGATGAATAATAACCGCATCGAAACCCGGTTCGGTTACCGGCAGGCGGTACATATCGCCATGCCGGACATGGCAATGACGCAATCCGGCCCGTTCCAGGTTGGCGCGCGCCACGGCCAGCATATCGCGCGAGCTATCGATACCCATGCCGCGATCCGCCCGGTCCGCGAATAGTTGCAGCATGCGCCCGGTCCCCGTGCCGATATCGAGCAAATCGGCGACATGTTCGGGAAAGCGCGCCTGAAGCGCGGCCTCAACATCGCGTTCGTCGATATAGAGGGAACGGACGGAGTCCCATTCGGCGGCGTTCGCGCGGAAATATTCCTCTGCGCGCGCCGCGCGGATGCGTTTGATATCCTCCAGCCGGGCGCGGTCGCCGGCAAGTTGGGAATCATCGAGAGGCAAAAGATCCGTCAATCGGCGCGCGGTGCTGCCCGCCGCCAACCCGTCATCAGCCAGCCGGTAAAAAACCCGGGCGCCTTCACGGAACCGGTCAATCAGCCCGGCATCGCATAACAGCTTCAAATGACGTGAAACGCGCGGCTGACTTTGACCCAGAATCTCTGTGAGTTCGGATACGGTAACGTCTCCCTCGGCGCATAGCGCGAGAAGACGTAGACGCGTCGGTTCAGCGGCCGCGCGCAGGCATGTAAGCAGCGCCTGCAAAGTTCGAATCCTGATCTCCGGTTTTGAAGGAACGGCCCCGAATGACGCGCAACCGTTGGAGATCAAAAGATATAAACATATCTTTATATGTCAATACAAAATATCGACCTGTCCGAAACAAATGACACATTTCAACCAACCCCTACTGACTGAGCCGCCTTATACCCAAAATGACGTCATATAGTTAACAAAAACTTTAAATTGTTAACGTATCGGATTAATAGCAATCGGCGTTGCCGTTCCAGGGGAGCGCCGTTACGATGCGCCGTTTCAGGGAACGGAAAAAACCGGACAGTAATGATGATACGCAGGGAATTTTTCGTAATCTTGCTGGCAACCTTGCTGGCCGTGCCGGTCTTCCAGCAGGCCCACGCCATGGACAGGGCGAACGGCTTCATCAAGGACGTCGGACAGAAAGCCATCACCTCCCTGACCGAAAAAGGCATTTCCACCAAAGACCGCGAAGAACGATTCCGCAAGATATTCAACAAATCCTTCAATGTCCGGTTGCTCGCCCGATTTACACTCGGCGTCTATTGGCGCCGCGCCACCAAGGCCCAGCAGAACGAATATGTGAACCTGTTCGAGGATTTTGTGGTGAAGGCCTACGCCGCCCGCTTCGCCGACTATACAGGCGAAAAATTCAATGTCGGCGATACGCGCGACATCAAGGGCGGCGACAAGCTGGTCGCATCGGAGATCGTAATGGGTGACGGCCGGACCATTCCGGTACATTGGCGGGTGCGCGAAAAAGACGGGCACCAGATCGTCGATGTACTGTTGGAGGGCGTCAGCATGGCGATTACCCAGCGCGACGAATTCGCCTCCATCATTAATCAGAATGGCGGCAAGGTGGACGGGCTGCTGATCGCGCTCCGCAAACGAACCGGGAAATAGAGCCGGGCGCTCCCTACCCCCTTGTCAGCGGTTTGTATTTGATGCGGTGCGGCTGATCGGCCTTTTCACCGAGCCGTTTGTGCCGGTCTTCCTCGTAATCGTCGTAATTTCCCTCGAACCAGATCGCCTGGCTGTCGCCCTCGAAGGCGAGAATATGAGTGGCGATACGGTCGAGGAACCAGCGGTCATGGCTGATTACCACCGCGCAGCCGCCGAAATCGGCCAGGGCTTCCTCCAATGCGCGTAATGTGTCGACATCGAGATCATTCGTCGGCTCATCGAGCAGCAGCACGTTGGCGCCCGATTTCAGCATCTTGGCGAGATGCACCCGGTTGCGCTCACCGCCGGAAAGCTGACCGACCTTTTTCTGCTGATCGGGCCCCCGAAAATTGAACGAGCCCACATAGGCGCGGCTTTGTACCTTACGGCCGCCGAGATCGACCTCTGCTTCGCCTTCGGCGATTTCCTCCCACACCGTGTTATCGGCCTTGAGCGAGTCGCGGGATTGATCGACATAGCCGAGCTTCACGCTGTCGCCGATGCGCAATGTCCCCGAATCCGGCTGTTCCTGACCGGTGATCATACGGAACAGTGTCGTCTTGCCGGCGCCGTTCGGACCGATGACGCCGACGATGCCGCCGGGCGGCAGTTTGAAATTCAACCCCTCGACCAGAAGCTTGTCGCCGAACGCCTTTGAAACATTGTCCGCCTCTATCACCAGGTCGCCGAGACGATCGCCCGCCGGAATGACGATCTGCGCGGTCGAGGGCGCCTTGTCGCGGGATTTCGCCAGCAATTCCTCATAGGCCGAAATACGCGCCTGGTTCTTGGCCTGACGCGCGCGCGGCGAGGACCGCACCCATTCCAGCTCCGACGCCAGGGTTTTCTGCCGCGCCGATTCCTCGCGCTCTTCCTGCTTCAGCCGCTTCTGCTTCTGTTCCAGCCAGGACGAGTAATTGCCCTCGAACGGCAAAGCCCGCCCGCGATCGAGCTCCAGAATCCAGCCCGCCACATTGTCGAGGAAATAGCGATCATGGGTAACCGCCACCACGGTACCCTCGTAATCGTGCAGGAAACGTTCAAGCCAGGCGACCGATTCCGCGTCGAGATGGTTTGTCGGCTCATCCAGCAGCAGCAAGTCGGGCTTTTGCAGAAGCAAGCGGCACAGCGCGACCCGGCGGCGCTCACCGCCCGACAGGGTCGTGACATCCGCATCACCCGAGGGGCAACGCAGCGCATCCATTGCCACCTCGATCGTGCGTTCGATCGCCCAGCCGTCGGTCGCATCGATCTGTTCCTGGAGCTTGCCCTGCTCTTCGATCAGCGCGTTCATTTCGTCATCGTCCATCGGCTCGGCGAACTTGGCGCTGATCTCCTCGAAACGCTGCAGCAGCGAGGTGATCTCGCCCATCCCGGCAAGGACGTTTTCCTTGACGTTCAAAGCGGGATCGAGATCCGGTTCCTGCGGCAGGTAGCCCACCGTGGCGCCATCGGCCGCCCAGGCCTCGCCGTTAAATTCCGTATCCAGCCCGGCCATGATCTTCAGAAGGGTCGATTTACCCGCGCCATTGACGCCGAGCACGCCGATCTTGGCCCCCGGCAGAAACGCCAGCGTGACGTCTTTCACGACCTCCCGTCCGCCGGGATAGATCTTCGAAAGCCCTTGCATGGTGTAGATATACTGGTAACCGGCCACGATGTGCTCCTTGTCGCGGATTCCTGAATTGCCGCGGGTTTCTAGCGCGAAGCATTATGTTAACGCAATGGCTTCACTCTCTGTTAACGGGCTCCGGTCAATATCACCCTGCGGCGCAATGCGGCGCCGTTTGGACTGGCCAGGAGGGCATTATGGGTCCGGACAGGAAATTCGAGCGCGTGGACGCGATATATCTGGCATGCGCCGGAGCGTATTTCGCCATCTCGATAATCGCCTTTTCAATCGTCTGAGCATTCTTGCCGGGTAATTTCCGGCGTGTCAGACTGCGCGCATGACTGATGCGCTATCCCTAGCTATTGACCGGTACGACCGGCACTTCCCCTTTTTCGACGGCACCGTAACCCCGCCGCCCGAATTGCCGCTGAGCGTGCTTCAGGTCGGCGAAACGACCGCGCTGCGCGACGGCGCGCACCGCCATAAACGCATGCTGCAGGAGGGCGAATTCGATATAGCGGAGGTCTCTTTGTCCTCGTTCGTTATGGCGAAGGCGCGCGGTCTGCCCTTTTCCGGCATTCCGGCCTTTCCCCGGCGGCTGTTCAGCCAGACCCAGATTTACACGAATGACGCGACCGGCCTGACCGACCCGGCGCAGCTATCCGGCAAACGCATCGGGTTGCAAAGTTTCCAGACCACGCTTGCCGTGCTGGCCAAAGGCGATGTCGCCGCCGAATACGGTGTCGATCTCAAATCGGTTCACTGGGTGGTCCGCGCCGGCGAAACCATCCCCTTCGATCCGCCCGAAGGCTGGCAGATCGAATATGTGCCTCTCGACACTGATCTCGGCCAGCTGCTGTCGGATGGAACCATAGACGCGCTGTTTCTGTCGCGCGTGCCGTCGACCTTTGACGGCAAGACAATCCGCCGGCTGTTTCCGGACCCGGAAGCCGCCTGCGCCGATTATTTTCGCAAGAATGGATATTTTCCGATCATGCATGTCGTCGCCATCGCCGATGAGGCGATCGCGGCCCGTCCCGAACTGCCGCGCCGGGTCTTCGAGATGTTCGCCGAGGCCAAGACTATCGCCGACAGCTACCGCGATGATCCGGGCTGGTCGCAGCTCGCCTGGGGCCGCATGGCGATGGACCGGCAAAAGGAAATGCTGGGCGGCGATGCCTGGCCGACCGGGTTCGCGGCCAACGCCGCCAATCTGGATCGTTTTATTGTCTACTCCCACAATCAGGGACTGATCGACGCCCCCTTCGCCGCGCAAGAGCTGTTCCACGAAACCGTGCGGGACACATAAAAATTAAGGGTCCGGCCCCTGCGCCCTCCCGCCAAGAACAGGAGCGCCGGGCGACCGGGTAATCTATTCGCCGGGAAGGCGTTTCCCCGCTTCGGCCCGGGCGAGCTTGCGACAGTAGAAGTTCCAGAAACTATCGATCTGGCCCTGGCCTTCCAGTGTCATCCCGACAACCCCCTGATCCGAATCCGGCAGCCAACCCCAGGCCAGCCCGGTGGATGCGGCGTCAAGCTGCACAGCGCAGGCCCGTTCCAGGAAAATCGCCCGCAAACAGGCTACCTCCAGCGACGGACCCAGGATGACTGCTCCTTCATTGGGTAGAAACACCGCGCGGGTCTCCGCCGGTATGCGGGCAATCTCCTCATCGGGGGCGAGCCGCATCGCCGCCCCTTCGAAATGTTTGCCCTCATCCCCGGTCGGGGCCAGTGGATCGGCACAGGCGGAAAACAGCGCAACCGCGGGGGCACGGCAATAGACCGCGCCATCCAGTTCCGGACGCGCGGCAAACAATGCCGACAAATGGGTCACGCCTGGATGATCCTGCGCGGCTTCTTCCAACGCCAAAACATCATCGGGCCCGCGGACCTGCGAAAGGGACAGATCGGGCAGCCCGACAATCGCCTGCCCATCGCGGCCACGGCAGGCGACAAGACCGGAATTGAGAAACTCAAGCCCCTCATTGGCGAGCACCCGGCAGGCCTCCGCCAACCGGGCGTCGGACGAGGTATTGTCTTCGAACCCGCAACCGCCAGCCGGCTCGGCGATCCCCAAACGTAACGACTGCCAGAGGGTGGAGACTTCTTCCCCAGTCAGCCTCAAACCAGCGGCGGCATTCTCGGACGCCGGTTCAAATGTCAGCCCCGATACCGAGGCGCGCAATTGATCCCGGCAGGCATATTCGCAAAGCAACCCGGCGGCGACGCAATCGCCGATCGTCGCGCCGCCATAGGTGATGCCATGATTCCGCATCAGAACGGCATCTGCGTCACCCAGCGCGACGGCAAGATCTTCCCCCATCTGCTTGTCGATAATCAGGTTGGATGTCTCGCGATAGCGCGGCATGCCCGCCGCAAAAAAAGCGCCCGAAGGCGTCAGCGGCTCAATAGGTTGTTCGGTGGTGGCCATTACCCCGGCATAATAGGGGTGCGTATGCCCGATGACGTTGATATCCGACCGCCGGAGAAAGATTTCACCATGAATCGGCCATTCAGCATGGCGGACTCCGTCGCCGGCGATTTTACGCCCGTCGAAATCGACAAGCACAAAATCTTCGGGACCTTCGAGCTCCGCCAGGCTGATACCGGACCGCTTCATCCAGAAGCCGCGCCCGGCGGGATCGCGCAACGAGACGTGGCCGAGGACCTTGTCCCCGTGCCCGCCTTGTTCCAATACGGAACCTGCCTCCGTCAGCTCTTGCAATAGCCGACGGATGTCGCCATCCGCTTCTTTCGGTATTTCCATCTGTCCCTCTGACGCCGGCCGCCCTTCAGGACTGCCCGATCAGGCGGGACGGCGGAAAACGCTACTCGACGAGCTGAAGGTTGGCCGCAGCCATACGACCGTTGCGGCCGGGCTCCAGCTCATACGTAACTTTTTGTCCCTCTGCCAGGGTACCCAACCCTGCCCGCTCAACTGCGGAAATATGGACGAACGCGTCGTCCGACCCATCTTCGGGCGCGATGAAACCAAAGCCCTTGGTCGGGTTAAACCATTTGACCGTGCCTGTAGGCATTTAATTACCTCTTCAAAATCAAACCTTGGCGTGCGGGCGACCACCCGGACACCGGCCAATTCCGCGAGATAATTATCGCTCCCTGAGCGCCCGGCGGGCGCATGACGCGTGTGCGGTTCTAAACGCCGCCCCTGAAGAATTCGCCTACAAGACTCGTAACAGGCGGACGCGACAATAGGCAAGGAGAATTTCGTGAAATCAGAGAACACCTTTCTCGCGCAGTTGAGTGATCTCATCCGCCGAATAGCCGAATTCGGACAGCACCTCGTCCGTGTGCTCGCCGACATCGGGGGTATAGCGGCGGACCACGGGTTTCGCTGCGGACAGGCTAAACGGTTGTCCAACAACGCGAATTTCGCCCATATCGCGGCTCTTCATTGGCCAGGCGATGCCGAGATGCTGCACCTGCGGATCGGCAAATGTTTCATCGACCTTGTAAATCGGACCGCACGGCACACCGGCCTCATTCAAAATATCCACCCATTCTTTTGACGATTTTGTCTTTGTGAATTCGGAAAGATCGGCATTCAGCTGGTCACGATGCGCCAACCGGTCCGCCGCGGTCTTATATTCGGGCTTTTCATAAAGCACTTCCGCCCCAAGGCCCTTGCAAAGCCGGGTCCACATCTGCTGGCCGCCGGCGGCGATATTGATATGCCCGTCCGTGGTCGGAAACACGCCCGTGGGTGTCGATTTCGGATGGTTGTTGCCGGCCTGCGGCGGCACGTCGTTTTCTATCAGATAGCGCGCGCACTGAAAGTCCATCAGCACGATCTGCGATTCAAGCAGCGAGGTATGGACCCACTGGCCCTCACCCGTCACCTCCCGCTGCAGCAGCGCGACCAGGATCGCCATGGCGCAATTCATGCCGCAGGTCAGGTCGGCGATGGCGGTCCCGGCGCGCACCGGTCCCTGACCCGGAAGGCCGGTCACCGACATGAACCCGCCCATCCCCTGCGCGATCTGGTCGACGCCGGGACGTTTGGAATAGGGCCCGGTCTGGCCGAAGCCGGAAATGCTGGCGAGGATAATGCGCGGGTTGATTTCCTTCAGCGTGTCGAAATCGATGCCGAGGCGGAATTTGACGTCGGGCCGGTAATTCTCGACCACCACGTCGGCTTCCTTCACCATCCGGTAAAAGATTTCCTTACCGTCGTCTTCCTTGAGGTTCAGCGTCATCGACCGCTTGTTGCGGTGCAGATTCTGAAAATCCGCCGAATTGCGCGAACCGGTATAGCCGTCATCCTGTCCCGGCGCGGGCGGCATTTCGACTTTCACGACATCGGCGCCCCAATCAGCCAGCACCTTGACGGATGTCGGACCTGATCGCACACGGGTCAGATCCAGCACCTTGAAACGCTCTAGCGGCAGGTTTTCCTCGGCCATTTTTCTCTCCCTGAAACGGTTTGATTTTCTTCCAAAAGCATACACCCATCCTGGAGCCCCGCCACCTGTCCCGGCCCGCGCGAACGTGCTACCTCACCGTCATGGTCCCGACACCGCCGCCCCGCTTTATCTTTCCCGCCCTGGTTACGATCACCCTGATCGCGCCGCTGGCGGTGCATATGTTCATCCCCGCCCTGCCCGTGGTGAAAAACGATCTGGCGGTCAGCGACAGCATGGCATTCGCCACCATATCGCTGGTCATGATGGTGATGGCCTTCGCCACCCTCGTCTATGGCGGTTTTTCAGACCAGTGGGGGCGAAAGCCGGTGTTGCTTGCCGGGCTCGCGCTATACGCCATCGGGGCGGAGCTCTCCTGGTTCGCAACCGATATTTACACCCTTCTGGCCGGCCGGGTGATGCAGGCCGCCGGCGCCGGATGCGGCGTGGTGCTGGCCCGCGCCATCGCCCGGGACGTCTACGGGATGGAGCGTATCGCGCCGGTGATCGCCAATTTAACCGCGGCCTATGTTCTGGGGCCCACCCTCGCCCCGCCGCTTGGCGGGTTCATGATCGACGCGCTGGGCTGGCGGTCGATTTTCATGCTGGCGACGCTGATCGGGCTGATCCTGATCCTGATGGTCGCGTTCTATCTGCCGGAAACCCTCCGGCCGGCGCGTCGCGAGGAAGGGTTGCGCCGCATTGTCGCCGGTATCTGGACGGATTACAGGGCGCTTCTCTCTATCCCGCGCTTTACGGGCTATGCGCTGGCGCCGGGTTTTCTGTCGGGCACTTTTTTCGCGCTGGCCACATCGTCGGCCTTCCTCGCCACGGAAGGGCTCAACATGCCGGTGGAGGAGTTCGGCGTCTGGTTTCTGTTCCTGCCGGCGGGGTTCATGACCGGCAACTTTATTTCGGGACGGATCGGCAACCGGGTCTCTATTTCCTTCATGACGGTGGCGGGGTCCCTTCTCAATGTCGTGATTGTACTCATCATGGCGGCGGTCTTATTCCTTGGCGAATTGTCGATTTACGCACTGGTGCTGCCGGGTTTCATGTTGGGAATCGCCCAAGGCATGTGCCTGCCATATGCCCAGGCGGGCGCGATGCATGTGAACCCGTCTCTGGCGGGCTCCGCCTCCGGCGCGGTGACATTTTCTCAACTCATGATCGCGGGGGTTTCTCAGCAGATTTGCGGTCTTGTGACAGACGGCACCTGGGTGCCTATCGCCATGGTCATGTTTGTCTTTTCGCTGCTCGGCCTTTCCGCCGCGATTACCGCCGCGCTGACCCAGCCAAAAGCGGCCTAACGCGTCTTTTTTCCACCCGCCGTCATGCGGGTCAGCCAGATCGAGGCGGCAAAAATCACCAACCCGCCGATCCAGGTCCAGAGATCGGGGAATTCCGCGAAAAACAACCAGCCAAACAGCGCCGCCCAGATCAGCCTCGTGAAATTGAAGGGCAACACGATGGTGGCGTCGGCTTCGCCCATCGCCTTGTTGAAATTGCGCTGGATGACGGTCGCGAGATAGCCCAGCGCAACGCACCAGCCGAGTTGTTCCCAGGTCGGCGCGGCCCAGAAATAAATCGCGGGACCGACGCTGAAGACGATATGCGAAACAAACAGATAAAAGGCGATCGTGTCGGCGGAGTCGTGGCGGATCAGCGTCTTGATCAATATCGCCACGGTTGCGCCCGCCAGCACCGATCCAACCGCCAGCAGCAATCCCGGATTATAGCCCGCCATACCCGGGCGAATGACCATCAGCGCGCCCGCGAACCCCAGCGCAATCGCAACCCAGCGCAGCACCGTTGTTTTTTCCTTCAGGAAGACCACCGCGAAGATCGACGCGACAATGGGCATCATAAAGGTGATTGCGGCAACATCGGCCACCGGGGCGAGCCAGAGGGCGGCAAACAGGAACCAGACATTCAGCGCCGACATCGCGCCCCGGACGGCGTGCATATGAAGCCGGCTGGTCTTGAGAGCACCCAACCCGACCCGCATCAGCCACGGCAGCATGAACAAGAAGCCGAAGACATTGCGCAGGAATACCACCTGCATGAAATGTAACTCCTGCGCGACATGATGGATGATCGCTATCGAGGCGGCGTAGGCAAAGGCGCTGACCGTCATCCACCAGGCACCGCGCACGACGGGAGACTGGCCGGCGATCCAGCGATCAAGGGAAGGCAATTGCGGCATGGCGCAAGGATACTCTCATGACTCGCCCCCGTCAGCGGCAGACAGGAATCTTTCCCACTGACGTGGGAGCGTTTCGGCATTACCCTTTCCGGACAACTTCGGGGTTTTTGCGGATGAAATCGGTTTTTCTCATTATCGCCATGTTTTGGCTGAGCCTGGCGCCGGGCGCTTTGGCGAAAATGGAAGTCGATTTGCAGCTTGCCATGGGCAGCGACGTCTCGTTTTCCGTCGACCGGGCGGAAGCGAAGCTGCAGCGCGGCGGCTATGTCCGCGCCTTTCGCCACCCGGCGATCTTACAGGCGATAGAGCGCGGCCGGCTGGGCCGCATCGCGGTGATGTATTTCGAATGGGGCGGCTATCAGGATATCCACCTGGCGGTTGAGTGGACAATCATCAAGGACAAAAAATCGATTGAGGATTTCGCCCGCAGGCTGGAAACCGTGCCCGGGCTGACATCGGAACGCACCAGTATCTCAAGCGCCATCGAATTCGCCGTCGCTCAGACCGAGACCAACCACTTTACCAGCGCGCGCAAGGTTATCGATCTTTCCGGCGATGGACCGAACAATATCGGCCACCCCATCGTCCCGATCCGGGACGCCGCCATCGCACAGGGTTTCACCATAAACGGCCTGCCGATCATCAATGGCCGCCCGACCATCGCGGGCTTTCCGCAACTACCGAACCTGGATTTGTATTTCCGCGATTGCGTTATCGGGGGGCCGCGGGCTTTTCATGTCGTGGCGAATGATTTCAAGGATTTCGGCCGCGCCATCATCCGCAAGCTGATCCTGGAAATTGCCGATGCCGCGCCGCCGCGGCCGCTGCTGCATCTTGCGTCCAGCCGGATCGCGCCGCCCTGCGATATCGGGGAAACCCTGTACCGCAAACGCTGGGGCATACCCGACGAACACTGGAACCCCATTCCGGAACGGGATCCGGATCTCCCGATCCGCCAGCCGGGAGTGAGATCGAAATGAAGAATATCCTCGGGCTGATCATTTGCGGTTTTCTCCTGTCCTTTCCGGCAATGGCGCAGAAATTGGAAGTCGATCTGGAGCTCGCCCTCGGCGTCGATGTATCTGGCAGCGTCGATGACGAGGAGGCCATGCTACAACGGCAGGGTTACATCACCGCCTTTCGCCACCCGGCGATTCTGGAGGCCATCAAGCGCGGGCCTTTGGGCCGCATCGCAGTCGGCTATTACGAATGGGCCGGGTTCGGCCATATGAAGATCATCGCCCCCTGGACGCTGATCCATGACAAGAAATCCGCCCTCGCCTTCGCCGAAATCCTGTCCCGGGAAGAGCCGGAAACCGCGCGCCGCACGGCCATTTCGGCCGGAATCGTGATGGGTGCCGACTGGTTTGAGAGGAACGACTATAAAGGGCTCCGGCGGGTGATCGATATATCGGGCGACGGGCCTAATAACTGGGGCGAGCCGGTCAATGTCGTGCGCGACCGGATTGCGGCGCGCGGCATCACCATTAACGGCCTGCCCATCGTCAATGACCGCCCGACCTTTTCCGGCCGCCCGCCGCTAAAGGATTTGGACCTTTATTACCGGGACTGCGTCATTGGCGGCCCGCGCGCCTTTTACGTGGTGGCAAAGGATTTCAAGGATTTCGGTCGGGCGGTGATGCGCAAACTGATACTGGAGATCGCCGATCTGGCGCCCGAACCGAAATTGTTGCACCGGGCGCAGTTCAAACGGCGCAAGGGCCCGCCCTGCGATATCGGCGAACGCCAGCGTATGTGGCGGTCGCTCGACGATGAGGATTATAACTTTCCGATACCGATGCCGCAGCAGCGGTGATCAGCCAGTCAGATCATCCAGATTCTGCTCCAGCCAGCGCGTGTTGAACTCACCGCGCACATAATCGAGCTCAGCCGAGAGCCGCCGCAGGAAGGGGATGGTCGTCGTCACGCCCTCAACCTCAAAATCGTCAAGCGCCTGTTGCAGCTTTGCCACCGCGCGCATGCGGGTCGGCGCGTGAACGATCAGCTTGGCCAGCAGGGAATCGTAAAACGGCGTCACCACCGCGCCTTCGTGACAATGGGTATCGAGCCGGACGCCGTCGCCTTCCGGTGGCACCCAACGGGTGATTTCCCCGGGCGAGGGCTGGAACCCGGCGGCAGCGTTTTCCGCCGTTACCCGAACCTCTATCGCGTGGCCTGAAAATTCGATGTCGGACTGCGCGAAGGGCAAGGGATCGCCATCGGCGATCTTTATCTGCGCCTCGACCAGGTCAATGCCGGTAATCATTTCCGAGACCGGATGTTCGACCTGAATGCGGGTATTCATCTCAAGAAAGAAAAACTGCCCGGATGACTGATCGGCGATAAATTCGACAGTACCGGCGTTCCGGTAGCCGATCTTTTGCGCAATCGTCACAGCGCTCTCACGGATCGCGTCGCGCATGGCAACCGGGATCATCGCGGCGGGCGCTTCCTCCACCGCCTTCTGATAGCGCCGCTGCAGGGAACAGTCGCGCTCGCCCACATGAACAACATTGCCGTGGCTGTCACCGAGGATCTGTACCTCGATATGGCGCGCATCCTCGATATAGCGTTCGACGAACAGCGCATCGTCGCCGAACGCCGCCATCGCCTCCGCCGCCGCGGTGGTCACCGCCGCCTCGATCTCACCCTCGTTCCGGATAATCTTGATGCCGCGCCCGCCGCCGCCGGCCGCCGCCTTGACCATCAGCGGATAGCCGATCTCATCACCGATTTCTTTTGCTTCCCGCCAGTCATGGACCTGCAGCGAGCCCGGCGCGACCGGCACGCCCCAATCACCGGCGGCCGCGCGGGCCTCCAGCTTGTTGCCCATGCGGCGGATCGATTCCGCGTCGGGTCCGATAAAGGCGATGCCCGCATCGGCGCATTGTTGCGCCAGCACCGGCGATTCCGCGAGAAACCCATAACCGGGATGCAACGCGTCGCAGCCGGTTTCCCGTGCCGCCTCAATCAGCTTTTCCGGGATCAGATAGGATTCATTTGGCCGCGCCCCGCCGATATGGGCCGCCCCGTCGGCAAGCTGCACCGACAACCCGTTGGCGTCGGCTTCCGAATGGGCGGCGATGGCCTCGCGCCCCAGCGCGTGACAGGCGCGGACGACACGGGCGGCAATTTCGCCCCGATTGGCGACAAGGACGCGCTTTATCGCCATGAAAGATCAGCCAGCTGGTTTGATATAGAACAGCACGTCGCCCTGCTGCACCATGGCGGCGTTCTCGACCAGGATTTCGGCGATTTCACCTGTCGCGCCCGCCTGAATGCCGGTAAAGACCTTCATCACCTCAATCAGTCCGACAGTGGCGTCCGCATCAACCGTGGCGCCGAGCGTGACATAGGCCGGCGATTGCGGATCGGGCGCGGCATAGAAAGTCCCCACCATCGGCGCGGTCACCGCGACCAGCCCTTCCCGGTCTTTTGTATCGGCCGCAGTATCGGCGGGCGGTGGCGCGGCGGCGGGTGTTTCCTCAGCCGGTTCCGGCGCCGGAGCGGGTTCGGTGGCGGCCACGGCAACAGGCGCGACCATCGGGGCCGGCGCGACGGCTTGCGCCGCCGGCACGTAGCCGCGTTTCGCCACGGAAAGTTTCAGATCGCCTTGCTGGAATTCGAGGTAATCGAAATCCGAGTCCTCGAACAGGGTGAGGATCGCCTGGACGTCCTCGTCACTCAACTCCGCCACGTATCGTCTCCCTCTTTATTTTTTCTCTCAAGCGCTTCTTTTCGCCAGAAACACCGATATATCGCCCTTTTGCACGCTGATATGGCCGCAATCGCCATGGGTCACCAGACCGGCGATCAGCTCGACCAGCGGTTCGCTGGAAGTCGGGTAAGGCTTCTGCGGTCCGGCAGCGCGCATCGCGGCGACATCATCCGGGCTGGTCAGATAGGTGAGGATCAGGTCCTCATCCGACAGATTCGCCCCGCCGACCTCCTGCCGGATTTCGTCCAGCGTCGGATCGGGCAGTTCCTGCGCCGCGATTTCCTTCGCCCGCGGCCGGTCGAGAATGCGGTCCCGGATATTCTGATCCATCGCCTCGGTCGCTTCCTCGCCCCAACGGCCCATCGCGTATTCGATAACCTGATCGGTCACCTGCCCGTACCGTTCCCCGACCATCACGTTGATCGAAGCCTGGGTCCCGACAAATTGCGAGAGCGGCGTCACCATGATCGGGTAGCCGAGCTCCGCGCGGACCCGCGCGGTCTCGTCCATTGCCTCCTGCAGCCGGTCGCCCTTGCCAACCTTTTCAAGCTGAAACCGCATATTGGAGATCATCCCGCCCGGCACCTGATGGACATATTGCGCCTCGTTATATTCGGCTTCCCGACCGATGGCGAAGCCGTGCCGTTTGGCGATATAGGTGAAATGCGGCGTGACCGGGTGAAGCTTTTCTTCATCGATCAACGTGTTGTAGCCGAGCGCCCGCAGATTTTCGCCGACATTGAAAATAGACGGGTTACTGGAAGCGTCCGACAAAGGCGGGATCGCGGTATTGACGATCCTGATGCCCGCCTTCACCGCCTCCAGCACGCATTGGGGCCCGAGCCCGGTGGTGCAGTGGGTGTGAAATTCGACCGTGCAATCACCGGCGGCTTCCAGAATGATCGGGGCCAGCGTCCGGGTGCGTTCGGGCGCCAGCAACCCGCCGGGATCCTTGAAGCAGATCACCTCCCCCAAATGGGCGATGGCGCGGGTGCGTTCCGCGAAATATTCATCCGTGTGACGCGGCGAGACCGAAAATATCATGTTGAGGATCGGCGTCTGGCCAGCGTCGCGCACCGCCTTGGCCCGGCGGATGATGCCTTCCGGCGTGTTCCACGGGTCCGAAATGCGCACCTGATCGATGCCCGCATCGGCGACCACCTTCTGGAACAGCGGATAAAGCACCGGCGGATCATATCCGAACGTATTCATACGCCCGGCGATCAGCCGCAGCGGCATGTCGGGCAGCCTTTCGCGTACCATACGAACCCGGTCATAGGGGTCGTCCTTGAGCTCCCGCACCATCTTCTTGAAGAAGGCGCCGGACATCAGCTCCATCGCGATAAACCCGGCCTCGCCGATATTATCCAGGATGGGCAACATCATCCCGGTCGTCATGTTGGACGCCCACAGGCTAAGATTGCCGTCACGCAGCGTGGTATCGACGAAGGTAATGTCTTTATCGGAGCCGTTTCCGGTCATGAATTCTTCCTATTCCGCTGCCGCGGGCAACGCGCCCTTTTCCATTCTCAACAAAAATCCCGGTTTCTCAACATGGATGCGGCTGCAATCGCGCCGCCCGGAGAGTTCCGCCA
>CAZBKQ010000037.1:0-25790 GCA_964492555.1 uncultured Rhodospirillaceae bacterium | reverse complement strand
CGGGTGATGGAATTACTGGAAAAGGCGGGGGCAAAGCTGTTGCGCGGCTCCGATCCATGTGAATTGCCCAAGGCCTGTAAAAACAGCGCGGAAATCGCCGGGATCCGCGCCGCCCATATCCGCGATGGCGCGGCGTTGAGCCGGTTTCTCTGCTGGTTGTCGGAAACCGCGCCGGATGGTGGCGTGGATGAGTTGTCGGCTGCCGCGAAACTTTACGACTTCCGGGCGGGCGGCGAATACTTCCACGGACTTTCCTTCGATACCATCTCGGGCGCCGGTTCAAACGGGGCCATCGTCCATTACCGGGTGACCGATAGCACCAACCGCGCGCTCGAACCCGGTATGCTCTATCTCGTCGATTCCGGGGCGCAATATCTCGACGGCACCACGGATGTGACGCGGACGGTCGCCATCGGCGCGCCGACGGATGAAATGCGCGATCGCTTTACGCGCGTTCTCAAGGGCCATATCGCCATCGCCACCGCGCGCTTCCCCGCCGGGACCAGTGGCGGCGCGTTGGACAGTTTTGCCCGCCGGTCGCTCTGGCAGGCCGGGCTGGATTTCGATCATGGCACCGGCCATGGCGTCGGCTGTTTTCTGGGCGTCCATGAGGGCCCGCAGCGTATTGCCAAGCGCGCGGCGGATGTGCCGCTGCGGCCCGGCATGGTGATTTCCAACGAGCCGGGTTTTTACAAGGAAGGCGGGTTCGGTATCCGGATCGAAAATCTGGAACTTGTCCGCACGCAAATACCGCAGGCGGGTGAAGAGCTGGAAATGCTCGCGTTTGAGGCGCTGACACTTGCCCCGATCGACCGAACCCTGGTCGATGTCACCTTGCTGGATGACGGCGAGATCGCCTGGTGGAACGGCTATCACAAGCGGGTGCTGGAAACCGTCGGGCCGCTGGTCGATGAGAAGACGCGGGACTGGATGGAAGAGTGCTGTGCGCCCTTAACCCGATAGACCCGCCAGGTCGCGCCATTCCTGTTCGGTCAGGACGGTAATGCCAAGATCCCGCGCCTTGGTTTCCTTCGAACCCGCGCCGGGGCCGGCCACCACATAATCGGTTTTTTTTGAAACGGACCCCGAGACCTTCGCGCCCAACCCCTCGGCGCTCGCCTTGGCCTCCGCCCGGGTCATGGAGTCGAGCGATCCGGTAAAGACGACCGTCTTGCCCGCGACTTCGGAATTGCCGGTATCGGGCTGTTCCGCCTCTTCGACAGAGAGACGTTCGGCCAGCGCGGCCAGTACGTCCCGGTTATGGTCTTCGGTGAAAAAGGCGCAGATATCATCCGCCATGCGGAGCCCGATCCCGTCGATATCGCAGAGCGCCTCATAGGCTTCGCCCACTGCTTCGGGCGATTTCATCTCCTCCGCATTGGCGGCGCGTTCTTCCGCCGCTTGACGCATCGCGCCCGTCCAGTCCTCAAACGTGCCATAGCGCCGCGCCAGAAGCCTGCCGGTTGCCTGCCCCACCTGGCGGATGCCGAGCGCAAAAATTACGCGTTCCAGGGCGATTTCCCGGCGCGCATCGATGGCGGCCAGCAGGTTGGAGACCGATTTCTCGCCCCACCCGTCCAGCTCGAGCATTTTGGCCTCATATTGGCCAAGATCGAATATATCGGCGGGCGTCTTTACCCAGCCCAGTTCGAAAAACGCCTGTACCTGCTTGTCACCCAGCCCGTCGATATCGAAGGCGTCGCGGCTGACGAAATGGCGCAACCGGTTGACCTGCTGGAACGGGCAGGCGAGCTCTCCCGTGCAGCGCGTCACCGCTTCGCCTGGTTCGCGGAAAGTCGGGGTTTTCAGGTCGCAGGGGCAGGTTTCCGGAAAAACATACGGTTCCGAATGGTCCGGCCGGGCATCCGTCACCACCTCGACGACTTGCGGGATGACATCGCCGGCCCGCTGTATGACGACCGTATCGCCGATGCGGATATCCTTGCGCTCTATCTCATCGGCGTTATGCAGCGTCGCGTTGGAAACAACCACGCCGCCGACCGTGACCGGTTCCAGCCGCGCAACCGGGGTCAGCGCGCCGGTTCGTCCCACCTGTATATCGATCTCTTTCAGGAGTGTACGGGCTTTTTCAGCGGGGAATTTATGGGCAATGGCCCAGCGTGGCGCGCGGCTGACGAAACCCAGCCGCCGCTGCCAGTCCAGCCGGTCTACCTTGTAGACGACACCGTCTATGTCGTATCCGAGGGTCGGGCGGGTCTCTTCGATGCCGCGATAGGTTTCCAGCACGTCGTCGAGATTTTCGCAGCGTTTTGCCAGCGGGTTCACCGGGAAATTCCAGCCGCGCAGCCGGTCATAGAATTCCGATTGCGTGTCCCATGAAAGTGCGCTGACCTCTCCCCAGCTATAGCAGAAGATTCGCAGCGGGCGTTTGGCGGTCTCGGCGGGGTCGAGCTGGCGCAATGACCCGGCGGCGGAATTGCGTGGATTAGCGAACAGCGCCGCGCCGTCCTTTTCGCGCTGTTTGTTCAGGGCGGCGAAATCTTCATGGGTCATATAGACCTCGCCGCGCACTTCCAGCACTTCGGGAACATCGCCGTCGAGGCGGTCCGGAATCTCGCCGATGGTACGCAGATTTTCGGTGACGTTTTCGCCTTCCGCGCCGTCGCCGCGCGTCGCGCCCTGCACGAAGACGCCATTCTCATAGCGCAGAGAAATCGACAAACCGTCGATTTTCGGCTCCGCGACAATGGCGACTTCCTCCGCCTCATCCAGATTGAGAAAGCGCCTGATGCGCCCGATAAATTCCGCCACGTCATCATCGTTAAAGGCGTTTCCGAGTGACAGCATGGGCACGGCGTGGCGGACTTTGGAAAAGCCGGTTGCCGGCGCCGCCCCGACCCGCTTGCTGGGGCTGTCATCGCGGATCAGTTCGGGAAAAGCGGCTTCCAACGCGGCGTTTTCCTGTCGCAGCGCGTCATATTCCGCATCCGTAATCGTCGGCGCGTCGTCCTGGTAGTAGCGTTTGTCGTGGTCAGCGATTTCCTTGGCGAGCTCGGCCAGCCGGGCGGCGGCCTCCAGCGCGTTCATGCCCCCGATATCGGTCGCTTTCATGCGTCGTGACCCCGTATCAGGCTATCGGCGGCGGCGCGGGCTTCCTCGGTCACGGTCGCCCCCGCCAGCATGCGGGCGATTTCCTCCCGTCGCTCCTCATCCGACAAAGGCGCGACAGATGTGGTAACCGTTTCACCTTCGCCGGATTTCTCCACCCGCATGTGCGCAACCGCATGGGCGGCGACCTGCGGCGAATGGGTAACGACCAGCACCTGTGTGTCGGCGGCGAGCTGCGCGAGGCGTTTGCCGACGGCGGCCGCCGTGGCGCCGCCAACCCCGGAATCGACCTCATCGAATACCAGGGTGGGCACGCCGCCCGCATCCTGCAACACGACCTTAAGTGCCAGCAGGAACCGCGCCAGTTCGCCACCCGAGGCGATTTTCGCAAGCGGTCCGGGCGCGGCACCCGGGTTGGTGATGACATCGAAACGCACCCTGTCGATACCGTGCGGGCCCCAATCGGCTTCTTCGAGTGGTTCCACCACGGTGATGAATTGCGCCTTCTCTAGCCGCAGCGGTGGCAGCTCCTTATGAACGGCCTTGTCCAGCTTTCCGGCGGCCTTTCGCCTGGCATCGCTGAGTTTTTCCGCCAGGGCGTGGAAGGCCTGCCGTGCGGCGTCGCATCTCTTGCGTAATGCATCGAGCTGTCCACTTGCATCGTCGATGGAGGCAAGCTGCTCTTCCATCTGGCGGCGCAGGGCGGGCAGTTCTTCGACCGTAACGCCGTGCTTACGGGCCGCAGCGCGCAGCGAAAACAGCCTTTCCTCACATTCTTCGAGCCGCGCCGGATCGGGCTCCGCATCCGCCATGGCGGTGTGAAGGGCCGATTGTGCCTCATCCAGCTGCGCGGCGGCCCGGCCCAACGCCTCGACAAGGATTTCGAACCGTCCGGCGGACGCCCCGGATTGGCGGTCCAGCACGCGGATGGCCGCGCCGATACGCGCCTCGACCGGGTCTTCACCGGTCAGGGCGGCTTCGGCGGCGTTCAGCGCCTCGACCAGCTTTTCGCCGTTCATCAGCATCGTGCGGGTTTCGGCGAGTTGTTCTTCTTCGCCGGGTTGAGGGTCGAGAGCGGCCAGTTCTTCAACCGCATACCTCAGAAATTCCTCGTCCGCGCGGGCCTTTGCCTGGGCGGAGTTGGCTTCCTCGAACAAATCGAGCGCTTCCCGCCAGGCCTGATGAGAGTTGGAAACATCGCGGCTGAGTTCGGCGGCGCCCGCAAAACCGTCCAGCGTCACCCGGTGGGTCGTGGAATCGAGCAGCCCTTGCGTCGCGAATTGGCCCTGAATCTCGACCAGCCTGTCGCCGACCCGGCGCAACATGCTGATACTGACCGGCTGGTCGTTGATATAGGCCCGGCTACGGCCTTCGGAATCGACGGTGCGGCGCAGAACCAGCGCCTCGCCATCCGCCGGGCCGGTCAAATCGGCTTCCTCAAGAATTTTCGAAATATCAGCGTAATCGTCGATTTCAAACGCCGCCGTGACGCTGGCGCGGCCGTCTTTCGCGGCCTGCCGCACCAGACCCGCCGACCCGCGCATGCCGAGCGCCAGCCCGAGTGAATCCAGCAGGATCGATTTGCCGGCGCCGGTTTCGCCGGTCAGGGCACAAAGGCCAGAGTCGAAATTGAGCGACAGGCGGTCAATCAGAACGACGTCCGAAATGGCCAGCGAGACGAGCATTTATGGCGGGCCTAAAAGACCCAGTCCCAGGTGCGCGTGAGAAAGCCGCGTTCTTCGGGTTTTTCCCGGACGTCCTTCCCGGTCATCAGGGCGTAGGAATGGATATACCATTCATTGCCGGGGTAATTGTGGCCCAGGACGGCGGCGGTTTTGCGCGCTTCGTTTTTCATCCCGACGGCGGAATATGACTCGGCAAGACGGTGCAGCGCTTCCGGCACGTGGGTCGTTGTCTGGAACTTGTCGATGACGATCTTGAAGCGGTTGATTGCTGCCAGATACTGGCGTTTCTTCTGGTAGTACCTGCCGACCGACATTTCCTTGCCCGCCAGATGGTCGCGCGTCAGATCGATTTTGAGCTGGGCGTCGCGGGCGTATTTGGTCCTGGGAAAGCGTTTGACGATGTCGTTGAGCGCCGTCAGCGCGCGTTGCGTAAAGCCCTGATCGCGCGACACATCCGATATCTGTTCGTAATAGCTCAGCGCCTTCAGATAATAGGCGTAGGCGATATCCTTGTTGCCGGGATGGAGCTGGATGTAACGGTTAAGCGCGATGAGCGCGTCGGGGTACTTGTTGGCCTGATAATGCGCATATCCCGCCATGAGCTGCGCCTTGGTCGCCCAGACCGAATAGGGGTGTTGGCGTTCGACCTCGTCAAACATTTCCGCCGCGTCGCTCCAGCGCCTGGCCTCCAGCGCGTTGATGGCGCTGTTGTAAAGCTGGTTGACCGGCCGCTCCACATAGGCATCGGGATCGGTCGACCCGCACCCGGCCAAAAGGACGGCGCACGCGAACAGAATTGATGTGGACCAGCGGTTCATTTTATCGGCGTTATAATACCCAAGTATTCGCAATAATCGCGCGCCGCGCGGTCTCGCCGGCGCCGATCACAACATCATATCATGTGGGAACGCCGCCGCCATCCGCCAATAGCGGCATAATTTCGGTCGCATTTGGGGTGAAGTCGACGCCCGAGTCGGTTCAGGCGGTCGCCGCGACGGCTTCCGGTTCCGCGCCATGCGCGGTGCCGGGGACTAGCGCGTCGGAGAATTCCTTATAGGACCAGGCGCTGTCATCCGCGAACAGAGCGCAGAGTAGCTCGTGATTCAGCGCATGTCCGCTGCGCAGAGCGTCGATCCGGCCGATGATCGGCGCGCCGGCCAGATAGAGGTCGCCGACACAATCAAGGACCTTGTGGCGGACGAATTCATCCTCATAGCGAAGCCCGTCCTTGTTGAGGATCGTATCGCCTTCGATCACGACGGCATTTTCAAGCGAGCCGCCGCGCGCCAGTCCAGCCTTGCGCATGGCGTCCACCTCATGCGCGAATCCGAAGGTGCGGGCGCGGGAAATATCGTTTTTGAAAGCGCCATTGACGAGCTGCATGTCCACCGACTGGCGGGAGACGGCGGCGGAGTCGAATTCAATCGCAAAGGAAACGCCGAAGGACGGGGCGGGGGACAGGGCAATGAATTTGTCGTCATTACCGACTCGCACCGGCTTTTCAACGAGGATTGCGCGGCGGGCCGCCTTCTGGAACGTCACACCGGCGCATTCGATCAGAAAGACAAAGGGCGCGGCGCTGCCATCCATAACCGGGACTTCCGGCCCGTCCAGCTCAATCACCGCATTATCAATGCCGCATCCGGCAAGAGCCGCCATCAGATGTTCGATGGTGCCGACATGGGCGCCGGCGTCATTGGCGATGGTCGTCGCAAGCGTGGTTTCCGTCACGTTTTTCCAGGAGGCGGGGATATGGCCGTCATCGCCCATATCCGAGCGATAGAACGTGATTCCCGCGCCGGCATCCGCCGGATGAAGAGTCATTTCGACCTTCTGGCCGGAATGCAGGCCGACGCCGGTGCAACCGATCGACGATTTCAACGTCTTCTGGCGAACGACGGTGCTTTCCAGACCGGTGTCAGAAATTTCGCGGATGGAACCGTTACTCTCTACGCTCTTGCTCACTAAACTTGCCCCTTACGCTGTCGCCGGAAGACCGATTTTTCAAAAGGCCGCTTCCCACCGATGGTGACGATTTCCGTGCCCCGTCCTTGCGCGTTTTGCGCAAATGGTTGAGGGCTTCGTGGCTTATTAACAATTAACCGCGAAGCCCTCAAATCAACATTTGTTACAGAATGTTACGGGTCATTCCGCTTTCCGTAACATGTATGTCATAAGCCTCATTTCAATCGAATTCAGCTCCCGGAAACGGCCCTAATTCGCCTGCCGCCGTAAAAAGGCTGGGATGTCGAGCAGGTCCTCTTCGCTTTGCGGAGAGTCGCTGGCTGAGACACCTTTCAGGCTTTGCTGAGCCGCCGGTTTCGGCAGTTCCTCGACCGGGGCCGGTGTTTCCGCCACTGGGGCCGGGGTTTCCGCTACCGGTTCCGGCATCGGTTCCGGTTCCGGTGTCGTCGCCGGTTCCTGTGCAATTTCGGGGTCGGGCTGAGGTTCGGGCGCCGGGCGGGTTTCCAGCCGGGGTTCGGCCACGGGGACGGATTCCGCTGCTTTTTCCGGCATCTTCAGAACGGGTTCCGCGCGCTCCGCCACCGATTCGGGCACTGGCTCCGGTTTTGGTTCCGGCGCGGCGACAGGCGCCGGTTTCGCCGCCGCGGGCGCGGGGGCCGGTTTGGCCGGGCGTGGCGGCATTGGCGGGGCTGCCGGCTTTTCCGCCGCCTGTTCGCGGCGCGGCCAGGCGGCTTCAGTCACGCGCTGCAGAAGCGACGACGCGCGTTTCTTGGGCGCCGGCGGGGCGGCATTCACCAGATCCGCCTCGCGGAACGGGTCGGGTGCTTTTTCCGCCACCGTCTTTTTCGGCGCAGCCACGGGTTCCGGCGGGATAAAGCTTTCCTTTTCGGCGATCGCCGCCGGGGTTTCCGCCGAAGTCTCGGCCGCTGCGGGAACCGGTTCCGGAATTTCGGCTTCGGCCTTCTTTTCCATCACGTCGATCAGGCTGGCCGCGGGACCGCGTTCCGCCTCTGCAGGGGCGGGTTCGATCCTTTTGGGTTGCGCGGGCGGCTCTTCCATCACGCGCAGGACCGGGCGCGGCCGCGCGTTCGCGTCGATATCGATACCGGTTGCGACCACGGAGACCCGGATTTTACCCTCGAGCGCCGGATCCTGAGCGGAACCGAAGATGATATTTGCCTCGGCATCGACTTCCTCGCCGATCCGGTTGGCCGCTTCATCAACCTCGAACAGGGTCATATCGGGGCCGCCGGTGATGTTGATGAGAACGCCGCGCGCGCCCCGCATGGACACGTCATCCAGAAGCGGGTTGGAAATCGCCGCTTCCGCCGCCAGACGGGCGCGTTCCTCCCCGTCCGCCTCGCCGGTGCCCATCATCGCCTTGCCCATTTCCGACATGACGCTGCGGATATCCGCGAAATCGAGGTTGATCAGTCCCGGCACCACCATCAGGTCGGTGACGCCGCGGACGCCTGAATGAAGCACATCGTCCGCCATCGCGAAGGCGTCGGCGAAAGTGGTCTTTTCATTGGCGATACGAAACAGATTCTGATTGGGGATGACTATCAGCGTATCAACGAACTGCTGCATTTCCTCAATGCCCGCATCGGCGATCCGCATCCTGTTGCTGCCTTCGAACTGGAACGGTTTGGTGACGACACCGACGGTCAGCATGCCTTGCTCGCGCGCCAGGCGGGCGATGACCGGCGCGGCGCCGGTGCCCGTGCCGCCGCCCATACCGGCGGCGATAAAGACCATGTGCGATCCGTTCAGATGCTGGGTGATGTCGTCAATCGCTTCCTCTGCCGCCGCGCGCCCCATATCCGGACGGGCGCCCGCGCCGAGGCCGTGGGTGATCGAGACACCCAGCTGGACCCGGCGTTCGGCCTGGGATTGCGCGATGGCCTGGGCGTCGGTATTGGCGACGACGAAATCGACACCCTCAAGCTGTTTGCTGATCATATTGTTGACGGCATTGCCGCCGGCGCCGCCAACGCCGAAAACGGTGATGCGGGGTTTGAGCTGTGCGTCCTGCTCAGGGGCTGTGAAATTGATAGTCATGCTGGCCTCCACTCTTACTTACGATACGGGGTTGCGGGGTGCCGCCCGGTTGCGGCGGCGGTCGGGGGTGAAACGGTTTGAAACATCAGAAATTCTCCTTGATCCATTGGCCCAGCCGGGCAAAACGGTTGCCCGGGCCGGCGGGAATCTGTTCGACGGGCTCGGCGCTGATCGCCTCGCGTTCGACGGCAAATCGCAGAAGGCCGGCGGCGACCGAAAAGGCCGGGCCGCTGGTGGCTTCCGCCAGACCGCTGATGCGCATCGGGCGTCCGACGCGGACCTTCTTTTCAAGGACCAGTCCGGCCAGTTCGGGGGCGCCCGCCAGCAGGCTGCCGCCACCGGTGAGAACCAGGCGCCGTCCGGCGGTGCGGGCGATGCCGGCCTGATCGAGCCGGGCCCGGACAATTTCAAAGGTTTCCTCGATCCGGGGGCGGATGATGCCGTTCAGCAGGGAGCGCGGCACATGGTTGGGTTGCGCGGTGCTTTCCTCGCCGATCAGCGGCACATCGATAACCTCGTGCTCGTCCGATGGCGAAACGATTGCCGAGCCATACAGTGTCTTCATCCGTTCGGCCTGGGTCAGCGGGGTCGAAAGACCGCGTGCGATGTCGCTGGTGACGTGCTGGCCGCCGACGGGGATGCTGTCGGTGAAAATCAGGGCGCCGTCATAAAAGACCGCGATCGATGTGGTGCCGCCGCCCATATCGACGATGGTGACGCCAAGGTCGATCTCGTCCTCGACCAGACAGGCGAGGCCAGAGGCATAGGGCGCGGCGACGGCGGATTCGATGTCCAGATGACACCGCTCGATACAGGTAGCCAGATTGCGCAGGGTGGCGGCGCGGGCGGTCACCAGATGCATGTTCACCGCCAACCGCTCGGCGAACATGCCGCGTGGATCGCGGATGCCGCGCGTATCGTCGATACTGTATCCGACCGGCAGACAATGCAGCATTTCACGATCCGCCGGTTGTTCCACATTGCCGGCCCGCGCCAGAACGCGGCGTATGTCGGTTTCCGTGATTTCGCGGCCCGCGACCGAGCATTCGGCGTTGAAGCTCTGCGAGGACAGGTCGCCGCCGGCGACCGAGAGGATGACTTCGCGGATTCGTTCGCCCGCCATATCCTCGGCCGCGCTGACGGCGGTCAGAATGGCGTTCTGCGCCGCGCCCATATCGACGATGGCGGCGCCCTTTATCCCGTCAGAGGCATGATGCCCCACGCCGACGATGCGGATGGCGCCGTCATTATGCGCCTGCGCAATCAGACAGCAGATTTTGCTGCTGCCGACATCCAGCGCGGCGACAAGCCCGGTTCTCGTTTTTCCGGCCCTTCCCATTCTTCTTATCCTCCAGCCCGGCTCATGTATTGCGCCCATCGCCTTTTGTGGTGTGCCGGCCGAATGCGCCCGGCTTGATGATCATCCTGTCGGGCAGACGTAAATCGATCAGTCTGATGTCGCGTTTCAGCAGGCGGTGTTTCTTATTAAGGCGGGCGAGGCGGTGCCACGCCTCGTAAGGCGCGTTCTCCGGCAGACTCACCCGAATTCCGCCTTTCAGTTTCAGATTCCAGCGCCGCTTTCCGACCCAGGTCGCGCCGATGACCTCGCGGGCCAAAACCGGTTCCGAACCAAGAAGCGCAAACAGCGTCGGCGCCCGCGCCGGGGCCTCCTCACCAGCGATGATCAACAGGTGGCGGAACCGCCCGAGACGTTTCGCGGTGATTGGCGCGCCCTTTGTGTCGACCAAAACCAGGCGTCCGCGGCGCTGCCAGAGCGCCATCGGCCGGCGTTCGCGAATCTGGATACTGACCGTATCGGGCAGGTGGCGCTGCACGGCCGCCTCTTCGATCCAGGGCAGGCCGAGCAACCGGTCCCGAAGGGCGTCGGGGTCGACGCTCAGCATTGGCCGACCGCGATCAAGCGCGAGCGCGCGGATGATCTCGCGCCGGCTGCTGAAACGCCGCCCGGAAAGAGTTACTTCCTGGACCGAAAATCCGCGCCGCGCCGCCGCGTCAATGACGGCATTGCGCGCCTGATCCCAGCTCCGTTCTGCGAAACCGGATTGCCAGGCCCAGAGCGGCAATCCGCCAATGACCGCCAGCGCGGCCAGCGGAAGGGCGGCGCGCCGGATCAACGGTTTCCAACGCCCGGCCCTGGCGCGTCCGGCCGGTTTTTTTCCGGGATTCTTTTTCGTCAGCCACCGCATGATGCGTGCTCCACCATCCAGTTGACCAGTTCGGGGAAAGAAATGCCTGCATGGGCGGCCTGTTCCGGCACCAGCGAGAGCGGCGTCAGCCCGGGCTGCGTATTGATCTCCAGCAGATAAACGGCCTCGGCGCCGCCGGCGGCGTCGTCATAGCGGAAATCGGCCCGCGTCACGCCCCGGCAGCTCAGTGTCTCATGCGCTTTCAAGGCGTATTCCCGGGCGATTTCGGCCACCGCCTCCGGCAGATCAGCCGGAATGATGTGGTCTGTCTTGCCGTCGGTATATTTCGCCTCGTAATCGTAAAACCCGGACACAGGACGCAATTCGGTGACGCCCAGCGCCCTGTCGCCCATCACGGCGACGGTGATTTCGCGCCCGGCGATATAGCGTTCGACCATGATCCGGTCACCGAACGGCCAGTCATTTTCCGTCAACGCCGGGCCGTTCGTTTCATCCGTAACAATCTGAACACCGACGCTGGACCCCTCATTCATCGGTTTGACCACATAGGGCCTCGGCAGCACATCGCCATTGAGGACCTGCCGCCGTGTGGCGATCCGATGTTCGGCGCAGCGAATACCCGCATCCTCGAACAGCCTCTTCGCCATCGGCTTGTCCATCGCCAACGCGGAGGCCAGAACGCCCGAATGGGTGTAGGGGATTTGTAGGAGCTCCAGGAGCCCCTGCACGGTCCCATCTTCGCCGAACCGGCCATGGAGCGCATTGAAAACCGCATCGGGGGCCGGGGTCAGTGCATCGACAAGCGCGGCAATGCCGTCACCGGTATCGATGGTGCGGACGGCATGGCCGAATTCGCGCAAGCCCGCCACGACGGCTTCTCCCGTCACCAGCGACACCTCTCGTTCGGAAGAAACGCCGCCGACCAGCACGGCTATGTCCAAAGGCGCGTTCATACGGCGCCTCCGTGCTTTGTATCGACCGGAAGAGACGCGCCAACGCGTCGGATCTCCCATTCCAGGCGAATGCCTGTTTCGGCGAACACGCGTTCGCGGACCTCCTCGCCCAGCCCTTCCAGATCGGCCGCCAGCGCGTTGCCGGTATTGATCAGGAAATTGCAATGCTGTGGCGATACCTGCGCGCCGCCCCGGGTCAGTCCCCGGCAACCGGCCGCATCAATCAGTTCCCACGCCTTAAGGCCCGGCGGATTCTTGAAGGTGCTTCCGCCGGTGCGCTCCCGGATCGGTTGGCTTCCCTCCCGCGCCGCCGCGATTTCTTCCATACGGGTCCGTATGGCCGCGGGGTCGTCCGGCGCGCCGCGCAACTTGACCAGGGTGAATATCCAGTCGTCGGGCGCGCTGTTGAAGCGGTGAGCGAATTTCAACTCGTCGCGATGCACCGTCAGGATTTCCCCGCCGCGGGTTACCGCTTCGGCCTTGAACAGGATGTCGCACAGTTCGGCGTCATAGGCGCCGGCATTCATTCGCACCGCGCCGCCGATGGTTCCGGGAATGCCGCTCAGAAATTCCATTCCGGCTATTCCCGCATCGCGGGCGGTTCGAGAAATCGTGACATCGATGGCGCCGCCGCCGGCCATGATTTTCGATTCCTGTTCGTTGACGCGGATTTCCGAGAATGTCCGCCCCAGCTTGACGGTGACGCCAGGAATGCCCCCGTCGCGAATAATCAGGTTTGAGGCAGCGCCGATAACGGTGACCGGCACCGTGCGGTCCAGACGCCTCAGGAAACAGGCGAGATCATCGGTATCGGTGGGTTCAAACAGAACTTCCGCCGGACCGCCGACGCGGAACCAGGTTGCACGAGAAATCGGCGCATCCGGCGTCAGCTTGCCGCGTGCCCGCGGCATCCGGTCAATCAGCCGGTCAGTCTCGGTGGCGGGCATCACGATTGCGCCTCCCTCTTTCTCGGGGGCGCGCCGCGTAAATCGGCGAGCTGTCCGGGCAGATCATTCGCCCATGCGGTGATGTTCCCGGCGCCAAGGCAAATGACGTAATCTTCCGCTGCCGCCAACCCGTCGATCATGGCGGGTAGATCCTCCGGCGCACTCAGCGGGCGTGCGTCCCGGTGGCCATGAGATTTCAGCCCGGTGACCAGCGCATCCCGGTCTATGCCGTCGATAGCCGTCTCTCCCGCCTTGTAGACATCGGCGACGATTACCGTGTCGGCGTCGTTGAAGCAGGTGCAAAATCCTTCGAACAGATCGCGCAGCCGCGTATAGCGGTGCGGTTGGACCACCGCGATGACCCGGCCCCTTGCGTTGGAGCGCGCGGCGGCCAGGACAGCGGCGATTTCGACGGGATGGTGGCCGTAATCATCGACGATGGTAATGCCATCGACAGAGCCGGTAACAGTGAAGCGGCGTTTCACGCCTTCGAATCTGCCGAGCCCGCTGGCGATCCGGTCGGGCCCCACGCCCATTTCCTGCGCAATGGCGACTGCGGCCAGCGCGTTTTGCACATTATGCCGGCCCACCATTGGCAGACTCATGCCGTTCAGGGTCTGCCCCGAAAGCGTGGAACGGCCCGAGAACACCACATCGAAGCGGGCCCGCCCGTCTTCCGTTTCCAGATCGACAGCCCTGATATCGGCTTGCGGGCTGAAGCCATAGGTCACGATGCGCCGGTCCGATACTTGCGGGATCAGCGCCTGGACTTCCGGGTCGTCGATGCACAGGACGGCAAGCCCGTAGAACGGAATATTCTGGACATAAGAGACAAAGGCGGCGCGCAGGGCGTCGAACGATCCCCAATGGTCGAGATGTTCCGGATCGATATTGGTGACCACGGCGATGGTCGCGGGCAGCTTGATGAAGGTGCCGTCCGATTCGTCGGCCTCGACCACGATCCAGTCACCGCCGCCGAGCCTGGCGTTGGTGCCGTAGGCGTTAATGATGCCGCCATTGATGACGGTGGGATCCATCTCCGCGTGATCCAGCATCGCCGCGATCAGGGAGGTCGTCGTGGTCTTGCCGTGTGTGCCCGCCACCGCGACCGACCATTTGAGACGCATCAGCTCGGCCAGCATTTCCGCGCGGCGGACGACCGGGATCATTTTTTCGCGCGCGGCGATCAGCTCGGGGTTGTCCGGTTTGATGGCCGAAGAGACGACCAGAACCGCCGCCTTGTCCAGATTTGCCGCGGCCTGGCCGATATGGACAGTGATGCCCATTTCGCTGAGCCGTTTTACGTTTGCGTTCTCCGCGATGTCGCTGCCCTGCACCGTATAACCCAGATTGTGGAGCACTTCGGCGATGCCGCTCATGCCGATGCCGCCGATGCCGCAAAAATGGAGCGTGCCAATGGAAAGAGGAAGCGCCTTCATGCCGCCGCCTCCCGTACTGGCGCTGCCAGTTCCTCAACCGCATCGGCCAACCGGTCCGCCGCGTCCGGATAGCCGCAAGCGGCCGCCTTGCGTCCGGCCTCCGCGAGCAGGGACGGGGAGGACAGGCAGACGGCCAGCCGGTCGGCAAGCGCGTCGGCGGTGAAATCCGCCTGCGGGATCATCCAGGCGCCGCCTTTTTCGGCGATGTTGCGGGCATTTGCCGTCTGGTGATCGTCCATCGCATGGGCGTAAGGCACCAGAATGGCGGGACGCCCGGCGACCGTCAGTTCGGCGATGGTCGACGCGCCCGCACGGGAAATGACCAGGTGGGCGTCCGCCATCAATTGCGGAATGTCGTCGAAAAATGTCTCGAGTCTCGGCGTCATGCCGGATTCGTCATAGACCGTGCGAACCCGCTCGATATCTTCCGGCCGGCATTGCTGGTTGATCGTCAGGTTTTTCCGCAAGGATTCCGGCAGGGAAGCGATGGCGGCGGGAACAACGTCGCTCAGGATGCGCGCACCCTGGCTACCACCGAGGACAAGGATGGTCGGAGTTGCTGCGGGATTGCGTGTCGCGGCCTCTGCAATTTCGGCGCGCGCCGGATTGCCGGTCAGCACAATCTTGGTCCGGTCTTCCGGCTTTACGCCTGCGACCTCTTCATAGACCGTGGCAATGCGATCGACACGCGGCGCGACCAGCCTGTTGGCGCGGCCCAGTACGGCGTTCTGTTCGTGAATGAGGGTGGGGAAACCGCAGAGCGTCGCCGCGACCATGGTGGGGACGGACGGGTAACCGCCGAACCCGACGACGGCATCCGGCCTTAACCGGCGAAGCAGGGCGCACGCCTGCAGCAGCCCAACGCCAAGTAGCGCGAGCCCCTTGAGCTTACCGCAGGCGCCGCCCCCAAGGCTCGCCGCCTTGATCTGGTGTACTTTTAAGGTTTCATCCGATTCGGCGAACGTCAGTCCGCGTTCGTCAGTGATAAATCCGACGTCCCAGCCGCGATCGCGCATCGCCGCGCACAGCGCGCGGGCGGGGAAAACGTGGCCGCCGCTGCCGCCGGCGGCAAGCAAGATCAGCCCGCGCACGGTCATGGCGCGCTCCCCGCGCCGAAACGGCGGCGTGTCAGGGCAAGGACCATCCCCATGCAGAGCGCAACAGCGACCAGCGAAGATCCGCCATAGGAGATAAAGGGAAGCGTCATCCCCTTGGTCGGCATCAGGTGCAAGGTGGATCCCATATTAATAAAGGCCTGGAGACCGAACTGGACCAGCAGGCCCGATACCGCCAGAACGATGAACAGATCGTGTTCCTTCAGCGCCGAGGCGATGCCCCGCAATACGATAAAGGCGAACAACCCGACGATAATCAGGCAGGCGACCAGCCCGAACTCTTCGCCCGCGACGGCGAAAATGAAATCCGTGTGGGCGTCCGGCAGAACGGATTTGACCGATCCCTCGCCCGGTCCGCGCCCGAAAGCGCCGCCATTGCCGAAGGCCTGGAGCGAGCGCATGACCTGGTAGGAATCGCCCGACGCCGGGTCTATGAAGCGATCCACCCGGCTGGCGACATGCGGCAGCAGCAGATAGGCGCCGACAGCGCCGCCGAGCCCGGCGACGATAAACAGCATCACCCAGATGACGGGCAGGCCGGCTAAAAAGAATTGCGTGAACCAGACGGCGGACACCACGACCGTCATGCCGAAATCGGGTTGCAGCAGCAAAATTCCGACGACCAGCGCATAAAGCGCGATGGAGATATAACGTCCCGCGCTCATTCCGTCCGACTGCGGCATGGCAAATAGCCAGGCGGCAAGAACCGCAAAAGCGGGTTTGATGAACTCGGACGGTTGCAGCGACAGCCCTGCGAGGCTGATCCAGCGCCGCGCGCCGTTTATCTCCGTCCCGAAAACGAAGGTCGCCAGCATCAGCAACAGAGCAATTCCGAACAGACCCATCGCGAGACGGCGGATGCCGCGCGGCGACATCAGCGATGTCCCCAGCAAAAGCGCGATGGCGAAGGGCAGGAAGACCAGTTGGCGCTGCACGAAATGATAAGGGGTATAGCTCAGCCGTTCCGCGACCGGCGGGCTGGCCGCGAGCGTCAGCATCATCCCGATCAGGATCAAGAGAGCGACCGCCGCCATGGTCCATCGGTCAATCGTCCACCACCAATGGCCGAGAATGGATGTGTCGGTGCGGGTAAAGGCGCTCATGACGACGCCTCCGCCGCGAGTTTTCCGGCAAGCGTCCGGAACGCGTCGCCGCGCGCCGCAAAATTCGCAAACTGATCGAATGAAGCGCAGGCGGGCGAAAGCAGGATTGTCGCGGGTGCGCCGTCGGTGCGTGCCGCCGCCAGAGCCTGCCGTGCCGCCAGATCGAGCGTTTCCGAAATCGTGACCGGCAGATCGGCGGGCAGGGTGCTTGCGATATCCCGCGCCGCTTCGCCGATCAGGAAGGCATGTTTGATGTGTCCCGCATGTGCCGCAAGCGGCGCATAATCCTCGCCCTTGCCGCGCCCGCCGGCGATCCAGAATACGTCCTCGAAACTGGCGAGCGCGGTAATCGCCGCATCCACATTTGTCGCTTTGCTGTCATTGACGAACTGAATCGGGCCGATTTGTCCGACCACTTCCATGCGGTGCGGCAGTCCTGGAAAGGTCTTGAGCGCGCTCACGATCGAATTTTCGGTGGCCCCGGCGCAAATCGCCGCGATATAGGCGCATGCCGCGTTCTGGTGATTGTGCCTGCCGCGCAATGTCGGAATGCCGGAAAGGTCACAAATGCGCCGCGCCGCGCCGCTGCGCGCATCGAACAGAACGCCGTTGCGGACGAAGACGCCGCCATCGGTTTCCCGCGTCGTGGAAACGGGAACAACCTGCCAGCGTTCATCTTTGGACATATCGGCAAGAACCGCGGCGGCGTGCGGGTCGTCGATGCCGATGATGGCGATGCTCGATCCGGGCCGGCGCGGGTGGCGGAACAGCCGTTTCTTGGCCGCGATATAGGCGTCCATGGTGCCGTGTCTGTCCAGGTGATCCGGGCTGATATTGATCAGAACAGCGATGTCGAACGGCGCCTGTTCGATCAGGTCAAGCTGAAAGGAAGATAGCTCCAGCACCAGCGTTTCGCCGTCGCACGGCGGGTCGAATTCCAGCACCGGCGGGCCGAGATTGCCGCCCGCCTGACAGGGCAGCCCGGCTTCGGTCAACAGATGCGCGATCAGCGCGGTCGTGGTCGATTTGCCGTTGGTGCCGGTGATGCCGATCAGCCGCGCCTTGGCGCTGTTCTCAGCCAGTAATTCTATATCGCCGATCACCGGCCGGCCCGCTGTCCGGGCCGCCGTCACCGCCGGATGCGGTTTGACCGCAAAGGGAATGCCCGGCGCCAGCAACAGCGCATCGAGCTTCCCGAAATCCTCTGATGCGGGATTGGACAAGTGCAGCCCCGCGTCACGGGCCTCGTCGCGGCGATCCGCGTTATCATCCCAGACCGTCACTGTTGCGCTGGATCGTTCGAGCGCGCGCGCCGACGCCATGCCGGACACGCCGAGACCCAACACGGCGATGTTCTGGTTTTTGCGGCTGGCGACGTCGATCACGATTCCCTCACCGCAGTTTCAGGGTCGACAGGCCGATCAGCGCGAGGATGAGCGCGATGATCCAGAAGCGGATAACGATGGTGGGTTCTTTCCAGCCCTTCTTCTCGAAATGATGATGCAGCGGCGCCATGCGGAAGACGCGCTTGCCGGTCATCTTGAAAGAGGCGACCTGAACGATCACCGAAACCGTCTCCAGCACGAACAGCCCGCCAATGATGGCGAGGACAAGCTCGTGCTTGACGATCACCGCGACCGCGCCGAGCGCGCCGCCGACGGAAAGCGATCCGGTATCGCCCATGAACACCATGGCGGGCGGTGCGTTGAACCAGAGGAAGCCGACGCTGGCGCCGACAAGGGCGCCGCAGAAGACAGTAAGCTCGCCCGCGCCCGGCACCGGAAAAACCTGGAGATAGGCCGCGAAGATCGCGTTGCCCACAAGATAGGAAATCAAAGCGAGGCACCCGGCGACGATCATCGCGGGAACGATGGCCAGACCGTCCAGCCCGTCGGTCAGATTGACCGCGTTGCTGGCGCCGACCATGACGACAATGGCGAAGGGAACAAAAAACCAGCCGAGATCGACCAGCAGGTTTTTTATCAGCGGAATGGCGAGCCCCGTGGCGATAGCCGGATCCGTGATAGACATGACCCACCAGGCCGCACCGCCGGCTATCGCGATTTCACCAATCAGCTTTACCTTGCCGGGCAGGCCATTGGATGACCGGCGGGAAAGCTTCAGATAATCGTCGGCGAAGCCGATCGCGCCGAAGCCCAGGGTCACGACCATGACCGCCCAGACATAGCGGTTGGTGAGATCGGCCCATAGCATCGTCGCGGTCGTGATCGCGACCAGAATCAAGAGCCCGCCCATCGTCGGCGTGCCTTTTTTGGTCAGCGGGTGGGATTCGGGTCCGTCTTCGCGGATCGGCTGGCCTTCGCCCTGCTGACTCTTTAGCCAGCGGATCAGCGGTCCGCCCAGCACGAAGCTGATGATCAGCGCGGTCATCACCGCGCCGCCCGTCCGGAAGGTCAGGTAACGAAACAGATTGAATATGCTGAAATCGTCGGCGAGCGGCGATAGCAGATTATACAGCATGCCGCGCCTCCGGTTTTTTCGCCGCCGGGTCGATTTCAGGGAATTCTTCGCGCAGTGCGCTGACGACGTGGCTCATACCGCTGGCGAACGATCCTTTCACCATGACGATGTCGTTTGGCCGGATTTGTCCGATCAGCGTTTCCGCAATCGCCTCCGCGTCCGGCGCGAACCCGGCTTGCATCGTTTTGGGCAATGCGTCGAACATTGCCGCCATTTCCGCTCCGGTGGCGAAGACACGGTCGATATTGTTCTCCGTCAGTTGCGTTGCCAGCGCCGAATGATAGTCCCGGGACTTTCCGCCGAGCTCCCGCATATCGCCCAACGCGGTAATGCGTCTTCCGGGCGGCTGAATACGCGCCGCCCCGAGCGTTTCGATTGCCGCCCGCATCGAAGCCGGGTTGGCGTTGTAGCTTTCATCGATCAACGTGATCGTGCCACCGGGGATAGACAATATGTGACGGATGCCCCGGCCCGGCAGAGCGGAAATTTCACCCAGCGTCTTTGACGCCGCGGCGACATCGGCCCCGAGCGCGTGGACTGCCGCCAGCACGGCGAGGCTGTTCATCGCCTGATGATTGCCCGGCAATCCCAGCCGGTAACAGATTCGGCGGCCACAAATGACCGCTTCCACACAGCTTCCGCTGCAATCCGACGACGCCGAGACCAGCCGGGCGTCGGCGGAAGAGTCGGTTCCGAAAGAGATTATGTTTTCAATGTTGTGGGCCTGGGCGGCGTCGCGCAGCCTGCCGAACTGGTCGTTATCGACGTTGAGGATCGCGGTGCCGTTCTTGTCGAGACCGACAAATATCTCCGCCTTGGCGTCGGCGATGGCTTCTATACTGCCGAAATATTCGATATGGGCCGGCTCGACCGTGGTGACGATGGCGACATGCGGGGCCGCCATTTTCGACAAGGGCGTAATCTCACCGGCATGGTTCATGCCGATCTCAAAAACACCGAACCGGTCATCCGGGGCCATGCGGGCGAGGGACAGCGGCACACCCCAATGGTTGTTGTAGCTGGCGGCGCTGGCCGTGGTGGCGCCTTGCGCCGAAAGCGCCCGGAATAGCGCGTCCTTGGTGCCGGTTTTTCCCGCGCTGCCGGTCACCGCGACGATTTTGGCCGCCGTCCGTTGGCGCGATGCGTTGCCCAGCGCCTGAAGCCCGCTCAGCGTGTCCTCGACCAGCAGGACCGGTGCGTCCTCGGTGACCGGATCAGGTCTGTGATCGACCATGACCGCTGCCGCGCCTTTTTTCAGCGCATCGGCGGCGAATTTATGACCGTCGAAATTCGGCCCTTTCAGGGCGATAAACAGATCTCCGGGTTCCAGTGTTCTTGTATCGATGCTGACGCCCGTTGCCGACCAGTCATTCGATGCTGTGCCTCCGGTTGCCAGAGCGGCGTCTTTCGCGGTCCAGAGAGGCTTTCCGGTCATGCCGCGCCTCCCATATTTCCCAGCGCCTGACGCGCGACCTCTCGGTCATCAAAAGGCAGGATGGTGTTGCCGACGATCTGGCCGGATTCATGTCCCTTGCCGGCGATCAACAGGACATCGCCGGGGCCCAGACGGCCGACCGCCACCGCGATCGCCTCGGCCCGATCTCCGATCTCCTCCGCGCGCGGGGAGGCCGCCATGATCTCGGCGCGGATCGAGGCGGGGTTTTCGCCGCGTGGATTGTCGTCGGACACGATGATGCCGTCTGCCAGCCTGTCCGCGATGGCGCCCATTTCAGGCCGCTTGCCCCGGTCGCGATCTCCGCCGCACCCGAACAGGACGTTCAGCTTTCCCTGCGCGTGCGGGCGCAATGCGGTGAGCACGGTCGAAAGCGCGTCCGGCGTATGCGCGTAATCGACATAAACCGCCGCGCCATTCGCAAGCGTTCCTGTCAGCTCCAGCCGTCCGGGCGGCGCGGTCAAACCCGAAGCGGCTGCTGCCGCCTGGTCCGCGTCGCCGCCGCAGGCAATCACCAGCCCGATGGCGCACAGGATATTTTCAGCCTGGAAGGTCCCGGCGATCGGTACGGCGATATCGTATTGCTTGTCCATCAACCGGACGGTCAGCAATTGTCCCGCGCCATGGGGTTGCGTATCGATCAGTTTCAGATCGGCGCAAGCGCGCCCGTATGAGATGACCTGCAGCCCCCGCTTGCGGGCGATAGAAGACCAGTCGGCGAATTCGTCCGTATCCGCATTCAGCACCGCCGCGGCGCCTTCCGGCATTAACCGGTCGAACAGACGCCGTTTTGCGAGGCGATAAGCCTCCATATCGCGGTGATAATCGAGATGGTCACGCGACAAATTGGTAAAGGCGCCCGCGCGCAATCGCAGCCCGTCCAGCCGGCATTGATCGAGCCCGTGGCTAGAGGCTTCGACAATGACACAGCGGACCCCTGCGTCCGCCAGTTCCCTGAGCGTTTTGTGCAACGTCACCGGATCGGCGGTGGTCAACCCGCCGGATGAGGAAAGCGCTGCTTCCGGCAGATCGACGCCCAGTGTACCGATGGCGGCCGCCTTGTGCTCCAGCGCCGACCAAAGCCGCCTTGTGAACCAGGCGACCGAGGTCTTGCCGTTGGTGCCGGTGACGGCGGCGGCGATCTCCGGTTGTTTGCCGAAAAACCGCGCGGCGAAAACCGCCAGCGAATGGCGCGGGTCGGTGACGGCGATCAGGGGTAAATGGGCCGCATCCGGCGGCAGAACAGTGCCTTCGGGCGCCAGAATAGCGGCGGCGCCGCGCGCCGCGGCATCGGGGATGTAGTCGCGTCCGTCATGCTCTGAACCGGGCAGGGCGGCGAACAGGAAACCGGGGCCGACGGCACGGGAATCGGCGGTGATGCCGGTGATCGGGGGGTTCACGTCGACCGTTATATTCTCCGCGCAGGGCGCGCATATCTCAGAAAGATGCAAGGCGCTTTTTCCCTGATTTCATAGTCATGATCCGGATTGCCATCTGATCGCGAATTGCCGGATCTTCATCATTGACCGGTTTGACGCCGAGCAGCGGCCCGATACGGGAGATCACCTCGCCCACGACCGGGGCGGCGACCCAGCCGCCGGTGGCGTAACCGAATGTTTCCTTGGTGCCGGTGGGTTCATCCACCATGGCGAAAACCACATAGCGCGGCGCGTTCATCGGGAACGCCGCGACGAATGAAGACATCAGCGCTTTCTGCTTGTAGCTGCGGCCCACGACCTTTTCCGCGGTGCCGGTTTTGCCGCCGACAAGATATCCCTTGGCCGCCGCCTTGCGTCCGGTGCCCTGGCTGACCACAAGCCGTAGAAGCCGCCTGACCTGCTCAGAGGTCTTTTCCGAAATTACGCGCCTGCCCACCGGCGTCTCGGCGCGGCGGAACAGGGTGGGGGGGTAAAGTATCCCGCCATTGACCATCGCGGCGACGCCGGCGACCAGTTGCATCGGGCTGACCGCCATGCCGTGACCGAAGGAGATCGTCATCGCATTGACGTCGCGCCACGGGCGGGGCGTGATCGGGGCGCCGATTTCGTCCAGCTCCACCGGCGTTTTGTCCAGCATGCCGAGTTTTTGCAGAAAGGCGCGCTGGCCTTGGCGGCCGACATCCAGCGCCATTTTGACCGAGCCGATATTGGATGAATACATGAAGATTTCCGGCACGCTCAGCCAGCGCTTCTTGGCGTGATAATCGCGGATGACGAAGCGCCCGACCCGGATCGGATCGGTTGCGTCATACCCGCCCTGCAGAGTGACCTTTCCGGCATCAAGCGCCATCGCCGTGGTGAATATCTTGAAGGTCGATCCCATTTCATAGACGCCCAGGGTCGCCCGGTTGAAACGCGCCTGATCGTCCGCGCCGCCCGCATCATTGGGGTTGAATTCCGGCAGGGAGACCATCGCGACAACTTCGCCGTTCCGGGCGTCCAGAACCACGCCGGCGCCGCCAATGCCGCTGAATTTCCGGACCGACCGCCGGAGCGTGTCGCGCATGATGTGCTGAACACGGATATCGATGCTGAGTTGCATCGGCTTGCCGCCTTTGGCGAGGTCGTCGTCGAATTTGCGTTCGATCCCGGCAAGCCCCTGATTGTCGATATCCGTGAAGCCCAGCACGTGCCCGGCCAGCGCGCCCGACGGGTAGAGCCGCCGTTCCTCGTTTTTGAAATCCAGCCCCGGAATGCCGAGCCGGTTGACCGCGTATTTCTGTTGTGGCGTCAGGTGCCGTTTGACCCAGAGGAAACTGCGGTCTCCCTCAAGCCGCCCCGTGAGCCTTGCCATATCGAGGCCGGGCAGCAACGCCGACAGCCGCGCCGCCGCGCTGCCGGCATCGGGGATCATCCTGGGATTGGCGTAAAGCGAGGCGGTGGCGAGATTGGTCGCCAGCAACCGCCCGTTGCGGTCGACGATATCCGCTCGGCCGACCCGATGTTCCGTAACGCTTGGCGTGCGCACGATTTTGCGCGCATCGCCCGCCGGCATCATGGTGACATCCACAAGCCGTACCGCGACCACGGCGAATGCCGCCGCCGCCAGACCGCCGGCGATCAGAAGACGGCCACGCGCCGTCTCCACTTCCTTCGGAACCGGCGGTTCACGACGGGTTCGGAAGGGAAAAAAGGGTTGGCGGCCGATCATGGAACACGCGTAAACGTGATTTTGGGGGGGGGATCACGATCGGCCGCCGGGGGGGCGGATACGCCCGGCGCGGCAACAAGTCCGACTTCCGGGCGAAACGGGATATCGCCAATGGCGACAGACTGATCGGCATCGACGGGTTCCAGCGACAGCAGGCGCTGCCCCAGATCGTCGAGCCGGGCGGGTTGGTTGAGATAGCTCCATTCCGCCTTGAGAACATGGATGGCCTCCAGATGGCCGCGGGTCTCGCGCTGCAGCGCCGCCAGCCGGTCTTCCATCTCGGAAACATCGTATTTGAGAATAAACAGGCCGATCCCCGCGAAAACCGCGAGCATCATCCAGACAAGGGTTGAGCGCTTGATCATGGCCGTGCGCCTCCGTCCGCAATTGGCGCGGCGGTGCGCCGGGCAATACGCAAACGGGCCGAGCGCGCGCGCGGATTCGCCTGTGTTTCGACCTCTCCCGGACGGACCGGGCGGCGCGAGAGCAGGGCAAAGGCCGGTTCCGGTTCCTCTCCCCGGGCAGGAAGATGACGGGATCCCCTGGCCGACAGGCCGGATTCCCGCGTCAGGAAGTTCTTCACGATCCGGTCTTCAAGGGAATGGAAGCTGACAACCGCAAGCCGGCCTTCCGCCGACAGCAGCCGTTCCGCCGCCGCCAGTCCGCGTTCCAGCTCTCCCAGCTCGTCATTCACATAGATGCGCAACGCCTGGAAGGTGCGGGTCGCCGGATCAATGCGCGCCGTCTCGCTCGCCCGGGGGGGCGGAAAGCAGCCCCGGACGATCCCGGCGAGCTGTAATGTTCGCGTAATCGGCGCTTCCTTGCGCGCGGCGACAATTGCCTTGGCGATCCGGCGGGCGCGCCGTTCCTCGCCATATTCATGAATAATATCAGCCAGCTCCCCTTCGGGGCACTGATTAACGATATCGGCGGCCGTCGGGCCATGGGCCGACATTCGCATATCCAGCGGTCCGTCGGCGCGGAAGGAAAATCCGCGCGCGGCCTCGTCCAGCTGATAGGAGGAGACGCCGAGATCGAGCGTAACCCCGTTGACCGTCTCAATTCCCTCATCGGCGAGCAGTCCGGCCATGTCACCGAAACACCCTTCGAGCAGCATAAGCCGGTCGCCATAGGCATCGCGCCATTCTTCGGCCCGCGATGCCGCCGCCGGGTCGCGGTCGATCCCGACCACCCGGCAATCCGCCGTATCAAGCAGCGCCCGCGAATATCCGCCGCCGCCGAAAGTGCCATCGACATAGATCGCGCCGTCGCGCGGGGCGATCGCCGCGACTACTTCTTCCAGCAGGACTGGTTTATGGCCGTTGGTCATGCGCCGCCTCCGCCGAGTTTTTCGCGAAGCCGGGTGACCGCGTCTTTCTGATGGGCGTCGAATTTCTCCGGATTCCAAATCTGAAAACGATTGCCGCGCCCGACAAAGGCGGCCTGGCCGTCGAGTTCCGCCGCCGCGATCAGGGCAAGCGGCAGGATGACCCGGCCCTGGCCGTCAAAAGGCAGTTCATGGGCCAGCGCCATGATGGTATCGACAACCGAGTCGCCGCCGCCCAGCAGCGCCTTTTCGAAGTCACCGTCATCCATGGTCTTGTCGAGACGCCGGCGGTTGAGCTCTTCCAGCATGGAACGGCCGAACCCGTCGATCGCGGGATCGGCCAGCGACGGGTAAGCGATCACACCCTGAAAGGATTCGGACGCCAAAGATGCGCGGAACGGCGCGGGCACGGAAACCCTGCCCTTGCTGTCGATCTTGTTCACAAATGTGGACAGGAACGATGTCATTCACGCTATCCCCGGCCTGCGCCGTTAAACCCCCGAGTGGGGTTCCAGTACCCACACTCATCCCACCCTGAATGATGGGATATCATGGGATATCATGGGATTTAATATCATGTCAATGGGATCAAAGGCGCTGAAATGGGATTTATTAGGGGTAAAAATAAACCTCCCAAGTATCCGTAAAGATGAAATTCTGGCTGGCGAGAGATCGCCAACACGCATGATGGAAATTCTCGCCTGGAAATTTGGCGAGAATTTGTTCTCTCTATGTTCTTTTAAAGAACAGGCAGGGGAAAATGCCAGACGGTCTGTAAGCCGGGTTCTGTTCCCGCCGAAGCGGGCGATGGCCATTCATCTGGGACGCCCGTCGCCGGACGCCTCGCGCGACCCACCCGGGCGGCGGCGCGGAA
>CAZBKQ010000036.1:0-26983 GCA_964492555.1 uncultured Rhodospirillaceae bacterium | reverse complement strand
CCCGGCCCGGCGGGGGATGAATACTGGCTGCGCTTTCCATCGCCCGTCGCGCGGATGGGGGACGATGTATTCGCCCGGGTATTCGAACCACGCGGTGCCGCCAATCCCCCTACCCTGATCTTCGGTCATGGCGTCTGTGTCGAGTTCGATCACTGGCACGGGCTGGTCGATGAAGTATACGATTTGTGCCGGGCCGGTATCCGCGTGATCCGGCCAGAGGCGCCATGGCACGGCCGCCGGGTGCCGGACGGGCGCTATGGCGGCGAAGCCTTTATGAGCCGCGCCCCGATCGGCCCGATCGACATCTTCACCGCCGAATTGCCGGAATGGGCGGTCCTGATCGACTGGGCCCGGAGAACCTGCAACGGCCCCGTCGCGGTCGGCGGGTCGAGCCTGGGTGCATTGGCGGCGCAATTGCTCGCCGCACGCGCGCGCGACTGGCCGACCGCGCTCCGGCCCGACGCCCTGTTTCTGGTTACCCATTGCGGGCGGGTCGAAGACGCCGCGGCGCACGGCAAGCTGGCGCGGGTCTGGGGCACCCACGAGGCGACGCGTGCGCGGGGCTGGACGGAAGACGACGCCAACCGCTGGCGGGAGCTGCTGGACCCGGACGGTCCACCGGTGATGGGCCCGGAAAACGTGGTCACGGTATTGGGGGCGCGCGATAACATTACGCCGTTTGAAAGCGGGCTCGCATTGATCGACCGGTGGGGCGTGCCCGAACGCAACCGCTTTATCTGGCAGCGGGGTCATTTCTCCGTGCCGCTGGGGCTGATCCGGGATCACCGCCCGCTCGACCGGCTGACGGAAATTTTCGCCGATCTGGCCGCCAAATAGGCGTCGATCACCGTTCGCGCAGCGCTTCGTCCTGATATTTCATCAAGGGTGACAGGAAGAACTCGATTGCGCGGCGTTTGCCGGTCTTGACCTCCGCCGTGACCGAATACATCAATGATGGCCTTCCCGATACGCGTTTCAAGGGAAATAGCACGGCGGCGAACAAATTGAAATTCCTCGCTCCGGGCGTGCTGCCTTTCGAGGCGCCATGCTATGCTGTCCTGACCCATCAACCGGGAAGCGAAAAGATCATGGCATCGACACGAAAACTGCATTTCAACGCCTTTATGCGCCCGGCTACCATCCATACGGGCGGGTGGCGTTATCCGGGCGGGTTTCCGGACGCGAATTTCAATCTGGACCACATCGTCCGCTTCATCCGGAAGCTAGAGGAAGGCAAGTTCGACACTTTTTTCATGGCCGATCATCTGGCGGTCCTGAACATGCCGATGGAGGCGCTGCAGCGTTCCGCGACGCCGACCTCTTTCGAGCCGATGACCCTGCTCTCCGCCCTCGCCATGATGACCGACAATATCGGGCTGGTGGCGACGTCGTCGACCACCTATGACGCGCCCTATCATGTTGCGCGGCGTTTTTCCTCGTTGGATCATATCAGTGGCGGGCGCACGGGGTGGAACATCGTGACCACCGCGAACCCCAACGCATCGAAGAATTTCGGCATCGACGAACAGATGGAACATGACGAGCGCTATCGCCGGGCCCGCGAATTCCATGACGTCGTCACCGGGCTTTGGGACAGCTGGGCCGATGACGCCTTTATCCGCGATCCCGAAAGCGGCATTTTTTTCGATCCCGATAAGATGCATGTGCTCGACCATGACGGGAAATATCTGAAATCGCGCGGGCCGCTCAACATCGCGCGCCCGGTTCAGGGCTGGCCGGTGATCGTGCAGGCCGGGGCCTCAAACGCGGGGCGGCAATTGGCGGCGGAAACGGCGGAGGTCGTATTTACATCTCAACCAACGATTGAGCATGGCCGCGAATTCTATTCGGACGTCAAAACCCGGATGAAGGCAGCCGGGCGCAATCCGGACCATATGCATATCCTGCCCGCCTGCATGGTGATCGTCGCCGATACGCTGGAGGAGGCGAAGGAACGCCGCGCCAAACTCGACTCGCTGGTCCATTATGAAAGCGCCGTCGCATCCCTGTCGATTTCACTCGGCACCGACGCGTCTCAATTCGACCCCGACGGCCCGTTGCCGGAAATACCGGAAACCAATGCAGGCCAATCGAGCCGGGAAAAGGCGATCAAGATCGCCGAGGAAGAAGGGCTGACGGTTCGCCAGCTGGCTCAGAGGATGGGAGGCCATTCGAGCCTCTGCCTGATGGGCCCGCCGGAGGCGATCGCCGATCAGATGGAGGAATGGCTGACCACGGGCGCCAGTGACGGATTTACCGTCCAGTTCCCCTATCTGCCGCAGGGGCTCGACGATTTCGTCGACCGGCTGGTACCGGTGCTGCAGAAACGCGGGATTTATCGCGAGGAATATGAGGGCAAGACGCTGCGCGAAAATCTCGGCCTGCCGCGTCCGCCGAACCGGTTTTTCGAGGGCGCATAACGCCCCGCCGGTCAGGAGACCGGATTTTCGTCCAGCACCGTCATGCGGCGCAGCAGGCGGCGTTTTTCCGGATCGTAATATGTCCGCGCATGCGCCGTGCAGCGATTGTCCCACAGGACAAGATCGCCGACCCGCCAGACATGTTCGTAGACATTGGCGGGGTCTTCCATCCGGTCGAACAGATAGCTCAGTATCTCATCGCTTTCGGAAGCATCCATCCCGTCGATCCGCATGGTCATCTGGCGGTTGGCGAAGAGAGATTTACGCCCGCTATCGGCATGGGTCCGTACCAGCGGATGGGTATATTGCGGCGCGTCCAGATCGATACTGTCCGGCCGCGTGGTCGCGTTGGCGCGGTAATCGAAATAGTTGAGCGCGCGCAAACCGGCGACGCGCTCTTTCCAGTCGTCGCTCAGCTCTTCATAGACCTTGACCAGATTGCTGAACCGCGTGTTGCCGCCGATATCGGGAATGGTCACGGCATAAAGCGTCGAGGCCTTGGACGGGCGTTCGGTATAGCACTGGTCGATGTGATACATCATCTCGCCGCGCTGAACCGCGGTCGGGCGGTCGGGGTCGTCGACATTGGCGACCCAGAGCGCCCGCGATTCTTCCGCCTTCGCCGCGGCGGTGACCTTGGAATGCAGCCCCGCGAGCTCTCCGAAAACGGCGCAGAAACGCTCCTGGTCCGCCTCCTCAAGTTCCTGATCGCGGACAACCAACACAAGATGCTCGCGCCAGGCTGCGCGCAGCGCATCCGCCGTTGCGGAGTCTATCGGCCGGCGCAGATCAATCCCGGACACAACCGCGCCGCCCGCCTCGGATAGCGGAGAGACGGTGAAAGGCGCGTTGCCGGAATCAAGAACAGTAGACATAGCATCAGGATGCTATGCGTTTTTTGGCCACCTGAAAAGAGATTGGGGGGCGATCGGGGATTCGAACCCCGGACCCGCTGATTAAGAGTCAGCTGCTCTACCAACTGAGCTAATCGCCCACGCGTTTGAAGGCGGCTTGTTTAGCAAAGCTTGGGCGGCTTGTCATCACCGTTCCACGCCGGGCGGAAAGAGAATTCCGGGACCGGCATCGCCATATTCCGGCTTCCCGACAGGTTTGCGGCGCCGTCCGGAATCCGGTGCGTTGCCGGTCCCGGCAACGAGCGGGCGCGGGGGACGCCCGCTATGGTTAAAGCAATATTCATGCCAGCCTTGAAAACGGCGGAATTCAGGGAGTTTCTCTGGCACCACCGCCGCGCGACGCGTTCCAGGTTCAGAATGAAACAGGCATTCCCGGGTCAGGTGATGTCTTCGCCGCGCCGTCCGATCTGCAGATCACGATGTACGTTGGCCGATATTACGATACCGAACCCGATCATCAGCGAGAGCATCGAGGTACCGCCATAGGAGACCATCGGCAACGGCACGCCCACCACCGGCACCAGCCCCATGACCATGGCGATATTGATGAAGGTATAGAAGAAGAACACGCTGACGATGCCGAGCGCGGCCAGCCGGGCAAACTGGTTCCGCACCCGCAGGCTGATCAGAAACCCGTAGGCAATAATCAGGATATAGAGCCCGAGAAGCGCAAGCCCGCCGACCATGCCGAACTCCTCCGCCAGCATGGTGAAGATGAAATCCGTCTGCTTTTCAGGCAGAAAATTGAGATGGCTCTGCGTCCCGCCGAGGAAACCCTTTCCGAACAACCCGCCGGACCCGAGCGCGATTTTCGACTGGATAATGTGATACCCGGCGCCAAGCGGATCGGATTCCGGGTCGAGAAAGGTGAGGACACGCCGCCTCTGATACCCGTGCAGAAACGACCAGGCGATGGGCAATGCGGCAAGCACCGCCCCGCCGGCCAGGGCGAATTTCCAGAGCCTTACCCCGGCCAGGAAAAACATCACCGCGGCCGACAACCCCATCATGACCGCGGTCCCGAGGTCCGGCTGGCGCAATACCAGCGCCGCGGGCGCGAGCACCAGCAGGACGGGAAAAATCAGCCAGCTGATCCGTCCGGTTTCTTCCGCCGAAAGCCCGTGGAAATAACGCGCCAGGGCGAGAACCAGCGCGATCTTCATGATTTCGGAGGGCTGTAGCTGAATGAATTTAAGGTCGATCCAGCGCTGCGCGCCCATACCGATAACGCCCATGACCTCCACCGCCACCAGCAGCGTCAGCGCCACAAAATAAAGAAAATAGGCGTAGCGCATCCAGATACGGATATCGGTGACCGCAATGGTCAGCATTAACGTCATGCCGATTCCGAAACGGATAAGCTGGCGCACGGCCCAGGGATTCCAGTCACCGCTGGCGGCGGAATAGAGCATTCCGAACCCGACCGCGGACAGCATGCAAAGCAGCAGCACCATGGGCCAGCTGATCATCCGCAGTTTCCGCCCGAGGCTCATATTGCCGGGATCGTACGCCGCGCCAAGCCTCATATGCGTTCCCCCGGATCGAGCGGCGGCACGGGCTGGCCCGGCGGCGCGGCGGGATTTCGCAAAAACGCCTGATAAAGAATATCGCGCGCAACCGGCGCCGCGACTGTGGAGCCGCCACCGCCATGCTCAACCACCACGGCGATTGCATAACGCGGCCTGTCCAACGGGGCGAAGCCGACAAACAGCGCGTGATCGCGTTCCTTCCAGGGCCGTTCTTCATTTTTGAGAACACGTGTCTCGCGTTCCCGCCGGCTGATCCGGCGTACCTGCGCGGTTCCCGTCTTACCCGCCATCTTGGGGCCGTCACCGGGCAGGCGCGACGCCCGGGCGGTTCCGCTCGGGGAATTCACCACCGCATCCATGCCGCGGGTCACGATTTTCAGATGCCCGGGATCAATATCGAGAGGCGGCGCCGATTGGGTATCGATCATCTGGGTAACGCCTTCCGACACCACGGCCCGCAGAATATGCGGCTTCACCGCGCGCCCACTCGCCAGACGCGCCGTCATGACCGCCAGCTGCAACGGTGTGGACAGCACAAACCCCTGCCCGATCCCGGCGACCAGCGTCTCCCCCCCCTGCCAGGGCTTGCCCAGCGCCTTTTTCTTCCAGGCGGCTGTCGGCACCAGCCCACCGCGTTCGCCGGGCAGATCGATGCCGGTCGCCCCACCCAACCCCAGCGTTTTGGCCATCGCGGCGATCCGGTCGACGCCGAGCCGCTTCGCGATCTCATAGAAATAAACATCGCAGCTTTGCTGAAGCGCGCCGTTCATATCCATCCAGCCATGGCCATGCTTGCGCCAGCAATGAAATTTGCCGCGCCCGAGCTCGTAATGACCGGGACAGAAAACGGTCTCGCCCGGCTTGATGACGTTGTGCTTCAACGCCGCCAGAGCCACCGCCATTTTAAATGTCGAGCCGGGCGAATAGAGACCGGAAATCGCCTTGTTGATCAGCGGCGCATAGGGATCTTTCCGGATCGCCCGCCAGTCATCCCGGCTGAGCCCGATATTGAAGGCGTTGGGATCGTAACCGGGCACGGAGGCAAGAGCGAGAACCGCGCCGCTGTCCACTTCCATCAACACCGCGGCGGCGCTCTTCATATCGCGCAACCGTTCAGTGGCAAATCGCTGCAGGGGCAGATCTAGCGTCAGGACGACATCATTACCGGGCACGCCTTCCTTGCGTTCCAGCTCGCGGATGACGCGCCCCAGCGCGTTCACTTCGAGCTGGCTGTTTCCCGCCTTGCCGCGCAGCCGCAAATCGTGCCGCCGCTCGATGCCGGATTTGCCGACCCGAAAGCCGGGAAGTTGCAGAAGCGGATCGTCCCCCGTATCGCCCGGCGCGGGCGGCGAGACATACCCGAGAACATGAGAAATTTCTGGACCGTACAGATATTCGCGGCTTTGCCCGACATCAATCGATACGCCAGGCAGATCGGGCGCGTTCACCTCAATCCGCGACACGGTGTTCCAGTCGAGATTTTCCCGCACGGTTACCGGAACAAAACCGCGGCGGCGGCGGATTTCGCGCAGAATCTGTTCACGATCCGCCTCGCCGATATCCACAAGCTGGCCCAGAATCGCCAATGTCCGCCGGATATCCGGCGTCTGTTCGGCGGTCAGCAAGACCCGGTAATTCTTGCGGTTGACGGCAAGCGGTTGTCCGTTGCGGTCGAGAATGCGGCCCCGGGGAGGCGCCAGCAGCCGTATATTGATCCGGTTTTCGTCCGCCAGCATCTTGAACCTGTCGGATTCGAGAACCTGCAGCTGATACATCCGCCCCGCCAGCACGGTCACCATGGCAAACTGCACGCCGCCGAGGATCGCCGCCCGGCGTGAAAACAGTTTCTGTCGTTCGGCGTCTTCGCGGTACATGACCCTAAACCGGCAACAATTTGTGCTGGATCCAGACCAGAAGCCAGGAAACGAATGGGAACAGGGCGATGGTCAATCCCACCTGAAACAGGAGCGGCGCGGGATCAAGCAAAGCCGCATGCCAGACCGCGCTGATGATCCAGGCGGTCACGCCGGCGCCCGCCGCGGCGCCCCAGAAACCCAGCCACAGAAACAGGAACGGTTTGCCGGCAAGCGAACCGCCCTGAGCGCCGGTCAGACCGCGGACAACGACAAAGATCAATGCCGTCATCCCCGGCGGGGTCCCGGCGAGAAAATCATAGAGAAGACCGATGCAAAACGCCGCCACGGGCGACAGCAGATCGGGCCTGTGAACCGACCAGTAGAATACGCCCATCAAAGCGAGATTGGCCGCGACCATGCCATAACCGGGGATATAAAAGGGCGCCGTGGAAAAGACGGCGAGAAAAATCGTAATCGCGATGGGAACATGATCGCGCGCGACCCTCTCCAGCCTTTGCGAAAGGCCGCCGCTCACCGCGAGACGACACCCCCTCGGCCGGGCCCCTCCGGTCCGGAAACCGGCGGCAGGATTTCCTCAAAATCGACGACACGGACGAATTCCAGCCGGTCAAGCCTGGCAAAAGGCGCGATCCGCACCACCCCGTCCCCCGCATTGAGAATGGCGCCGACCGGCAACCCCGCCGGAAAAACGCCGCCATGCCCCGACGTCACCACGCGGTCGCCTTCCTTCACCGCGGCATTTGCCGGCAGGAATGTCAGCTTGGGCTGGCCGCTGTTATTTCCGGAGAGAATGGCCCGGTCCCGCGAGGATTCGACAACCACGGGAACGCGGGAGTTGATGTCGGAAATCAGCAAGACCCTGGCGGATTGAAGACCCACGGCAATGACACGGCCGGCAAGCCCGTCACCGGTAATCACCGCCTGCCCCTTGCGCACTCCGTCGCGAACACCGGCATTGATGATGGCCGACCGGACAAAGGCGCCCCCAGAATCGCCAACCACCCGGGCCGAAATCTGCCGAGTGCCGGGATCGGCGGAATAGCCTAAAAGCGATTTCAACGACCTATTCTGCGCGGCGAGATCGCGAGCGACCATCTGCCAATCCTTCAGCCGCTCGTTCTCGGTTCTGAGACGCTCGTTCTCTGTATATAGCCGGGAGAAATCCTCAATCGTCCTGACCGCGTTATTCACCGTCGCGGCGGGTCGCGAGATAAATTCCATAACCGGCGCAAACAGATCAATCACAACGACCGAGGCCTTTTCGACCATCACGCTGTCGGCACGCCCCAGCAACATGATGCCGATGGCGGCGGAAACCAGAAAAAGAAAAATAAAGCGGTGGACAAGCAGCCGGAACGGCGCGGCAAACCGCGAAATGGACGACCCATTTCTGAAATTCAGTTTGCTAGCCATAATGCCTTACTCTCACTCTTGGCATTCCACTCCGCCCACGGGCGGTCAATTCAGCTTGAGCTGGACAATACGTTGGTCCAGGTCTTCATGTCCTCAAGACAGTGTCCCGTCCCCAGCGCCACACAGGAAAGCGGCTCCTCGGCGATGGAAACCGGCAACCCGGTGGAGTGCCGCAGCACAAGATCCAGATTGCCGAGAAGCGACCCGCCCCCGGTCAGCACGATGCCCTTATCGACGATATCGGCGGCAAGTTCCGGCGCGGTATGTTCCAGCGCGACTTTTACCGCCTCGATAATCGCGCCGACCGGCTCGGCGAGACTTTCCGCCGCCTGTCGCTCGGAAATTATGACCTCCTTGGGAACGCCGTTCATCAGATCGCGCCCCTTGATCTCGATCGTCCGGCCTTCACCGTCAGCCGGTACGCTGGCCGATCCGATTTCCTTTTTGATCCGTTCGGAGCTGCTTTCCCCGACCAGCAGATTATGGTTGCGGCGGATATAGGCGGCGATCGCCTCGTCCATCTTGTCGCCGCCGACGCGGACCGACCGCGAATAGACCAGCCCGCCAAGCGAAAGCACCGCGACCTCGGTCGTGCCGCCGCCGATATCGACCACCATCGAACCCGTGGGTTCCGCCACCGGAAGACCGGCGCCGATGGCGGCCGCCATCGGTTCCTCAATGACATGGACGCGATGCGCGCCGGCGGAAAGCGTCGAATCCTCGATCGCCCGGCGTTCCACGGCGGTAGACCCGGACGGCACGGCGACGATGATTTCCGGGCTGACGAAGGTCCGGCGGTTATGCACCTTGCGGATGAAATGCTTGATCATTTCCTCCGCAACCTCGAAATCGGCGATGACGCCGTCGCGCAGGGGACGGATTGCCATGATGTTGCCGGGCGTACGTCCCAGCATCATCTTGGCCTCGTCTCCGACGGCGAGAACCTGCTTCTTGCCCTTCACCTCGGTAATGGCGACGACCGACGGTTCGTTCAGAACGATTCCCCGGCCCTTTACATAGACCAGCGTATTCGCGGTTCCGAGATCGATCGCCATATCGGCCGACAGCATCCCGCGCAGTTTGGAGAACATATGCACCTACCCTTTAATCAACCCGCCCGAAGGCGCTCCCCTATGCGGAGAGCGCCCCCGGCGCGGTTTTGCCCCGCTTTTCAACCAGTTTGTTCAACGCATTGACATAGGCCCGCGCGCTTGCGACCAGCGTATCGGTGTCTGCGCCGCGTCCGACAACGGTCTTGCCGTCTTCTTCGAGCCGGACGGATACTTCCGCCTGTGCATCGGTGCCTTCCGTAACGGCATGCACCTGATAGAGCTGCAGCCGCGCGATATGCGGTACGATTTGCGCAATCGCATTGAATGTCGCATCGACCGGCCCGTCGCCTTCGGAGGTCACCTCCTGTGACACACCATCGACCGACAGCGCCAGCGTCGCGGTCTGTGGCCCTTCGGAGCCGCACACGACCCGCAATGATTCGAACTGGATCGCATCATTGCTGCGCTGCACCTCGTCATCGACGAGGGCCATGATGTCCTCGTCATAGACGTCCTTTTTCTTGTCGGCCAGGGCCTTGAAGCGGCGAAACGCTTCCTGCACCGCATTGTCGCCGAGCTCATAGCCCAGCTCCTGCAACTTCACGCGGAAGGCATGCCGCCCGGAATGCTTTCCCATCACCAGCTTGGACTGGGTGAGACCGACCGATTCCGGCGTCATGATTTCATAGGTCTGCGCGTGCTTGAGCATACCGTCCTGATGAATGCCGGATTCATGAGCAAACGCATTCGCACCCACGATCGCCTTGTTGGGCTGCACCGCGAAACCGGTCACCGAAGACACCATGCGCGACGCACGGGTGATGCAGGTCGTATCGATGCCCGTGGTGAACGGCATTCTGTCCTGGCGTGTGCGCAACGCCATGACGATTTCTTCGAGCGCCGCGTTGCCCGCGCGTTCACCCAACCCATTGATGGTGCATTCGACCTGACGGGCGCCGCCCGCAACGCCAGCCAGCGAATTCGCCACCGCGAGACCCAGATCATTGTGACAATGGGTGGAGATGATCGCCTTGTCGATGTTTGGAACACGTTCCTTCAGCATCGCGATCAGGGCGCCGAACTCCTCCGGCACCGCATACCCCACGGTATCCGGGATATTGATCGTGGTAGCACCGGCATTGATTGCCGCCTCCACCGTCCGGCAGAGGAAATCATGCTCCGTCCGCGATCCGTCCTCGGGCGACCATTCCACGTTGTCGGTAAAATTGCGCGCATAGGAGACGCTGTCGATCACGGCGTCATAGACCTCTTCCGGCTCCATCCGCAGCTTGTACTTCATGTGCAGCGGGCTGGTCGAAATAAAGGTGTGAATCCGGCTTTGCTTCGCCGGCTTCAATGCCTCGGCCGCGCGATCGATATCGCCATGGGCCGATCGGGCCAGGCCGCACACGACCGACTCCTTGACCAGTTTCGCGACTTCATTGACGGATTCGAAATCGCCGTTGGAGGCGATCGGGAATCCCGCCTCGATCACATCAACGCCCATTTCCTCGAGCAACTCGGCAATGCCCAGCTTTTCCTCGAGATTCATCGACGCGCCCGGCGACTGTTCGCCGTCACGCAAGGTTGTATCGAATATGACGACCCGGTTGGGGTCTTGACTGCTGGCGCTCATAACCCAGCTCCTTTAATCAGTTAGGGATTTACGACTTTTATGCATTCTCCCCTGAAAGGCCGGCCACGAGGGGCAACCGATCAGGGGCCGCTAAGTCGCAGAACCCCAACGAACGCAGCGCCGGCGAGCAGATCCGACAGCCGCGCAGGCGCAATGGTTCCGGCGCGCGCGATCCGCGCTCCGAAATCCCTTTTCACCTGTGCATCACGTACTGTCATTACCAACGCTCTGGAATTCGCTGAGCATAGCGCTGCCTGCCGATCGCTTTTCCGGATGTAAGTTAGAATGGATGCCGACGAAACAATCTGAACAAAACTACGCTAACTGCTTAGTCCTAAACCTTTATTAACCAAGTTTGCAACGATTTTCAGCCCAAAATGCCGATTTTCGGACCAATTGGCGCGAAAAATCAGTTTTTCGATTTATCGACCAGCCGGTTTTCAGCAATCCAGGGCATCATTCCGCGTAGCCTTTCACCGACTTCTTCGATCTGGTGTTCGGCCTCGCGGCGCCGCGTCGCTTTAAAGCTGGCCTGTCCGGCGGCATTTTCAAGTACCCAATCCTTGGTGAAGCGGCCGGACTGGATATCTTCCAGCACTTCTTTCATCCGCGCCTTCACGCTGTCATCAATCAGACGGGGACCGGAGATATAATCGCCATATTCCGCCGTGTTGGAGATCGAATAGCGCATATTCGCGATGCCGCCCTCATAGATCAGATCGACGATCAGCTTTACCTCATGCAGGCATTCGAAATAGGCCATTTCAGGCGCGTAACCGGCCTCGACCAGCGTTTCGAAACCCGACTTGATCAGTGAGGTCAAACCGCCGCACAGCACCGCCTGTTCGCCGAAAAGATCGGTTTCGCATTCCTCGCGGAAGGTGGTCTCGATGATGCCGGCCCGGCCGCCGCCGATAGCGGAAGCATAGGACAACCCGATTTCCTGCGCGTTGCCGCTGGCGTTCTGTTCCACCGCGATCAGACAGGGCACGCCCGCGCCGCGCTGATATTCGGATCGCACGGTGTGACCCGGACCCTTCGGCGCGATCATGAAAACATCCATATCGGGGCGCGGCTCAATCAGGCTGAAATGAATATTGAGCCCGTGCGCGAAAGCCAGCGCCGATCCTTCCTTCATATTTTCGCGCAGATCGTCCTCATAGAGCGCCGCCTGCAATTCATCAGGCACCAGCACCATGACCACGTCGGCCCAAGCGGCCGCTTCCGCCGGCGTCATGACCTTAAGCCCGGCGCCTTCGGCCTTGGCGATGCTGGAGGAGCCCGCCCGCAAACCGACGACGACATCGGATACACCGCTTTCCGTCAGGTTGATGGCATGGGCGTGACCCTGGCTGCCATAGCCGATGATGGCGACCTTCTTCGATTTGATCAGGTTCACATCGGCGTCACGATCGTAAAAAACACGCATTTTCTGTTCCTCGTCGGTAGAGTTTATTCATTTTCGGCGGCGCAACAGCCGCCCTGGCGCGATTACCTAAAGCCCCTTTGCCCCGCGCGCAATAGCAACAACGCCGGTGCGGGAGATTTCGACCAGCCCGAGCGGTTGCATCAGATTTATAAAGGCATCGATTTTATCTGTTTTACCGGCAATCTCGAACACAAAGGAATTATTGGTGCTGTCGATCGCCCGGGCGCGGAAGATATCGGCGATGCGCAGCGCCTCGACCCTCTTGTTACCGGTCCCCTTGACCTTTACCAGGGCAAGTTCGCGCTCGACGGAATCGCCCTCCGCCGTCAGGTCGCTGATCGTATGGACCGGCACCAGCCGGTCGAGCTGCGCCTTGATCTGCTCAATGATCATCGGCGTGCCGGACGTCACCACGCAGATACGGGAGATATTCTGCTCCGCATCGACCTCAGCGACCGTCAGGCTTTCGATGTTATAGCCGCGGCCGGAGAAGAGCCCGATAACACGGGCCAGCACACCGGCTTCATTATCGACCAGTACGGCGATTGTATGTTTCTCTATCGTGTCCAATTTCCAGACTCCACAGTTTCCGGCCGTCAGACCAGAACCATTCCTTCTTCGGAAACCGGTTTCCCTGCCTCGTCAGCCGGCCCCAGCAACATTTCGTTATGCGGCGCCCCCGACGGGATCATGGGAAAACAGTTCTCGGTTTCATCAATGACGATATCGGCGATGGTCAGCTTGTCGCTCGCCAGCATTTCCTCGATCACCGGATCGACGTCATCCGGTTTGAGCGCCCGCAGCCCGGTCGCGCCATAGGCTTCGGCCAGCTTGACGAAATCCGGCAGAGAATCCGTATAGCTCTCCGAATAGCGGCTGCCATAAAGCAGTTCCTGCCATTGGCGCACCATCCCCATATAATGGTTGTTCAGGATGAACACGTTTACCGGCAGACGGTACTGGATCGCGGTCGACAGCTCCTGCATGTTCATCAGAAAGGAGGCTTCGCCCGCAATGTCGATCACCGTCGCCTTCGGATGGGCAACCTGCACCCCGATCGCCGCCGGGAAACCATACCCCATCGTCCCCAGCCCACCGGAGGTCATCCAGCGATTGGGTTCGTCGAATTGATAAAACTGCGCAGCCCACATCTGATGCTGGCCGACCTCGGTCGTGATGTAGGTATCGCGATCCTTGGTCGCCTCATAAAGACGCTGCAACGCGAATTGCGGTTTAATCAGGTCTTTTGACGGCTTGTATTTCAGACAATCGCGCGCGCGCCATTTGTCGATCTGCTTCCACCAGCCCGCCACAGCCTTTTTGTCCTGCTTCGGTTTGCCTTCCTTCCACAGCTTGATCATATCGCCAAGCACGCTGGCGCAATCGCCGACGATGGGTACATCCACGGCCACATTCTTGTTGATCGAGCTGGGGTCGATATCGACATGGATTTTTTTCGCGCCCGGCGCGAATTCGGACAGCAGGCCGGTCACCCGGTCATCAAACCGCGCGCCGATATTCACCATCACGTCGCACCCGTGCATGGCGAGGTTGGATTCATAGGTCCCGTGCATGCCGACCATGCCGAGGAATTTCCTGTCGCTGGCCGGAAAGGCGCCGAGCCCCATCAGCGTCAGCGTAATCGGCGCGCCGGTCAGCCCGACCAGTTCACGCAGCCGTTTGGACGCGCGCGGACCGGAATTGATCACCCCGCCGCCGCAATAGAAAAGCGGCCGCTTTGCCTTGGCGATCAGATCGACCGCTTCGGCGATCTTTTTCGCATCGCCCTTTATGCGGGGCTTGTAGGTCCGGTGACCAGTTGCCTTTTTCTTGTCCGGGCTCTCATAGGGCGCTTCCTCGATCAGCACGTCCTTCGGCAGATCGACCACCACCGGACCGGGACGGCCAGAGGTCGCGACATACATCGCCTCGCGCAGCTGACGCGCCAGATCGTTCACGTCTTTCACTAGGTAATTATGTTTGGTGCAGGGCCGCGTGATGCCCGTGGTATCCGCTTCCTGAAACGCGTCATTGCCGATCAGATGGGTCGGCACCTGCCCGGTCAGGCACAAGACCGGCATGCTGTCCATCAGCGCGTCCGCCAGACCGGTCACGGCGTTGGTCGCGCCGGGACCCGATGTCACCAGAACCACGCCCAGCTTTCCGGTTGAACGCGCATAGCCTTCCGCCATATGCACCGCGCCGCCTTCCTGACGCACCAGCACATGCTTCAGCCGGTTCTGCTTGAAAATCTCGTCATAGATCGGCAGCACCGCGCCACCGGGATAGCCGAATACCGTATCGACCCCCGCATCCAGAAGACATTGGATAATGATCTCGGAACCGTTCAGTTCGCGTTTCGCCATTGGTTCAACCCGTAATTCTCTCTGGCCGCTCCGCGCCGCGCGAACCGGCTTCCCAAACTCCGTCGATGATCTGGTAATCGGCGGCAAACCCCGCCCTGCGGGGCGAAGCGGCGCAAAACTAGTGGCTTAGACCGGGTTGGTCAACAAAAACTTCCTAATTTCCGGAAAGATTTTTTCATTCATTTTTTCCGAATATTTCTCATATAGGGAAATATCCGCAATTATCTGATGTTTGAACCAGGTGAACTGGCGTTTGACATAGCGCCGCGTTGCTTGTTGCGCGGCGTCGATCGCGTCTTCCAGCGGAATTTCGCCCCGCAAATGAGCAATAAGATGCGGGATCCCCAGTGCCTTCATCGCGGGTAATTGCGGGTCCAGCGCGCATTCGGCCAGCGTCTTGACCTCATCCATCACCCCATTCTCCATCATGGCGAGAAACCGCGAGTCGCAATCGCGATAAAGCGCCTGGCGTTCCGGGAGAACCAGCATGGTCAAAAATACGTAAGGGTTATCGTCGGAGTGCTCGGCCCCGGTCTGCCAATCGGACAAGCGCCTGCCCGTTGCCTCATATATTTCCAGCGCGCGCGCGATACGCTGCCGGTCCGCGGGCTCCAGCCGGGCGGCGGTATCGGGATCGGATCGCACCAGTTCCTGGTAAAGCACCTCAGGCCCGTCCACCGCCATACGGCTGCGTATGGTCTCGCGTATCTCCGCCAGAACCGGCGGCATCTTGTCGATCCCGGCGATAAGACTGCGCAGATAAAGCCCGGTGCCGCCCGCGACAACGGGGAGCAAGCCTTCGGCATGCGCCTGGTCTATTTCCGCCACTGCCAGCGACCGCCATTTACCCGCCGAACAGGCTTCCGCCGGGTCGAGAACACCGTAGAGACGGTGAGGACAGCGCGCGCGTTCACGGATACCGGGGGCTGCGGAAATGATTTCCAGCCCGCGATAGACCTGCATTGAATCCGCATTGACGACGGCACCGCCAAAGCGTTCTCCGACGGCGGCGGCGAGGGCGGACTTGCCGCTGGCGGTCGGCCCGCCTATGACGATCACGGGCTTCATTGCGCGCCTTTTCGCCGGATTTTCAACCAGAAGACATACCGTATCACGCCGCAACGGCGCAGGAACCCCGGACCGTCTTGTGCCAAAAAGAATTAGACCGCATAAAACGGCCATGGAACTTGTCATCACCCTGATCGCGGATCCCGGAAAAGCGCCGCTGACCGAAACGCTCGCCGGACAGGCGGCGGCGGAATTCAAGGCAGGTCCGCCGGACTGGCTAGCCGAAAACACCGCCTGCGATCTGGCGGTTGAGGGCGATCTGGATGCCGTCCGCAAACAGGCGGCGCAATCGGAACTGGCCGACCGCATCGACATCATCGTTCAACCCGCCGCGAACCGGCGCAAGAAATTGCTGCTGGCCGATATGGATTCCACCATCGTTACCAGCGAAACACTGGACGAGCTGGCCGATCATGCCGGTCTGAAGGAAAAGATCGCGGGGATCACCGCGCGCGCCATGCGGGGCGAGCTCGATTTTCAGGCGGCGCTGCGTGAGCGGGTCGGCATGTTGAAGGGTTTGCCGGAACAAGCGCTGGAAGACACCTGGGAAAAGGTGCAGCTGACCCCGGGCGCGCGGGAGCTGGTCCGGACCATGTCCGCCAACGGCGCACGCTGCGTTCTGGTATCAGGCGGGTTCCGCTATTTTACCGGGCGCGTCGCCGAAATGGTGGGTTTCGATGAGGATTACGCCAACACGCTGATTATTGAAAACGGCGTCCTGACCGGCAAAGTGGGCGAGCCCATTCTGGACAAGGATTCAAAGCTTTCGACCCTGGAACGGCTGCTCGGCGATTTAGCGCTCGACAGGTCGCAAACCATGACGGTGGGGGACGGCGCCAACGATCTGCCGATGATTCTGGCCGCCGGGCTGGGCGTCGCTTTTCACGCCAAACCGGTGGTCGAGGCGGAAGCGCCGGCGCGGGTAAGATTCGGCGATTTAACCGCGCTTCTTTATATGCAGGGATACCGGCGCGACGCGTTCAGAAAATAGCCCCGGGGAACGGCGCCCCCGGGGCTAACGGCGGGGAATATCCTCAGCCTTTTTTCTTGTCGAGCTGCAACGCGACGAAACGCGAATTGCCGCCCCGTTCGATCAGGAACAAAACCGTCTTCTCACCGGCCTTGCGGGCCGCTTCGACCTGGTTCTTCACATCGGCTCCGGTCCTGGGCGCTTCCTGATTGCGGCCGACCTTACGGACGATATCGCCTGGGCGGACACCCTGACCTCCGGCCGGGCTGTCTCCGTCCACATCAACGACCACAACACCGTCGACATCTTCCTCCAGCTTGAATTTCTCACGCAGCGCCGGTGTGATCTTGGCGAGTCCGAGGCCAAGCGCGGAGGATTTTTCAGCTTCTTCCTTCTTGCCCGCGGCTCCGGCGACGGCGACCTTGTCATCCTCGGGGAATTCGCCAAGCGTCACCGAGATGGCTTGTTCCTTGCCCTGACGCAGAACCTTGACCTTCACCGCCTTGCCCACCGTGGTTTCGGCGACGGCGCGGGGCAGTTCACGCATTTCCGAAATCGGCTTACCGTCGAATTCCAGGATGACGTCGCCGACCTTCACCCCGGATTTTTCCGCGGGGCCCTTGGGCGTGATATTTGCAACCAACGCGCCGCGCGCCTCTTTCATGCCGAGGCTTTCGGCCAGCCCGTCCGTCACCGTCTGAATGCGCACGCCCAGCCAACCGCGCCGGGCGCGGCCATATTCCTTCAGCTGATCGATGATCGGCCTGGCGAGCTTGGCCGGGATTGCGAACCCGATCCCGACGCTGCCGCCCGAGGGCGAATAGATCGCCGTATTGATACCGATGACCTCGCCTTTGAGATTGAACATCGGACCGCCGGAATTGCCCCGATTGATCGAAGCGTCGGTCTGGATGAAATCGTCATAGGGCCCGGCATTGATATTGCGCGCCCGCGCGGAGATGATCCCCGCCGTCACCGTCCCGCCGAGACCGAACGGATTGCCGATCGCAACCACCCAGTCGCCGACTTTCGATGCGTCGGAATCGCCGAATTTCACATAGGCGAGGTCTTTTTCCGGTTTTACCCTGAGCAAGGCGAGGTCGGTTTTTTTGTCCTTGCCGAGGACAGTTGCTTCCAGACGGGTATCGTCGTGAAAAATAACCGTCACCTCATCGGCACCGTCGATGACATGGTTGTTAGTGACGATCAGCCCCTTGGGGTCGATCACGAAACCGGACCCCAGCGATGTCGCGCGGCGCGGGCGCTGACCGTTGCGGCGCTGCTGCCGGTCGAAAAATTCCTTAAAAAAATCCTCGAAGGGAGAGCCTTGCGGCAGACGCGGCATTTCCGGCCCGTCTTCGCGCTTCACCGTCTGAGTCGTCGAAATGTTCACTACGGCGGGAAGAAGTTTTTCAGCCAGCGGCGCGAAGCTTTCCGGCGCGCCACGCGCCAGCGCCCCGCCGGCGGACAGCAGAAGCGCAATGGCGACAAGAGCCGCCGATGCCAGGGCGGCTCTCTGGACCGCTGCCGGGTTTACCCGGACTGCATTAATCTTTTTCATCTCGTTTCCTCCTTCGGCCGGGATCCCGTTCCCCGGCCGGTAATCCGAAATTATACAACCTGGTTCGTTACGTGCCGTATAGAGTGACGCGGCAAGTCTCAACCGAGACGTCATATGGGAACCAAATGTGATCAAACTGTGGCAATTTCCACCCCTCACGGGCTTGTTACCATAGGAAAATTAAAAATATTCCGCCCTAGCCGCGCAGCAGCCAGATCAGGAACACGCCAACCGTCGCCGCGCCCAACCCGGCGGTCCTGAGCGTGCTTGCCGGAATGGTCAGCGCCTGTTCCATCATCCGCTTCATCGCGTCCGGAAACAGCGCATAAAGAAAGCCCTCGACCACAAGGACGAGGGCAAAGGCGATCAGGATATCTGAAAGCATGGGCGACGCGGCCAAAGACCTTACTGTTTGGCCGCGCCCTTGTTGATTTCATTGAAGAAACGAAAGAATTCGCTGTCCGGCGACAACACCATGGTGGTGCCGTCCCCGAATGCCTTTCCGTAGGCTTCCATCGAACGGTAGAAAGCAAAGAATTCCGGATCCCTGCCGAACGCATCATTCAGAATTCGGGTCTGCTGTCCTTCGCCCTCACCACGCAGGATACGCGCCTGGCGTTCGGCCTCCGCGATGATAATCGTGCGTTCGCGATCCGCGTTGGATTGAATACGCGCCTTGATTTCGGCACCCTCCGCACGAAGCTGCGAAGCCTGGGCGACACGCTGCGACCGCATCCGGTTATAGACCGATTCGGCAGTTGCGCGCGGCAGGTCGGTGCGCCCGATGCGGACATCGACAACCTTCACCCCGAATTCCTTGGCTTGCTGACGCATCGCGATGGCAATGCGGTCCATGATGCCATCCCGCTTGGGGGAGAGCATATCGGCCAGCAGAGCCTTACCCACCTCGGCGCGCACCGCCGCATTCAGACGACCGCCAAACAATTGCAGAAACTGCGCCTGCGTCACGGCTTTCTTTCTGAACTCCAGCGGATCTACGATCCGGTAGCGCATGAAGGAATCGACATTGATCCGCTTCTGATCTTTCAGAATCACTTCCTGCGCGGGCGGATCAAGCTCCAGGATACGCTTGTCGTAATATTCCACGCTTTGCAGCATCGGCATTTTAAAATGCAGACCGGGGTCGGTCTTGATCGCCACCGGGCGCCCGAATTGCAGCACCAGCGCAGAACGGGTGACATGAACGGTGTACATCGCATCGAGCGCCAGAAAACCGCCGACGATGACAAAGATGCCGATAATGATTAGTCCGATCTTGTTCATCTTACTGTCCTCCGCCAGTCTGGTTCGACTGAAGCCGTTTCTGGAGCTCGGGAAGGGGCAGATACGGCACAACACCTGATCCGCCGCCCTTTTCGCTGTCGATGATTACCTTATTGGAACCGCTCAGGACTTCCTGCAATCGTTCGATATAAAGCCGCCGCTTGGTGACATCCGGATTGCCCTTATAGGCCTCATAGACCTCCAGGAACTGCTTCGCCTCACCTTGGGCTTCCTTGATACGCTGTTCACGATAGGCCCGCGCTTCCTGTATCATGCGTTCCGCCTGACCCTTGGCCTTCGGCAGAATATCGTTGCGATAGGCTTCAGCCTCATTCTGCTGACGCTCGCGGTCCTGCTTGGCGCGTTGCACATCGTTGAACGCATCGATCACCGGCTGGGGCGGTTCGGCCTTTTGCATCTTTACAGACGCGACGAAAATTCCCGCCTTATATTCATCAAGAATTTTCTGCAGCAATTCGCGGGTCTTGTTTTCAACCTCGCTCCGCCGCGCGGCCAGTGCGTCTTCCAGATTTGTCTGGCCGACCACTTCGCGCAGGGCGCTTTCAGATGCCAGCTTCGTCGTCCCGACGGGATCGCGCGTGTTGAACAGGAAATCGATGGGGTTCTTGATACGCCACTGCACCACATAATCAATATCGATGATGTTCTGATCACCCGTCAGCATCAGACTTTCTTCCGGCACGTCGCGCACCGTGGCGGCACGGCTGCCCGCCCCGGTTCCGCGGAACCCGACCAGGATTTCATTGGTCTGCTCCACATTCGGCGTGTAGACATTGCCGATGGGCGCGGGGAACCAGAAATGTAGCCCCGGCGCGGTCGTGGAATCGGAAACCTTCGCGCCAAACAGCAATTCAACCCCGCGTTCACCGGGTTGGACCCGGTAAATGCCGGAAAACAACCAGATGCCGATCAAGGCAATCAGGATCAAGGCAACACCCTTTCCGGCGCCGATCCCGCCCGGCATCATGTTCTTGAATTTCTCCTGCCCCTTGCGGAGCATCTCATCAAGATCGGGCGGGGTTGGGCCTCCGCCGCCGCCTCCGCCCGACCCGCCGGTCGGGCCGCTGCCCCAGGGGCCACCGCCCCCACTGCCTCTTCCGCCTTGTTGTTGCCACGGCATAGCGTTCCCCGCTCTGATTTCTCTCCACCTGGTCGCACAACGATTACGGCGCTTTTACGCCCATCCATTGCCCCGGGCCGTTGGTGGTATATATGTTAGGTGAATTACGAACGCAATGAGTCGGGCCGCGCTTTATTCAGCCGCGTGCCCGGTTTTGTTTGCGAACAAGGCGATAGGATATGTCAGAAAGACTGGAAGATAGAGTAATTGCGGCACTGAGAACCGTCCGCGACCCGGCGAGCGGCGAGGATATCGTGTCACGCGGCATGGTTTCCGGCCTGATCAACAAGGACGGCAATGTCGGATTTTCGATCGAGGTGACGCCGGAACAAGGGCCGCATATGGAACCCGTGCGCAAGGCGGCGGAAGACACCGTTGCCGCCCTGGACGGCGTCCTTTCCGTCACCGCCGTGCTGACTGCAGAACGCCAGGCGCCACCGCAACAGCAGGCACCTCAACAGGGTCAGGGCGGACAAAAACCGAAGCTCTTGGAAAATGTCGGCGCGGTCATCGCCGTTGCCTCGGGCAAGGGCGGGGTCGGTAAATCGACCACTGCGGTCAATCTGGCCCTGGCGCTGGCACAGTCGGGGCTCAGGACCGGTCTGATGGACGCCGATATTTACGGACCGTCTCTGCCGCTGATGATGGGGATTGAGGGCAAACCGGAATCGCCGGACGGCGAAAAACTGCTGCCGATCGAGAAATACGGCCTCAAATGCATGTCGATCGGGTTCATGGTGCCGTCCGACACGCCGATGATCTGGCGCGGCCCTATGGTGATGGGCGCGCTGGAACAGCTGATGGGCGACACGGATTGGGGCGAGCTGGACATCATGGTGATCGACATGCCGCCGGGCACCGGCGATGCGCAGCTGACCATCGCGCAACGGGTCGCGCTGGCGGGCGCGATCATCGTGTCCACCCCGCAGGATCTGGCGCTGCTCGATGCCATCAAGGGTCTGAACATGTTCCACAAGGTTGAGGTCCCGATTCTCGGCATCATCGAGAATATGAGCTATTTCCTGTGCCCGCATTGCGGCGAAAGATCGGATATTTTTACCCATGGCGGCGCGGAAACCACCGCGCACCGCATGGGAGTCGACTTCCTCGGCTCGGTGCCGCTGGAAATGGCGATCCGCGAAGGGTCGGATTCCGGCAAACCCATCGTCGCCGCCGCCCCGGACAGCCCGCACGCGGCGGTCTATCACGGCATCGCCAGAATGGTGCGTGACAGCGCCTTCGCGGCGGCCGAAAAATCCGGCCCGCAGATCATTATCGAGTAACCCGATGAGTGAAGCGAAAATTCCGTTCCGCAAGGGGATGGAATTCGAGTACACCGAAGTCGAACAGGTGACCCCGATGGTCCGCCGCGTCATCGCGCGCAACCCGAGCGGTTTCACCTTTCACGGCACCAACACCTATATCGTTGGGCACGGGCGCGTCGCGGTGATCGACCCGGGCCCCCCGCTGGACGAACATACCGGCGCGCTCGCCGCGGCGCTCAAGGACGACACGGTTGAGCATATTCTGGTAACCCACACCCATCACGACCATTCGCCGGGCGTCAGCCCTCTGCGCGAACAGGTGGGCGGTGAAGTATGGGGCGCGCATCCCAGGCCGCTGTCGAGAGAAGAACGCACCGCCGAATCCATCGACTGGGCGTTTTCGCCGGATCATGAGCTGGAGGACGGCACGGAAGTCTCGGGTGACGGCTGGACTCTGGAGGCGGTGCATACGCCGGGCCACATGTCGAACCATATGTGTTTCGCGCTAAAGGAAGAAAACATCCTGTTTACCGGCGACCACATCATGGGCTGGAATACGACCATCGTCTCCCCGCCCGACGGCAATATGCGCGAATATTTCCAGAGCCTTGAGGTCTGTCTGGCCCGCAGCGAGACCACCTACTGGCCGGCCCACGGTCCTGAAATCGCCAACCCGGAACCCTTCACCCGCGCCTATCGCAGTCACCGCCGCATGCGCGAGGGCGAAATCGGGCGTTGTCTTGAACGCGGGCTGGAGACGATCCCGGAAATTGTCGAGGCGCTCTATACTCACCTGCCGCAGAAAATGCACAAGGCGGCAGGCCGGTCGGTGTTTGCCCATATGGAGCATATGGTCGAAACCGGGCGGGCGGCCTGCGACGGCGACGTGACGATAGAAGCGCGTTACAGCAAGGTTTAGCCCGCTTGCAATCCCGCCGCGCGCGGGCAATCTCTAGGGGATAAGCGTTACAATACAAAAACGCGGGGCTCTTGAATGGCCGATCATACGACACAGGATCTTTTTCTCAGGCTGGCGCTCGCCATACTGATCGGGTTGATCGTCGGCATTGAACGGGGCCGCCACACCAAGGACCGGACCGGCGGCGAACGAATTGCTGGCGTCCGGACATTTGCCATCGTGGGGCTGCTGGGTGGTGTTTCAGGAATTTTATCACTCGACGTCGGACAAATATTCCTTGCGGCGGCGTTCCTGGGGTTTGCCGCACTGGTCATCGCCACCTATGTCGTGAGCGTAAAAGAATATGGCGATTTCGGCACCACCACCGAAGTAGCGGCTCTGGTCGTTTTCGGCCTTGGCGCGCTGGCGGTGAGGGGGGATATGATCGTGGCAGCCGCTGGCGGCGTTGCGTTGACCGCGCTTCTGGACGCGAAGAAGAAACTCCACACACAGATCGCCCTCCTGCAACGCCGCGAACTCGACGCCGCCGTCAAAATCCTGCTGATCTCCGTAGTCTTGCTTCCCATCCTGCCGGACAGTGGGTACGGCCCCGGGGCGTTGCTCAACCCGTACCGGCTCTGGTGGATGGTCGTTCTTGTCGCCGGTTTGTCTTTCATCGGCTATTTCATGGTGCGCCGGGCGGGGCCAAGGCGCGGTGTCGTGGTAACGGCGATTGCCGGCGGACTCGCCTCCTCAACCGCCGTTGCGCTTGGTTTTTCCCGGTTGGGAAAGGATGCGCCGGCGCTCGCCCCTTATCTCGCCGGCGGTATCTTGCTGGCGACGGGAATGAGCTTCGTCAGACTATGGGTGATCGTCGGCGTGATTCACACGCCCCTTGCGGTGACGATGGGTTTTCCGCTGGCGGCAATGTCGCTGGTCGCTTTCGGCTTCGCCTACTTTTTCCTCCGCAACGATACAAAATCCGTCCATCTGCGCGGCGAAGACAAGGTGAGGTTCGAAAACCCTCTGGAGCTCGGCGTCGCCTTGCAGTTTGGATTGTTCCTGGCGGGTATCGCGCTTGCCAGCCATTACATGCGGGTATTTCTTGGCGATCAGGGCCTTTATGTCGTGGCCGGACTTTCCGGTCTCATCGATATCGACGCCATAGGGTTGTCCCTTGCGCAGATGACCTCGGAAAAAGCGGAAATCGGGACGGTCGCCGCCGGCGCAATTGTTCTGGCGGCCCTGGTGAATACGGCAGTAAAGATCGGACTAAGCGTCGTATTTTCCGACAAGACCGTATACCGCCGTATCATCCTCGGCGGCGGCGGCGTAATCGCCGCGGGTAGCGTCTCTCTCGCCCTGATCTAACGCGCCGGGCAGCCGTCCCGTCAGGGATGGATTTCGATCGGCGTGCCCGGTCTGATCATCGACCAGAGTTCTTTCATCTCGCGGTTGGTCACGGCGATGCAGCCCTGCGTCCAGTCAATCCAGGGATGGCCGACATCCTCCGCCGACATATCGTTGGGCAGCCCGTGGATCATGATCTTGCCGCCGGGGCTGACGCCTTTTGCCTCGGCGCGGGCCAGGTCCCGGCGGTTGGGATAGGAAATATGGATTGCCCGGAAAAACGCGCTGTCTTCCAGCTTGTAATCCAGCGTATAGGACCCTTCCGGCGTCTTGGCGTCACCCTCGCGCCGTTTATGCCCCTTGGGATAGCGGCCCAGCGCGATACGGAATATCCGCAGCACCCGGTCGCCCTTCATCACGACCAGCCTGCGATCGCCCTTGAGCACGACCACACGGTCCGCGATTTGACCGGTTGTCAGGCTGGCCACGCGCATATTTTCCGCCGCCATCGACGGCGCGGTGGAAAAGAAAATAATCGACGCGGCGCAAATCGCCGCCATTCTCATGGTCCGCAGCATGCTAGCCCCTGGCTGCTTTCCCCGTAACGGAATACCGAATATCCGGAAAAACAGTTAACAGATCGTGGCGGGAACCGCCAGAATTTCCGTCAGGACACGCGATCGAGAATGACGAAACTGTAATCGCCGCTATCAGTCGGCCCGGCGGCATGGCGTTCACGCGATAGCTCGCGCCAACCGGCTCGGTCAAAAGCGGGGAACCTTACGTCGCCTTCCGCCTCCAGATGCACTTCGGTGAGGTAAAGCCGGTCGGCGCGCGCGAGCGCCTCGGAAAAGACGGCCTCGCCGCCAATCACCATGACCTCATCGTTGTCAGCATCAAGCAATTCTGCCGCCGCAGCCAGGGCGGCGTCGAAATCGGGTGCAATCGTTACCCCGTCATAAGCGAAATCCGGATCGCGGGTCAGAACGATATGCGGCCGACCGGGAAGTGGTTTGCCGAGCGACTCGAAGGTCTTGCGGCCCATGACCAGCGGCTTTCCCATAGTCAGCCGTTTGAAATTCCTGAGGTCTTCGGAAAGCCGCCAGGGCAGGTCGTTATCGCGCCCGATAACACCGTTCTCGGCGATGGCGGCGATGATGGAAAGACGCAAGGGGGCGGACCGTGGAATTCAGACGGCGACAGGGGCCGCGATATGCGGGTGCGCCTGATACCCGTCGAGCACGAAATCCTCATAGCGGAAGCCGAAAATATCTTTGACCTCCGGATTGATCAGCATTTCGGGCAGCGGATAGGGATCGCGTGAGAGCTGCAATTCCGCCTGCTCCAGATGGTTCAGGTAAAGATGCGCATCGCCGAACGTATGGACGAAATCGCCCGGCTCCAGCCCCGTCACCTGCGCGATCATCAGGGTGAACAACGCATAGGAGGCGATATTGAACGGTACGCCGAGAAAGATATCGGCGCTCCGCTGATATAGCTGACAGGAGAGCTTGCCGTCCGCGACATAGAACTGAAACAGGCAATGGCAGGGCGGCAGCGCCATATTGTCGATTTCCCCGACATTCCAGGCGCTGACGATATGGCGGCGCGAATCGGGATTGTTCCGGAGACCGTCGATCAGCGCCGTGATCTGATCGAATTGCCTGCCGCCCGATGCCGGCCAGGACCGCCATTGCGCGCCGTAGACCGGGCCGAGATCGCCGTTCTCATCCGCCCATTCATCCCAGATGCGCACCCCGTTTTCCTTCAGATAGGCGATATTGGTGTCGCCTTTGAGAAACCAGAGGAGCTCATGAATGATCGATTTCAGATGCAGCTTCTTGGTCGTGACCATCGGGAACCCGGCCCCGAGATCGAACCGCATCTGATGACCGAAAACGCTTCTGGTGCCGGTTCCGGTGCGGTCGCCCTTTTCCGCGCCGTTCTCCAGCACATGCCGCATGAGGTCGAGATATTGTTTCACCGGATTTTCCTTCGAATCACGCGCGCCGAGCGATTTCTTTAATTTAGAGGCGAATCGACCTATATTAAAAGAGCCGGTTCACCGGCTATGGCGATAAACGGCTTGTGCAATAAGCGATGCGGACCCGGGGGCGGTACCCGGCGCCTCCACCAAATTCCAGACCCGGCCTGGCCAGCGGTCTTTTCGGGGGCGAAACAGGATCGACGCGCGTGTAAAGACAAGTTTTTCGTTCGGTATGGTACCGCCGTTATCGGGCCGATATACAATTGCCAATGATAATGACTTGGCTCTCGCTGCCTAACATTAGGTAAGCGCGGTTCGGGGGGCACCGGGCAACAGAAGCCCCCCACTCGATTCATTTCGCCGTATTCCCGATCTCACTTGCCCTTGCCCGCCCCATGGACTTACAAAGGGGCCATGACTGACGATCCCTTGGATTACGCCCGCCTTGTCGACCGCGCCATGCAATCGGTGATGCGCGAGGCGCTTCAGATCGCCGCGGACCAGGGCTTGCCGGGGCGGCATCATTTTTACCTGACGCTGGACACGACGCACCCGGATGTTGAGATCGGCGACAGTCTGCGCGCGCAATATCCGGAAGAAATCACCATCGTGCTGGAACATCAGTTCTGGGATTTGACGGTGGAGGAGGACCGGTTTTCGGTGGCTCTGAGCTTCGGCGGCCAGCCGCAGACCCTCAACGTGCCGTTTGACGCGGTGACCGCCTTTGTCGACCCATCCGTCAAGTTCGGGCTGCAATTTTCCGCTGCCGGTGAAACGGATGACGCCGTTATCGCCGTGCCCGCCGCGGAAGAACCGGAAACGG
>CAZBKQ010000035.1:8668-27118 GCA_964492555.1 uncultured Rhodospirillaceae bacterium | reverse complement strand
CATATAATTGACGGCAAAATCCCGGGCGAGCCGCCAGTCGCCGCTGACCGGGTTATAGATCAGTCCCGTCATTTCCTCGACCAAAGCGCCGTTTTGCCGCAATCCCCGCTGTAATTCCGACGGTTTGACGAATTTTTGCCATTGATGGGTGCCGCGCGGCAGCCAGCGCATGACATATTCCGCGCCGACGATGGCAAAGAGATAGGATTTCGGCGTCCGGTTCAGGGTGGAGAGGACCAGCGTCCCGCCCGGTCGGGTCAGGGCGCAAAGGGATTTCAGAAAAACCGGCAGATCGGCGACATGTTCGACGATCTCAAGCGCCAGAACAGCGTCGAATGTCCCGCCTTCCGCCGCCAACGCTTCCGCCGTGGCGCAGCGATAATCCACGTGCGCGCCGGTTTCGGCGGCATGGGCCGCCGCGATGCCGATATTGGTTTCTCCCGCATCGATACCGGTTACCGCCGCGCCCATCCGCGACACCGGTTCCGATATCAGCCCGCCGCCGCACCCGACATCAAGGATCGAAAGACCGTCAAGTGCCCGGATTTGTTGCGGATCGCGGTCAAATCGGGCGCACAGAACATCCCTGATCCAGCCCAGGCGCACCGGGTTAAGCTGGTGCAGGGGCCGGAAACTGCCCTCCGGGTCCCACCATTCCGCGGCCATCGCCGAGAAATTGTCGATTTCCCTTGGGTCAACGGTGAGGCTCGCCGTCTCTTGCGCCATAAATCTCCTTGCTCCCGAAAAGGGCTAAATACTTGCGCGTTTTTAACGATATAGAGTATGTACAGCCCGGTCGCACGCGGGAATTCCTTTTCTTCGCGAGAGTTTAATCAGCATAGCGCCAGCACGCGTGGAGCGGCCGCGTTTGGGCGCCGGGTCAGGCATGGCACGCATCGTACAGAAATTCGGCGGCACGTCGGTGGCCGATCTCGACCGAATCCGGGCGGCCGCCGAACGCGTAAAGCGCGAGGTGGATGCCGGCAATGAGGTCGCGGTCGTCGTGTCCGCCATGGCGGGTGATACCAACCGTCTGGTCGAACACACGGTCGGGATATCGCCGCTGCATGATGCGCGGGAATATGATTCCGTGGTCGCCTCGGGCGAACAGGTCACCGCCGGTCTGATGGCGTTGGCGCTGCATCAGCTCGGTGTCGATGCGCGGTCCTGGCTCGGCTGGCAGATACCCATCCGGACCGATGACGCGCATGGCAAGGCGCGGATTCTGGAAATCGAAACGGATCTTTTGTCGGAACGGATTTCCGGCGGCCAGGTTGCCGTGGTGGCGGGGTTTCAGGGGCTGGGATCGGATAACCGGATCACCACGCTGGGGCGCGGCGGGTCGGACACCTCCGCCGTGGCGCTGGCGGCGGCGCTGGCGGCGGATCGCTGTGATATCTTTACCGATGTCGACGGGGTTTATACCTCCGACCCCCGTATTGTTGCCAAGGCGCGCAAGCTGCCTAAGATTACCTACGAGGAAATGCTGGAACTGGCGTCGCTCGGCGCCAAGGTGCTGCAGACCCGCTCGGTTGAGCTGGCGATGAAATACCGCGTGCGGCTTCAGGTTCGCTCCTCTTTTTCGGATGCGGAAGGCACGCTGGTTGTAGATGAGGATGAAATCTTGGAACAGGAACTGGTAAGCGGCATCGCGCACAGCAAGGATGAGGCAAAGATCACGCTGGTGCGTGTGGCCGACAGGCCCGGGATCGCGGCATCGATCTTCGGTCCGCTCACCGATGCCAACATTAATGTGGATATGATCGTTCAGAACGTCTCCGAAGACGGCAAGGCGACCGATCTGACTTTTACCGTGACGCGGGCGGATTTTGATCGGGCGTGCGACGTGCTGGAGAAAAACCGCGCGGCGCTGGGATTTGAGCGGCTGGCGGCCGATCCCGATGTCACGAAGATTTCCGTGGTCGGGGTGGGTATGCGCAGCCACGCCGGCGTCGCGCAGCGCATGTTCACCGCGCTCGCGGAACGCGGAATCAATATTCAGGTTATTTCGACCTCGGAGATCAAGGTCAGCGTCCTTATATCAGAGGAGTATACGGAACTGGCGCTGCGCGCGCTTCACACGGCGTACGGGTTGGACGCATCGTAACCGGATTGCGCCGGCCAGCTTAAACCCGGCGCATGGAGAAACTATGGCCGATACCACGGTAACGGGATCGCGGCGGCTGCTGCGGCAGGTCAGGCAGATCATGTCCGGCGAGGGCAAGGCGGCGGAACGCCTCGACTCGCTGGTTCGGACGATCGCGCGCGAACTGCTGTGCGAGGTCTGCACGGTTTATGTGCTGCGCGCGGGTGAGGTGCTGGAGCTGTTCGCGACCCAGGGGCTTAACCCGGACGCGGTGCATCAGACCCGCTTGCGTGTGGGCGAGGGGCTGGTCGGTAATATTGCCGCGCATGCCCGGCCGTTGAATCTTCAGGAAGCCCAATCGCACCCCGATTTTGCCTATCGCCCGGAAACCGGCGAGGAAGAATTCCATTCCTTCCTCGGCGTGCCGATCATCCGGACCGGACGCGTCCGCGGCGTGCTGGCGGTCCAGAACAAGGCGGCGCGGCACTATACCGAGGAAGAGCAGGAAGCGCTCGAAATGATCGTGCTCGTGCTGGCCGAACTGATCGCCGGCGGGGAGCTGATCGGGGCCGGTGAACAGACCCGGGCGGAGGGCAACGCCATTCTGCCGACGCGTCTGACCGGTATTCGCATCAATTCCGGCATCGCAATGGGCGAGGCGGTCCTGCATCAGCATCGCGTCTCGATCCGGCGTCTTTTTGCCGACGATCCGGAGGCGGAAACCGACCGGCTGACAGCGGCGCTGTCCGCGATGCATGAATCGCTGGATGCGTTGTTCGCCACCGATGAACTGTCCGGCAGCGGCGAGCATCGGGACGTGCTGGAAACCTACAGGCTGGTCGCACGCGACGCGGGGTGGATCAAGCGGCTACATGAGGCAACGGCGTCGGGGCTCACCGCCGAGGCGGCGGTGCAGAATGTCCATGACGACATGCAAAGCCGGATGGCCGGCGCGGCCAACCCCTATCTGCGCGAACGGCTCCACGATTTTACCGACCTCGCCAATCGGCTGATGACGCATCTTTCCGGCGAACACGCGACATCCGCTTTCGATGATCTGCCGGATGATGTGGTGCTGCTCGCCCGCAATATGGGCCCGGCGGAATTGCTGGATTACGAAGCCCACCGCATCCGGGCGCTGCTGCTCGAAGAAGGCAGCGCTAACGCCCATGTCGCTATTGTCGCCCGGGCGCTTGATATTCCGGTGATCGGCCGGATTGAAAATCTGCTGACCCGCATCGATCCGCACGACCCGGTTATCGTGGACGCGGAGAACGCGCAAGTCTTTGTCCGGCCCACCGAAGATATCCAGCAGGTGGTGTTGCGTTCCATCGCGGACCGCGAGAACCAGCGCCGCGCCCATGCCGCGATGCGGACCCAGCCGCCGGTGACGCTGGATGACAAGCGGGTATCGCTCAACCTGAATGCCGGGTTGATGATAGAGGTCGGCCAGGTTGAGGAAACCGGCGCGGACGGGGTGGGGCTGTTCCGAACTGAAATTCCCTTCATGGTGCGGTCGGAATTGCCGAGCGTCGCGGCGCAGCGCGAGCTCTACGCCAATATTCTGGAGCTTGCCGGCGGCCGTCCGGTCAATTTCCGTACGCTCGATATCGGCGGCGACAAGCAGCTTCCCTATCTTCACGACACGGCGGACCAGAATCCGAATATGGGCTGGCGGGCGATCCGGATGGCGCTCGACCGCCCGTTGATGCTGCGTCAGCAGCTTCGCGCGCTGATCCAGGCGGCGGACGGACGCAATCTCTCCGTCATGTTTCCGATGGTGGCGGAGGTCGCCGAGTTCGAAGCAGCGCGCGCCATCCTCGACAAGGAGCTGGAACGCGAGCGCGGCCAAGGCGGGCGTCTTCCCGCGACATTACGGGTGGGGGCGATGCTGGAGGTGCCTGGGCTGGTCTGGCAGTTGCCGGCATTGCTACAGCGCGTCGATTTCCTGTCGGTCGGCAGCAACGACCTATTTCAGTTTCTCTTCGCCGCCGATCGCGGCAATCCGCTGGTCGCCGACCGCTATGACGTCCTCTCGCCCGGCATGCTGGAATTGCTGCGCAAGATCGTGACGGATTGCCACCAGGCCCAGGTGCCGCTTTCGCTTTGCGGTGAAATGGCGGGCGACCCGCTTGAGGCGATGGCGCTTATCGGACTCGGCTTCCGGACCATTTCCATGTCGCCGCCACAGCTCGGCAAGGTCCGGGCCATGGTGCGCTCTCTCAATGTCGAAGAGTTGTCGGGATATATGGAAACGCTGGCCGGCAGCGCCGAACACAGTGTGCGCCGCAAGTTGCGGTTTTTTGCCCGGGATCATGGGGTCGCGCTCTGAAATTTTTGGCCGTTCGGCAACAATGGATTGATTGACATAATTTTTTGCTGTTACTAACCGGGATTGATATTTGCCGGGACGTCTGACGGCGGATCGAAGGGTGGAGACCAGATTTTGGCAAACGGCAGTTCAGATTCCGTATTTTCCGGCGCGTCGCACGCGAACGAATTCGGCGCCGCCTTGCGCGATATGCGGGAAGCGCATGGAAAGTCGCTGGCCGATGTGGGCCGGATACTTCGAATCCGCCATGCCTATCTGGCGGCGATCGAGGAGGGCCGGTTCGAGGATTTGCCGGGCCCCACCTACGCTTCCGGTTTTGTGCGCGCCTATGCGGACTATCTCGGCCTCGATACCGCCGAGGTCATGCGCCGTTATCGGGATATCAACCAGGACAGCCCCAACCGTGCCACCGCCGCGCCGCCGGCACCCGCCGTCGAAGGCCGGATGCCCACCGGCTTTATTCTGTTCGTGGCCGGGATTCTGGCGCTCGCCGCCTATGGCGCCTGGTATTATTTGACGCTTCACGGGCGCGATGCGGGTGAGGTGATCGCCCAGATTCCCAGCGAAATTTCCAGCATGGTCGATGGCGGCGAGAAGACGCCGGCTGAGAAACCGTCTGATGGCGCCGCGAAAGATGTTGCCGCCGAAGCCGAAAAGCCCGACGAAAAAGCCGCCCCCGCCGTTGCCGAGTCGTCCATGAAGGCGGAGGCGGGTGCTCCGGCCCGGCCGGAGACCGAAGCGGTGGCGCCGGGACCGTCCGAACCACCGCCCGCAACGGCGGAAACCGCCACGGCGGCGGAACAACCGGTTGAAAACGCAATGACCACCCCAGAAACAGCCGTGCCCGCGCCCGAACAACAGGCCGTGCCGGAACCCGCCACGACCGCCACCGCCGATCCCGCCGGCCAGGCGGAAAGCGCGGTAGCCACGGCGACAGCTGAACCCGAACTCGTAACCGCCCCGGCCCGACTCGCTCCGGCCGAACCGGTGGCCGGGCGCGTCAAGTTACGGGCCACGGCGGCTAGCTGGGTCGAGTTACGCCGTGCCAATGGCGACCGCGTCATTTCGCAGATCCTCCGCGCCGGAGAGATCTACAGCGTGCCCGGCGAAAGCGGGATACGCCTGACCACCGGTAATGCGGGGGGCATCGATATTCTGGTTGATGGCCAGCTGCTGGCGCCGTTGGGGCCGGTAGGCGCTGTGCGCCGCGATGTCGCTCTCGACCCGGAAAGTCTCCGCGCCCGGCTCAAGACCCCGTAGCCGGTTCGGTAAAATATTGAAATCACGTCATTTTGTTTCTAGGTTGCGGCACAACCGCGCCAATTGCGCGGCGTTAACTCAAAGGATGCGTTTGGTCTGACAATGGCAGGGCTTCAGCCGGTACGCGGCACCCACGATATTCTGCCCGAGGAATTTCGGCTTCACCGTCTGGTCGGCGACACGGCGGCGGGGATCGCCGCGCGGTACGGGTTTGAGGAAATCGCCACGCCGATTTTCGAGTTTTCGGAAGTCTTCAAACGCACCCTCGGCGATACCTCCGATATCGTCACCAAGGAAATGTACAGTTTTGAGGATAAGGGCGGCGATCAGGTCACATTGCGTCCCGAAGGCACGGCGGGCGTGGCCCGGATGCTGATTTCCGGCGGGTTGAGCCAGAATCTGCCGCTCAAATATTTCTATCGCGGGCCGATGTTCCGCTATGAACGTCCGCAGAAAGGCCGCTACCGACAGTTCCATCAGATCGGCGTTGAGCTGCTCGGCGTGCCCGAACCGCAGGGCGATATCGATATCATTGCGCTGGGCGCTTCGGTGCTGGAGGCGCTCGGCCTCAGTGGCAACATCACGCTGGAGCTCAATACGCTCGGCAACCAGGAAAGCCGCGCGGCCTATCGTGAGGCGCTGGTCGCTTATTTTCAGGACCATCTCGACGCCCTTTCCGAGGACAGCCGCATGCGGCTCGAGAAAAATCCGCTGCGTATCCTCGATTCCAAGGATAAGGGCGACCGCGCGCTGATTGAGGACGCGCCGGAATTCGCCGCCTATCTGGATGCCGAGTCGCAGGATTTTTTTGGCGCGGTGTGCGACGGGCTGAACGCGTTGTCGATCGGCTACACCCTCAATCAGAGGCTGGTGCGCGGGCTGGATTATTATTGCCATACGGCCTTTGAATTCACGACAGATGCGCTGGGCGCGCAGGGTACGGTTCTGGCTGGCGGTCGTTATGACGGGCTGGTCGGCCAGATGGGCGGACCGGAAACACCCGGTGTCGGCTGGGCCGCCGGGATCGAACGGCTCGGCATGCTGGTCGAAAATCAACCGGACGTGACGCGGCCGATCGCGATCATTCCGGTGGCTCGTGAGCAGGATGACGTCGCGGCCCTGACCGCGCATCGCCTGCGCCGGGACGGGTTCACGGTGGAGCTTGCCTATCGGGGCAATATGAGCCGGCGGCTGAAACGCGCCAATCGACTGAGCGCGCGCGCTGCCGTGATTCTCGGCGGGGATGAGCTGGAACGCGGCGTCGCCTGCATCCGCGATCTTGATAGCGGCGATCAGGTCGAGGCGCCGCTCGACGCGCTTTCCGACAATCTCAACCGGTATCGTTAGCGATGACGGGGGCGCGGGATACAGCGTCCCGGCTGTTCGCTGTCGGGGTCGCATTACCGGCGGGGGCTAAAGCCTCCGACATCCAGACCGTGCTCGGCGGCGATGGGCGCGCGCTTTGTATCGCCTTTCCGGACGGCATACGGCTGGTCGCCGCCGGCGCCAGTTTCGCGGCGGTAAAGGCGCTAATCGGTGAGACTAGTCCCGGGACAGTCTTTGACTCCCCCGTTCTGGAAGGAGAGGGCGCCGTCCGGGATATTTTCGAACGGGCCACGCCCGAGATGTTGACACTGTTTGAGCGGTCGGCGGCATTGGCGGAAGAAACCGTGCCGCTCGCGCCCGAACTTCGCGCCCTGATCGATGGCGCGGCGCGCATCGTCACAGGAAGCGAAAGCGCCTGGGCGATTCCCACCATTGATGTCGCGGCGATGGTCGAGACCCTGTCGGAGAACATTCATGGCGCGGTGGACGGTCTGCAGGCGCTCGCAGTCGGCGGCGGCGGGTTTTCGCAGAATGTCATCCGCCATCTGCTGGCCGCCGGTCTGAAGCATTTTACCGTCACCGCCCGCCGGCACGCGGATGCGGAACGGTTTGCGATCTCTCATGGCGGGCATTTCGCCGAACCGGAGATGATGGAGTCGCTGCTGCAGGAGGCCGACATCGTGATTACCGATATCGGCGATGGGCGTGTCTGGGTTTCCGCCGACGATGTCAACCAGGCGCTGCGCCGCAGACGGCACAAGCCGATTCTGCTGGTTGATGGCGGCATTCCCGGGGATATCGCCCCGGCGGTCGACCGGATTGAGGACGCCTATCTGTTTTCGCTTGATGATCTGGAGCGCATGGCAATGGAATCGCTGGCCGGCGGGGACGGGCAAGATTCCCGGAACGCGCTCATCGACGCAGAGGTCCGGCGGTTCTTTGAGATCATTGGCGCGAACGACATCGACCAGGCCGCCGCCGCGATGGCGGGGCGCAGCGAGAGCTGGCTGTATGGCCGGCTGGCGGTTTTGGCGGATGAAAACGGCAAATTGCCGCCCGCTCTGAGCGAGGCGATCCGGCTGATATTCGGGGACGCGTCACCGCAGGAAGAAAAGCGCGGCGATAGGAAACGGGAAAAAAATGAGCGACTTTGAGGAACGGCTCAATCAGCTGGTCGCCCGCAAGGATGAGCTGGCGCAACTCATGTCCGATCCGGAGATCGCCGGCAGCGACGCCTTTGCCGGTCTGTCGCGTGAATATGCCGAAATTTCACCTATCGTGGATTGTATTGAAGCGCGACGGGCGCTGCAGGAGGAGATCGCCGATCTTGGCGGGTTGCTGGCGGATCAGTCGGAGGATCCGGAAATGCGCGCCATGGCGGAAGAGGAATTCCGCGAAGCGCGGGAAAAACTGCCGGAGCTGGAGCGTGACTTGCAGCTCTTGCTGCTGCCCAAGGACGCCGCCGACGAACGCAACGCGATCCTGGAAATACGCGCCGGCACCGGCGGTGACGAGGCGTCTCTGTTCGCCGCGAATCTCTATCGCATGTATCAGCGCTTTGCGGATCTTCATGGCTGGAAGTTCGAGGCGATGGAGGTCGCGGAAACCGAAGTCGGCGGATTTCGCGAGGCGGTGGTCGAGATCGCCGGACGCGGCGTGTTTGCGCGGCTGAAGTTCGAATCCGGCGTTCATCGCGTGCAGCGCGTGCCGGAAACCGAATCCGGGGGCCGTATCCATACCTCGGCGGCGACGGTGGCCGTTCTGCCCGAAGCCGAAGACGTCGATGTCGAGGTGAACGACAAGGATTTGCGCATCGATACCTTCCGGGCTCAGGGCGCGGGCGGCCAGCACGTCAACAAGACGGACAGCGCGGTGCGCATCACCCATATTCCGACCGGCATCGTGGTCAGCCAGCAGGATGAGAAATCGCAACACAAGAATCGCGCCAAGGCGATGAAGGTGCTGCGTGCCCGTCTTTATGACGCGCAGCGGACGGCGCTCGACGAAGCCCGCGCGGAAGACCGGAAATCTCAGGTCGGCTCGGGCGATCGCTCCGAACGCATCCGGACCTATAATTTTCCACAAGGGCGCGTAACCGATCACCGTATCTCGCTGACCCTGCACAAGCTCGACAAGGTGCTTGATGGCGAGGCGCTCGATGAAATCGTCGATGCGCTGATCGCCGAGGATCAGGCGGCAAAGCTCGCCTCTCTGGAATGAGCGCCGGTCTGGGCGCGACAGATGCCGGAACGCTGATTGACGCGGCGGTGAAACGGCTTGCCGCCGCCGGTATCGAGTCGCCCCGGCGTGAGGCGCGACTCTTGCTCGGCCATGTTCTGGAGGCTGATCCCGGCCGCTTCACCGCCTGGCCCGAAACCGCATGCAGTGATGAGCAGAGAGCGTATTTTGAGGCGTTGGTCGAAAGGCGCGCCGCGCGCGAGCCCCTGTCGCACCTGACTGGCGTCCGGGAATTCTGGAGCCTCGATTTTCATGTAACCGCGGATGTGCTCGACCCCCGGCCGGACAGTGAGACGCTGGTGGCCGAAGCGCTGAACCGCTTGCCCGGCAGGGAAGCCGCGCCACGCATTCTCGATATCGGAACCGGCTCCGGTTGTCTGCTTCTTGCCGTCCTGTCCGAACGACCGAATGCGTCCGGTCTGGGAATCGACATTTCGCCCGCCGCGCTGGAAATTGCCCGGCGCAACGCGGCCGATCTGGGTCTGGCCGCCCGTGCTCAATTTCAGCAATCGGACTGGCTGAAAACGGTCACGGGCCGGTTCGATCTGATCCTTTGTAATCCGCCTTATATTCCGGATGCGGAAATTGAAACCCTTCAACCCGAAGTGCGGGATTTTGAACCGCGTCTGGCGCTTGGCGGCGGCCCGGACGGGTTGGCGCCTTATAAAAACCTGATCCCGGAGCTTCCGGAATATCTCGCTCCGGACGGTGTGGCGCTATTTGAGTTGGGCGTGGGCCAGGCATCGGTCATTGCGGAAATCGCGATTCAATGCGGCGTGGAAACCCTGGCTCAGATAGAGGATTTGTCGGGCCGGACGCGCTGCCTGGCTTTCGGAATCCGGGGTTGATCTGGTCAGCGAAAAAAGGGGTTGGAATGGCGGCTAAACCCCTCTAATGTGAGTCCCGGCGTTCAGGACAGATGACTGTTGAACGCCTTTCAGTCCCATAAACGGCTGTAAACCGACCCCCCCGGCGGGTGCGCGCGGAGATGCGCGCAAAGACTGTTCGACATCGCGTTGGCGGTGTCACGGGCGGGGCGCATGGGACGACAGGAATTGGAAGCAAGACCGGAAACAGGAAAAATGAGATCGGGTCCTAATAACCGGCGGTCCAGAGGCCGCGGCAATGGGGGAAGACGGGGCGGTTCGCCCCGCAATCAGAATTTTGATAGCAACGGTCCCGACATAAAGGTGCGCGGTTCCGCGCAGCAGGTCGTTGATAAATACCAGGCGCTTGCGCGGGAGGCCTCGACGGCCGGAGATCCGATCAGGGCCGAGGGCTATTTCCAGCATGCCGAACATTATTTGCGTGTCCTGAACGCGCAGAACGCCCAGAACGCCAGCAACAACGCCGGTGATCAGCAGCAGGCGAGAAATACCGAAAACGGCGCGGATGGCCAGAAACAGCCGGCGGAGGCGAGCGGCGCCAGCCAGGACGAAAATTCCGGAAATCAGGAAAGCGGTGAACAGGCGGCCGAAACGGCGGAAGCCGCTGCCGATCCCGCCAGTCAGGAACAGCCCGAATTACTGCGTGAGCAGCGCCGTCCGCGCGGCCGCAGGCGTCCGAAAAACGATAGCGCCGAGAACGGAAACGGGGCGGAAGCCGTCGACGCCGCTTCCGACAATTCCGAAAGCGGTGATTCCGCCGCTGCGGAGAATGCTGCGGAGCAACAGGGCGCTGCCTGACCCGTCCTGTCCGTGTTAGCGGTCTTGTAAAGCAAACGTTCAATTTCCATATCCATTGTGGGACGCCTCACAGGGTCCCGATGCGTTTGCCCGCCTTTAGAGGGGGCAGTTTGGCAATGTCTCTGAAGGGAGTTGCAGGACATGGAATTTGAAAATTTCACCGAACGGTCGCGTGGTTTCGTACAGGCCGCTCAATCGCTGGCGCTGCGATCCAATCACCAGCGTCTTACACCCGACCACATTCTGAAGGTTCTTCTCGACGACAAGGAAGGTCTTGCCGCCGGTCTCATCAAGGCCGCCGGTGGCGATCCCGCGCGCGCGTCGCAGGAAACCGAAGCCGCTTTGGCCAGGGTGCCCGCTGTCGAAGGCTCCGGCGCGGGGCAGATCTATCTCGATCCGCAGACCGCCCGCCTGTTCGATCAGGCGGAGCAAATCGCCGAAAAGGCCGGCGATAGTTTCGTCACCGTCGAACGGCTGCTGCTGGCGCTCGCCCTGTTGCAGGGAAGCGACGCGGCAAAGGCGCTTGAGGCGGCCGGCGTGACGCCGCAATCGCTGAACAGCGCGATCGAGGAAGTACGCAAGGGCCGGACGGCCGATAGCGCCAATGCCGAAGCCAATTTCGACGCGCTCGCCAAATACGCCATCGACGTCACCGAACAGGCCCGCGAAGGCAAGCTCGATCCCGTCATAGGGCGCGACGAGGAAATCCGCCGCACCGTCCAGGTGTTGGCGCGGCGTACCAAGAACAACCCGGTTCTGATCGGCGAACCCGGCGTCGGCAAGACCGCCATCGTCGAAGGGCTGGCCTTGCGCATCGTCAAGGGCGATGTGCCGGACGGGCTGCGCGACAAGCGGCTGATGTCGCTTGATCTCGGCGCGCTGGTCGCGGGATCGAAATTCCGCGGTGAGTTTGAGGAACGGCTCAAGGCGGTGCTGCAGGAAATCAGCGCCTGCGAGGGCGAAATCGTCCTCTTTATCGATGAGCTGCACACGCTGGTCGGTGCCGGTGGCGCGGAAGGGGCGATGGATGCCTCCAACATGCTGAAACCGGCGCTGGCGCGGGGCGAGTTGCACTGTATCGGCGCGACCACGCTGAATGAATACCGCCAGCATGTCGAAAAGGACGCCGCGCTGGCCCGCCGGTTCCAGCCGGTATTCGTCGCCGAACCCTCGGTCGAGGATACGATCTCGATCCTGCGCGGTCTGAAGGAAAAATACGAACTTCATCACGGGGTGCGGATCACCGACGGCGCCATTGTTTCGGCGGCGACCCTGTCCAACCGCTATATCACCGACCGCTTCCTGCCCGACAAGGCGATTGATCTGGTCGATGAGGCGGCGTCGCGCCTGCGGATGGAAGTCGATTCCAAACCGGAGGAAATTGATGAGCTCGACCGGCGGATCATCCAGCTCAAGATCGAGCGCGAAGCGCTGAAAAAGGAATCCGATGAGGCCTCCAGGGACCGGCTCGGCAAATTGCAGGAAGAACTTGCCAATCTGGAAGAGGAATCGGAACGGCTGACCCGTCTGTGGCAATCCGAAAAGGACCGGCTGGCGGGGTCGCAACAGGTCAAGGAAGAGCTCGACCAGGCAAGGCTGGAGCTGGAACAGGCGCAACGCGCCGGCGATCTCGCCAAGGCGGGTGAGTTGATGTACGGCATCATTCCGGATCTCGAGGCGAAGATCGCGGCGGAGACCAGCGACGACGAGACGCCGCGCATGCTGCAGGAGGAAGTATCCGACAAGGACATCGCCTCCGTCGTTTCGCGCTGGACCGGTATTCCGGTGGACAAGATGCTGGAGGGCGAGCGGGAAAAACTGCTGGCGATGGAAGAGGCTCTGGGCGGCCGGGTGATCGGCCAGGAAGAGGCCATCGTCGCGGTCAGCAACGCGGTGCGCCGCGCGCGCGCCGGGCTGCAGGACCCGAACCGGCCCATCGGCTCGTTCATGTTTCTCGGCCCCACCGGCGTCGGCAAGACGGAGCTGACCCGCGCACTGGCGGAATTCCTGTTCGATGACGACACCGCCATGCTGCGGATCGATATGTCGGAATTCATGGAGAAACATTCCGTGGCCCGGCTTATCGGCGCGCCGCCCGGCTATGTCGGGTATGAGGAAGGCGGCTCGCTCACCGAAGGCGTCCGCCGCCGGCCCTATCAGGTGGTGCTGTTCGATGAGGTCGAAAAGGCGCATCCGGATGTGTTCAACATCCTGCTGCAGGTGCTGGATGGAGGGCGCCTGACGGATGGGCACGGCCGGACGGTCGATTTCCGCAACACGCTGATCATCCTGACGTCGAACCTCGGCAGCGACCTGTTGGCGGCGCAGCCCGACGGCGAGGACTCAGCTGCGGTGCGTGAGCCGGTGATGGAGGTGGTGCGTGCCGCCTTCCGGCCGGAATTTCTCAACCGGCTGGATGAAACCCTGCTGTTCCACAGGCTGGAGCGCAAACACATGTCCGGGATCGTCGATATCCAGCTTGGCCATCTGCGCAAGCTGCTGGCCGATCACAAGATCGAGCTGGAGATGGATGAAGCCGCGCGGACCTGGCTGGCCGATACCGGCTATGATCCGGTCTATGGCGCAAGGCCGCTGAAACGGGTGATCCAGACCCATCTGCAGAACCCGCTGGCGACCATGCTGCTGGAAGGCACGGTGCGTGACGGAGAGACTGTCCGCGTCAGCGCCGGTGAAGATGGTCTGACCATTAACGATCAGGTCGCCCAGGCGGCTTGAACAAATTCGATCTTGAAAAGGAGAGGGCGTGGTTTTTTTCCACGCCCTTTTCTATTCGAGCGACGCCTTTTGCACCGGGGCGAGCGCGGCCAGGCGATTTTCCACGCGGTCGCGGATTTTCCTGAAGGAAGCCAGCTCCACGCCCTGCAGCTTGCGGCCCGACGGCAGTTTCATACGCAGCGGGTTGACCTGACGGCCCTTCACCAGCACTTCGTAATGCAGATGCGGTCCGGTTGATCGCCCGGTTGAGCCGACATAGCCGATCACCTGGCCCTGCCGCACACGCTTGCCCTTGCGGACTCCGCGGCGGAATCCCTTCATATGGGCATAGGCCGTCGAATACCGCCCGTTATGGCGAATGCGGATATAGTTGCCATACCCGCCCTTGCGCCCGGCATAGGTCACGGTGCCGTTGCCCGCCGCATAAATCGGCGTGCCGCGCGGCGCGGCGAAATCGATGCCACGATGCATCTTGGTATAGCCGAGAATCGGATGGCGGCGTTTGCCGAAACGCGATGACAGGCGGGCCCCGTTGATCGGGGTTTTCATCAGCGCCTTTTGCGCGCTCTTGCCTTTTTCATCGAAATATTCGACACCGTTTTTCTTGCTTTCAAAGCGATAAAGCCGGGTCGTCTTGCCGCCGAGCGTCAGCGCCGCGAAGCGGACATTGCCCCAATCCGCAACCGATCCGTCAGGCAGCAGCGCGCGGTTCGCCAGCACATCAAACCCGTCGCCCGGATGTATATCGCGCTGGAAATCGACATCCCAGCTGAACAGGCGGATGACTTCGACGATTATTTCGGCGGGCACCCCTGCCTTCCTCGCATCGACATAGAGGCTGGAGCCGATCTTGCCTGATATACGAATATCTTCCTGTTCCAGCGTGCGGTCGATCCGCCGCGCGGTGAAGGCCTCATCCGCATTGAGCCGTACCATGATCGTGCGGGCGGCGGATGGTGAAAATTCGAACCCGTCAAAGGCTGGCGCGGACTCCGGCGACGCCTTGCGGTAAATGACGATTTCCGTCCCCTGACGCAGATCGCGCGGATTGAACAGCTTGCGCATGGCGGCGACGGCGTTATGGGCTTCCGTCCGGCCGACGCCCGCTTTCAGCAAGACCACCATCAGTGTCTGGCCGCGCTTGACGCGCACGGTTTCCGCCATGGCCGCGGGCGGCGGCACCAGCGCTTCGCCGTTTTCTACATAACGGGCGATCATCGCGGCCTGCGTATCGGTCAGCGGCGCTAACCTGGCCGCCTGTTTGACGGGGTGTTCGCCCTCCGCCAGGCGGGCATGGCCTTCATCGGGCTGGCCGAACCAGAAAACGCCGGCGAACAGGCAGGCGATAAGGCTTGCCAGCACGCCATGCATCAAAAATTTGCGTTTGGTTTTCTCTAACAAACTCCGGAACCCCGATCCGCCCCGTTGCGGGACGTTACGCTAGAAAACGCCGCCAGATGGCGGCTCCCTCGACGTCCGCCAAGATGCGTTAACCATGGGGCGATGTCAATATAATCAAACGAATCAACAGCCTGCCGGGCGTTCTTGAAATGGCATCGGCGATTCGGTCCATAGGCCGGTTGACGGCTGCCTGATTCCCGCCTCTACTTTAACAAAACAAGACCTCAGGGGGGTACAGTGTTTCATTCTGCGGAACCGTTTTTTCGGCCCAAAACCGTCGCCATCGTCGGCGCATCCGAAACCGGCGGGGGCGGCTGGGCCAAGGCGATATACCAGAATCTCGAATATGGCGGGTTTCCGGCCAAGACCTATCTGATCAATCCGCGCCGGGACGAGCTTTGGGGCCAGAAGGTCTATCCCGATTTCAAATCGATTCCCGAACAGATCGATCTCGCGCTGACCATCGTGCCCGCGCCCTTTATTCCCGACGTGCTGGCGGAAGGGACCGAGGCCGGGCTGAAGGCCGCATTGATCTATGCCGCGCGCTTTGGCGAAGGGGATGATGCCGAAGGACGAAAACGCGCGGATGCGGTAAAGGCGCTGTGCGATGAAAAAGGTCTCGTCGTCTGCGGGCCGAACTGCATGGGCGCGCTCTCGCTGCATAATAACCAGCTGTTTTATCCCGCGACCCGGGTGCGCAGCCTCGGCGCGGGCGATGTCGGGGTGGTGTTTCAGTCCGGCGGCACCTTCATGTACTGGCTGGAACGGGCTTATAACCGCGGGCTGGATTTCTCCTTCGCGGTGTCGTCGGGGAACGAGCTCAATCTCGATCTCGCCGATTACATCAATTTCCTGGTCGACGATCCCGCGACCAACATGATCTGCTGCATGGTCGAGGGCATCCGGCGCCCCGACGCCTTTATGGAAGCCACCCGCCGCGCGTTCGAGGCGGAAAAGCCGGTGCTTATGGTGAAGGTCGGGCGTTCCGCCGCCGGCAAGGAAGCGGCGCAAAGCCATACCGGCGCGCTGGCCAGTGATGACGCGGTGCTGAAGGCCGTCTGTCAGCGCTACGGCGTCACCCGCTGCTATTCGCTGGATGAGATGACCGAGGCGGCTTTGGTCTTCCGTCAGCGCCGCTGGCCCAAGGGGCCAAAAATCGCCATGGCCGGTTTTTCCGGCGGCGGCAAGGGTCTGTTCCTCGATTACGCCGAGGATGAGGGCGCGGAGATGGCGGTCCTGTCGGAAAAGACCGTCGCCGCCTGCGAAACCGAAATAGACGAGGGGCTTTCCGGACAGAATCCGATCGATTGCGGCGCCGGTATTGCCTACCGGCATCAGGCCTTCTCCTGGCTGTGCCAGCAGGTGGTGGTAGATGACGGGGTCGATCTGATGGCGATCCAGGGTCAGTTGCCGACTCGCGAAGACGATCCCGCCGACCCGACGGTTTTTTCCCAGGTCTATGACCTGACCGACAAGCCGACCATCGCCTATTCGCGTGTGGCCCAGAATGTCAGCGAGGCCGGTCGCGCCTTTCAGGAAAAGACCAGAACCCCGTTCGTGCAGGGGATCGACGCCACCATCAAGGCGCTGCAGCACCTCGTGCGCTACGGCGCGGCACGGCAGCGCGGGATCACGGCGCTACCGGAAGCCAATGGCCGGCCCGCGGCGCTTGAGGGCGATGCGCTGAGCGGGACCTTGTCCGCGCATCATCTCACCCCGCCCAAATCTGTCATGGCGGCGGATGCGGACGCGGCGGCGAAAGCGGCGGCGGAATTCGGCTTTCCGGTGGCGGTGAAAATCGTTTCCCCCGAAGCCAGCCACAAGACCGAGGTCGGCGGTGTCGCGCTCGGGCTTGCCGATGCGGATGCGGTGAAAGCGGAGGCGGCGGATATGGCGGCCCGGCTTTCCGCGCTGGATCCTTCCGCCACCATCGACGGGTTCCTGGTACAGGAAATGGTCGATGGGCTGGAGGTCATTATCGGCGCCCGCGAGGACCCGCAATTCGGCCCCTTCATGGTGGTCGGGATCGGCGGTGTCGCGGTCGAGGCGATGCAGGATGTGTCCCTGCGCATGCTGCCGGTCGATGCGGATACGGCGCGCGATATGCTGGGGGAATTGCGCGGCAAGGCGCTGTTCGGCGAATTCCGGGGCAGGCCCGCCCGCGATATGGACGCGCTGGTCGCGGCGATCTGCGGTCTGTCGGATCTGTTCGCGGCGCATCGCAATCATCTGGCCGATCTGGAGATCAACCCGCTGATGGTCGGGGCGGAAGGACAGGGCGTGCGCGCGGTCGATGTGCGCCCGGTAAAGCGCGAGGATTAGGACAGGATCATGGATTACGAACTTCCCGAAGAATTGCGGATGCTCAAGGAAACGGTGCGCCGTTTCGTCGATAACGAGATCATCCCCATCGAACGCGACGCCTATGAGGGTCATCAGCTCAAACCCGATATCCGCGCGATGCTGGAGGAAAAGGCGAAGGAAATCGGGCTCTGGATGTTCGACGTGCCCGAGGAATATGGCGGGCTCGGCCTGTCGCTGCTGGCCAAGGTCGTGGTGTGGGAGGAGATGGGCCGCACCATCGCCATACCGACCCGCGGCGGACATATTTTCGGCCCCGTGGTCAGCCCGGTGCTCTATCATTTGAATGACAGCCAGAAAGAGGAATATCTGCTGCCGGTCATTCGCGGTGAACGGCGCGCCTGTTTCGCCCAGACCGAACCGGACGCGGGCGGCGACCCGGGCGGCATGCGGACCACCGCCGTTCTCGACGGCAATGAATATGTGATCAACGGCTATAAGCGTTTCATCACCAGCGCGGACAAGGCGGATTTCGCGCAGGTATTGGCGGCGACCGACCGTTCCAAGGGCTCACGCGGCGGCATTTCCATGTTCCTGGTGGAGATGGACACGCCGGGCGTCGAGCTGGTGCGGCCGCAGGAAACCATGATGGATGACAGGCCGTGGGAGCTCTCCTTCACCGATGTGAGGATTCCCGCGACCAACATCATCGGCGAGGAAGGGGATGGTTTCAAATTCGGCCAGACCTGGATTACCGCGGGACGCATCCGCCATGCCGCGCGCGGCATCGGCGTCGCCGAACGCTGTCTGGAGCTTTCGGGGAAATACACCAATGAGCGCGAAACGTTCGGCCAGAAACTGTCCGCGCGCCAAGGCGTGCAGTTCCCGCTGATCGACGCCTGGATGAAGACCAAGATGCTGCGCCAGTTTGTTTACGCCACGGCGGCGCGGGCGGATGCGGGCGAGGATATCCGCTTCGATTCCTATATGTGCAAGATCGCGGGCGACGAACACGCCTTCAAGACCTGCGACGACGCGCTGCAGGTCCATGGCGGGATCGGGCTGACCACCGATCTGCCGCTGGA
>CAZBKQ010000035.1:0-8568 GCA_964492555.1 uncultured Rhodospirillaceae bacterium | reverse complement strand
GCCTGGGTGATGCTGAACCGCCCCGAAAAGCGCAATGCGATGAGCCCCGCGCTGCATTATGAAATGGACGAAACGCTGCGCGATCTGGAATCCGATCCGCGTGTCGCGGTGGTCGTCATCGGCGGCGAGGGCGGTTATTTCAGCGCCGGTCAGGACCTCAAGGAATTCTTCCGCGAAACCGACGGCAAGCCCTATGAGAAAAAACGCGCGGCGGAGGCCGCCAACCGCTGGCGCTGGGAACGGCTGTATAAATACGACAAGCCGACCATCGCGATGATCGAAGGGTACTGCGTCGGCGGCGCCTTCATGCAGCTCTGCGCGGTCGATTTCGCTGTCGCCGCGGATGACGCGATCTTCTCCCTCTCCGAGGTGAACTGGGGCATCCTGCCGGGCGCGCTGGTGTCCAAGGTGGTGTCGGATACGATCCTGCCGCGTCACGCGCTATACTATGCCTGCATGGGCGATGCGTTTGATGCGAAGGAAGCCGAGCGGATCGGCCTGATCAATTTCGCCGTGCCGCAGAAGGACCTCAAGGGCAAGGTGCTGGAGCTTGCCGACAAGCTGATGGCGAAAAGCCCGAACGTGCTTAAGGCCACCAAGCAGGCCGTTCGCATGGTGCGCACCATGGATTTCGACCAGTCCTATGATTATCTCGCCGCCAAGGGCCAGGCGATCAAGGTCGGCGACGCGCAGGATTCGTACAATACGGGCCTCAAGCAGTTCCTCGATGAGAAGAGCTACAAGCCGACCTTCCAGCCCTTTGCGCTGAAAAAAGCCAAGGGTAAGAAAGCCGGTAAGAAGTCGGGTAAAAAAGCCACGCGCCGGAAGTAGCCCGCGCCCGTTTTTGAGACGAAAAACCCTCCCCCGATTGCCGGGGGAGGGTTTTTCTTTGACCGGACCCCGGCCCGGAGGCCGGGAGGGAAGAGCGCGGTGCGCTTTTAGGGTGCCGCGACCGTCCGCACATCCACCGCGCGGACGCCTTCGCCTTTCGGCAGGACCATCAGCGGGTTGATCTCGATATCGTCGAGCCAGGTCCGGTGATCGAGGAAAAATCCGGAAAGCCCCAGCACGGCTTTAACCAGCGCATCGCTATCGGCCTCCGGCGCGCCACGCCACCCTTTGAGCTGCTCCTTCAGCTTCAACCCGTCGATCATGCGGCGGATTTGTCCTTCATCGGCCGGCAGTAGCGAGAGCGCCACATCGCGCATCAGCTCCACCATCGTGCCGCCGGTGCCCAGCACGAGCATCGGGCCGTAAAGCGCATCGGTGCGCGCGCCGACCAGCACCTCGACGCCGGAAACCATTTCCTGCACCAGGAAACCGTCGATCACGGCATTGAAGTCGAGCGCCGTGAGCCTTGCGGCCATGTCGGTTGCCGCGGCTTCGACCGCTTCGGCGGTCTCAAGCCCCAGCGCGACGCCGCCGACCTCGGTCTTGTGGCTGGCCTGGGGGGAGACGATCTTGACCGCCACCGGAAAGCCGATCCCGGTTGCTGTCTTTCCCGCTTCCGCCGCGTCGGCGGCCATAACGGATTTCGGCCCCGGCACGCCGGCGGCTTCCAGCGCTTTGGTCAGCGCGTCCCCCGAACAGTTTTCCGGTGAGCCTTTCGGCGCGCCCGGGATGGCCGGCGCCTTGCCCCGCCGTTCCGCGAAATGCCAGAGCGCATTGGCGACCCGCACCCCGATGCGGGAGCCCTGTACAAACGGCATGTTGGTGCGTTTCTGAAACTCCAGCCCGCCATCGGGGATCTGGTGCGGCATGCGGGCGAAGGAAAAGACCGGCTTGTCGGTCGAATTCAGCAGATCGTGGATTTCGTCCTCCGCGCCGGAACTGCGCGCGCTGCCCGGCATATTGTTACACCAGGCCACGATATCGACATTGGGATCGGCCGCGAATGCCTTGCAGATCTCCACCGGTGAGGACCGGCCCGACTGACCCACCGGCGCGCCGGTATCGATCGGGTTGCGGATATGGCAATCAGCGGGCACGAAGGGACGGACAGCCTCAACCGTCTCGGGTGAAAGCTCCGGCACCGACGCGCCCTGTTCCTCGCAATAATCATGCAGCAGATCGACCGTGCCGCCCGATGTGGTCATGAAGGCGATACGCGGTCCCCTGGGCCAGCGCCCCTGCTGGAACCCGACCGTCATCTCGATCATTTCTTCCAGCGTTTCGCAATTGACGATGCCGTACCGGTCGCACACGGCCTCATAAGCCGCGTAATCGCCGGCCACCGCGCCGGAATGGGATTGCGCCGCTTCGCGCGATTTCTGCGACCGTCCGGTCTTGATGGCGATCACCGGCTTTTCGGCTTCAAGCGCCCGGCCGCACGCCGCCATGAACGCGTCGGGTTTGCGGATGCCCTCGATAAACAGACATATCTGTCTGGTCTCCGGGTCGTCGACGCAGAAATTGATGTAATCGGAGAGATCGAGGCTGAGCTCGTTCCCGGATGAGACCGCATAGGAAAAGGTCAGCCCGCGTTCCTCTCCCGCCCGCAGGAAATAGGACAGCGTGCCGCCGGACTGGGTAATCAGCGCCGTCGGGCCGGGTTCCAGATCGCGGATATGGGCATGCGGATAGCAGTAGAGTTTTTCGCGGATACCGACGAGCCCCATGCAGTTCGGCCCGCAGATGGAAATATCCATGCCGGAAAGCTGCGCCTTCAGCTTCTCACCGCGTTCGATCGATTCCGGCCTGCCGCCATCGCCGAACCCGGCGGCATAGACCACGGCGCTCTTCAGTCCGATTTCCGCGCCCATCTCCAGCGTTCCCGGGATCGCGCCCGCCGGGATGATCAAAAGCGCGAGGTCCGCCGGTTCCGGTGTGGATTTGAGGTCCGGATAGCAGGGGACGCCGAAAATCTCGTCGCGCTTCGGGTTGACCGGCCACAGATTGCCGTCGAACCCCGATTCCATCATGTTGGCGTAAATATTGCGCGGCCAGTGCGATTTGTCCGTCGCCCCCACCAGCGCCACGTTGCGCGCGTTGAAAATATCGGCTGCCGATACCGCCATGCCTGCCTCCCTTTATGTTGTTCAGGGAATCATTGAGGCGGGGCGGGATGTTGTCAAATGGGAGAGGGGCCAGGGGAGGGATTTTCTCCTTCTCCCTATCAGGGAGAAGGCCGGGATGAGGGTGGGAAGTTTCTTGTTCCGGCGCCCTACTGCGACCGTCCCCGCGCGGGGATCGGCCAGACATCGGTGACGTCTTCGCCGGCATAGGCGATGAACTGGTCATAGAGATTGACCGTCGTGTCGCAATGGGTCGGCACAAAACGGACCTTGTCACCGTTCTCCAGCGGGCAATCGCCTTCTTCCCAGAACAGCTCGCCATGTTCCTCACCGGCGAATTTGAATTGCGCGCCCGGCAGATCGAGCGGCACCGGCGGGCCCTGATCGGAGCTGATGGATTTCAGCCCCATATCGAGGATGGCCCGGTTAGGCGCCGGGCGGGAGATGACGGAGGCGAGTACGGTCAGCGATGATTCGAACGGGATTTTATCCCCGTCTTCCCAATCGACCTGGCGATAGCGCGCATCCATAAAGATATAGCCGCCGGGTTGCAGCTCGGTCAGCCCGTGCGCCGCCGCATCAATCGCGGACGTGCCGCTGCCGCCGCCGGTCAGCACCGGGACTTCGATGCCGTTGGCGCGGATCAGCGTGGCGGTTTCCAGCAGCAGGGACAGGGCCTTCTCCGCCGCCGCCTTGCGTTCGGCGAAATCTTCCGTCATCTGGATCGCGCCCTGATAGCCCTGCAGTCCGGCAAGGGCGAGCCAGGGTGATTCCTCAATAATCCGGGCCAGCGCAAGCGCCGGTTCGCCCGGCTCCACACCGCAGCGGTTCTGCCCGACATTGACCTCGATCACGACATCCAGCGCGACGCCGGTGGTCTGTCCGATCATCCCCATCTCACGCAGATTTTGCGCATCGTCCGCCACTACCGCGACGGCGGTGCGGGAGGCGAGCTGCGCCAGCCGCGCGAGTTTCGACAGGCCGATCACAGGGGTGGTTATCAGAATATTCTGGATGCCTTCCTCGCAGAGCACTTCCGCCTCGCCAAGCTTGGCGCAACAAATACCCGTCGCGCCGTGGGCGAATTGCAGCTTTGCGATGTCGGGTGATTTATGGGCCTTGGCGTGCGGCCGGTAGGAAACGCCGGCCGCTGCCGTGATTTCCTGCATGCGTTTGAGGTTACGCTCCAGCGCATCCCGGTCGACCAAAAGGACCGGCGTGTCCAGCTCTTCCAGCTTCATGGCGTGTCCTCCGCCTGATAAACGATTTCGCCGCCGACGATGGTGGTCGCCGCCATGATGTCCCTGATATCTGGCTCGGGACAGGTCAGCGGATCGTCGGTCAGGATCGCCATATCGGCGAGCTTGCCTTCTTCCAGCGATCCCTTTTCATCTTCCTCGCCCGTCAGATACGCCCCTTCGATGGTGGCGCAGTTAAGCGCCTGCTGACGGGTCAGCGCCTGTTCCGGCGCGACCGGCGCGTCGATATAGAGATTATGCCGCGTCACCGCCTGCCATACCGGATACCACAGCGTCGTCGGCACGTTATCGGTCGAGAGCCCGATATGAACCCCTTCCTCCAGCAGCGACCTGATGGGGCAGAGATTGTTTTCATTGTCCGGGCCGAGCTCCTCGATCAGGGCGTGGCCGTTCTTGAAGACATAGCGGTTGGTATGGGCCGTCATCACGATGTTCATATCGGCGAGGCTTTTGATCTGTTCCGGCGTGGCGCAGCCCAGATGGCCGATGATCCAGCGCCGGTCGCCGATCGGGATTTCCCGGTTCACCGCCTCGAAATAGGGCAGCATCGTCATCCAGATGGCGCTGATGCGGACATCGTGCTTCGCCGCCGCCATCAGGAAATCGTGCATCTTTTCCGCCGGCACGCCGCTGTCGTAATAGAACCCGGACCAGCCGGTATAGGGCGCGGCGGTGAGGCGCGAGGCCGCATCCGGATCGACCCCGAGATCACCGAACACCCCGCCGACGCGCAGCCGGTCATCGCCGGTGCCGTGCATCCCGCCGAGCTCCGCCGCCCAGCGTTCGATGGCGCCCTCGTAATCCTCTTTCTCCGCGAAATGCCAGGCCGGGCTGTAGATCAGATGGCCGCGCACCGTCGCCGCGTCCTCCGCATTGACCGCGCGCCAGGCATCGATCAGCTCCTGCGCGCAGCCATGTTCCTCCAGCACCGATGTGGTGCCGCTGGCGTTATAAGTGCGCATCGCGTCTTTCAGCCCGCGCACCCGGTCGTCATGGGAAAAGCGCGGCATGGTCCGGAACCATTTGAGTTCCGCGATCGGCATGAAGGTCTTTTCATGGATGATGCCGTTGGGTTCACCGGTCGCGTCATCGATTTCAAACGTCACATTGGCCGGGCAGTCATTGGGCACGCGGGCGAGCCCCGCTTCCTCAAGCGCGCGGGAATTGGCGATGGAATCGAGCGGCTGGATATGGCGCCAGAACCCCCAGATCGGGCGGATATAGACCGGGTTGTCGGGCGCGACGCGATCCAGCTCCCACCGGGTCGGAAAACGGTTTTCCTTCAGATTGCCCGGCACATCGAAATAGAACGGCGGATCGCCGATCGGCATGGTGACGATCCACTCACCGGGTTCGGCATCTTTCACCAGCGCCTCAATCCGCTGCAGCACATCGTCGATGGAGGTACAGCCCGCCAGCGACGGGAAAACATGTTTGAGCCCTTCGCGGTCGAGATGCGCGTGCCCGTCGATCATGCCGGGGATCACGGCCGCGCCGTTGGCATCAATGATGCGGGTCGCCTCGTTCGCCGTATCGGCGACGGCGTCTTCCGTGCCCACCGCTAATATGCGGCCATTCTTTACCGAAATCGCGCGATGGATGGAGCCGCGTGCATCGCAGGTGATGACCTTCGCGTTGCGGATCAGCAGATCCGCCCCGTCATAACAGGGGGCGGACACGTTACCGGCCGCAGGCATAGGCCTCCCGCCGGTGATCGGCGGCGCCCGCGAAGACCCCGCCTTCCATCACCTCGATACATTTGGAGGAGCCGAAATAGGACGCACCCGAGGCCCGCTGGATCTCAAACCCGCGCGCGGTCAGGGCGTCAACGGTTGCCTGCGGGTATTCGTCGTCGATCAGCGCGTTGCCCGACCCGTCAATGGACCAGCGCGGGGCTTCCAGGGCGGCGGAAAGTTCCATCCCGCGATCGACCATGTTAGTCAGCATCTGCACATTGGAAATCGTCTGGGCCGGCCCGCCCGGCGTGGTCAGCAGATATTTGACTGCCCCGTCCTTGAATACCATGACGGGGTTGAGCGTATGGCTCGGCCGCTTGTGCGGCGCGACGACATTGCGGTGTTCCGGGTCGGTGTCGAAACCGGTCATCCGGTTATTCATCAGAATCCCCGTGCCGGGATCGAGCCAGGCCGAACCGAACACATGGAATACCGATTGCACCACGGCGCAGGCATTGCCCTCGTCATCCACCATGGTGATGCAGCTTGTCCCGCCGACGCCGGGTTTCTCGTGGCGGCCGGGCGCGGCCTCGGCCACTGCCGCCTGCATTTTCGCGGTCATATCGCCGCCCAGCAAATCGTCGAGCGGCGCGGGGTGGACGGCGGGATCGCAGATAAAGCGCTTGCCTTCGTCAAAGGCGGCGCGCGCCGCGGCGATGAGATAGGCCAGCCGGTCCGCATCCGGTCCGTTAAACGCCTCCGGCCCCAGACCGGCAATCGCGTTGAGCTGCATCAGCATCAGATAGCCGTAGGAATTGGGCGGCATGACGCAGACCTTGTGGCCCCGGTAATCGGTGTTCAGCACGTCGACCCATTCCGGCTGATACCCGTCGAAATCCGCCGCCGACAGCAACCCGCCGCATTGCTGGCTGTAATCGCCGATCGATTGGGCGATATCGCCCTCGTAATAGGCGGCGCTGCCGCCTGTGGCGATCTTGCGGATGGTCTCGGCCAATGCCGGTTGTTTCACCAGCTGGCCCGCCGACATCGGCACACCGCCCGGCATGTAAAGATCCGAACAGCCCTTGTCCGCCGAGACATCCTTGTTGAACAGATGCAGGGCCGAGGCCAGCACGCGCGACAGCGGATGGCCGTTTTCGGCGAGGTCCAGAGCGGTATCGAACAGATCCGCCCAGTCCATTTTGCCGTAACGCTGATGGATCTGTTCCCAGCCGCGCACGATGCCGGGGGTGGACACGGCGAGCGGCCCGCGCATCACCATCCCGTCCTTGAAGAATTCCGCCGTCGCGCCGGCGGGCGCGTAACCGGAGGCGTTGAGCCCGATCGTCTCGCCCGATTTGGCGTCGTGATAGATGATAAAGGCATCGCCGCCGAAGCTGGTCGCGTGCGGCAGAACGGTGCAGAGGACCGACGAGGTAACGATCATCGCATCGATCAGCGACCCGCCCGCTTCCAGTGTCCGGACCCCGGCGGTGGAGGCCAGGGAATGGCCCGACACCACCATGTGCCGGGTGCCGTAAACCGGGGATCGCGCCAGCTTTTCGCCGGCAAATTCATCTACATTCGCCATGTCTCAAATCCTGATTTCCGCGTGCGCCCATCATGGCGCGGCGCGGTGTGTTGTCAATGAAGCTTGCGGCGGGAATGACTTTCCACCCCCATCCCGGCCTTCCCCCTGATAGGGGGAAGGAGATGACTGGACCCCGGATCGCGCTTCGCTTGTCCGGGGTGACACTGTTTTTTAGGCAAGGACGAGTGACGGAGGGCACGTTACCCCCGCCTGTCACCCCGGACTTGATCCGGGGTCCAGAGTTTCTGTTTTTTCACGCGCTGCTATTATGTCCGTCGGGAACAAATTCAGTTCCAGTGCTCGACAAAGGAGAGAAAAATGCCCGCACCCGCGCTGAAAACCATCGATGTCGGAAACGGCCAGACAATATCCTACCGTGAGGCCGGGTCCGGCACGCCTTTGGTGATCCTGCACGGGCTGGGCGGGCGGTCCGACAGCTGGGTGCCGCAATATGAAAACCTGTCCGATACATATCGTGTCATCGGCTGGGATGCGCCGGGCTATGGCGGTTCTTCTGAAATGCCGGGCGATGCGCCCGAGGTCCCCGAATATGCGGAGGTCGCCATGCGCTTTATCGATGCGCTGGAAATTGATCGTTGCCATCTGGTCGGCCATTCGGTGGGGACGTGCATTGCCGCGCGCTTTCATCAGGCCTACCCCGACCGCATGCTGTCGCTGACGCTCGCCGAAGCGGTGATCGGCAATGGTGAGTCATCCGACGAAGAAAAACAGAAAATGCTGGACGGGCGCGCGAAAGATCTGGCGGAGATGGGCGCCGCCGGATTTGCGGAGAAACGCACGCCGAATTCGCTCTCTCCCGATGCCGATCCGGACGCGGTGACGGCGGCGGTGGATTTCGCCAAGGGCATGCAGATACCCGGCTATCTGAAACTGTTCGGCGCGCTGGTCCGGGCCAATATGTTCGAGTATGTGGAGCCGTTGCGCGTGCCCGCGATGATCGTCGCCGGATCGGACGATAAATCCGCGCCGGAAGAATTCGTCCGCCAGATCGCGGAAGCCTATCCCGG
>CAZBKQ010000034.1:19604-28690 GCA_964492555.1 uncultured Rhodospirillaceae bacterium | reverse complement strand
CTTTAACGTGGTGCTGGTGATCTGGTTAATCGCGATGTTGAAACCATTGACGCAAAGAAAGATTTCTCTATCCGCGGCGGCGGGGTAGCATGATTTCCATACCCCGGCTTTATCGAAAGGACTGAACCATGGGTGGATTTTCGGGCGGATGCCTTTGCGGCGCGGTGCGCTATACGGTTGCGGGCGATCCCGTGCGGGTGGCCAATTGTCATTGCGACGATTGCCGCAAGGTAACGGGGGCGAGTTTCGCGACCAATGTTTTCGTCAAAGAAGAAGAACTGACCATCGAATCCGGCGTCACCAAGTCCTATCAGCACCAGGCTGACAGCGGCAACACGATGACCAAGAAATTCTGCCCGGAATGCGGCTCGCAGATTTTCAGCGTGGGCACCGGCAGCCCCGGCATGGTCGGGATCAAGGTCGGTTCCATCGACGATGCCAGCGGGATCAAGCCGCAGATTACGGTCTATGCCGCCCGCGCGCTGCCGTTTTCCCATATCGATGAAGGTACCGAAATCTTCCAGGAGATGCGAAGCAAGTAGCGGTTTGGCTTTCGTCATCACCGCCCCTTTACGGCTGCGGTGAAATCGGGCATCTAAGGTGCTATGAAACCGGCTAGTTTTACCTATCACGCGCCGGCCTCGGTGGATGAGGCGGTAGCGCTCCTCGGCCAGTACGCGGATGCGGACGGTCGTATTCTCGCGGGCGGTCAAAGCCTTGTGCCCACCATGGCGTTTCGCCTCGCACGGCCCGGCCATCTGATCGACATCAACGGCATCGACGCGATCAGGAATATCTCGGTCGACGGCGACGCCCTTGTGATCGGCGCGGGCGTTCGTCACGCGGCGTTTCACCATCCCGTTTGCGATGGGCCTTTGGGCGCGTTGCTCTCGCGCGTCGTCCAGGATATCGCGCATTTTCCGATCCGTATGCGCGGGACCTTCTGTGGCAGCCTCGCCCATGCCGACCCGGCCTCGGAATGGTGTGCGGTGGCTGCGACGCTGGATGCGACACTGGTCGCCAAGAGCGCCGATGGCGAACGGCGGATTGCGGCAGCGGATTTCTTTGAGACCGTGATGACCACGGCGCTGGCCGAAAATGAAATGCTGGTCGAGGCGCGTCTGCCCATTCTGCCCGCAAACGCGAAATTCGGCTTTAATGAATTCAGCCGCCGGGCAGGCGATTTCGCCATGACGATGGCGCTGGCGGTTTGGGAAGATGACAATGGCGGGATTACGAACGCCCGGATCGGGATCGGCGGGGCGGAAGACCGGCCGCGCCGTATTGCCGAGGCCGAGGCGATCCTGAACGGCAACGCGCCGTCTGATGAAATTTTCCGCGCGGCGGCGGATGCGGCGGCCGATGTGGTCGATCCGATGGAGGATCACGCGACCCCGGCGAGTTATCGCCGCGATCTGGTCCGGGCGCTGACACGCCGGGCCTGCGAACAGGCGAACACATGACCGAAAAACACGACATCACCCTCACTATCAACGGCAAGGATTATCAGGTCTCTGTCGAGGCGCGGCGCACGCTGGTCGATGTTATCCGCGATCAATGCGGCCAGACCGGGACCCATATCGGCTGTGAACATGGCGTTTGCGGGGCCTGTACGATTTTGCTCGACGGCGAACCGGTGCGTTCCTGCCTGATGTTCGGCGTTCAGGCCGACGGCAAGGAACTCCGCACGGTCGAAGGGTTGGCCGATGGCGACACATTGCATCCGCTGCAGCAGGCCTTTACCGATCATCACGCCCTGCAATGCGGGTTCTGCACGCCGGGTTTTCTGATGCTGGCGGCCGGAATTCTGGAAAAGAACCCGGATATCAGCGATGACGATTTGGTTGATGCGCTGTCATCAAATCTCTGCCGCTGCACCGGCTATGCCAATATCATTACGGCGGTAAAGGCCGCGGCGGAAGAAATGCGGGCAGGCTGATGGCCACCGCGAAGAAGCGCGTTCTCGGCGAAAGGCTGAAACGCCTCGAGGACCCGCCGCTGATCAGCGGCCGCGCCCGGTTCGCCGACGACATCAATTTTCCGCATCAGCTTCATATGCGCATCCTGCGCAGTCCGTTCGCTCACGCGGAAATCAAATCCATAGAGACGGCGGCGGCTTTGGCCTTGCCCGGTGTCGTTGCGGTCTGGACCCATGCCGATATCGCTGATCTGGGGCCAATCGATTTTCGCGCCGATAAATCCGCCGAAGAACTCAAGGCCTTCCGCCAATATTGTCTGGCCAAGGATCGCGTGCGCTATGTCGGTGATCCGGTGGCGGCGGTGTTCGCCGAAGACCCCTATGTTGCCGAAGACGCGATTGAGCTGATCGAAATTGACGCGGAATTGCTGCGGGTGATTTCGGATGCCGATCAGGAACCGGGTGAATTCGAACCGGGGCTGAGTTCTGAAGCCGGGCTGTTGACCCATACTTTTGGCGATATCGAACCCGGGTTTGAAAACGCCCATCTGGTGGTTGAGGTCGATCTGCGGACCGGGCGGCATTCCGGCGTGCCGATGGAAACGCGCGGCGCGATCGGCGTGCATGACAAGACCGCCGATATATTGGAGCTTTATGGCGCGGCCAAGATCCCGCACCGCAACCGCGATACGCTGGTACGCATGCTGGATCGCCCGCCGGCGAAAATTCATCTGCATGAAGGCCATACCGGTGGCGGTTTCGGCATCCGGGGAGAGCTTTATCCGGAAGACGTGCTGGTGCTGCTCGCCGCCGAACGGCTGGGCCGTCCCGTCAAATGGATTGAAGACCGTCAGGAACACATGATGGCGGCCAATCAGGGCCGCAATCAGCATCACAAGGCGCGGCTGGCTTTCGATGCGGACGGTAAAATTCTCGCCATGGCGGATGAGTTCTGGCACGATCAGGGTGGGTATGTCCGCACCCATGGCGCCAATGTGCCGAACCGCACCATGTGCATGCTGACCGGTGCTTATAAGGTTCCGGCGTTCCGCGCCGAATGTCATTTCCGCCTGACCAACAAGACACCGGCCGCGACATACCGCGCGCCGGGCCGGTTCGAATCCACCTTCGTCCGGGAACGGATGATGGATATCGCCGCTGAAAAATTCGGCGTCGACCGTATCGAAATCCGCCGGCGCAATCTGATCGGCGGAGCCGACATGCCGTTCAGGATCGAATTCGACGAACCCGGGGTCGAGACTCTGCTGTTTGATTCCGGCGATTACCCGACCCTGCTGGATAAGGCATTGGCGCATTTCAAATGGGATGCGCTGGAAGCTGAATTGGCCGAGCGCCGTGCAAAGGGAGAGCTTGTCGGGTGCGGGCTTGGCATCTTTGTCGAGGAAAGCGGTAAAGGCCCTGTTGATGGCGCGCGCATTTCCGTCGATATCAACGGCGATATAGAGGTTCTGACCGGCGGCGCTTCATTGGGGCAGGGGTTTGAGACCACGATGGGCCAGATTACGGCGGAGGCGCTCGGCGCCGATTACGGCAAGATTACCGTGATCCATGGCCAGACCGACCGGATTCCCTACGGCATTGGCGCGCACGCCGCGCGGGCGACGGTGATGACCGGCAGCGCGGTCAATATCACGGCCCTGAAAGTACGGGAAAAGGCGCTGGATGTGGCATCGGAAATGCTGCAGACGCCTGCCGATAAACTTGATATCGAAAACAGCGTCGTATTTGTTGCCGATAACCCGTCCGGCCCGTCCGTGACGCTGGCGGAGATCGCGAAGCGCATCGCGCCGGGATCGAAAAATCTCGGCGACCGCGAACCTAACCTCGCGGCTGAAGGGTTTCACAACACTTCTGAAAGCGCTTTCCCTTACGGCATTCATTTCGCCGTGGTGAAGGTCGATCCAGATACAGGCCATGTGAAGGTGGAGCGTTTCATGGTCGCCTATGATGTCGGCCGCGCGGTCAATCACATGCTTCTGGAAGGACAACTAGTCGGCGGCTGCATTCAGGGAATCGGCGGCGCGCTGTTTGAGGAATTCGCCTATTCGAAAGAAGGCGAACCGCTGGCCGTGACCCTCGCCGATTATTTGCTGCCGACCATGGATTGCGCCCCGCGGGTCGAATGTCTGGTGACCGAGGACGCGCCCAGCCCGACAAACCTTCTGGGGATCAAGGGCGGCGGTGAAGGCGGGATCAATGGCGTCGCGGCAGCGGTCGCGGGCGCCATCGATAACGCGATCGGCAAGGTGGGCGCGGTGACCCAATTACCGGTGACACCGCAGCGGATGAAGCAAATCCTGCGCGACGCGGGGCAGGGAGACTGACATGGCGAAACTGAAACTCACCCTTGCCATCGGCGATTATGAAATCGTCCGGGCATTGAAAGAGGGCACCGTCGAACCGGACGGGATTGAGCTCAACGTCCTGACCGATATGGATTCTACCACGCGGCACTGGCGTTTCCTGCGCAATCAGGATTTCGACGTCGCCGAATGTTCCTGTTCGTCTTATCTGGTCGCGCGTGATCAGGGCATGCCGTTTGAGGGCATCCCGGTTTTTCTGCATCGGCGGTTTCGCCACGGTTTCATCTTCATCAACACCGAAAAGGGGATCAAGGAACCCAAGGACCTGATCGGTTGCAAGATGGGAGTGAAGCAGTATCAATCGAGCGCCCAGCTCTGGATGCGCGGCTTTATGGAGCATGAATATGGCGTGCCCCACCGTTCCATCGAATGGTTTTCGGAACTGGATGAAAGCATCGAATTCGACAGGCCGGATGATCTGAGGCTAACCCGCCTGCCCAACGACAAGGGCGTGGAACAGATGCTGGCCGATGGCGAGCTGGACGCGGTGATGCATCCCGATCTGATCCAGCCATTGGTCGATGGCGACCCGCGGGTCGGGCGGCTGTTTCCGGATTTCAAGGAAGAGGAGAAGTCGTTTTTCAAGCGCACTGGCATTTTCCCGATCATGCATGTGATGGGAATCAAGCGCGAAATCGTCGAGGAAAATCCCTGGGTACCGATCAATCTCTATCACGCCTTTAACGAGGCCAAGGCGCTTGCAATGAAGCGGATGGTCAATCCGCGCATCGTGCCGCTTGCCTGGTATCGCGAGGCCTGGGAAGAGCAGGAGGAAATTCTCGGAAAGGACCCCTGGGAATACGGCATGACGGAAGCGAATGAAAAGCAGCTTGAGATGCTGGTCGGGTTTTCGCATGAGCAAGGCATGATCAAACGCAAGATGCCGTTGGATGAGCTGTTCCAAAGCGTCGATCAGGGGCGCAAGCGCGGCGAGGTCTTCCGCGTATAGATGACGCGGTCGCAGGACGAAATTCTCGCCGCTCTGCCACCCCGGCTGATTGACGCGCCACGCCGCTGGGCGTCTGAAACCCCGGACGCGCCAGCTGTTTTTTTCGAAGAGTCCGTTCACAGCTATGCCGGTCTCTGCCGCGATATCGGTCACGCGAAGGAACATCTGACGCGGGCCGGGATCGGGCCCGGCGACCGTGTCGGTCTGGTTATCGAAAACTGCTATGCGGCGATCTGCTTTTTCTATGCGCTGTCCGATCTGGAGGCCTGCGCGGTCATGGCGAATGCGCGTCTTTCGGAACGCGAAATCGGCGTTGTGCTGACTGAAGCCGACGCAAAGGCCGCGATCTTCGCGCCGTCCGGTTCCGCGGCCGTCGACGGGCATGCGAAGTATGCGGACGCGGCGCCGGTTAAGGATGTGAGTTTCGGCGCGGTTGCCCTCGCCATTCGCGATCCGGATGCCAAACCCGAAACCGTATCCGAGGATCCGGCGAAGCTCCTGGCGGCAATGCTCTTTACCTCCGGCACCACCGGCGTGCCCAAGGGCGCGATGCTGACCCAGCAGACCATGCTTTATCAGGCGGCAATTGTCGCCGAACGCCGCAAGTTCGGGCCCGGCGACTGCCCCTATGTGGTGGCGCCCATGGTGCATGTTCTGGGTCTGGCGGGGATGGTGGTACCGCTGATCTATGCCGGGGCGGCCATGGAATTCGCGGCGCGGTTCGATGTCGAGGCTGTGGTTGAGGCTCTGGGGCAGGGGCATCTCACCCATCTCTATGGCGCCGCGCCGATGTTCGCCGCTATCGCCGGCTATGCAAAAAAGCATGGCGGCAAGATCAAGGCGCCACGGATCAAGGAAATTCTTGCCGGCGGCGCGCCCGCCGATGAAGAGCTGCGCGCCACTATTGCGGATATTTTCGGCATGCCGCTCGGCACCGGCTATGCGGCCACGGAATGTTCGCCGATTTCGGCATCAACGCCGGATCACCCGTCCAATCCCGGCGCCGTTGGCCGCCCCTGGCACGGGATGGAGATGAAGGTGGTGGACAAGGACGGTAACGATTTGCCCCGGGGTGAGGTGGGGGAGGTCTGGTGCCGTGGCCCGAACGTGATGGACGGCTATTTCCGCAAACCCGAGGCGACGGCGGAAGTGATGCGGACGGGCGGCTGGGTCGCCATCGGCGATCTCGCCTATCTGGATGAGGACGGGCAGATACATATCGTCGGGCGGCTGAAGGAGATAATCAACCGGTCCGGATTTAACGTTTATCCGGCGGAGGTCGAAGCGGTGTTGAACGGTTATCCGGATGTGCTGCATTCAGCGGTGGTCGGGCGCAAGGTGCCGGATAACGAGGAAGTCATCGCCTTTGTCGAGCCCGTGCCGGGCCATCACATCGATCCAGAAGCGCTGGCGGCGTATGCCGCTGAAAATCTCGCCCCCTACAAGAAACCGGCGCGGATAATCATCCTGGGTGCCTTGCCGGTGGGGGCAACCGGCAAAATCGCAAAGACAGTGTTGAAAGACCGCGCCGAGGCGCTCAACGATTAGCTGGTCAGGAACCGTATTTTTGCTATCGTTCCGTTATGACTATTTCTGTTTCTGCAAATGAACGCGGGTTTTTCGCGGAAGTCGACGGGGTTGATCTTTCCCTACCGCTTTCGGTGAATGACAGGGCTGATATTCTCAAGGCGGCCTATGACAACGCGATTCTGTTGTTTCGAGGCCAGTCGCTGGATGAGGAGCAGCATCTGGCCCTGTCGCGTCAATTCGGCGGGTTGGAGACCACCATCCAGCGCGATCGTAAACGCCGGGTGCGGCCTGAGTTCGCTGATATTTCCAATCTCGACTGGGATGGCGAAATGCTGGACCCAAACGCTGGACGGGCGATCTATAACTCCGCCAATCAGCTCTGGCATTCCGATGCCTCCTTCCGGGAAAACCCGCCGAAATTTTCGCTGCTCTATGCCGAAGAGGTAGTGAGCGAGGGCGGAGAGACGGAATTCTGCGACGAGCGCGCGGCGTATGACGCGCTTGATTCCGCGATGAAGCAAAGGATCGACGGGCTGGTCGCCTGGCATTCCCTGATGGAATCGCGCCGGCGGACCGGCTTTGTCGAATTCACTGACGCGGAGCGGGAGGCCTTTCCTTCCGTGCCGCAGCCATTGGTGCGAACCCATCCGGCGACAGGGCGGAAAAACCTGTTTCTCGGTTCGCATGCCTCGCATATTGAGGGGATGGACCGGGAGGAAGGGGCGAAGCTCCTCGAAGAGCTGGTTCACTTCGCGACGCAACCGCAATTTACCTGCAGCTACACATGGGCGGTGGGCGACCTGATCATGTGGGATAATCGCTGTGTGCTGCATCGCGGCAGGCCCTATAAATCGACCGAGGAACGCCGCGTGATGCGCCGTACCACTATTTCCGGCGACGGGCCGGTCGTTATCGGGGGTAAGCCGGTAGACGAGGTTGCCGCGCACGGATCACTGAACGGATAGGACATGTCATATAAATCGAAATTGACGGCAAGCGACGGGCATGAGTTTACGGTCACCCGGGCCGATGCCGACAACGCCATCGGGAGCATTATTATTCTTCATGCCGTCTATGGCGTGACGGATCACATCGCCGATCTGTGTGACCGGTTTGCGGCGGAAGGGATTTCGGCCGCCGCGCCCTGGTTGTTCGACCGTACGGGCCCCGATGTCGTCCATTCCTATGCCCATGAAGGGACAGATGCGGGCCGGCAGAGCTATGCCGCGATTACGGAAGAACAGATTTTGATGGATATTGAGGCCTGTGCCGGGGAATTGCGGCAATCCGGACCTGTCGCGCTGTGCGGGTTCTGCACCGGCGGCACCTGGGCCTGGGTCGGAGCGGATGCGCTCGATCTGGATGCGGCAATCATCTATTACGGCTCACAAGTCGCCGATCACCTGCACCGCAAGCCGAAATGCCCGGCGGAAATGCATTACGGCGATATCGATTTCGTGGTGCCGATGGAAGTGCTCTCCACGATACGGGAGCAAAATCCCGACGTGCCCTGCCATGTTTATCCCGGATGCAATCACGCGTTTTTCAACCCGGAACAGAAATTTTACGATAAAGACGCGGCCGCTGTGGTCTGGGAACGGTCGCTATCCTTCCTGCGTGAGCGGTTTTCCTGAGGAAACCAGACCGCGCTTCCATACGGAGGAGTATGGTCATGATAAGATTTCTCGTCCCCGCCCTGGCTTTCTTGCTGCTCTGTCCTCTGAGCGCCCGGGCCGACGCCATCGACGGCACCTGGTGCCGCGGCGCGCGGACAATTCATATTGACGGTCCGACGATCCGGACGCCGGGCGGTAAAAGCCTGAAAGGCCAGTATGACCGGCATGGATTTTCCTATACAGGTCCGAAAGGCGGCTATTGGGCGGAAAAGAGCGTCAGAATGGACCTGCTGGATGATGAGACGCTGCAACTGGTCGCGGGCAAAACGGGAAAGGCAGAGACCTGGCGGCGATGCAAGCCGACGACCTGACACGCGACCTCACGGGAAATTCAGCGATTGACCTTGGACAATTCGGCTTTGGCGTCATAGCCTGAGCCACATTGGTTAATGCAACAGGGATGACGTCTCATGACGCCAGATGAGATTGCCAGAGTACAGTCTTATTTGAGAAAGGCCTTTTCGAATAATTTGATTCAGATTATTCCGCCGCCCAAGCCGACCGCGCCGGTAGAGGTGCATATCGGGGGCGAGTTTGTCGGGGTGCTTCACCGCGACGAGGATGAGGGAGAGGTTTCCTATTCCCTGCTGGTTTCGATATTGGAAGAGGATTTGCCGCCACCGGCGATT
>CAZBKQ010000034.1:9289-19504 GCA_964492555.1 uncultured Rhodospirillaceae bacterium | reverse complement strand
GGGTTCGAACCCGGCCTGATCCAGAAATCGACCTCCGATCCGATCCAGAACGAAGCCGATAACGGGGTCAAGAACGATACCGGGACCATCGCGATGGCGCGCACCGGCGACCCGCATTCGGCGACGGCGCAGTTCTTTATCAATGTCGCCGACAATGAGTTCCTGAATCACAAATCAAAGGATCCCCAGGGCTGGGGCTATGCGGTTTTCGGCAAGGTGGTCGAGGGCATGGATGTGGTCCAGAAAATCGAAAGTGTCGCGACGGGCCAGCGCGGTCCGCATGGCGATGTACCGATCGCCGATGTGGTGATTGAGAAGGTTGAAGAGACCGAATAGGTCTCTTTCCCCTTATTTCAGCCGGGGCGGCAGCTTTATGCGTTCCGGCGCCTTTTGCGCGGTGCCGGCCTTGGACACACGGGCATAAATTTCTATCGCCATTGCCAGATCGGACAGCCCCATCCCGGTCGCCTTGAACAGTGTCAGATCGGCGTCCGCCGGGCGGGTGATTCCCTCGGCGATGACCTGTCCGATGGTTTTAACGCCCGCCCAGTCAGCGAGATCCTCACCGTAATATTCACGGAATTCGGCCGACAGGTTTCGGACGTTTTCCGGGTAATCGATGGCGACGACGGCGCAGCGCGGAAAAATATCGGTGGTGAATTCGACCCGTGCCGGCACGATGGCGCCCATCGCATTGATATGGCGGCCCGGCGGCACCATGGCGGATGTCAGGAAGGGCTGGGTCGCGTTCGTCACCAGTGTGATCAGCGGCGCGCCGTCCAACGCTTCTTCCAGCGAGCCCGCATCGATAACCTCAAAATCGAATTCGTCTCTGACCAGATTGACCAGCGCGGCGCGGTTTTCGGGGTTCCGGCTGAAAATGCGCAGCCGTTTCAGCGGCCGGGCGATATGACAGGCGCCGATCTGCGGCAGGGCCTGCTTGCCGGTGCCGATAATCGCCATGTCATCGGCGTCTTCCGGGGCCAGGCGCCTTGTGCCTACTCCGGTCATCGCGGCGGTGCGGAGCTGGCCGAGCGCCGTTGCCTCGATAATCGCCTTAAGCGAGCCGTCTTCCATCGAAAAAAGCGAGACGATGGTTTCCGACTTTCCCCGGACATTGATCCAGGTCTTGAAACCGCAGAGACCCGCCCCGTCGACCGATGCGCCCAGCGCATGCATGGCGTCGTTCTCCGCGACCATCAGGTGCGCCTTGGCCATGTTCCTGGCCTTTCCCTCGCCCTCCATCATCAGCGTTCGTTCCAGCGCGTCCATGGCGTCCGGCAGGGCGAGAAGCGAGGTGACTTCCTTTTCGGTGATCCAGAGCGGTGTGTCGGTCATTTAAGCCTTCCGTCGAATAACTCTTTCCGTATTCTGTCCAAAACCGCGAAAAGGGGAAGGGGGCGTCCGAAATCAGGAGAAATTGTTGACACACCAACGAATTCCACGGCCAAATACGCCCAATAATAATCAATCAAGGGAGAGGTTTCTGATGAAATTCATGAAAATCGCCGCGCTTGGCCTCGCGCTTGCCGCGGTCGGGCATATGGGCGCCGCCGACGCGAAGCTCAAACGCATCACCATCGGCTCCAACAAGCAAGGCTCGGTGTTCTTCCTGCTGGCCAGCGGGTTCGCCAAGACCTTTCAGAAGGAGCTGAAAATCCGTTCGACCGCGCAGCCGCATGCCGGTTCCTCGGTTTATATTCCGCTGGTCAATAACGGTGAAATCACTATGGGGCTTAACAACTCCATGGACTCAGGCGCGGCCGTGCGCGGTCAGAAGCCGTTCGGCAAGAAGATGCAGACCTTCTGGGGTATCGCCCGGGTCTGGATTTTACCGTACGCGCTGATGGTGAAGGCCGATTCTCCGATCAAGCGAATCGAAGACCTGAAAGGCAAGCGCGTCGTCATCGATGTGAAGTCGGTCGTCTCGCTCGCCGCGCTGCATCACGCGATCCTCGCCTCTGGCGGACTGACGGCGAAAGACGTCACCCCCGTCAGCAGCGCTGGCGTTGTTCAGAACATCAACCTGGTGGTTGAAGGCCGGGCGGATGCCGCTGCGGTTGCCGCGGGAATGCCGGCGGTTCGCAAGGCGCACGCCACGACCGGGATTCGGATCCTTTCGGTCGGTCCGAAAGCGACACCTGAGCTGTTTTCTTCCATGGCGCCGGGGTCTCGCCCGATGTTCCAGAAGAAATTGAAACGCTATCCGTTCATGAAAGAGGATCAGAACATCGCCGCTTTCGACGCCTATCTGAATTCCGGCAAGGCGGTGTCCTCCGAAGATGCCTATGCGATTGCCAAGATTCTCCATACCAAGTGGAAGGATTTGCAAAAGGCCTACGGCCCACTGCGTGGTACGGCGCAGGACAAGATCGCGCCGCCTACAACGTCGCATCCGTATCACCCCGGTGCGGTGAAATACTACAAGGAAGCGGGCCTCTGGTCGGCAGCCAATCAGAAAGGCCAGGACACGGCCATGAAGGCGGCAAAATAATCCGTCTTCTGATCTGACTTTAGACGCACAGGACGGGCATGCTCGACAGACTTTGCCATATCGTCCTGTGCGTTTTTTGTGCCCTGATGCCGGTCATCGGCATCGTCTGGATTCTTAGCCTTCTCGATTACGTGAATATCAGCTTGATCGACGCGCAGGTGACCGGGGTTGTTCTCGGGCTTGCGGCGGGCGCCGCGATTCTAAAACACCCCTACGGCGATAAACCCGGCTGGTTCGAGTTGATTCTGGCACTGGCCGCACCGCTTCCCTGGCTCTGGATGTCGATCAATCTGGAAGACTGGCTTCTCCGCATGGCCGAACGTCCGCCGGAAATGTGGGTGCCCGGTGTCTTTGCGCTTCTCATGATGATGGAAGCACTCAGAAAATCGGCCGGTGGCGTTATCGCTGGTCTGGTTTGGGTCATCATTCTTTACGGTTTTCTCGGCCATCACATGCCCGGCGTGTTGGAGGCGGAGACCTTCCCCTCCGAAAAGACCGTGCTTTACCTCTATGCCGATACCAATGGTGTGCCGGGTATTGTGTTACGTATCGTGGTTGGTCTGGTGCTGGCCTTCATCATTTTCGGCAAGATGATGGAAGTCAGCGGCGCGATGGCGTTTTTCAACGATCTCGCAATGGGAATTATGGGGCATCGGCGCGGTGGTCCGGCGAAGGTCGCCGTTGTCGCTTCCAGCGCATTCGGCTCGATCTCCGGTTCGGCCGTCGCCAATATCATGTCCACGGGGATCGTTACCATCCCCCTGATGAAACGCACCGGTTTTCAGGCGCGTTATGCCGCGGCGATTGAGGCCGTGGCTTCGAACGGCGGCCAGATCGCGCCGCCGGTCATGGGGGCGACCGCCTTCATCATCGCGGAGTTCCTGGAAGTGCCCTATGCGGAAGTCGCTTTGGCGGCGTTGATTCCGGCGTTTTTCTATTTTCTGGTGCTTTTTCTGCAGGTAGACGGCGTCGCGGTGCGTTACGGCATCGGCGGTCTGCCGAAGGCGGAACTGCCCAATGTGCTCAAAACCTTTCTGTCCGGATGGCTCTATCTCATCCCCATCGGGGTGTTGATTTATATTTTGCTTGGGCTCGGCTACCGGGCGGGGCTCGCCGGGCTCTATGCCTGCGGGCTATTATTCCTCTTCATGATCGTCAAACGACGAGGATTGCCGAATAAAGACGAATGGACCGGGTTCTTCGTCGGCAGCGGCGAAAACCTGATCCCGCTGGTGCTCATTGGTGGTGCGGCGGGCATCATTATCGGGCTGATGAATTCCACCGGGCTGGGCTTTCAGCTTTCCCTGATCCTGACGGAAATAGGCGAAAAGGCGGGAATCCTCATCATGCTGTTCCTGACCGCCTTTATCTGCATCCTTCTTGGAATGGGAATGCCGACGGCGGCCGTCTATATTGTGCTGGTTTCGGTGGTCGCGCCCGCGCTGGTGGAGATGAAAATTGCGGAAATGTCGGCGCATCTGTTTATCTTCTATTTCGGTCTGTTGAGCATGCTGACCCCGCCGGTCGCCATCGCCAGCATGGTCGCGGCGCAGCTAGCCGGTTCAGATATGTGGCGCACGGGTCTGATCGGACTGCAACTGGCGGTCGCCGCCTTCCTGATGCCGTTCCTCTGGGTCTTTAACCCGGCCTTTCTGCTTGAGGGTAGCTGGCAGGAAATCGCCATCGTCATTTTCACGGTCTTTTCCGCCGGGCTGATCGTCGGCCAGATGACACGCCTGACCGGGGCCGGGATAGGGGGTGTCATGTCTATTCTCGTTCTGCTGGCGCTAACGATTTTTGTCGGCGGCGCCACAATCTGGTTCGGTCAGACCAACCCGATCGCCATTGCCACCGGTGTCGCCGGAATCGCGCTGGTTTATGGTTTGCGCCTCTACGCCGCGAAACACGCCCCGCCGCAACCGGCGGAGTAATACCCCTCACGACAAATTGTCCCGCCTGTCACTGGTCTTTATCGGGCGCATCCCAATATAGATCGCGTCGCAGTAACGCAGGTGGAAAATGGCAAAACACATCCGCGCATTGGGCGTCGCCGCTTCGGCGATCCTGTTCGCCACCGGGTTCGGTAGCGGAGAGGGTTTGTTTGCGCCGAGCGCCAGGCTCGATCCCTACTGGCAGAAGGCAACACCCGAGAATACCGCCGATATCGATCATGCGGATTGGGGCGCAATCCTGACGCGCTATGTGAAGGTCGACGGCGGCATGAACCGGTTCGATTATAGCGGGGTTACGCGGCCGGATCGGCAATTGCTGACGGGCTATGTGCAAAAGCTGATAGCGGTTGTTCCGTCCCATTACAGCCGCGCGGTGCAAAAAGCCTACTGGATCAACCTCTATAACGCGCTGACGGTAAGAACCGTGCTGGATCATTACCCGGTGAAATCGATCCGCGATATCGATATATCGCCCGGCCTGTTCGCGGATGGGCCGTGGGACAGGAAGCTGGTGACAATCGACGGGCGGGATCTGTCACTCAACGATATCGAACACCGGATTTTGCGGCCCATATGGCGCGATCCGCGCATCCATTATGCGGTCAATTGTGCCTCAATCGGCTGCCCCGATCTGCCGGCGGAACCCTTTACCGCAGCCAATGCGGAAACACTGCTGGAGCGGGCGGCGCGGGGCTATATCAACAGCCCGCGCGGTGTGTCGATCCGGAACGGCACCATCACGGTTTCCAAAATCTATGACTGGTTTCACGAAGATTTTGGCGGCAGCGATAAAGATGTTTTCCGGCATCTGCTGCGATACGCCAACGGGTCGTTGAAGACGCGGCTTCGCGAAATCGGCAAGATCGAGGACACCGCCTATGACTGGTCGTTGAACGATCTCCGGCGCTGACGCTTTTCTTTTGGGTCCGCGCTTGGCATGCTTCGCCTTTGAAAAAGGAGAGCATGACTACGCCTTTGCATGAGATCGGATCGATCGTTCTGGACGCACTCAACGCGCGGGACGGGCAGGGGTTTTCCGTCGAAGCCGGCGACGGCGTTTCCTACGCGCTCTCCTATGACGGGCCGGGCGGAGAGGCCGCGCTTCCGGACGATATCGCCGATTACGACATGGTTCTGGCGCAGGAACCCGCGTGGACCGGTGCGCATCGTCTGGTGGTGCGCTCACCCAGCACGGTGCTGGATCTGATGTGGAATGACGATGAACCGCTGCGCATTTTTTCCTGGTGCCGGGGCGATTGGGAAACCGCGTTGAGGGAGACGCTCTCATGATCGGAACGACCTGGCGGCGTGAACAGGGGTTGAAAGACGGTCTGTTGCGCGAGGTGCTGCGCGAAAACGGCTTTGAGAACGTGCCGCTTTACGGCAATGAAACGCCCGAAATCGCGGAGACCAAGAAAAGGACCTATGCGTTTGGCGCGGATCGCACCGGCCCGGTCAATCCGGAACAGCGCGCGGTGACCGATCCCGCCGCCATGGCCGAAGAGGTCAAGGAAATGGCGCGCGGTTTCGGGGCGGAGATCATCGGCATCGCGCGGGTGGAGCCGCACATGATCGATATGGGCGTCGATTGCCCCTATGAATTCGTCATCTGTATCGGGGTGCATGAGAGCTACGACCGGGTGGTCGAAGGGCCACGCAGCGTCGAGGCGGAAACCTATTCCACCTATTACGATTGCGCGCGCATCGCGACCGAGCTCGGGCAATGGGTCCGCGATCAGGGCTGGGACGCGCTGGCGCATCACAATGGCGGCACCTACGTCCAGGCAATCCCCGCCATGTACAAGGCCGGGTTCGGTGAAATGGGCAAGCATGGCAGCCTGATCAACCGCGATTACGGGGCGAGCTTCCGCCCGTCTTTCGTCACCACCAACCTGCCGATGCAGCTCGATGAGCCGGATGTGTTCGGGGTGCAGGATTACTGCCTGAAATGCCAGCTATGCCACAATAACTGCCCGGGCGAGGCGATTCCCAACGACTATATCGTGACCGAGGGGCACCGGCGCTGGCTGACCGATATGGAGAAATGCTACCCCTATTCGCGGCTGGTGCCGGATTACTGCCATATCTGCGTCGATGTCTGCCCCTATATCCACAAGGAAAACGACAAGACCGAACTCAAGGGCATCTACAAGCAATATATGGGGGCACGGAAAAAGGCCGGATACCGGTCGTCAAAAGGCGCGCTGAAGAGCTAGCCCTTGCGCGCGACCTTTGCCCAGCTGTCGCGCAGTCCGATGGTGCGGTTGAAGACCGGCGCGTCCGGTGTGCTGTCCGGGTCGGCACAGAAATACCCCAGCCTTTCGAACTGAAGCGTCGGATCGCCGGGATGGATATCGCCCAGAGCCGGTTCCAGCTTGCAGCCGGTCAGGACCGTAAGCGAGTCCGGATTGATATCGTCGGTGAAATCGCCGTCCGCGCCGGGCACTTCCGTCGTAAAGAGCGGATCGTAGAGCCTGATTTCGGCCTCGACCGCCGTTTCCGCTGCGACCCAATGCATGGTGCCGCGCACCTTGCGTCCGTCCGGCGCATTGCCGCCGCGCGTTGCGGGATCGTAGGTACAGCGCAGTTCCACCACCTCGCCCGCGTCGTTTTTGATAATATCGGTGCAGGTAATGAAATAAGCGCAGCGCAGCCGGACCTCGCGCCCCGGCCCAAGCCGGTAGAATTTGCGCGGCGGGTCCTCCATGAAATCGTCCTGCTCGACCCAGATTTCGCGCCCGAACGGCACCATCCGCGTGCCCTGTTCGGGATCGGCGGGATGGTTCGGCACCTCGACCTCCTCCATCTCGCCCTCGGGGTAGTTTTCAATCACCACCTTGAGCGGCTTTAGAACCCCCATCCGGCGCAAGGCGGAACTGTTGAGATGTTCGCGGATCGCGTGATCCAGCATCGCCTGTTCGACCATGCCTTCGGTTTTCGAGATCGCCAGCGCGCCGATGAAGGCGCGGACGGCCTCGGGCGGTACGCCCCGGCGGCGCAGCCCGGCAAGGGTGGGCATGCGCGGATCGTCCCAGCCTTTGACATGTCCATCGGCGACAAGCTGTGTCAGCCGGCGTTTGGAAAGAACGGTGTGGGAAATATTCAGCCGCGAGAATTCATACTGATGCGGCGTGGCCGGCACCGGCAGGTTATTGATGAGCCAGTCATAAAGCGGGCGGTGATCGGAAAATTCCAGGGTGCAGAGCGAATGGGTGATGCCTTCCATCGCATCGGTCTGGCCATGCGCGAAATCGTATGTCGGATAGATGCACCAGCCATCACCAGTGCGCGGATGGCTGGCATGAACGATACGGTAAATCACCGGGTCGCGCAGATTGATATTGCCGGAAGTCATGTCGATTTTGGCGCGCAGCACCTTGGCGCCATCTTTGAATTCCCCCGCCCGCATGCGCTGAAAAAGGTCGAGGTTTTCCTCCGCCGCGCGGTCCCGGTAAGGACTCGGTTTACCGGGTTCGGTCAACGTGCCGCGATAGTCGCGGATTTCGTCGGCGGACAGATCATCGACATAGGCCTTGCCCTCACGGATCAGATGGCAGGCCCAGTCATAAAGAAGCTCGAAATTATCCGAGGCGTATTTGGGATCGTCGTTCCACGAAAAGCCCAGCCATTTGACGTCTTCCTGAATCGCGTCGATGAAAAGCTGTTCTTCCTTCGCCGGGTTTGTGTCATCGAAACGCAGATTGCAGGTGCCGTCATATTCCGCCGCGATGCCGAAATTCAGGCAGATGGATTTGGCGTGACCGATATGCAGAAACCCGTTGGGCTCCGGCGGAAAGCGCGTGACGACGCTCTCTACCGCACCGGAGGCGAGATCGGCATCGATCTGTTCGCGGATAAAATCGCGGCCCGGTGCCGCGTTTGCGTCGTTTTCTGTCTTCGTATCTGTCATGTCGATTGGCCGGATGGGCGTGTGAGGCGCTTATCTGCCAGAAAATGGACAAGCGGCCAAGCTTTTGCTGGATATAATGGCGAAAACAACAGGAGTGAAAGATGAGCGATCCGCTGGCCCAGGCCGGGTTTATCAATGAACACAAGATCCGCGTGCTGTGGACCGATTCCGATCCCGCCGGGATAAATTTTTACGGCAATTACTTTAAATGGATGGATGAGGCCGCCTATTACCTGTTCAAGGCGGGCGGCATAAGGTGGGAGGAATGGCGCTCGCGCTTTGATGCGCTCGGTATTCCGCTGATCTCCGCCCATGCCGATTTCAAGTCGCCCAGCGCCTTCGGCGATGAGTTGACGGTCAAAAGCGGCGTTACCGAATGGGGGCGGAGCTCCTTTACCGTGACCCATCTATTCGTGAATGGCGACCGCATTGCGGCGGTGGGTTACGAAAAACGCGTGTTCTGCCTGGGCGATCCGGCCGATCCAAGCACGTTTGAATCCGCGCCGATCCCCGATGAGATGCGCGCCGGGTTGGGCGGGTAAGCATATGGCGCGTAAACCGCACAATACCGTAAAGGCTTATCGCAGCCGGAAATTCCTGCGCACACCGGAGGCGCGTCCGGTGCGCATTCTGGCGGAGTATCTGGAGCCTCTGGAACGGTTCGAGGATATGAATATCCGGGACACCATTCTGGTGTTCGGCTCCGCCCGCATCCAGCCCGAAGAAGAAGCACGGGTGCGGCTGGAAGAGGCGCAGCGGACCGGTGAGGGGCTCAAGGCCGCAAAACAGGTGATGAAACTGTCGCGCTATTACGAAGATACGCGCGAACTCACCCGGCGGCTGACCGAATGGTCGAAGGGGCTTGATGGCGGCGAACGGCGTTTTGTCGTCTGCTCCGGTGGCGGGCCTGGCATCATGGAAGCCGCCAATCGTGGCGCGTCAGACGCACAGGGCGAGAATATCGGGCTCGGCATTTCTTTGCCAAAGGAACAGAAAAACAATCCCTACATCACCCGCAAGCTGGATTTCGAATTCCACTATTTCTTCATGAGGAAATTCTGGTTTCTCTATACCGCGAAGGCGGTGGTGCTGATGCCGGGCGGGTTGGGCACACTGGATGAGATGTTTGAGACCCTGACACTGATCCAGACCGGAAAGATACAGAAACGTCTGCCGATCGTGCTGTACGGGTCGGATTTCTGGGACCGGGTGATCGATTTCGATGCGCTGGTCGATTTTGGCGTTATCGAGGCCGAGGACGTCAGTCTGTTTCACCGCTCGGACGATGTGGATGACGCGTTCGATTTTATCGTTTCCGAGCTTGCCCATTTCGCGGTCGGCAAACCCGGGCTCAGCCTCTAGGCGTTACTCCTCGATATCGTCCAGTGCGCCGAGCGTAGGCGGCGTGCCGGGCAATCCGAATTCCTCCCACCGTTCCGCCACCCGGTCATGCACGCCCTTGCGGATCATCGTGCGCACCGGGAAATCCGCATAATGTTGATGCGGAATGCAAGCATCGATCAGTGCTTTCGAGCCATAGGGCCGGTCTTCTGGAATGACGCGGCTGGGGTCCAGCCCGGTCGACCAGGTCTTGCGCTGGAAATCGATATCGTCGACCGGATTACAGCGTGTGCTCATCGCCCACAGCACCTGATTCATATCCGCCGGATCGACATCGTGATCGACCGCGACGACCCATTTCGTGTAATAGGCCGCCGCCGGGCATTGCGCCGTCGCCGCCAGAACCTGCGCGGTGTGCCCGGCATATTTCTGCCGGACGGCGACCACGACATGGCCCCAGCCGGATGCCGCCGCCGGGTGCGAATAGACGCCTTCGATCCCCGGAATGCCGAAGCGAT
>CAZBKQ010000034.1:7318-9189 GCA_964492555.1 uncultured Rhodospirillaceae bacterium | reverse complement strand
ACCATGAAGGGTACCGGATCGATCCCGTAGGCCGCGACCACTTCGCAATCCTCGCCGCGGGCCCACCATGCCTCCCGGTCCAGCAACCCGTGCTTGCCGGGAGAGCAATACATGCCGATCTGGCGCTTGCCCTGCACCATCTGGCGGTAACAGCCGACATTGATCCGGCCCGAGTCCGGATTGCGGGTGAAGGTGATATCGCCCGTTCCGATATAGTCGCCACCGTCGCGCGGCCAGAAACGCGGCGCGGGCAGGGCGGTCATATCGATATCGTCCCCGGTCAGGACAATCTCATTCACCGGGGCGGTCCCGGGGTCAATCATCTTTGGCTCGATACGGCGCCTGCCGCGTTCGCGCGTGGCGAGGATCAGATCGCGTGTCGAGAGATCGGGATCTAGCCCGACAGCCAGCGCATAGCGGCGGTTGCTCGCCCCCAGCATGTTGGACAGCACGGTCGTGCCGCTTTCATCGCCCGCGATATTTTCGAACAGAAGCGCGGGCGCGGCCTCATCCTGGGCCGCCATATAGGTCGCCGCGGCAAGTTCTTCATGAGCCGATACCGGCGCGGTTATCCTGTGTAGCCCGCCATCGGCTTCGACCAGAGACAGCCACTCGCGGAGATCGGCGGGGCCGCGTTGATTATCGGTGACGGCAGGCGCGGCGATACCGCTATCGGGTGTGTTCGTGGTGTTTTCCATGCGGCAGAGAGTGCCATGGTGTCCGTCCATAGGCAAAGGGGGCGCAAGCATTTAACATGGATAAATGACCCATCCCGCGTTTCTGATATGAGGAAGGAACGATGGCTGTTCTGACGCGCGTCGATCACATGAATGTTCAGGTGCCGCCCGACCGGGAGGAGGCGGCGATTGCCTTTTATCGCGATCTGATCGGTTTCAGGCCGCTAAAGAAACCGGATAGTCTCGGCCCGCGCGGCGGGCATTTCTGCGTTTCCGAAGACCCCTGGTATGAACTTCATGTCGGGATCGCGCGGGGCACCAGCGCGGACGACCTGAAAGATAACAGCCCGCTTCGGAATCATCTGGCCTTTCAGGTGGCGGACCTGGCCGCCGCGCGCATGAAATTCGAGGAGGCCGGGCTGGAGATTATCGAAGTTGAGGCGGCCTATTCCAAGGAACGTGATTTTCATCAGGACCGGTTTTTTATCCGTGATCCGGGCGGTAATCTGCTGGAAATTCTGGAACCAAGGCGTGCCTATGACAGCGCCGATCATTGAAACGAACAGTGAAGACGATGAACAGCAATCCATTCATTATCGATGACCCCGAAAATCTGACCTTCCGGCTCAACCGCCGGGCGCTGGCCGATCCCGCCGTTCTGGATGAGGAACATCGCAAGGTCTTCGACAAATGCTGGATATATTGCGGGCATGCCTCGGAAATTCCCGAACCCGGCGATTTCGAAACCCGCACCGTGTGTGGCCGTCCGGTGATTTTCTGCCGCGATGAAGCCGGCGATGTCCGGGTGTATCTGAACAGCTGCACCCATCGCGGCGCGCAGGTCTGCCGCGAACGTTCCGGGAATTCGACACGGTTTTACTGCTTCTATCATGGCTGGACATTCGGTTGCGACGGAGAGCTCAAGGCCGTGCCGGCGGAGGAGTCTTACCCCGCCAGTTTCGATAAATCGTGTTTTTCCCTGCGCGAAGCGCCCCGGGTGGAGAATTACCGCGATTTCTGGTTCATCAGCTTCGATCCGGAAATCATCCCGTTGGCGGATTACCTCGCCGACGCCAAGGACTATCTCGACCTGATTGTCGAGCAGTCGCCATCGGGCCGGATGGAGGTCATCGAGGGCACGCAGGAATACGATATCAAGGCGAACTGGAAGCTGCTGGTCGAAAACAGTTTCGA
>CAZBKQ010000034.1:0-7218 GCA_964492555.1 uncultured Rhodospirillaceae bacterium | reverse complement strand
TGGTCGGAAATGACCCGGGGCATCGACAAGGACGGTGAGCAGCTCAATACCGATGAGCTGCATCTCAGGACTTTCTGGCGCCAGTGGAACAAGCTGATGACGACGGAGGCGGCCTGATGTCGAACGCCAAAGATATCACCCGGGCCGAGGTCGAGGACTTTCTCTATCACGAGGCGGCGCTGCTGGATCGTTGGAAGCTGGATGAGTGGCTGGAACTGCTGACCGAAGACGCGGAATACGAAGTGCCCTCAACCGATGCGCCGCTGGCCAAACAAGGTGAGGCGCTGTTCCTGATCGCCGATGACATCAACCGCATTCGGGCGCGCGTCAAACGGCTACAGGACCCGGAAGCCCATGCCGAATCCCCGCGCAGCCGGACCCGTCGGATGATCGCCAATGTGCGGATCACCAGACAAGAGGGCGATGTTCTGCATGTCGCGGCGAATTTCTCGGTCTACCGGTTCCGCTATGGCTATGACGTCCGGCATTTTGTCGGCCATTACCACCATACGCTGGTGGCGGGCGCGGACGGGCTGAAAATCCGCAAACGCCGGGCAATCATGGACAATACAGAGCTCGGCGCGCAGGGTGCGGTGAGTTTTATTCTTTAGGGTGCCTCAGCCCTCCGCCAATATCGTCGCGGCGACCTTTTCGCCAACCATGATGGTCGGGAAATTGGTATTGGCGCAGGGCACCGCCGGCATGATGGAGGCATCCGCCACGCGCAATCCTTCCACGCCATAGACCCGCGCGCTCGGGTCCGTCACCGCCATTGGATCGTCGGCGCGTCCCATATGGCAGGAACACGACGCGTGAAAATGGCCGAGCACGGTTTTCCGGATCCATTCTTCCATGACCGATTCATCATGTTCGATATCGGCGATGGAGAGATTGTCGGAAATAAGACGGTTGATCAGCATCCGCCGTAACGGGCCGGAGGCATCCATGACCTGCCCGCCGACCCAGGTCTGAAACTGGTTGGCGCGGTTGAAGACGGCGTAACGCCGAGCACGGTCGCTGTAGCTGATCGGGAAAATCTCATGCACCGAGTCTTTCAACGCCTGAAGACGGCTGAACTTAATCATCATCCGCGTGCCGATTTTCAGCCGTTCCATGTCGCGCTCATCGGAGACCATGTTGAAATCGACAACGGGTGTCGCCATGAGATCGACCGGGTTCAGCGTCACCTCGCCGGTCGAATAGCTTTTATTGACCCAGAGCATGATCAGCCCGACCCGCTCGCCGATCGCGTGCCAGAAGCTCTTGTTCATCGGGATCATGTACATGTCGCCGGCGGGGCAGCCTTCCAGTCCCGATGACCAGCGCAGCCCGGCATACATCGGGAGGCGCAATTCGGGCGGCAGGCGGGAATCCCGTTTCATATAGCAGCCGAAATTGACGCCGGGATGTTCCATCAGGTTTTTGCCGACACCGGGTCGGTCGGTCACCACATCAATGCCGTATTCCCGTAGTTCCGCCGCCGGGCCGATGCCGGAACGCAGCAGCAAGGCCGGGGAATGGAGCGAGCCGGAGGAAACGATGACCTCCCGTGCTTTGATATCGAACTCATTTCCGCCTTGCAGGACGCGCACGCCGATCACTTTCGTGCCGTCGAACAGCAGATGTCTGGCGCGTGTTTCACCGATGATCGTCAGATTGTCGCGCGCCCGGGCCTCCCGCGTCAGGTAGGCGGTGGCGGTGGAGGTGCGCCTGCCGTCATTATGGGCGACCGCGACGGGAAAGAACCCGTCGCCGAAATTTGCGTTCTTGTCCTGCAAGTCCTTCCATCCGTCTTCGCGGGCGGCGTTCATAAAACCCCTGGTGAAGCCGGGCCAGCGATCCTCAAACACGCGCTGCAGGGCCATCGGCCCGTCCTGCCCGTGCAGCGGTCCGTCGAAATCGCGGTCGGTTTCCTGCTTCTTGAAAAAAGGCAAAACATCGTCCCAGCCCCAGCCCGTGGCGCCGGCGGCTTCCCACCCGTCATAATCGGTGGGTACGCCGCGGATGGATATCATGCCGTTGACCGAAGACCCGCCGCCGATTACCCGCCCTTGCGCATAGCGGACGCGTTTACGGGTATCCGGCGCGTTGCCGGGGCGCGGTGGCCAGGTGACTTCCTGTCCGACCCAGGTAAAGCGCGGGCTGGAATGGGCGGAGCCCGCAAAGGTGTCGCGGATTTCCTGCGGCTCCGTGCCGGGTTCGAAATCTTCCCCCGCTTCGATCAGAAGCACATTGTTGGACGACCGTTCGGAAAGCCGCGCCGCGACGACACAGCCGGCGGCCCCGCCGCCGACAATGACGTAATCGAAAGTCTGGTTCGTCGCTTCGTCCATGGGTTAATCCAGCGCCCCGTCAGGCAGGAAGTTGGCGATATCGACCTCGTCAAAATTCTTCGGCATGGCGCGGTCGAAATTCGCGCGGATTTCCGGGTGGGAGATCGCGGGTTTGGTGGCGTCGATCAGCCATTTGGTGCCGACCCGCTCGAACTGGTTGCCGCCCTCGGCCACCGGTGAAATCTTGTCGAGTGCGAAAGTCCGCGTGTTGTTGATCATCACAATGTCTTTTTCGGCATGCACCCGCGTGGTCATCGACCACATGATCTGGCGCAGATCGCTGGCGTCGATATCGTCATCCACCGCGATGGCGAGCTTCGGGTGGAGATAGGGACCGGAGAGCGCCGCCATCAACGCGGTCTTGGCCTGGCCTTCGACCTTGGGCGTCATCTTGATCACCAGCAGCATCAGCCCGCCCGCCGGAATGACGCGGGCATCGTGGATATCCATGCCGCCCTCGACCTTGGAGAGATGCTCCATCGTGGCGATCTCGATACCAAACCCGGTGGTCGCCTGGGCACAGGTCGTCGGCACGCCGCTATGGAGTGAATAATAGACCGGGTTCTTGCGGTGGGTGATGGCGGTGACGCGGAAAATCTCCGCGTCCTCGGCCTCGGCATAGGTGCCCGGCACCTCGCCATAGGGGCCCTCGAAGCGCTTCTCGCCGAGGAGGATTTCACCCTCCAGAATGATCTCCGCATCCGCCGGAACCTCGATATCGACGGTTTCGGCCTTGACCAGCCGTACCGGCTCGCCGAGCAGCCCGCCCGCGACCGCCAGCTCATCGACGCCGAAGGTCGTGGTAAAGGCGGAGCCGAAGAAAATCGCCGGATGGGCGCCGATCACCACCGCGACCGGCGTGGGTTTGCCCTCGGCCACATATTTTTCATGGATCCGTCGCGCCTGACGGGGCAGCAGGATAAAGCCCGAATGATGGGCGTCATAAACCTGCATCCGGTGGATCGACATATTGCGGATACCGGTATCCGGGTCCTTCAGGATCGCCATGCCGGCTGCGATAAACGGCCCGCCATCATGTTCCGACTGGGTGACGACCGGCAGATCGAGCAAAGAGGCGTCGTCGCCTTTCAGCACGACCTCCTTGCAGGGCGCGTTGGGATTGCTTTCGACCTTCGCCTCGATCGGTTTTTGCAGCTTTTTGCTCATCGCCGAGAGCAGCTCGTCCTCGGTCAGATTGAGGCCAAGCGCCCATTTCCTGCGGTCGGTGAAAATCTGGCTGCAGGCCTCCCAGCCGGGATGTCCCTTTATGTTCTCGAAATAGGTCGCCTTGCCTTTTTCGTCATAGGCTTTCCATTGGAGCGCGCCCATATTTTCGGCCGGATCGACTTCCTTGGTGATGCGCAGGATTTCGCCCGCCCGTTCCAGACGGGAGAGATATCCTCGTAATGACTGGTCGCGCATGTTGCGCGCGGCCGCCGCCGGGCGTTTTTTTGCGCCCTTGCGTTTGGAAAGATCGCGGGTCTGAACCTCGCCCGAGCGGCCCATCCCGCCGATGAAACCACGCAGCCCGTCATTATCGGCCATATTACTGCCCCTTGAAGTTCGGTTTGCGGCGTTCGGCGAAGGCGCGCAGTCCTTCGGGCCGGTCTTCGGAGAAATTCAGCATATGGGCCAGATCGCCCTCTCCCAGGAAGCCGTTAAAGCGGCTCTGATCCAGACCGCGATTGATCGCCTGTTTGCTCATCATAATGCCGAGCGGCCCGTTAGTGGACATCTCGCCGACAATTTCCTTCGCTTTCTTAAGCGCATCGCCGGCCGCAACGACATGATTGACGATGCGGTATTCCTTGGCTTCGGCGGCCTTGATGCGGCGGCCGGTCCAGATCAGCTCCTTGGCCAGCGCCGGGCCGATCAGCCGGGGCAGATTCTGTGTGCCGCCGCCGCCCGGGATCAGGCTGTGGCGTACCTCCGGCAGGCCGAACTGCGCGTTTTCGCCGGCGACGATGAAATCGCCCCACATCGCGACCTCGAACCCGCCGCCGAGGCAGTATCCCTCGACCGCCGAGATCACCGGCTTGGTGTAAAAGCAGAGCACGCGATAGAGCGACCGGTTGGGCATGTGGTTGAAGCGCGACCGATAAACATCGAACAGCTCTTCTTTCGACGATTTCATGCGCGACAGATCGGCGCCCGCGCAAAACGCCTTGTCATTGCCGCACAGGATGACGGCGAGGATCTTGCGGTCGAGCTCCACCTCGATCAGCGTATCGGCGATCTCCTGCGCCATTTCGATATTCATGGCGTTCAGGAAATCCGGCCGGTTGAGCTGTATCTGGCAGATGCCGTTGCGCTTTGTGACCTTGATGAACTCGTGTTTGCCGGCGCGCACCTTCGCGCTCTTCTTCGCCGCCGCCTTTTTCGCCGTTTTCTTAGCCGCTTTCCGCGCCATCGGGTTTGCTCCCTATATTCTCGACATGCGGGCGATCATGTTGGGGGAGCGCGCGGGCGTCAAGCGCTGGCCGGGTTTTCTCCTCCGGGCTATAAAAATCACCAAACAGGGAGCGAATGACCATGAAAACACCATCATCCTTGATCACGCTTGGCACCTCGGCCGGACCGTCCCTGACGCCAGGCAGGGCGCAAACCTCTCATCTGCTGACCGTCAACGAGACCTATTACGTGATCGATGCGGGTGACGGCGTCGCCCGCCGTATGGCGCGTGCCGGCGCGGAAGTACGCGATACGGGGACGATTTTTCTGACCCATCACCATGACGATCACACGGCCGGGCTCGCGACCCTGATGGGGCTTGCCTGGGACCGGCAGCGGACAGAGCCCATCAATGTCTACGGACCGCCGCGTACCAGGGAACTTGTCGATGCCGCAATCGCTTATTGCAGCATCAGCGCCGATATCCGCATCGCCGATGGCGGGCGTTCCATTCCGCTGAACGAGATGTTTTTCGGCCATGATGTCGGTGTTGGAGAGATTTATCAGGATGACAATATCCGGGTTACCGCGACCGAAAATACCCATTTCAGCTTTCATCAGGGTAAGGAAGCGGGCCGGTTTAAATCATACTCCTACCGCTTTGAGGTGCCGGACCGGGTAATCGGCTTTACCGGCGATACGGGGTTCAGCCCGAAAGTGGCGGAGCTGGTCAAGGGCGCCGATATTCTGGTGACGGAGACATCTTCCTGCGATGAGCGCAAAAACCGGATGATGGATGACGGCATATGGCAGGCCATGACCGAGGCCGAACGGGAAGGCATTATGCGTCAGGCGACGCAAGGCCATATGGGGCTGGACAACATCGGCAAGCTGGCGACAGAGGCGGGCGTCGGGAAGGTTGTGCTGTCGCACTTGACAAGACGTTTCAAGTCACAGGATTACGAACCCTGGGCGGAAGAGGTACGAAAACATTATCCCGGCGACGTCGTCGTCGCCGAGGATCTGATGGAGTTTTAATTGGCGTCGCTGCCGGTGTTTCCACCCGCTGGCTCCTCACTCCGCCCTACGCTATACAGAAAGTGACTTCTGAAACCCGACCAGCGGATGGTGTGATGGAAAACTACAAGATGTATATCGGCGGTGACTTCGTCGATGCCGAAAGCGGCGACCGGTACGACTCGATCAATCCTTTCAATGGCGAGGTCATCGCCTCCATCCCGCAGGGCGGTCCGGCGGATGTCGATAAGGCCGTCGCGGCGGCGCGCAAGGCCTTTGACGAAGGCCCCTGGCCGCGTATATCCGGCGCCGAACGGTCGGAGCTGATCGGCAAGGCGGCGGCGCTGCTGAAAGACCGGATGAAGGATTACGCCCGGCTTGAATCGCTCGATTCCGGCGGCACCATCAACAAGACCGGCGCCGATGCCTTCCTCGCCTCGCGCCAGCTCGCCTATTTCGGTGAAATGGCGGCGAATTATAACGAGGAACCCAGGGAAATCGACGGGATGATGCGCGAAGGGCGGTCATTCAACTATACCATCCGCGAACCGATGGGGGTCTGCGCCCAGATCATCCCGTGGAACTTTCCCTATATGATGGCGATCTGGAAGCTTGGTCCCGCGCTGGCGACCGGCAATTGCGTGGTGCTCAAACCCGCTTCGGTCACGCCGGTGATGGCGCTGGAACTCGCCAGGGTGTTCGATGAAGTCGGGTTTCCGCCCGGCGTGGTCAACATCATCACCGGTCCCGGCGGCTCCATGGGCGCGGCGATGACGACCCATCCGGATGTCGACAAGGTGGCCTTTACCGGCTCCACCGAGGTCGGGCGCGACATCATGGCCAACGCGGCCGGCACGCTGAAAAAAGTCACGCTGGAATGCGGCGGCAAGGGCGCGAATATCATCCTCGACGATGCCGATTGGGAAATCGCGGTCGACGGGTCGATCTGGGCGAGCTTTTACCATCAGGGGCAGGTCTGCGAATCCGGCACAAGGCTGATGCTCTCCAGGGCCGATCACGACGCGTTCGTCGAACAGATGGTTGAAAAGCTGAACGCCATGAAGATGGGCGATCCGCTGGACCCGACGACGCAGCTTGGCCCGGTGGTCTCCGAAGGGCAGATGAAATCGGTGCTGGAATATGTCGAGATCGGCAAGGGCGAAGGCGCGGCGTTGGCCTGTGGCGGTGCGCGCGCGACCGGTGGCGATCTCGACAAGGGCAGCTTCGTTCAACCGACCTTGTTCACGAATGTCACCAACGATATGCGGATCGCGCGGGAGGAAATCTTCGGCCCGGTTCTTGGCGTGCTACAATACGACTCCGTCGATGAGGCCATCGCCATGGCGAACGATTCCATCTACGGACTCTCCGCCGGGGTGTGGAGCAAGAATATCGATGCCGCGAAGGACGTGGCGGCAAAGCTGCGTTCCGGCACCATCTGGATCAATGAATGGCACATGCTGTCGGAACGCTCGCC
>CAZBKQ010000033.1:28391-29698 GCA_964492555.1 uncultured Rhodospirillaceae bacterium | reverse complement strand
CGTTGTCGCATTCGTCAACATGCTGGAAACCAGCCTGCTGCAGCATGAATTTTGCGATGTCGCGGATACTCTTCTGATCGTCGATCAGGAGAAGCTTCATTTCGGACTTATTGGCCATTGCGGTTCCTTTCCGTGCGGACCTACTGATGCGGCTCTATCCCCGCAATACTATCAACGAACCGGTATTCAATTCGTTAACCGGCAAGGCAATCCGCTGAATTTCCGCTGACTATCGGGGCACATCCTGGTTGCCGGCAAAGGCTGGGTGAACAACCCGATCCCCGCGCTTTATGCCGAGACGAGATACCGTACCGCCATTGACCTCCAGAACCCCGACCGCGGGCTTCCTGGAGCTGATTACTTCCGTCGAGTGCGGTACCGCCCGTTGTGCGATTTCAAGAATTTTTCCGTCTTTCCCGATAAAAATCATATCAAGAGGGATAAAGGTATTTTTCATCCACATACGAATGATCGAGGAATAGGGATAAACAAACAACATCCCCTCATCCGCCGGCATTTTCCGCCGAAACATCAAGCCTCGTTCCTGTTGTTTTGGTGTCCGGGCGATCTCAATCTTGAAAACATGCCGTTCCCCCCCCGATAGGATGGAGAGTTTTCCCGTTTCAAGAGTGGCGGCGCTTGGTTCGGTTACTGCCCCGGCAAGCAACAGGACCGAAAAACAAATCGCGAAAAGACGGAGAGGCGCGCCCTTGACCAAAAACCGGAACGGATTAACCGTCCTGACCGTCATTACCGCCTTCATCACCGGACGCCGTCCCCGAAATCAGACGAACATCGGTCGCCTGCTGTCCCTTTGGGCCCTCGGCGGCGCGAAATTCAACAATCTGCCCGGTGACCAATTCGGTGATACCCGAACGCCGCAGCGTAACCATGTGAACGAAAATATCCATTGAGGTGTCGTTCTGGGGGCAGATGAACCCATAGCCCTTGTGCGGATTGAACCACTTCACGGTTCCGCTGATAAAAGGGCCTTCCGCGGTGCCTTCCGGCGCCACATTTGAGACATCGCCAGATGCGGGGCGCGCGCTGGAGGGATCGGCAACCGCTGTACTCTCGTCGATGGCGCAAACACGCAATACCTGCATGCCCTTGGCGCCCTTAACCGCTTCGGCTTGCACGGTTGTCCCAGGCAAAAGCCTGTCATGCCCGGCGTTTCTCAGAACGGTCAAATGCAGAAAAACATCGTCGGATCCGTCGTCGGGCGTCAAAAACCCATAGCCCTTCACAACATTGAACCACTTTACGGTTCCGCGAATCTCGACCGACTCCACGCCGGGCTGTGGAGT
>CAZBKQ010000033.1:4835-28291 GCA_964492555.1 uncultured Rhodospirillaceae bacterium | reverse complement strand
ATTCATCCGCATGACGAAAAAATGACAATTTGCGGGTAGAAATGCGTCTCCTTCCATAATATTTTCCGGCTAATAGAGCAGCGTTAGAGTTAATAAGTTCTTAATAACCGGGGCTGAAACGGGGATGACGCGGCAGGACTTGATACACGCGCTATCGATCGGGATAGTGCTTTTTGCAGTCTGGCTCATGCTTTCCGGGTATTTCAACAACCCGTTGTTAATCTCCTTGGGCGTCCTGTCCTGCGCCACTGTTGTCTGGATCACGATCCGTATGGACGTTGCAGACCAAGAAGGTCATCCTATTCATCTGACCTGGCGGGCGCTCTGGTACTGGACGTGGCTCGGTTTTGAAATCATCAAAGCCAATATTGATGTCATAAAGCGGGTTTTATCCCCTTCGCTGCCGATTTCTCCTACAATGCTCCGGGTCAAGGCGAGCCAGAAAAGTGATCTCGGGCAGGTCATATACGCGAATTCTATCACCCTGACCCCCGGGACGATTTCGATCGATGTGGCGAATAACGAAATTCTCGTCCATGCCTTGTCCAAAGACGGCGCGGAAGACCTGATTACAGGTGAAATGGACCGCCGCGTTACAAAAATGGCAGGGGAGTAATCACCACTGTGTTTACCGCCGGCACCATCGCCCTCCTGATTACGATCCTGATCGCCCTCGCCCGGGCGTTTATCGGTCCATCCATTTACGACCGCATTCTGGCGTTGAACATGGTGGGAACAAAGACCGTGCTGCTGATTGCCGTTCTGGGTTTCCTGATGGGACGACCGGAATTCATGGACATCGCCATCGTATACGCCCTGATAAACTTTATCGGGGTCATCGCCGTCCTCAAGGTCTTCAAATATGGGGATCTCGGCCGCGAAGGCGAAGACGAGAGACCGCTCTGACATGGACGTATTTATCGATATCGCGTCCTGGACTCTCATCGCAATCGGCGGCTTCGCCCTGATTTGCGGATCAATCGGTGTTATCCGGTTCCCGGATTTTTATACACGGATGCATGCGGCCAGCATTACTGACACGCTTGGCAGTGGTGCCATTCTGCTCGGCTTGATCCTTCAGGCCGGGCCGACTCTTGTCGCCGCAAAGCTGGCGCTTATCCTGTTTTTCTTCTTTTTTACCAGCCCCACATCGAGTTTCTCCCTCGCGCATGCAGCATTAAGCAGCGGCGTAGAACCCAAACTCAAGAATGACTGGCGTGACAGTCACCCCGGTGAAAATAACGATGAAAAGACCAGGGAGAGTTCGTCATAGAAATTGCGGTGAATATCGTTCTGTTATCCTTTATGGCCCTGACGACGCTTGCCATCGTCCGGATCAGGAATCTCTATGCAGTTGTTATGCTAGCGAGCATATACAGCCTGCTCGCCGCCAGCATTTTCGTCGTGCTCGACGCCGTAGATGTCGCCTTTACGGAAGCAGCGGTCGGCGCAGGCATTTCCACCGTTCTGGCGCTTGGAACACTCGCCCTGACAACGGGACGAGAAAAACCGCCTGGCCACACCAAGATAATTCCACTCGCTGTCGTCATTATCACAGGCGGGGCATTGATATACGGCACGCTCGACCTCGCACCATTCGGCGATCCCAAATCACCGTCCCAGACTCACGTGGCACCGGTCTATCTATCCGAAGGCCAGGAAAAAACGACGGTGCCCAATATTGTCACGGCGGTGCTGGCCAGTTATCGCGGTTTTGACACCCTCGGCGAGGTCGCGGTGGTCTTCACAGCCGGAATCGGGGTAATGCTGATTTTAGGAAATTGGCGGCGCCGGCGGCGTGACGAGGACGACCGCCATGCGTAGCTATTTCGTCTTAAGAGTTGTTGCTAAAGTACTGTTACCGTTTATCTTTATATTCGCTCTCTATGTCCAGTTTCACGGTGATTTTGGACCTGGGGGGGGCTTCCAGGCAGGTGTGATTTTCGCCTCAGGTTTCATTCTGTACTCACTGATTTTTGGTCTGGATGCCGCCGGGGCCGTCATGTCTCGCGGCATCTTGCGCTTTGCGATCGCCCTGGGACTGCTGCTCTATGCCGGGGTTGGCGTATACAACATGCTGCTCGGCGGCAATTACCTTGAATACGGCGTCATGGCGGCAGACCCCGCGACGGGTCAACATATCGGCATTTTGGTAATTGAAGCGGGCGTAGGCATTACTGTCGCCTCGGTCATGATCGCGGTCTTTTTCACTTTTGCGGGACGCGGAAAGGCGGATCGGCGGTGATTTTCGACTATTACAATTACTGGATTGTCATTTTCCTGATGATGGCGGGTTTTTATATCGTCATCGCGCATGACAATCTGATCAAGAAAATCATCGGCCTCAATATATTTCAGGCCGCAGTTTTTGTTATGTATATCAGTTTTGGCAAGGTTTCCGGAGGTACGGCGCCAATTATCGCCGATGGCTTGACCGTTTATTCCAACCCCCTGCCCCATGTACTAATCCTGACCGCAATTGTCGTGGGCGTCGCCACCACAGCCCTGGGCCTCGCACTTGTTGTTCGCATCAACGAGGCCTATGGCACCATTGAAGATGACGAAATTCACGAGGCGGAGGAAAAAGAGCCGTAATGACGGACCAGCTAGCCGCCCTCATCGTGGTCATTCCCTTGGTCGGCGCGCCGCTTTGCATGCTGGTGCGTTACCGGGACTGGTCGTGGGCAGTCGCGACTGTCTGTACCTGGGGCTCGTTTGCGTGTTCCTGGGCAGTTTTGCAGCAAGTGATCGCCGGCGGACCTATCAGCTATCATATGGGAGGCTGGGCCCCGCCGATCGGAATTGAATACCGTGTAGATCTCGCCAATGCGTTCGTCCTGTTGATCGTCACCGGGATCGGGTCGGTAATGATGCCTTACGCCCGGGAGAGCATCCGCGCTGAATTCGGTACGAGTCGAGTTTACTTTTTCTACACATCCTACCTTCTCTGCTACTGCGGGCTGCTGGGCGTCACCATTACCGGGGACGCATTCAACCTTTTTGTTTTCCTCGAGATCAACTCACTCGCCAACTATGTGCTGGTGGCCATGGGCAAGGACCGCCGGGCGCTCACCGCTGCATACCAGTACCTGGTTCTGGGCACGATCGGTGCGACCTTCATCGTTATCGGGATTGGTCTCCTCTACGCCCAAACAGGTACATTGAACCTATATGATCTGGCGACGCGTATCGAAGATCTCGGCCCCAACAGGACCATCGGAGCAGCCTTTGGGTTCCTAATTGTCGGCATATCGCTAAAGCTGGCGCTATTTCCGCTGCATCTCTGGTTGCCGAATGCCTATACCTATTCACCATCAATGGTTAGCGCTTTTCTCGCGGCCACGGCGACAAAAGTCGCGGTTTATGTCCTTCTGCGCTTCCTGTTCTCGGTCTTCAATTATGAGCTGACCTTTGATGCGCTGCCGCTTGACATCATTCTGGCGGGGCTCGCGCTGATGGCGATGTTCGCGGCATCCACTGTCGCGATTTTCCAGACGAATATGAAGCGCATGTTGGCTTATTCGAGTGTCGCGCAAATCGGCTATATCGTTCTCGGGATCAGCTTCGCCAGCGCCGCGGGCGTGACGGCAGGCATTCTGCACCTGTTTAATCATGCCTTGATCAAAGGCGGTATGTTCCTGGCTCTTGGCTGTATTTTTTACCGTCTGGCAACCGTCAATATCGACAAGCTCGATGGGATCGGTAAACGCATGCCGTTCAGTACGGCAGCCTTTGTGATCGGGGGGCTTGGCCTGATCGGTGTGCCGCTGACTGCCGGATTTATTACAAAATGGTATCTCGTCATCGCAGCCATTGAACGCGGTTGGTGGCCGCTAGGATTACTCGTCTTGTTGAGCTCGCTCCTGGCTGTCATCTACGTCTGGCGATTTGTCGAAACCGCCTATCTGAAACCCGTCCCGGAGGACGCCGAACCTGTGGAAGAAGCCCCGGGATCGCTTTTGTTTCCGACTTGGATTCTGATAATTGCGAGTATCTATTTCGGTATCAACACTGATTTACCGGTAGGTGTTTCGATTGAGGCGGCCAAACAACTGACGGGAGCAGGCGGATGACGCCCAATGCCGCAATCGCCTTTGCCATTGGCATCCCGTTGCTTGGATCACTTTTGATCCTTCTTAATCGGCGCTATCCCAACGTCCGTGAAACCGTGACGCTGGCGACGGCTGGTCTGCTTTTTCTGACAGTGCTCAGCATTCTTCCCGCGGTCCTCGCGGGTGAACGCCCTGGCCTTGAATTCATCCAGATCATACCGGGCATATCGATTGCATTCGAGGTCGAACCGCTCGGGATGTTGTTCGGGATGATCGCATCCGGTCTTTGGATCGTCACGACGTTCTATTCAATCGGCTATATGCGCGGGCATAACGAAAAGAACCAGACCCGCTTCTATGCCTGCTTCGCGATTGCGCTATCCAGCACAATGGGCATCTGCTTTGCCGGCAACATGCTGACCCTGTTCATCTTTTACGAGATGCTCACGTTATCGACCTATCCCCTGGTCGCCCACAGTCAGACCCCGGAAGCCAAGGCGGGCGCCCGGGTCTACCTAGGAATCCTGATCAGCACATCCATCGGTTTCCTGCTCCTTGCGATGCTGTGGACATGGCATCTCACGGGCACCCTGGATTTCGAACCCGGCGGCATCCTGGAGGGCAAAGCCGGTGGCGCGGTGGTCGGCATTTTGCTGTTCCTGTATATGTACGGAATCGGCAAGGCGGCATTGATGCCGATCCACAGATGGCTTCCCACAGCCATGGTCGCCCCCACACCGGTCAGCGCGTTGCTTCATGCGGTTGCCGTCGTGAAAGCGGGTGTTTTTTCCGTCCTCAAAGTGATCGTCTATATTTTCGGCACGGATGTGCTGACGGAAATTCATCAGGATGACTGGCTGATGTATGTTGCCGCATTCACTTTGATCACCGCCTCCTGTATCGCCCTGACAAAAGACAACCTGAAGGCGCGGCTGGCCTATTCAACGGTCAGTCAACTCTCTTACATCGTGCTCGGCGCCGCTCTGGCCACGGGAGCAAGCATTCTCGGCGGCGGTATGCATATCGCCATGCACGCATTCGGTAAAATAACCCTCTTTTTCTGCGCCGGGGCAATTATGGTCGCCTCGCACAAGACCGAGATTTCACAGATGGACGGGCTTGGCAGACGCATGCCTTTTACCTTCATCGCCTTTTTGATTGGCGCGATGTGCGTGATCGGCCTTCCCCCGATGGGCGGTTCCTGGAGCAAATGGTATTTGATGGTCGGTTCCGCCGAGGCGGGCCATGTCTTTTTTATCGTCGTGCTGATGGCAAGTTCACTCTTGAACGTGGCCTATCTCCTGCCCGTCGTCGCGCGCGCTTTCTTCAGACCACCGAAGCCTGACACCGAGGACGGCCACGGAGATCATCAAGATTCCCATGATGACGGCACCGTTATCAAGGAAGCCCCGGGTTTTTGCCTGTTCGCCATGGCGATAACCTCAATCGGTTGTATCGCCCTGTTCTTCTATGCAGACCGCATCGTTACCCTGCTTGAACCGATCACTAAGAGCGCGGGATAAGGGAGAGTGGTATGAGCGAACCCGCTATCGGCGAAAAAAAGCAATTCTGGTTCAGCAAGAAAGAGAACCGCGATAAGGCGTGGCGTGGACTTCTGGGTCTCACGATCATCCTGTGCCTGCTCGATTTCGTTTTACACAAGCATTCAGCGTTCAAATCAGGCAGCACAGCCGCTCAAGTCGATGAATTTTGGGTGTTTTATGGTCTCTTCGCGCTAGCCGCCACCTTCCTCCTCGTTTTACTGGGCAAAGGTCTCAGGAAACTCCTGAACCGCTCCAAAAATTACTACGGAGGGCCGGATGAATAACTTCGCGGCCATCCCTCCGGGCCTCTTGCTTATCCTCGGAGCAGCCCTGATCCCGCTGCTCCGCGGTCAACTCCGCAATATCTATATGTTGTTGCTGCCCATCCTCGGGCTGATCGGCCTTCTCCAGGCCCAGGACGGAATCTACTGGCAATTCACAATGTTGGGGCAGACGCTCGCCCCGGTCCGGATCGACGGATTAAGCCTGGTTTTCGGCTATATCTTCCATATCGCGGCGATCATCAGCATCATTTACGCCTTTCATGTCCGGGATACCGTTCAGCAAGTCGCCGCTCTCGTTTACGCGGGCAGCGCGATCGGCGCCGCCTTCGCCGGAGATCTCATTACCCTGTTCGTCTATTGGGAAGGCACCGCCATATCGTCCGTTTTCCTGATCTGGGCCAATCGTACGGAAAGCGCCTACAAATCCGGCATGCGCTACCTGATTATCCAGGTTACCTCGGGCGTGCTGCTGCTTTCGGGCGCCGTCATTCTTTTCACAGAAACCGGCTCCATCGCATTCGACAAGATGGTTCTGGCCGGTGCGGGTGCCTGGTTTATCTTTGCCGCATTCGGGATCAAGGCGGCCTTCCCGCTTCTGCACAACTGGCTGCATGATGCCTATCCCAGCGCGACCGTGACCGGGACGGTATTTCTCAGCGCCTTCACGACGAAACTCGCCATTTATGCGTTGGCGCGCGGATTTCCCGGAACCGAGATACTGATTTGGATCGGCGCCGTTATGGCGGTCTTTACGGTGTTTTACGCCCTTATCGAAAACGATCTGAGACGCGTCATAACCTACAGCCTCAACACACAGCTGGGCCTGATGGTTGCCGCTGTCGGAATCGGAACCGAGCTCGCGCTCAACGGCGCTGTGGCCCACGCCTTTACGGGTATTCTATATAAATCCTTGCTTTTCATGGCGGTGGGGGCCGTCCTCTTCCGGACCGGCACCTCGAATGCCAGCGATCTCGGCGGCTTGTTTCGTACCATGCCCTGGACAGCGGGTTTCTGCATGATCGGCGCCGCCTCCATATCGGCGTTTCCGTTCTTCATCGGCTTCACCAGTAAATCGCTTATTTTTTCAGCCACGGCCTATGAAGGTTACTGGCTAGTATGGGGCGCCTTGTTGTTTGCGTCCGCCGGGGTCTTCCTGAGCACGGGTATTCGCATACCCTATCTCGCCTTTTTCGCGGCTGACAGCGGTAAGCGGCCGGAAGAAGCACCAGCGAATATGCTGATCGCTATGGGAATCGTCGCGGTCGCCTGTGTCCTAGTCGGGCTATACCCCGCACCGCTCTATGCAATTCTTCCCTTCGATGTGTCCTACAACCCCTATACCGCGACCCACATCGTCACACAGCTGCAATTGCTTTCGGCGTCCGCCCTCGCCTATTGCTATCTCGCCCGTAAAGGTCTTTTGCCCGGCGACTTCAGATCAATCAATCTGGAGTTCGACTGGGTATACCGGCGAATCCTGCCGACAATTATCGATGGCGCCTGCAAAATTTACTGGCCCATATATAATGGTCTGCTCGCCGCCTTGCAGGGACGGATTGTTCGGCTGATAAGCGGTGTCTTCCGCCATCACGGACCGGAAGGCGTTCTCGCCCGCACCTGGCCGACGGGCTCAACCGTTCTCTGGGTCGCGATCCTGCTCGCGCTTTACGTCATATTCTATTTCGTATGAAGTTGACGCGTTTGGACTAGCCACTCCCCGGCACCCACTTTTTGACGATCACCGCCGATCCATCGGGGCGATATGCCGCGCCGACTTCCCCATTCGGTGGAATTACGCCTTCCCGCTTGGCAACGGTAACCGGCACGCCCTCGGCCGGTTTTCGCTCGACCGGATTACGGGTCGGAACGGGTTTCACGGCAGGTTTTTCCTTTTTCCCGCTTTCTGCGAATAGCGCCCTCATTTCCTCGGGCCCGATTACCCTACCGGCACCCAAATCGTCCTCGGACAGCTTACCCGACAGGCGTTTGATCCACTGGCAGAGGCGCAGCGCATCAAAATGGCCGAAACGTCTCCAGACAGAATCGAGAAATGTCGAGATCCCGGGCGACGGCGCGTTGACGGCGAAATCAGGCCGACCATACTCAAGTACCTTATACAGATTCGGTTCCAGTGGACCGGTATCATCCATCGTGAATACCGACGGCATCAGCAACGCATCCTTATGCGCTGCCGTATAAATGCCCTGGGCAACAAACAACAGGGCTTGCAGCATCCGGGGCTGCAAATAGGCGTCATCGGCGCTGGCCCGGTCCATGAACCACACCGCCACGTCAAAACTGCTTTTCACCGCATAGCGCATGGCGGAAGCCATACCCCATTCTTGGTGAAAGTCCGGTTAATCCCGCTGCACCAAGGGGTTGTCGGTCCCGCACCGAAAGTCTAATTATGTCCTCATATTGCGCCCGAGAGGCGGGCGCCCGAACAACCCGAAGGGGCCAATATTATGGATATGACAGGCGAATTCCGGATCCCCGCATCCCGTGAGACCGTATGGGAAGCGTTGAACGATCCCGAAGTGTTGAAAGCGAGCATTCCCGGCTGCCAGGAACTCGACAAGGTCGGCGACGACCAGATGACCGCGAAGGTTAAGACCAAGGTTGGTCCGGTCTCGGCGACCTTCTCCGGAAAGGTCACCCTTTCGGACATAAATCCGCCCGCAGGTTACAAGATCAGCGGTGAGGGCCAGGGCGGTGTCGCGGGCTTCGCAAAAGGCGGCGCCGAAGTGACGTTGGATGAAGACGGTAGCGAAACCGTTCTGAAATATACCGCGACCGCACAGGTCGGCGGCAAGCTGGCGCAGATCGGATCGCGTCTGATCGATTCGACCGCGAAAAAGATGGCCAATGAATTCTTCACCAATTTTGTTGAGCAGATCGGCACGGGCGATGCGTCCGGGTCAGACGACGCGACGGCTTCCGCGGGAAGCCAAGCCTCGACCGAACCAACCCCAGAAGCGCCTGCACCGGCCGCGGCCGAACCAGCTCAATCAGGCGGTATAAGCCCCGCTATCTGGATCGGCGGGTTGATCGCGGTCGTGGTCGTATTGCTGCTGGTTTTCAGCACTAAATAAGGGCTTTTTTCCACCCGGCGTGGGTTGACCGCCCGGTCGGTCGAGGCATACTTGTACAAACGAAAAACTCCTATAAAACAACATCGGCAAAAGATCGTTATTCACGGTCACGCAATCGAGGAAGGCTGAAATGACTGTAAAGTTCTCCATGACGGTAAACGGCAAGCCCGTGCAAGGCGAAACCGAAGACCGGACATTGCTGGTCCAGTATCTGCGCGAGGATATGCGCCTGACGGGGACGCATGTCGGTTGCGACACCACGCAGTGCGGCTGCTGCACGGTCCATATCGACGGGAAACCGGTCAAGTCTTGCACCATCCTGTGCGCTCAGGTCGATGGCTGCGAGGTCACCACGATCGAAGGCCTCGCTCAGGACGGGGAACTTCATCCGATGCAGAATGCGTTCCGCGAAAATCACGCGCTGCAGTGCGGCTTCTGCACACCGGGCATGGTCATGAGCGCCATCGGCATCGTCGACCGTCATGAAGGCGAAGAGCTGGACGAAAAGACCGTCCGGCACGAACTCGAAGGCAATATCTGCCGCTGCACCGGCTACCACAATATCGTGAAAGCAATCCTTGCGGCGTCTGAAGTCATGAACAAGGGCGCCTGAGGCCGTCGGGACAAGGGGAGAAACAGAAAATGTACGAATTCACCTACCAGAAGGCCTCTTCGCTCGACGAAGCAAAGAATTTTCACGGCGCCGGCGAAGAACCCAAATACATGTCAGGCGGCATGACCCTGCTGCCGACGTTGAAACAGCGGCTGGCCCGTCCGTCCAACGTCATCGACCTTGCCGGCGTCCCCGATATGAACGGGGTTGAGGTCACCGCCGATCAGGTGACCATTCTGGCGCGGACGCCGCATGCGGTTGTCGCCGCGAATGCGGATCTGCAGAAAACACTACCCGCCCTGGCCAAGCTGGCCGGCGGCATCGGCGATCCGATGGTGCGCAATCGCGGCACGATCGGTGGTTCGACTGCCAACAGCGACCCGGCGGCGGACTACCCCGCCTCTATCGTCGGTCTGGGCGCGACGGTTCATACCGACCGGCGTGAAATCGCCGGCGATGATTTCTTCCTCGATCTTTTCGAAACCGCTCTGGAAGAAGGCGAAATCATCACCAAGGTGACCTACCCGGTTCCCGACCGGGCGGGCTATATGAAATTCCCCAACCCGGCCTCGCGATACTGCATCGTCGGGGTGATGGTCTCCCAGAAAGGCTCCGACGTCCGCGTCGGTGTCACCGGTGCCGGGGCCTGCGCGTTCCGCGTTCCGGAAATGGAGGCCGCGCTTTCCAGTAATTTCGCGCCGGAAGCGGTCGCGGATATCAAGATTTCCGCCGATGGTCTCAATGAAGACATCCACGCCAGCGCCGAATACCGCGCCCATCTGGTGACGGTGATGGCGAAACGCGCGGTCGCGGAAGCGATTAGCTAATATCCTCCGGCGTATCCCACCTGCGTGGCAATCGTCGAATTAGAGAAGTTTTGCCGGGGGGACGGGTTTCCGTCCCCCCGCGCATTTCTGTAGACTAGACAATGCGTTGTTGGAAAGACACCAAATGAGCAATCCATTCCCCGGCTCCATCGAAGATACCGTTGGCCTCCTGTCAGATGGCCGATACGTCGCCGACCGGTCATTGGCAACGGCACTTTATCTCGCCCTGAAGCTCGGACGCCCGCTTTTCCTTGAAGGAGAGGCCGGGGTCGGCAAAACCGAAATTGCCAAGGTACTGTCTGACACGTTGGGGCGCCGGCTGATACGTCTGCAATGCTATGAAGGGCTTGATGTTGCCTCCGCCGTCTATGAGTGGAATTACAGCCGGCAGATGATCGATATCCGGATCGCGGAAGCGGCAGGTGATCAGGACCGGGATTCACTAGAAAAAACCATCTTTTCCGAAGAGTTTCTGATCAAGCGGCCTCTTCTTCAGGCGTTAGAGCCCGACCTTTCGGGAGAGGCTCCTGTCCTGCTGATCGATGAGCTTGACCGCACGGATGAACCGTTCGAAGCATTTCTGCTGGAAGTCCTGTCGGATTTCCAGGTGACGATCCCGGAAATCGGCACCATCACGGCGGAGAAACCGCCGATTGTCATCATCACGTCCAACCGGACCCGTGAAATTCACGATGCCATCAAGCGCCGCTGCTTTTATTACTGGGTGGACTATCCGGACGCCAAGCGGGAACTGGAAATCCTGGCCGTAAAATGCCCCGATGCGCCGCAGGATATGTCACGGCAGATCGTCGCCTTTGTCCAGAGGCTCCGCGAAAAGGACCTGTTCAAACTACCCGGCGTGGCCGAAACCATCGACTGGACCAATGCGCTGGTGCAGCTCGACCGCATCGACCTTGATCCTCAAACCGTCAATGACACGCTGGGAACGCTTCTGAAATATCAGGACGACATCGAGAAGATCAAGGGCAGCGAGGCGGCCAACCTTCTGGAACAGGTAAAGGCCGACCTGGCCGCGCGCTGATGGTCTGACGATGGCGGATAATCCGGCAAATGACGGCAACGGCGCAGCGGCGGAACTGCCCCCCGGTCTCGCCCTGCTGGAAAGGCTGGAAGGGAATAAACTTGTCCCGAATATCATGCATTTCGGCCGCGTGTTGCGCGCCGCCGGCATGCCTGTCGGTCCTGGAAAGATCCTCGATGCCGTCGCCGCGGTACAGACCGTTGGGATTACCAGCCGCCGTGATTTCTACTGGTCGCTGCACGCTGTTTTCGTAAACCGCCGCGATCAGCACGAAATCTTCGATCAGGCCTTTCATATTTTCTGGCGCGATCCGCATTTGCTGGAACGGATGCTGGGACTGGTCATGCCCTTTATCGGCGATGAGGAAGAAGCCCCACCACCCGAACCGCCGTCGCGCCGCGTGGCGGAAGCGCTGAGTTCCGGTGACGACCCCAACCGCCCGGAAGAAGAAAAAGAACCGGAAATCGACGTCGAGGCCACTCTGACAGCATCGGCCAACGAGCTTTTACAGAAAATGGATTTCGAGGATATGTCGGCGGACGAACTGGCGCAGGCCAAATCCGTCATATCCAGAATGCGGTTGCCGATCCAGGACGTCCCCATCCGGCGCTTCCGGCGTTCCACCCATCCTGCCAAGGTCGATATGCGGGGCACACTGCGCGCCGCGTTGCGCAACGGCGGGGCGGTCATTCCACTGCAATACCGCAAACGAAAAACGCGGACGCCGCCTCTGGTCATTGTTTGCGATATTTCCGGATCGATGGGCCGTTATACCCGCATGGTGCTGCATTTCATGCACGCCATCACCAACGACCGGGACCGGGTGCATACGTTTTTGTTCGGAACACGATTGACCAATGTCACGCGGCATCTTCGTCAGAAAGACATAGACCTCGCGCTGGATAGTTGTGTGGATGCCGTCGAAGACTGGTCCGGTGGCACGAGAATTGGGGAATGCCTCAAGGAATTCAATCATTTCTGGTCGCGCCGCGTTCTCGGTCAGGGGGCGGTGATGATTTTGATATCCGACGGGCTGGACCGTGACGCGGGACGGGGCCTCGGTCTTGAGATGGAACGGCTTCATAAATCCTGCCGTCGGCTTATCTGGTTAAACCCCCTCCTCCGCTTCGAAGGGTTTGAGCCCAAATCGCAAGGTATCCGGGCAATTCTTCCGCATGTTGACGAATTCCGTCAGGTACACAATCTTGAAAGCCTGACGCAGCTTGTTGAGGCTCTCAACAGCCAGCTAGTCCGTAGACAACAGGAGATGACACAATGGCGGGAAGCGATCTGACACCGCAAGCGAATGACGACGATATCCTGACCGCAGCCGCATCCTGGCGCGATGAAGGAAAAATGGTCGCGCTGGCCACAGTGGTAAAAACCTGGGGATCGTCCCCACGCCCCACCGGCAGCCAGTTGGCGGTCGCCGAAGACGGCACGTTCGTAGGCTCTGTCTCGGGCGGCTGCATCGAAGGCGCCGTCGTCACCGAAGCCATGGACGTCATGAAATCGGGCGCGCCGAAAGTGCTGGATTATGGCGTCAGTAACGAGCTCGCCTGGGAGGTCGGTCTCGCCTGTGGCGGACAGGTCAAAGTATTCGTGGAGGCTCTGGACTGATGAAACGCGATATTCTCGATCGGCTTTTGAAGGATCAGAAAGCGAAAACACCCGTCGCGCTGGCAACCGATCTCGAATCCGGCGATGAAGCCCTGATATATCACGACGAAGCGGCGGGTCCGCTCGCCGACAACACAGAGCTGGTCTCGCTCGCACGCCGCTCTCTGCAAGATGACAAGAGTGGCATCATCACCGCCGGCAACCGTGAGATATTCGTCCATGTCTTTAACCCACCCCTCCGCATGGCGATCGTGGGCGCGGTTCATATCGCGCAGCCCTTGTCCCGCATGGCGATGGTTGCCGGTTATGACGTGATCGTCATCGACCCCCGGGAAAGTTTTGCGACTCCCGAACGTTTCCCGGGCGTCACCATCGTCGATGAATGGCCTGATGACGGCATGAAACAAATCGATATCGACAGGCGAACCGCCGTCGTGACCTTGACCCACGATCCCAAGCTGGACGATCCCGGTCTCGAGGTGGCGATCCGTTCACCCGCCTTCTATATCGGCTCGCTGGGCAGCCGGAAAACCCATGCCTCCCGGGTGGAGCGCTTGAAGGAAGAAGGTTTCGACGACGCCGAAATCGGCCGGATACACGGTCCGGTCGGGCTTAACCTTCATGCCGTATCGCCCGCCGAAATCGCGGTCTCCATCCTCGCCGAAATCACCGCCACGCTGCATGCGCGGGAGGAAAAGGCGGCGGCGTGAAGTTCGGCGATACGCCACTGCAGCTAGCGGAAGGCGCCATCCTGGCCCATAGCCAGCGCATCGGCGGCAGGACCTTCAAAAAGGGCGTGGTCCTCTCGTCAGACGACATCAATTTTTTTCGCAAGAACGGCGTTGAAAATATTGTCACCGCTCGGCTTGGTCCCAACGACCTCGATGAAAACGAGGCGGCGCACCGCCTTGCCAAGGCGCTTGAAACCACGGGCCTCAAAGCAGGCCGCGCAGGAACGGGACGCTGCAACCTGATCGCTCAGTTCGACGGGTTGATCCAAATCGACGCGAAGATCATCGCTCGCCTGAACCGCAAAAACGAAGCCATCACGATTGCGACCGTTTCACCCGAAAGCGTCCTTAAAGAAGGTGATATTGCCGCAACGGTCAAAATCATCACCTTCGGTGTGGCGGCGAACCATGTTGCCGGATGCGAAAAACTGATCGCGGAGAAAAGACCGGTGTCGCTTCACCCTTTCAGCCGGCTTCGCATCGGCCTGATCCAGACGACCCTGTCCGGGACCAAACAAAGCGTCATTGAAAAGGCGCATCACGTGACCGACGACCGGATCACCGCTCTGGGTTCTGAATTCGCGGAAGAAATCATATGCGCCCATGGTGAAGAGCAAGTCACCGGCGCGATCCGGAAGATGAAACAAAAACGGATCGATATCCTTTTGATATTGGGCGCATCCGCCATCGCGGACCGCCGCGACGTCGTACCCCAGGCGGTTATCAATGCGGGGGGCGATATCGACCATTTCGGTATGCCGGTGGACCCCGGGAATCTCATGCTCCTGGCTCATCTCGAAGAAATGAAAATTCTCGGTATACCGGGGTCGGCGCGTTCTCCGCGATTGCACGGATTTGATTGGCTCCTGCAAAGATTTTCCGCCGGGCGTCAGGTGACAGCGCGCGACATCACCGCTATGGGTGTCGGCGGTCTGTTGAAAGAAATTCCAAGCCGTCCCATGCCCCGCAGATCAGGCGAAATTTCCTATCCACCAAACGAAAAGAACATCGCCGCAGTCATCCTTGCCGCCGGCCAGTCCCGGCGTATGGGGAAACGCAACAAGATGTTGGTCGAAATCGACGGCAAACCGATGGTGCGCCATATCGCGGAAGCTATCATCGAAACCGGGGCCAAGCCCCTTGTCGTCGTCACCGGCCACCAGCCGGAAGAACTCAAGACGGCGCTGACCGGGATCGATGCCACTTTCGTCCACAATCCGCAATTCGCGGATGGATTGAGCACATCGCTCAAATCCGGTCTCGGCGCATTGCCCGATAATATCAATGGCGCCCTGATCGCGCTCGGGGATATGCCCGGCATCGCCGCAAGCCACTTGAACCGCCTGATTGCGGCATTCGATCCGGAGAAGGATCAGCTGATATGCGTTCCCACCCGCCATGGAAAGCGCGGCAATCCTGTTTTATGGCACAGCCGGTTTTTCTCGGTCATGGCTCAATTGTCGGGAGATGTGGGGGCGAGACATCTTATCGGCGAACATGCCGATTACGTGGTCGATATAGAAATGGATGATGATGCGGTCATCACCGACCTCGATACACCGGCAGCTCTCGACGCCTATCTTCACTCGCGCAAAGACTGATCCGGCATGGCGTTGGCCCCGAGCGCTTCTCCAACCGGCGACACCGATACATCACCACCGCATCCCTGGCGGTGGGCCATGCTGGGGGGTGTTTGGCTTCTCTATTTCTCCTTCGGTCTTACCGTCGCCTCGCTGGCACCGGTCGTATATCGGGTCGAGAACGACCTCGGCATCGATCATGCGACCATGGGCACTATCCTGGGCGCCTGGCCATTAATCTATATAGCGTCTTCGGCCCCATGTGGCGCGTTGCTCGACAAGTACGGACCGCGCCGGATGCTGTTCATTGCCATATTGGTGATTGCGGCGTCCGGTGCATTGCGCAGCGTCTCGGACAGCTATATCGAACTCTTCCTCTCCGTCGTCGTATTCGGCATCGGCGGCCCGTTGATCTCAACAGGCGCGCCGAAAGTTATCAGCCTGTGGTTTTCGGGACAAAATCGCGGCCTTGCTATCGGGATATATTTCACCGGTAACGCGCTTGGCGGGATATCGGCACTTTCTCTGACAAACAGCTATTTTCTGCCGGCGCTCGGCGATGACTGGCGCGCGCTGCTTCTCGCCTTTTCAATTTTTGTCCTGATCGCCGGTTTTGTCTGGCTTGCCGTGAATATCCATCCGGCAAGCCGGGAAAAAGAACAACTCCTTGCCGCGGAAAAAAAACAACCCTACCGGGAGGTGTTTTTCGAACTGCTCAGCATCCCGGCGGTCCGAATCATCATTACAATGGGAGTTTTCATTCTCGCCTTTAATCACGGTCTCAATAACTGGTTACCAACCATTCTTAAAAGCTATGGCATGACCGCATCGGAAGCGGGCTACTGGTCCTCTATTCCTACCGTTTTTGGCATGTTGGCATCATTGACCCTGCCTCGGCTGGCGACACAGGAGAGACGCTTCAAGATTTTGCTGGGGCTGGTGTTATCAGCCGCCGCCGGATCCTTGCTGATATGGTCGGCCTACACGCCGCTTCTCGCCTTTGGCGTCATCCTACAAGGGGTTTGCCGGGGCGCGATGACAAGCATCCTTATCCTTACCCTGATGGACCATAAGTCGATCCCGCCGGAACGCATTGGCGCGGTCAGCGGTCTTTATTTTTCGGCGGCCGAGATCGGCGGCGCACTGGGTCCGATGAGTATGGGCGCCGTCGCCGAGGCGACCGGCAGTTTTGACGGATCGCTGTTTCTTCTGACGGGGCTCAGCGCCGCGATGCTCATCCTGCTTCTCAGGTTCCGGGCAATCAGTCAGCGTTGATCAGCGGCTCTCGGATAACAGGGCAATCAGGACATTCCGGTCCAGCGCATCGACCGAATCCACTGGTTCATTGGAATTTGCGGCGGCTTGATGCGAAATCCCGGTTCCCTTGTGTGGGGCGGGCACCGTCCATCCGCTACAGGCCGACAAGGCATATTCCCATGGCGCACGATAAGGAACAGCCGTTGCCGCGGAATGATTTTCGGCCTTTGTCGCCTCCCGCGCTCGCCGAAAACTCTCGACCGCCTGACTGGATATAACAGTTCCTTTGTCGGTTGATCGGTCATTCACCAATTCCAGCGGCCCTCGCCAATGCATGTGTTTCCATATCGCCATAGCTCGATTTCCTTGTATGTATACCTCCATACAGGGGCGCGAAGAGATCGTGCAATTTCTATCGGTTCGGATTAGGGAAGATTACGCGAAGAATTTTATCGGGATTATCATCCAATACCGATAAAATCTTATCGATCTGAATAATTTTCAATAAATTCAATGACTTCCGCATCCCATTCAAATTCGGGGAGATTGGTATGACCCGCATCGGGATACCGAAGGAATTTCTTCGGTTCATTCGCCGCGCCGAATAACTTTTCAGCGAACCGAAACGGGATGATGTAATCCCGCTCCCCGTGACCGATAAGAACCGGACTTTCAACAGCTCCAATCTTGCCATGGGAATCATAACGGTCCCGAACCAGCCAAAGGGCTGGAAAAAACGGATAGTGCGCTTGCGCCGTTTCCGCCAATGACGAAAAAGGCGTCTCAAGTATCACGGCAAGCGTCTTGTTCGCAGTCGCGAGTTCCACAGCGACGCCGGAACCAAGTGACTCGCCATAAAGCACGATACGTTCATTGGCGATCCCCTCCGATTGAAGCCAGCGCAATGCGGCGGCGCCGTCTTCATACAGACCTTCCTCCGACGGGCGGCCCGGATTGCCGCTATAACCACGCCAGGCCAGAATCAATACTCCATACCCGTTCGCCATATAGGAGGCAGCCTTTTCGGCGCGATATCCGATGTGACCGGCATTCCCATGCAGATAAAGAATGACCGGATCATCCTGCATTTTAGGAGGGTGCCACCAGGCCAGCAGCTCAAGCCCGTCTGCGGTCCTGATGGAAACTTCGGCCACCGGGTGCGCCGAAAATTGCGCGGGGTCCGGACGGGTCGGATCGGGACGATAGATCATTCCCCGCTGAAACGCCCAGAGATAGAACAACATCAAGCTATAGAGTAAGGCCGCGCCGAGACCGATCCAGCCAATCAAAGCCATCGGGACCCGGCTAATATTATTCTTCCCGGATTTTTAGAAACGATGCGGGTATTTCCCTGTGATCGGCGAGCAACGACCCGAACCCGTCGACCGGATCGTCCATCCCCGCATCCCGCAGCGCATACCAGTAGGTCGCGGTATTGATTGCCAGAACCGGCTTTTCGAAAAACAACTCCGCCACGCCCGCGAGCCGCGCCATGGCGAGGTTGGTGCCGACCTGAATGATCGCATCAACGTCGTCGCCATCCAGCTCCTTCATTGCGGCAACAAGCTCCGCCGGGCTGGCATGGGCGATTTCCACCGGCCCGATACATTTGAGCCCCTTCATCCGGACAACCTCGTAACCGCAATCGGTGAAGAAAATTCGCACGTTTTCATCACCAACCGGCCAGTAAGGCGTCAGAACAGCGATCCTTTTGATATCGCCATAACAAGACAGCGCCGCTCGGCAGGCATCGGACCCCATCGCAACGCGAAGCCCGGATAATTCCCGCATACGCTTTTTCAACTCGATGCTGGTCTGCAGACCGCCCCAAAAAGTCTCTGACGACATTCCCATAATGAGATAATCCGGCCGGCAGGTCAGAACGCGTTCTACCGCGTTATCCAGCTCAGCCCGGATATTCTCCATCAGCTTGTTAAAATCATCGTCGCTTTCCACGGGATCGTCGGGTATCCAGACCCGGGAAAAATGATTTGTCACACCGCGCGGACGCATTTCGTCATATTCCGGCTGCACCGACGTGTTGGTCGATGGCGCCACTACGGCAAATCTTTTCCGCCAGCCCAATGAATCAGTCATTTTCTTTTCCTTCCACCTGGCCAGGAGCAAGATGCTCCAACTCAGCCAAAACCTCACCCAGAGACATTACATCCGCATATTTCTGGTCCATATCAAACAGATTGGCCTCATGCGGCCCTTGAGCGCGATCGCCGACGCATTCCCGCGGCACCATCGGCCGAAATCCCATCCCCATGGCATCGACCACCGTGGCCCGCACGCATCCCGATGTCGTGCAACCGGTCACGATTGCTGTATCGACCCCGCGTTGGGCCAGCCAGCCCGCAAGGTCGGTTCCGAAAAACGCAGACGGATAATGTTTCTCTATCACCCGTTCACCTTTGCGTGGGGCGAGTTGATCGACGACCTGAACCGCCTCACTGCCGCGCAGCAACCCGTCGCGAAGACCCGGCATTTTCAGATTGAATACACCGTCTTCGCTTCCGTCCGCAGCATAACACTGAGCGGTATAAACGATCGGCAGGTCATAATGCCGCGCCGCCGCCAGCAGTTTTTCCGTATGGTCGATGGCGTCCTGAATATTTCCGCCGCCGAACGCGTCCGGATCGTTAAATCCGTTTATAAAATCGACGATCACCAGCGCGGGCTTCTTACCAAACCCCATCCGGGCCCCGAGCCCTTGCCGTTGATAAACTTCAAGATCGTCGTTTGTGTCCGTGTCAGCCATGCCGCACCCTTGTCGCGAGAACGGTAATGATCGATATCGCGATGATTCCCGCAATACCGATAAAGAAATATTCCGGTTTTCCGATATCCATCAACCAGCCGCACAGAACCGGCCCGACGAGATTCCCGACACTCAAACCGGTTGACGTAAAACCGAAGGTCACACCGGCCATTCCCTCCGGTGTCGCGCTTTTCACCAATACGTCGCGGGACGGGCTGCTGATCCCGTAGGCGATACCACTGGAGACCATCATGGCCGCGATAAACCAGAAAGCCTGCCCGCCGAACGACAGGCTCGCGACGCATAACGCCATGACGGCGATAGCCGCCGATGTCACCAGATTATGCCGTTTGGCCGCATCCGCCAGCCAGCCGCCCAACAACACGCCGCCGGCGCACCCAACAAGATGCATCGTCGTGGAGGCAGCCGCGAGGTATTCATCCACTCCATGATGATTGACCAGCGCCACCACCGAGAAGGACATCAGCCCGGCCCCGCCAATGGCGGTGAAAGAGAAAAACAGGAACATCATAATCATCGGCATGGAGGCGATCACCGACATACCCTCCTTGAAATCCGTACCCGCGCTGTTCTGTTTGCGCCGCGCAACCGCATCGGCCGATGTGTCGTCCAGAATACCCGCCCGAACGACCATCAACAGCGTGATCAATGCGCCGAAAATACCGACAGCCATGAGCGATTGCCGCCAGCCGATGAGATTAGCCATCGGCAGCATCACCGCATACGCCACCGCCCACCCCATATAGCCGGAAAACATATGCAGGCTGATCGCGCGCCCGAACACACTGTCATCCAGACGCGCGGTCAGTATCGCGTAATCGGCGGGATGAAAAACTGAATTGCCGATACCGGCGATCCCGAAGGCAAAAAAGATGACCCAATACGTCCCGCTCACCCCCGCGGCGATGAGACACACACTCATCAATCCTATGCCAAGCGTCAGGATAACCCGGCCTCCGAAACGGTCGACCAGAAAGCCCATCGGTATCTGCCCGAACCCGGTGGTCAGCGCCATGACGGAAACCAGAAGCCCCAGCATGGCAAAGCCGACCCCGAGATCCGCCTCCATGATCAGGAACATCGGCGGCACGCACAGCATGACGAAATGGCTGTAGAGATGGCCCGTGCATAACAGACCGATGATCTGGTTGCGTTCGGTGCCGGTGGCGGAAACGGCGGAAGTCATAGGGGGGTTTTCAGCGCCTTATGTCAGAGAAGATGCTGTCCGCAATCCATCCGGATCGCCTCGCCCGTCATGGTCTTCGCCGCGGTGATCAGCCAGAGCGCGGTTTCCGCCACATCTGTCGGCATGACCGGCCGGCGCAACGGGTATTTGGTTTCCGCTTCCTCGACACGTTTTTGATAGGCTTCCTCGCTCATGATCTTGCGGGTCCAGTTTCCCAACAACCCGCCCGGGCAGATGCAGTTCACCCGTGTTTCCGGGGCCAGCACGCGCGCCAGCCCGATAGTCATCGTATTCAACGCGCCTTTGGAGCTTGTATAGGCCATCGACGAACCGTTGGACCGCCACGCCCCGATGGAGGAGATATTCACAACCGCGCTGTCGCCCGCCGCTTTCAGATGCGGCTGCGCGGCCCGCGTCATCTGATAGGTGCCGATCACGTTGATCGAAAAGGATTTATGGAAGTCGTCTTCCGTGAGCCCTTCCAGATTGGCCATCGGGTTCGGGCGCGTATAGGCCGCGTTATTGACTAGCGCGTCCACCCGACCCCATTCATCCATCGCGGCCTCGGCCATGCGGCGGCAATCGGCGTCCTTCGACACATCCGCCTGCACAACGATCGCCTCCGTACCCGCCTTGCGGCAAAGCTTGGCCGTTTCCTCGGCCCCTTCGGCATTGGCGGCATAGTTGACGACCACATTGTAGCCGACACCCGCCAGGCTAATGGCGCATTCCGCCCCGATCCCGGTCACGGAGCTGGACCCCGTAACGATTGCAACCTTCGCCTCAGAACTCATTTTTAGTCTCCCGAAATAGTGTTTCGTCACGTTAGCCGACAGCCGCCACCCCGAAAAGGGCGGTTGGAGAAAACCCCTTATGAGCATAGGATTTGGCCGAACTGAACAGACGGGAAAAAGTTCGTGACAGATACAGCCTATGCCTCCGTTCTGACCGCCAGGCGCACATTCGAACTGCGCGAGGTCCCTCTTCCGGAAATCGGCCCCGATGACGGTATCCTCCGCATGGAATGCGCCGGCCTCTGCGGCACCGATTACGAGCAATATGACGGCCATTTCATCGGCACGATCCATGGACAGCTCCCCATGACGCTGGGCCATGAAATCATGGGGTTCGTCGAAAAGCTGGGGCCGGAAGCGGAGAAGCGCTGGGGCGTAAAGGAAGGCGACCGTGTCATCGTCGAAACCTCAATCCCTTGCGGCAAATGCCTCGCCTGTCAGGACGGGCGGCCGATTTTCTGCTCGGAGAATATGGGGTATGGTATCCGCATCGGGTTCGATCTTGAGCCGCATCTTTGGGGTGGGTACGCCTCGCACCTCTATCTCCACCCCAATGCCAGACTGCACAAGGTACCGGATCATATCCCCACCGGACCGATGAGCCTGTTCAACCCGCTTTCCAACGCCGTCCGCTGGGCCTGGAAAAAGCCGAATTTGCGGGAAGGTCAGACCATCGTGGTCGAAGGGCCCGGTCAACGTGGCCTTCTCGCCGTCGCGGTGGCGAAAAAACTCGGCGCCGGAAAAATCATCTGCACCGGGACAGACAAGGACGCCTACCGGCTGGAACTCGCGAAAAAACTTGGCGCGGATGTCACCATCGATGTGACGAAAGAAGACCCCGTCGAACGCGTCATTCAGGAAACCGGCGGCGAGAAAGCCGACATCGTGCTGGACGTATCCATGGGCGCGACCGATCCGATTATTCAGGGCATCGAAATGCTCAAAAAAGGCGGCACTTTTGTAAATGCCGGGGTGAAGACGCATAACGCCGTCGCCAATTTCTTCACCGACAAGCTGCTGTTCAACGAAATCTCGTTCCTTGGCGTCCTGTCTTCGGACTGGGAAGATACCGCAGAGGCGGTCGATATTCTGACCGATGAGTGGGAGACGCTGGCGCCGCTTTCAACCCACGCCTTCCCCCTGGGCGAAGCCGAAACGGCGGTGCGGATGTTGGGACGCGAAGTCGATGACGGCACCGAATCCATTCACATTCATCTCGATACAATGGTGGCACCATGAGCAACCTGCCCATCCGGCTCGCGGCCGGTTCCGGACCGACTTTCGGCGTTGACGATCTCTCCTGCGCGGCAGCGACCCATCTTGGTTTGTGGGAAGAAGAAGGACTCGACGTCACCTGGACACCCGTTCATGGCGGCGTCGCCGCGATGCAGGCGGTCATGGACGATGTCGTCGACGTCGCCTATGGCGGGCTGGGTCCCGCCCTGCGTTTCCGGTCGGAGGGCAAGCCGATCCGCATCGTGGTCTCCATGGCGCGCTCGCTGGCCCAAAACCTGGTGGTGCAGGAACGGATCAAAAGCACAGACGATCTGAAAGGTGTTTCCTGGGCGCTCGACGGTTTCGGCGCGCTCAGCCATCACATGGCCCGGTTGGTGGTAAGAAACCTGAATATTTCGGAAGACGATATCGACTGGCAGGCGGTCGGCCCGCCGCCGGAACGCATTGCGCGGCTGCTTGAAGATTCAATCGATGTCTCGCTGATCCGGGTGGAAGAAGCGGTATCGCTCAACGCCGATCCTTCGAATACGCTTCACACCCTTCTGGGCTTCGCGGAACTGAAAGAACTTGTCCCGGTTCAGCCGCATGGCGTTCTGGCGACATCGGATGCTTACGAGGCCGGGCATGCGGAAGAATTGCACCGGCTGACACGGGGCATGATCCGCGCCGCCCGCGCCCTGCAGGATGACTTCACCAATTTCAAGACCGTCTATGACCGCAACGTCTCGGTCCAGGTCCCGGAAGACGAGGTCCGCAAAATCTGGGAACAGGAAACCGCCTCCGGCGGGTTCGCCATTAACGGTGAGCTATCGC
>CAZBKQ010000033.1:0-4735 GCA_964492555.1 uncultured Rhodospirillaceae bacterium | reverse complement strand
CAACCAGACGTCGATGTGAATTACCTGTTCGCCCAGGTCGGCATCGAAAAAGGCATTGTCGATACCAACCCGTCCTGCGGCAATATGCTGGCCGGGATCGGGCCCTACGCCATCGAAACCGGGCTCGTTCCCGCGAAAGAAGGCGAAACCACGGTCAATATCTATAACGTGAATACCGAGAGCATGATCGAAGCCGTGATCCAGACACCCGGCGGCAAGGTCAGTTACCGCGGCGACGCCGAGATCGACGGCGTGCCGGGCAGCGCAGCGCCGGTTTTCCTCAATTTCACCGATGTCTGCGGATCCAAGACCTCCGGCATGCTGCCGACCGGAAACGCAATGGAACAGATTGACGGGGTCGATGCCAGCTGCATCGATGTCGCCATGCCGATGGTGCTGTTCCGGGCGCGCGATTTCGGCCTGACCGGATATGAAAACCGGGAGGAAATCGGCGCCAACACGGCATTGTTTGAACGGATGGAACCACTGCGGCTTGAGGCCGGCAAACGGATGGGGCTTGGCGATGTGACGGAGTCCGTTATTCCCAAGATCGGCTTATTGGCCGAACCGAAAGACGGCGGGGATATCTGTTCACGCTATTTCATGCCGTGGAAGCTCCATGCCGCACACGCCGTCACCGGCGCTATCTGCGTCGCCTCTGCCGCGTCGGTGCCGGGCACGGTGGCCTATGAGCTCGCCACCAAGAGCAATTCCAATCCGCGCGATTTCAGGATCGAACACCCGTCGGGGCAGATCGACGTGCGGCTGGAAATGGCGGGCCAAGGCGACACGCTGACCGTCGCCAAGGCGGGGCTGTTGCGCACCGCGCGGCTGATCATGCGGGGCGAGGTGTTTGTCTGATCTACCGGGACCAGCGGTCGATCAACATAGTGTAGAATTTTTCCGCCATCGGCGACAGCGAACTCCCGGCCCGGCGCACGGTCCCAACGGTTCTGGAAATTTCTGGTTCAACCAGTGGACGCGCAACGACAAGAGGATGATCCCGCCCAGGCATGGCAGAAGCGGGAAGCGCGGTAATCCCCACCCCGGCCTCGACCAATCCCAACGCCGTCGACAAATGGCGAACCTCGCATGACCAGTTGAGCGTCTGCCGGGAACGCGCCATAGCGTTGTCGATCAACATTCTGTTTCCACTGCCTTTCCAGACGGCGATAAAGCGATCATCATCAATATCAGCCCACCGGATTTTTCGGCGGTCCGCCAAGGCGTCATCGCGATTGACCGCCAAGACGAAACCGTCATCCATCAGAATTCGGAAATCCAACCCTGGTTCCTGAGCCCCGATAAAATTAATTCCGAAATCGGCTTCTCCCTGTGCGACGGAATCGAGAACATCATTTGCCGAAAGGTCATGAATTCTGATCCGCGCCTGATGTCCCCTGGAACGGAAAAGTTCGATGACACTCGGCAGGATATTGTGTGTAGCTGTCGGCACCGCGGCGACCGTCACAATCGAATTGCGTTGCCAGTTGAATTGAGAAGTCTGATCACCAACGACCTGAATGGCCTGACCGGCTTCATCCAATAGAGCTTCCGCCCGTTCCCGGAAACTCTTCGCCGCCATAGTCAATTTCATCGAACGGGTCGTTCGTTCAATTAACGTGACCCCGAGGGCGGATTCCAGTTTCTGGATCCGCCGGGTTAAGGTCGACTGAGAAATATTGATCTGGTCCGCAGCACGCTGGAACGATCCCAACTCCGCGACGGCCAGAAAGGCTTCAAGATCCCCGAAATCAAAATTTATGCGCATTATGCAATTATATTGCTGCAAAATGCGTTTCACAAATCAATATAAACCCCGCTATGTTCATTTGTCTTTTTTCCAGGCACCTCGCAAACGGCGAATCTCGTCAATTTTGCGCGGAATTTCGTGCTAGCATTTTGATAAGACAAAATACCCAATCCTGAAATGTAGGGAGATTAAGGATGAAACCATTCAACAAAACACTGCGTCTCGGGGCCGCCATGGTCGCCGCGACGGCATTCTCGGGCGCCGTGGCCACACAGGCTTCCGCCGAGATCAATCTGGCCGGCAAGACGGTCGAATTCGTCATTCCGTTCTCGACCGGCGGTGGTTCCGATAAATGGGCGCGTTTCTATGCCCCGCTTCTCTCCGAAGCGCTTCCGGGCAAGCCGACCGTCGTGGTCAAGAACATGCCGGGCGCCGGCTCCACCAAGGGCGCCAACTGGTTCCATTCCCGCGCCAAGGGCGACGGGCTGACCATTTTCGGCTCCTCTGGCTCCACCCAGTTTCCGTACATCCTTGGCGATCGCCGCGTGAAATATGATTATCGCGACTGGCAGGTCGTCCTCGGCACCGCCACCGGCGGCGTCGCTTATATGAGCCCGGACATGATCGCCAAATGGAAAAAGGACCCGAGTTCCATCAAGGGCACCAAGTTCATTTTCGGCTCGCAAGGCGCCACCCGCCTCGATCTGATCCCGATCCTTGCCTGGCAGCTCCTGGGCCTCCAGGTCGATCCGGTATTCGGCGTGAAAAGCCGCGGTACCGGCCGTCTGATGTTTGAACGCGGCGAAGCCAATATCGATTACCAGACCGCACCGGCCTTCCTGTCCAAGGTCACGCCGCTGGTAAAGGCCGGCAAGGCCGCGCCGATGATGACCTGGGGCGCGCTTGACGCTGACGGCAATATCGTTCGCGACCCGACCTTCCCGAACGTTCCGACCTTCAAGGAAGAGTACAAACGGGTTCACGGCAAGGCCCCTTCGGGCCCGGCCTGGGAAGCGTGGAAAGCCTTCTTCATCGCGGGATTCGCGGCACAGAAGATGGTCTTCCTGCCGAAATCGGCCTCCAAGGAAGTTGTCGAAACCTATACCAACGCGTTCAAGCGCGTCGTGGCGCGGGCGGACTTCGCCAAGATTTCCAAAAAACGTCTCGGTGTCTATCCGCAGGCCACCGGCGCGCAGGCCGCCAAATACAAGAAACTGGCGACCGAAGTTAACCCGGAAGCCACAGCCTGGGTCAAAAAGTGGCTCAGTGACCGGTTCGGTGTGAAGTTGAAGTAAGACGCGACTTACGCAACACTGGAAGGGAGCGGCCATGGTGCCGCTCTCTTTTTGCCTGGGGAGGCTTGTTTATGGATCTGTTCACGACCGCGTTACCCGCATTGAACGAGGCGTTCGCCCTGATCTTCACCTTGGAGCAGATCGGCTGGCTGGTGGTCGGCGTGCTTCTGGGATTATCCGTCGGTGTCTTCCCTGGACTTGGCGGTATCGCCGGGCTCAGCCTTGTCCTCCCTTTCCTCTACGGCATGGACCCGGTATCGGGTCTGGCGATGATGGTCGGGCTGGTCGCCGTAATTCCAACCTCGGACACTTTCGCCTCCGTTCTAATGGGGATACCGGGATCGAGCGCGTCGCAAGCCACGGTGCTTGACGGATTCCCACTCGCCCGCAACGGCCAAGCCGCGCGCGCGCTCGCCGCCGCGTTTACGTCTTCCCTGTTTGGCGGGCTGTTCGGGGCGGTAATCCTGACCTTTTTCATCATCATCGCGCGTCCCATCGTGCTGGCCTTCGGCATCCCGGAATTACTGATGCTGACAATTCTCGGCTTTTCCATGGTTGGCGTGCTCGCCGGACGCAGCCTGCTGAAAGGGCTCGTCGCGGCTGGCCTTGGCATGGCCTTCGGCGCCATCGGCGAGGCCCCGGCGCAGGGCTCACCCCGCATGGATTTCGGAAGCTGGTATCTGCAGGACGGATTTCAGCTTGTCATTGTCGGTCTCGGGATATTCGCCATACCGGAAATCATCTCACTCCTGCGCCAGAACCGGGCGATTTCGAAAGACTCCACCCTCGGCGCGGGCTGGATGGACGGTATCCGCGATTGGTGGAAGGCGAAGTGGCTATCTCTCCGCTGCGCTTCAATCGGGGTCATCGTCGGGGTTATTCCGGGTCTCGGCGGCTCGGTGGTGGACTGGATCGCCTATGGCCATACGGTGCAGACCACCCGGGACAAATCGACCTTCGGGAAAGGTGAAATCCGGGGTGTCATCGGGCCGGAATCCTCGAATAACGCGAAGGAAGGCGGCGGGCTGGTCCCTACCTTGCTCTTCGGCATTCCCGGATCGGGGTCGATGGCGGTCTTTATCGGCGGGCTTATCCTGCTCGGCCACGAAGCCGGACCGCAGATGGTCACAACCGATCTGCCGCTGACCTATACCGTTGTCTGGTCGCTGGCACTCGCCAATGTCATCGGGGCGGGGCTCTGTCTTGGGCTCTCAGGCTCGATCGCCCGCCTGACCACTATCCATTTTCCCCTGCTGGTGCCGTTTCTGTTCATGATGATCGCCTTCGCCGCGTTTCAGTCCAAGCAGACACTGTGGGACCTTGCCGCGCTCGTCGGGGTCGGGCTCATCGGTATCTTCATGCGGCGTTTCGACTGGCCGCGCCCGGCCTTTCTGATCGGTTTCGTGCTGGCCGATCAGGCGGAAGCCTATACCAACCAGCTGACCCAGATCGCGATCACCCGTTTCGGGCGCAGCCTTGGCGAAGGGCTGGAATATATTTTCTCTCCCGTGGTGATTACGATTTTCATCATCACGGTCGTTTCCGTCTGGCTCGGCGCGCGGCAGAACAAGAAAATCCATGCCGATGACGCCGATCCGCCGGTCTGGCGAAAATCACCGCCAACCATAATGTGCGGAATTATCACGGCCTTTTTCGCGGTGATGTTCGTCGATTCCATGCAGGTCGA
>CAZBKQ010000032.1:7813-29875 GCA_964492555.1 uncultured Rhodospirillaceae bacterium | reverse complement strand
ACGGGATGCCGCTATGTCGCCGAACGGTGGGACGATAACCTGCCGCCGGACGAGGCGGCGGAAGGCTGCCGCGAGCCGGTGATTTTCACCCCGCCGGAACGCGAAACGCCGCTCACCCGGGCCTGGAAACCGACAGGGTCCGTCTGAGTCCTAAAGCGCGCACGTCCTGAACCCGCCGAGGATATCGCGGCGGTCGGGCTGGAAGTAATTGCGGTAGATCGCATTGGCGTAGCGCGACCGTGTCGTCCAGGCCCCGCCGCGCAATACCTTGGTAGACCCGAACAGGGGTTCGGAATATTCCCTGTAATCGTCCGGCGAAAATTCGGCGAAGGGGCCGAACGTATCGGACGTCCATTCCCAGACATTGCCGATCAGATGGCGGCAACCCCATGCATTTTCGCCATCGGGACAATGATCCACCGGCACGCATCCCAGCGAATACGCATCGAGACAGGCCCGGTCCGGCGTCGGGGTTTGATCGCCCCACGGGTAGGGATGTTTGGTGAGCTTTCCGTCCGGACCCGGCCGCATGGTGGCGGCGAATTCCCATTCGGCCTCGCTCGGCAACCGGCGGTCCGCCCAGCGGCAAAACGCATTCGCCTCATACCAGCAGATATGAATGACAGGTTCATCCATCGGCAAATCGAGCCAGCGATCAAATCGCCGCATTTGCCAACCGTCAGCGGCATCGCGTCGCCAATAGACCGGATGGGACGCACCAGCCGCGTTCCGCCATACCAGCCCGTCTTCGGACCAGAGCGCGTCGGCCTCATACCCGCCGTCCTCGACGAACTCAGCGAATTCGGCGTTCGTCACCGGGGCCTTGGCCATTTTGAATGGCGCGACGGTCACGGGATGCGCCCATTTTTCATTATCGAAATAAAACGCCGCGTCGCGCCGCGCGCCGAGTTCAAACGTCCCGCCGGGGATCAAGGCATCGCCCGCCCCCACCGGCGCGCGTTTTCCGTCCCGCGCCGATGCGCCGGTTTGCCCGTCGGGTTTCAGTTCCGGCGCCGGATAGGCGAGCGTCTGACGCGCCCAGGTAAAGGCCTCGTCATGCATATCCTCATGGAAAGTGGTGAACTGATACAGGTATGAATCGCGCTCCGACGCGAGCCCGTCCTCCAGCCCATCAAGGCATTTTTCCATTACCGCCCGGAGATAATCCTTCATCTCCCGCAGCGTATAAAGCGGCAGATCCCAGCGTTGATCGTGGTTGATGGCGATCGAATCATAGAGCCGGTCGCCGCGATCAAGTATCGGTGGGTGCCCATGTTCCTTGCGCAGGATGAACTGTTCGTGGAACCAGGCGACATGGCCGATTTCCCAAAGCATCGGGTTAAGGATCGGCAATTTGGGACCGATCAGCTGTTCGTCGTTCAACCCCTCGATCATTTCCATGGTGCGCTGATGAGCGCTGCGCATCATGGCGGAGAGATATTCCTTATTGCGTTGTTCGGGCATCTTCTTACGGGTTAAAAGGACCTCATGAAGATTAGCCTTGTCACCCCGGCGGGGAAACAGTCTCGCGCCGGAAATCGCGCCACCGCCGTGCGCTGGGCGCGGATATTGCGCGGCCTCGGCCACGCCGTGCGCATATCGGAACAGGATGACGGGGCGGATGCCGATATGATGGTCGCGGTGCATGCTTGGCGGTCGGCCAAGTCCATTCGCGCCTTTTCGGATGCTTATCCGAACCGGCCGCTGATCGTGCTGCTGGCCGGTACCGATATATACGGGTTTCAGAAATCCCACCCGGAAGAAACCCATGAGTCGATGGACCGGGCCACAGCGTTGGTCTGTCTGCATGATCTGGTGTGGAAATCGATCCCGGAACGCTTCGGAAAGAAACTGAACGTCATTCACCAATCCTCGCTTCCCCTGCCCCGGCCGCGCGTTCCGGCCAGGAGCCGTTTCGAGATCTGCGTCATTGGTCATTTGCGGGATGAGAAAGATTCATTGCGTGCCGCGCTGGCGGCCCGGCAGGTACCGGAAACATCCCGCCTGCATGTCGTGCATCTCGGCAAGGCGCATGACGCCAATTGGGAGAAGCAGGCAATGACGGAAGCCACCGCCAACCCGCGATTCGACTGGCGCGGCGAGGTGCCGGGCTGGGCCGTGCGCCGCCAGTTCGCACGGTCACACGCCATGGTGATTTCCTCCGTCATGGAAGGCGGCGCGAATGTGGTGTCGGAAGCCATCGTTTGCGGCCTGCCGGTGATCGCGTCCGATATCGAGGGCAATATCGGGCTGCTGGGGGACGATTATTCGGGCTATTTCCGGGTCGGGGATGAAGCCGACCTGGCCAAAATCCTGACCCGCGCTGAGACGGATTCAAAATTCCTGAAGACGCTGGAACGTCAGGCGAAGGCCAAACAGGAGCTGTTCATCCCGGCGCGCGAGATGCGCGCATGGAAAGATTTAATCAGATTTGTATCGTAATCGGCTCCAACCGGTCGGACTGTTCAGTAACCTCGCCGACGATTGCAGTCCGGTTGTAGCCCAGCGCGATCAACGCCTTTACGCAATCTTCCGCCCTGTCCGCCGGTACGCCGGCCAGCAGCCCGCCCGCCGTCTGAGGATCGAAAATCAGCGGATAGCGCGGGTCCTTCCCGGCTTCCTCCAGATTGGCGACCGCGCGGCGCAGCCGCACATTCTGCGGCTGCAGCGAGGAAACGATTCCGGCCTTAACCGTATCCGCCGCACCATCCATCAGCGGCACGGCCCCGAGTTCCAGGACCACGTCGACTTCAGACGCCCGCACCATCTCCACCAGGTGACCGAGCAACCCGAACCCCGTGATATCGGTCGCCGCGCGTGAGTCGTGTTCGACGAGGCAGTCGGCCGCGAGCCGGTTCGACATCACCATATGGTCCAGCGCGGCGGCGATCCACCGCCCCTTCGCCTTATGCCGCATATCGGCGGCGAACAATGTCCCGGTGCCTATCGGCTTGGTAACGATCAGCCTGTCGCCCGGCCGCAGCCCCCCCTTGCGCATGATTTGTTCACGGTCGATCAATCCGTTTACCGCAAAGCCGAGGCTGAGTTCGGGCCCCTCCGAGGTATGACCGCCAACTAATGCACAATTGGCGTCGTTCAAAATTTCCAGCGCCCCCGCCATCATCTGGGTCAGCGTATCCTCGACTTTTTCCTCGACCCCGAAAGGCACAGTCGCAATACCGAGCGCGGTTTGCGGCTCGCCCCCCATCGCATAGATATCGCCAAGCGAATGATTGGCCGCGATCTTGCCGAAGATATAGGGGTCATCGACCATCGCACGGAAATAATCCACCGTATGCACCATCGCCTTGCCCGGCGGCACAGTAACCACCGCTGCATCGTCGGGTTCATGCAACCCGATCAATACGTCATCGCGCGGCGCCGGTTTAAGCGCGTTCAGCGCGCGGGACAGCACCGTCGCCCCGACCTTGGCCCCGCAACCGCCGCAGCGCATGGCGATGGCGGAAATTTCCTTGACCACCTCTTCGCTGGCGAGCCCGGTGGGAAGATCGGTATTTTCTTCATCCGCCATATCCGGAAGCTCGTTGAACTTCCGCATGAAACGAACATCGATCCAGTCTTTCCATTTCCAGATCGCGCGGCCTCTGGCGGAAAACCCGCCATAGGAGGCAACCGCGTATTTGTCGCCGGTGGAAATCAGGCTGAGAAACCGCTTTTGCGGGCGGAATGGCACGGGTTCCCGCCCCAGAAGCGCGCGGCGCAGATTCCGTTCAAGCGGCTTTCCCTGGCGCACCGCAAACACGCCGGATTTAGGCCGCGGATGATTGATCATCGCGGCCACATCGCCCGCGGCATAGATATCAGGATGGTTGGTGGCTTGCAGCGTATCCAGCACCCTGATAAAGCCGTTTTCATCGACATCAAGCCCCGCTTCGCGCGGCCAGTCGGGCGCGCCGGCCGCCGTGACCCAAAGAATTTCATCAGCCTCCAAAGTGCCGACATCGGCGCTTTTCAGCAGACCGGCCGCCACCTCTGTCACCGGGTCTTCCAGATGCAGGATCACACCCCTGTCCATGAGCGCCCGGGCGAAAATCCGGCGAACGGACGGGTTATGGGTGGGCAGGATTTCCGTTGAATTGCTGAACAGATGGAATTCGATATTGTCCGCGGGCCGGCCCGCCGCCGCGCGCATATGGCGCAGCCGGAACTGGATCGCCAGCAGAGTTTCCACGCCGCCCGCGCCCGCGCCGACAACGGCGATGCGCATCGGCCCGTCATGCGCCATTGCGCGGTCGCTTAATGCCTGCCAGCGGCTGAGAAAATTATTGATCGGCTTTACCGGCACGACGTTTCCCGTGGCACCGGTCACGTGAGAGGTGTTGGGCGTGGACCCGGTATTGATCGAAAGCAGATCGTAGGGGATATCAGGCCGGTTATCACACTGGATGGTCTTCGCCGCGATATTCAGCCCGGTAACGGTCGAGTGATAGAAACGGGCATTGCCGAAACGCGCCAGGGCGCCGAGATCGATATGAACGTCGTCATAATCGTAATGCCCGGCGACAAACCCCGGCAGCATCCCCGAATAGGGCGTATGCGCGTCAGGGCAAATCAGGGTCAGCCGTACCCCCGGCACGGGCTTCATCGCGAAGCGCTTGAGAACCGTCACGTGGGAATGGCCGCCGCCGATAAGGACGAGATCCTTGACGATGGGGATATGGGAAGATTGCATTTTCTAACGATGCTCCAGACTGGTTTGTAGACGCAAATGGCTGCGGACAGCGCGCGAAATCGCGTCGATACAGATATTCAGCAAGGCAGTCACCGCGATCAGCACCAAGGCCCGGTCAAAGCGCAGATCAGCGAAGGCGCTGTCAACGTAAAACCCCAATGTCGCGATCCCCAGCATGCCGAGAATAGCCGTTTCTCTTAGAATAACCTCCCACCGGTAAAACAGCAGCGCCAACATGGGCCGGTAAACGCGGGGAGATACCTCATAAAAATATTTGTTCGCGCCCGACGCGGCGTCCGGTCTTAGTCGAATATTTTCCGTATAGCGCCCAACCAAATGCCCGATGATCGCCCCGTTATGCAGCGAAAGCGCTACAACAGCCGGCAACATCGACGGCCCCCAAAGCTGCAACAGAATGAAGGCCAGCAGATATTCCGGCGTCGAGCGCGCAATCACCAGAAACACATGCCCGACAACCCGTGATTTCGCACCCAGCAGCAACGGTGAAATCAGCGGGAAAAACAGCATGGTCAATAGGCCGGTCACCAACAGCGCGATCATGGTGAGCTGAAGGGTCGCCACGACACCGGGCCAGGCCTGCTGAACCAGCAGCAGATGCAGCCAGTCACCCATCGACGCCGTGCTGTCACGCAATGGGAACGGCACGATGTCTTCAGTCAGGAATCGCGCGATATTGGAGAGGGAGAATTCCACGCCCCAGGGCAGGATCAGTGCCGCCGCGACCAGATAAAGCGGCAGAAGCGGACGCTTCATCCAGAACCGCATGGTGGCAATAACGACGTAAAACAGGATCAACAACGCGGACACCTCTGAATAAAGCCCTTCCTTGAACGCCGTTTCGAGGTGAAAGCCGAGCGTCGGCAGGCCGATAAAACCCAATACCGCGCTGGAGCGCAGACCGCATTCCAGCCGGTACATCGAATAAGACTTGAAATGTACCCAGGCGTCAGGCAGGCGCACAAACAGGTACGATGATGCCCACCCCGTTCCGGCTGGCAACGCCTTGAGGGGCGTCTGGTCGGCTTCTTCGAGAATTTCGGCATAGACCTTGGCAATGATCCCCGCATACGGCACCGCGATCGCGAGAATGCCGGTCAGCGGAGACAGGCCGAACAATTGCAGGAATATCAGCGCCCAGAACAGCTCATGCACCGCGCGGATCACGGCACAGAACACCCGGACGGTTCGGCTGAAAAACAGAAGCGCGAGACCGAGCCCTGCGAGGTTGGCAAGCGCCACGCCCAAAATCGCGAAGGCTATCGTATAGCCAAGCGAAAGTGCGAGGCTGTCGGTGGAGAAGAAGTCAGGGGTTATAACCCCGTTTAGCAGCCGCCCGAATTCCGCCCAGGGGTCGACGGTGGTAATCGCCAGATCGGCAAAGGCCGCGCAAATGATGGCGATGCCAAAAAAAATGCCCGTCGTTCGGGCGAGTGGGGATGACGGCCTGTCCACACTCACGCGTCGGCGACCCGATAAAGCTTATCGAGGTCTGCCGGAATCATCCCGGCGGAAGGTTCGTCCAAGACAATCCTGCCGCCCTTAATGCCGATCAGCCGGTCGGCAGATTCGATTGCAAGCGCCCGGTCATGCATGGCGATGATGACCGTTTCTTTTTCGGAATTCAGCGTGTTGAGAATTTCGCGTGCCTGATGCTCATCGACCGAGGAAACCGGTTCGTCCGCCACCAACACAGTGCCGGGATGATAAAGCGCCCGCCCGACGGCCGTGCGCTGTTGCTGCCCGCCGGACAGTTCGCCGACCCCGGTGAACAGTTTGTCTTCCAGACGGAGATTTTCGACGACAGCGCGCACCTCCGCTACATCGTCGCGGCGGGGCCAGAGCAGGTTACGCAAGTTGCGCCAGACGGACCGGCAGTGAAGCTGGCCCATATAAATGTTGTGAAAGACGGTCAGCGCCTGCACGAGACCGAATTCCTGCGGAACAAGCGCCGCGCTCTCAGCGCAGCGCTCATAAATCATCCGCAACAATGTCGATTTACCGGCGCCGCTCTCACCCACCAGGGCGATGCGTTCTCCGGGCTCGACACATAAATCGAGATCGGAGAGAACCGTTTTCCCGGCATAGCCCGCCGATTCTCCCCTGATCTCGACAACCGCCATCAGTCAATCAGTCCGATCGACTTTGCCGTTTTGCGGATCGGCTCGTAATCGTCATTCCCGGCGGGAATGAAGGCAGAGCGCGGAAAGGATTTCAGCAGGTCCGGGTCCTGCATATCCAGAAGCGCTTTTTTGACTTTGGCCACAAAGCCCTTGCCGAATTTAGAATCGACGTCTCCCCGGATCGACCACTGATAATCGGGATAAGTCGGAGTCCGCCAGATGACGCTGACTTTCTTGGGATCGATCTTGCCGAGCTTTACTTCTTTTTCCCAGACCTTGAAGTTGGTCGCGCCGACCTGATAGGCGCCCGACTGGACCAGGGCGATGGTGCGGGAATGATCACCGCTGAATCCGACGCGTGAAAACACCTTGTCAGGCGCGCCAAGTGCATTCCGGATGTGGAACTCCGGCATCAGCCGGCCCGAAGTGGACCCTTTGGAACCGAAGGTAAAGGTCTTGCCGGCGATCCCCTTGGGGAAATCCTTGCTTTCCTTAAGACCGGTGCTGGAATGAGCGATGAAGTAGGTGACGAATTCCAGGTCTTCCTTGCCCTGCGCAATGGCCTGCGATCCCTTAACCAGATCGCGGGCCCGGACCCCGGAAAGACCACCGAACCAGGCCAGCTGCACCTGGTTGTTACGAAAAGCCGTCACCGCGGCGGAATAGGATTTCACCGGGATATATTTTACGTCGACACCGAGCTTCTTGCTCAGATATCCGGCGATTTTGTTAAAGCGGGTTTTCAACCGGCTTTCGTCCTGATCGGGAATGGCCGTGAATACGAAACTGTCGGCGGCGACAGCCGGCGCATTTGTGCCGAGCGCGAGCGCCGCTCCAAGCAATGCAAGGGGAAGGATGCGTTTCAATGGATTCCTCATCGTCGTTTGGTTTCTTCCATCGCTTGGCGGCTTCTTGTCGGCTGCGGTTCGGATGGCCGGTCTGATATAGACCCGATGGAGAGCCGGACAAGCCAACGGACCTTGCCGCCGCGCGCGTTTCCGGATCAAACGCCGCCACCATAGGAACCCGGGGGCGGAATCGTCAAACTAACGGCGGCATCTCAGCCTGTCTCATCACATTAATGTAAAAATCCGTCAAGTTTTCCCTGTTCATCGGGTGCAAAACGCTGGAAACTTCCCGAGGCGTCATAAAAATCCAAAAAGGAGGAACCACGGCCATGATTTATGAAGTCAGAACCTATCGCCTTAAACCACGGGGCGTGCCGGAATTCATAAAAGTTTTCGGCAAGGCATATGAAAAGCGAAAAAATCTCTCAAAGCTTTCTGCATTCTTTTTTACAGAAATCGGCATGCTGAACGAGGTCATTCACATTTGGCCTTACAAGGACGCGGGTGAACGCGAGAAAAAACGCGCGCGTTCCGTCAGCGACAAGAAATATGCCTGGCCGCCAAAGGTGGCGCATCTGCAGGAGCACATGCAGTCGGAAATTTTCCATCCGTCGCCGCTGACGCCCGAATTCCCCAAGGGAAAGATGGGGCCGATCTTCGAATGGCGGGAATATCAGGTCATCCCCGGCATGATCGGCGAAGTTTACAAGAACTGGGCCAAGGCGGTGCCGAAACGCGAGGAGCTGTCGCCGCTGGTCATGGCGATGCATACGGAATCCGGCGGGCTGAACAAATTCGTCCATATCTGGAGCTATGAAAGCCTGGATCACCGGGCGGAAGTCCGGGCCGAGGCCGCGGCAAAGGGCATCTGGCCGCCCAAGGGCCGGCGCGAGACGCTGCAGATCCAGACCAACAAAATCGTTCTGCCGTCTAGTTTCTCACCGCTGCAGTAATTTGAGGGACCGGCGGTTCGGATAAAACCCGGACCGCCGGATTACCCATTTCCCCATAGACCGGCCGGGTTGCCGCCATGGGTCCGCGCCATTTACGATTAGCCGGTGCCCACGAAAGGAATATTCGTGAAACGGGAAATGGATATCGCCATTGTCGGCGCTGGTTTTGGCGGCATCGCCATGGGAATCGCATTGAAGAATGCCGGCTTCCCTGAATTCCGGCTTTTTGAAAAATCAGCCGCGCCGGGCGGCGTATGGCGCGACAACACTTATCCCGGCGTCGCCTGCGACGTGCCTTCCGTTCTTTATTCTTATTCCTTCGAACAGGATTATCCCTGGAGCAAACGCTATGCGCCCGGTGATGAAATCCGGGACTATATCGAGCATTGCGCCGGGAAATACGGGATCGCCGACAGGATTTCCTTTGAATGCGGGCTGAAATCGGCTGCCTTCGACGAACAAGAAGCGCGGTGGCGGCTTGAGTTCGATACCGGCGAAACATCGGAAGCCGACATCGTCATTTCCGCAATGGGATTGTTTAACCGTGCACGTCTGCCCGAGCTGCCCGGGGTCGACCGTTTCAAAGGGCCGGGTTTTCACTCCTCGCAATGGAACCACGATATCGATCTGACCGGAAAACGCGTCGCCGTTGTCGGTACGGGCGCCAGCGCGATCCAATTCGTCCCGGCGATCGCGCCGGAAGTCCGCTCGCTACTGGTATTTCAACGTTCCGCGCAATATGTGACCCCGAAAATCGCGTCGCGCGGCGCCGATGATTTCGACAGTGCGGCCCCGCCGGAAGAGCGCCGGAAAGAACGCCGGGAAATCTATCAGGAGATGGTCAATAATTCAGACAGGCGTTATTCGTCTGAGAAGACCCGCGCCGCCCAGCAGGGATTTCTGGACTATCTGGAGAAGACCGTCCCCGATCCGGAATTGCGCGCCAAACTGACGCCCGATTATCCGTTCGGGTGCAAACGGGTTTTGCGATCCGATGACTGGTACCCGGCGCTGATGCGCGACAATGTCGAATTGATCCACGCCGAGGTCACGGAAATCCTGCCGCACGGTCTGGTCGCGGCAGGCGAAACATATCGCGACATCGACGTCATTATTTACAATACCGGGTTCCGGACCACGGAATATCTGGCCCCGGTCGATTTTACCGGTATCGGCGGAGAAAAACTTCAGGCGAGCTGGCGCGGTGGACCGGAAGCCTATCTCGGCATGACGGTCGCCGGATTTCCGAATTTGTTCATCATGTACGGGCCGAACACCAACCTCGCGGGCAGCATCATTCACATGCTGGAATGTCAGGCCCGCTATATCACTGAAGCCATCCAGGCACTTGATGCGAAGAAGACGCGATCAGTCATGGTCCGCAAGGAACGTCAGGACGCGTTCAATGCGGATATTCAAAAACGCCTTTCCGAAAGCACGATGACGGCGAATAACTGTCTCAACTATTTCCAGACGGAAACCGGCAAGGTCGTCACACAATGGCCGGGTTCCACCCAAGACTATACAGTGGCGACCGCGCAACTCGACGAAAACGACTTTATCTGGCGCTGAGACAAAAGGGTTTTTGATGGCAGGTCCGCTTTCCGGTATTCGCGTTCTCGATCTCAGCTCAGTCGTTTTCGGGCCCTTCTGTACGCAGCAGCTGGGTGATCTGGGCGCGGACATAATCAAGATCGAAGCCCCGGAGGGCGACACGACCCGCAAAACCGGGCCGCGAAAATCGCCGCAAATGGCCGCCTTGTTCATGGGGCTCAACCGCAACAAGCGCTCTCTGGTTCTGAATCTGAAACAGGAGAAAGGTCAGGAAGCCCTGTGGAGACTGGTCGACGGCGCGGATGTTTTCGTTCATTCGATCCGGCCGCAAAAAATAGCCCGGCTGGGCTTCGGGCACGAGGCGGTGCTGGCCCGAAATCCCCGGATTGTTTACGCGGGTTTGCACGGCTTTCGCGCCGACGGCCCCTATGCCGGGCAACCGGCCTATGACGATGTGATCCAGGGGCAAAGCGGCACGGCGGATTTAATGGCGCGGCTGATCGGGGAGCCCCGCTACACCCCGACCGTTATCGCCGACAAGACCGGAGCCCTGTTTGCCACAAGCGCGATTAACGCGGCCTTGTTTCACCGCGAGCGCACGGGGAAAGGCCAATTTGTCGAAATTCCGATGTTTGAATGCATGGTGTCCTACAACATGGTCGAACATTTATTCGGCGCGACTTTCGATCCACCGATCGAGGGCGGGATGGGATACACGCGTGTTCTCGTCCCCTGGCGGCGGCCCTATAAAACAGCCGATGGCTATATCTGCATGCTGGTTTATACGGACCCGCAATGGAAAAAATTCTGGGCCGAGGTCGGACTGCCGGAGCTCAACGACGACCCGCGTTTCGATTCGCTTGGATCGCGCTCCGACAATATCGACGAGCTATACCGTATCGCCGGCGAACAGATGACCGCGCGGACCACGGATGACTGGATAAAAACCCTCATCGCGCTCGAAATTCCCTGTGCGCGGATTGAGAATATTGAGGATTTGCCCTCCGATCCGCATCTATCCGACATCGGATTTTTCACCCGGCACCACCATCCGACCGAAGGCGATATCGTACTGCCCGATCTGCCCGTCCGTTACAGCGAGACGGCGGGATCGATTGACCGGCTGCAGCCCAATCTGGGGGAACATAGCGCCGAGATTCTTGCCGAAGCCGGGTTTTCAGCCGGCGAAATATCGGAGATGGTGCGCGCTGGCGTCACCGCCGATGGAATGCAACGGAAATCATAGGGTTACGTGTCTGAAAATCTGAAAACAATCGGTGTCGGGCTTTATTGGGACCAGCTTTCGGAAGGCGACCGGTTCAAGACCCTGAACCGGACGATTACCGAACCGGATATCGTCAATTTCATCGGTGTCACCGGCATGGTCGAAACGCTGTTTACCGATCTTTCCTTTACCGAGGATCATGGGGTGATGAAGGGCCGGGTCGTCCCCGCCGCCTGCACCTATACGATGATCGAGGGTCTCTTGTGCCAGTCGACCATGCAGACAACCGGGCTGGCATTGCTGGAAGTCGAAAAGAAAGTCCTGAAACCGGTATTCGCCGGCGACACGGTCCACGCGGAAGTAACCGTCACAGGCGTCCGCCCGACCAGCAAGGGCAATCGCGGGATCGTCACGACGCAAAATGACATCAAGAACCAGCATGGCGACACCGTCATTACCTACCGCGCGGTGCGGATGATGGCGGGCAGCCCCCGGGATGATGAAGAATGAACGGTCTTGACGGAAAAAAAGCCATCGTGACCGGCGCGGGATCAGGGATCGGCCGGGAAATCGCCAAGCGCCTGGCGGCTGAAGGCTGTGCCGTCGCGGTTTTCGACATCAACAAAGACGGCGCAGCCGAGACCGTATCGGAAATAGAGGCCGCGGGCGGCAAGGCGACATTTTACCCCACCGACATCACGGACAGGGACGCGGTGGACGCCTCCGTAGACGCGTTTGAGGCGGATTCAGGCCCGGTAAATATTCTGGTTAATAATGCGGGATGGGATCTGCCCATCGCCTTTATCGATACCGACCGCGATTTCTGGGACAAGATCATCGCGATCAATCTTTACGGGCCGCTGAATATGCATCACGTCGTCCTGCCCCGCATGATCGAAGCCGGTGGCGGGCGGATCGTGAATATATCCTCCGATGCCGGCCGCGTCGGCTCATCCGGCGAGGCCGTCTATTCCGCCTGCAAGGGCGGCATCATCGCTTTTTCCAAGACCGTGGCGCGGGAATGCGCGCGGCGTGGCGTGCAGGTCAATTGCGTCTGTCCGGGCCCGACCGACACGCCGCTTTTCGATGAATTCAAGGCCGCCTCCGGCGACGGGGCGAAAATCGCCGAAGGGCTCGCCCGCGCCATCCCCATGAAACGCCTCGGCGTGCCGGAAGATTACGCAGGCATCGTCGCATTTCTGGCGAGCGACGACGCGGGATACATTACCGGACAGACGATTTCCGTCTCCGGCGGGCTCACAATGCATGGCTGAACGATGAGCGAGTACGAAGATATCCTCTACGAAGTGCGTAACGGTGCGGCCTGGATCACCATCAACCGGCCAAACGTCTATAACGCCTTTCGCGCGGAGACCTGCGAAGAACTGATCCACGCCATCCACAAGGCGGGCTGGGACAAGGAGATCGGCGTCATCGTACTGGCCGGCGCGGGCGACAAGGCGTTTTGCACCGGCGGCGACCAATCCGCGCATGACGGGTCCTATGGCGGACGCGGCACGATCGGGTTGCCGGTCGAGGATCTGCAAAGCGCCATTCGCGACGTGCCAAAACCGGTCATCGCGCGGGTACAGGGATACGCCATCGGAGGCGGCAATGTGCTGGCCACCGTCTGCGACCTGACAATCGCATCGGAAAGCGCGGTGTTCGGACAGGTGGGCCCCAAGGTCGGTTCCGTCGATCCGGGATGGGGAACGGCCTATCTGGCGCGGATCGTGGGTGAGAAGAAGGCGCGAGAGATCTGGTATCTCTGCCGCCGCTACAGCGCCAAAGAAGCGCTCGACATGGGGTTGGTCAATACGGTCGTGGCCGATGACAACCTGGATGCGGAGGTCGAACGCTGGGTCGCGGAGATCATGGAAAAGAGCCCGACCGCCATTGCCATCGCCAAGCGCAGCTTCAACGCGGATTCGGAAAATATCCGCGCCATCGGGCAGCTCGGGTTTGAATCTCTGGCGCTGTTCTATGACACCGATGAATCGAAAGAAGGCGTAAACGCGTTTCTCGAAAAGCGCCCGCCCGAATTCCGCAAATATATAAAGAAAGACGATTGACCCGGGACGGACTTTTATCCCTGGCGCGGGCGCCCGATTGTTCGGCGCTGTTCTCGCGCGCTGCGGAATTGCGCGATGCGGGGCATGACCACAATATTTCCTATTCCCGCAAGGTGTTCATACCCCTGACCCGGCTGTGCCGCGATGTCTGCGCCTACTGTACGTTCGCCCACCCGCCGCAAAAGGGGGAGTTTCCCTATCTGAACCCGGATGAAATTCTGGAGATCGCGCGACAGGGCGCGGCGGCGGGCTGCAGGGAAGCGCTCTTTACCCTGGGCGACAAGCCGGAACTTCGCTACGCGGCGGCACGCAACGCGCTGGCTTCGTTGGGCCATAAGACGACGATTTCCTATCTGACGGAAATGTGCCGGCTGGTTTTTGAGGAAACCGGTCTGCTGCCCCATGCCAATCCGGGCGTTATGACGGCGGAGGAACTCGCCGCCCTGCGCAAGGTCACGGTTTCTCAGGGCATCATGCTGGAAAGCATCTCACCCCGTCTGTGTGAAAAAGGCGGACCGCATTTTGGGTCGCCCGACAAGACCCCGAAAGCGCGGCTTGAAACGATCGGTGAGTCGGGACGCCAGGCCATACCCTTTACCACCGGCATCCTCATCGGCATTGGTGAAACATGGGACGAACGCATAGATTCCCTGTTGGCGATCCGGGAATTGCATGCGGAATACGGCCATATTCAGGAAATCATCATTCAAAATTTCCGCGCCAAGCCTGAGACGCGCATGGCGGCGGCGGACGAACCGGGTTTCGACGATTTGATGCGTACCATCGCCGTAGCCCGGACGATCTTCGGGCCGGAGATGAATATCCAGGCGCCGCCAAATCTCAGCCCGGATGCCTATTCCGGATTGATCGCGGCCGGGATCAACGATTGGGGCGGGGTGTCGCCGGTAACGCCGGATCACGTCAACCCTGAAGCGCCCTGGCCGGAGATCGAAACGCTCGCTCAAAACACCGCCCGCGCGGGGAAGCGCTTGGTCGAACGGTTGGCGATTTATCCCACATATGCCCGGCAGCCGGATAAATGGGTGGATGCGGCGCTGCGCCCCGCTGTTCTGAATATGATCGACGCGGAAGGATGCCCGCGCGAGAATGATTGGTCCCCGGGGATTACCGCCGCTATTCCTTTTCCCGTACGGGACCACGCGCCTGCGGACCCGGCAATCGAGGCGGTTCTGGCAAAGCTGGATCGTGGCCTAACCGCGGATCACCGGGAAATAGTATCGCTGTTCACCGCGCGGGGTGCCGATGCGGATCGTGTCGCCGGCGCCGCGAATGCCTTACGCCGCGCCGTTTGCGGAGATACGGTTTCCTATGTCGTTACCCGCAATATCAACTACACCAATATTTGCTCATACGGGTGCCGCTTTTGCGCCTTTTCAAAGGGGAAACGTTCCGCCGATCTTGGCAGCACCCCTTATGTGCTGGAACTGCCGGAAATTAGCCGGCGCGCCGCCGAAGCCTGGGATCGCGGGGCAACGGAAGTCTGTATGCAGGGCGGCATCCACCCGGATTTCACCGGCGAGACGTATTTGAGGATTTGCGAGTCGGTGAAGAAAGCGGCGCCGGAAATCCATATCCATGCCTTCTCGCCGCTGGAAATTTCTCAAGGCGCGGCGACGCTGGGGCTTTCCGTGCCGCAATTTCTGTCGCGCCTGAAAGACGCCGGGCTTGGGTCTCTGCCGGGGACAGCGGCGGAAATCCTCGACGACGATATCCGGGCAATTATCTGCCCGGACAAGATTTCGACGCGGGAATGGCTGGACATTGTCGAGGCCGCGCATGAGACCGGTTTTCGGACCACGGCGACGATCATGTTCGGCCATATGGAATCACCCGCCGATTGGGCAACGCATCTCTTGGCCATCCGCGATCTGCAGGAACGCACCGGCGGCTTTACCGAATTCGTGCCCCTGCCCTTCGTTCATATGGAATCGCCGCTTTATCGCCGGGGCGGCGCGCGGCGCGGTCCGACATGGCGCGAAGGACTGCTGATGCACGCGGTGGCGCGGCTGGTCCTGTACCCGCAGATCGAAAATATTCAAACCAGCTGGGTCAAGATGGGGCGTGACGGGGCGGCGGCGTGCCTGAATGCGGGCGCGAATGATCTCGGTGGAACCCTGATGAACGAATCCATCACCCGCGCGGCCGGCACGGAACACGGGCAGGAACTCGACCCGCATGAGATGGAAGAGCTGATCGAGACCATCGGACGTTACCCCCGGATGCGGAATACGCTCTATCGGGATGCTTCCCGGGAGAGGGCTCTTCGGTCTTATGACGCCCCGCCGCTCGGGGATATTTCTTCCGCCGGTCCTGCTATAAGACACAAAACGGCTGCCGAATAACACGGGTCGAAAAATGGCTGACGAATTACCGGTGATCGCCGTCCTTGGCGGGACGGGTCATGAAGGGTACGGGCTGGCGCTGCGCTGGGCCAGGGCAGGCTATCGCGTGGTGATCGGATCACGCGACGCGGCGCGGGCGGAAGACGCCGCCGCGAAAATTAACGACGCGATTGCGCCACCGGTCCCGGTCGCCGGGAAAGCCAATAAAGAGGCTGCCGGGGAATGCGATATCGCCGTCCTTACCGTGCCGGCGGGCGCGCAACGCGCGGCGGCGGATGAGGTTCGCGAACAGCTCTCCGGTAAAGTTCTGATCGATGTTACCGTTCCACTGGTCCCCCCGAAGGTGCTGCGCGTGCAATTGCCCGAAGGCGGGTCAGCCGTCGCGGCATTACAGGAATATCTGGGGGAAGACATTCAGGTGGTCTCCGCCTTTCAGAACATCGCCGCCGGTCATCTGGCCGATCCGGAACATGAGATAGAGTGCGATGTATTGGTCTGCGGCAACAAGAAGGCCGCGCGCGAGGAAGCCGTCAGACTGGCCGAAGCCGCCGGGATGCGGGCATGGCATGCCGGTCCCATAGACAACAGCGCGGCGGCGGAGGCGATGACATCTCTGCTGTTGTTCATCAACCGCAATTACGGGATCGACGGCTCCGGTTTCCGCATTACCGGCAAAGAGTCCGAATAAGCCCGATGACCCGTTACACGGCCCCTGAAGAGCTGCGTGTTTTCGGTGTGGCCGGCATCCCGGAAATCCGGCCGGGAGACGATCTGGCGGCGATTATCCTGAAAGCGCTCAGGGAGGCGAACAAATCCCTTCAAAGTGGAGACGTGGTCGTCGCCGCGCAGAAAATCATTTCGAAATCCGAAGGCCGGTTGATCACGCTGTCATCTGTCAGTCCGTCGTCGGAAGCCATCGACCTTGGCAAAAAAACGGAAAAAGACCCCCGGCTTGTGGAGCTGATCCTGCGGGAATCCGTTTCCGTCGTTGCTCACCGGCCGGGCGTTCTGATCGTCGAACATAAATCCGGGCTGGTCCTCGCCAATGCCGGGATTGATCGATCGAACGTTGAAAACGGGCACGGCGATGAGACGGTGCTTCTGTTGCCCGAAAACCCGGACAGGAGCGCGGCGGCCCTGCGCGACGGGTTGGGCGTCAATGTCGGCGTAGTTATCAATGACAGCCTGGGCCGCGCCTGGCGTGTCGGCACCATCGGCACCGCCATCGGCGTAGCCGGGCTTTCGGCCATTGTCGATCTCAACGGCAATCCGGATATGCAACAGCGCCCGTTGCAAGCCACGATTATCGGCATGGCGGATGAGCTCGCCGCCGCCGCGTCTATCGTTATGGGACAAGCAGCGGAAGCCCGCCCCGTCGCGATCATACGCGGGCTGTCCGGTCACCTGGCCGACGGCGCGGCGCGCGATCTCATGCGGCCCCGCGAAACGGATCTGTTCCGGTGATTATCGCGCTGGCGGGCGGTGTCGGCGGAGCGAAACTCGCCAACGGGTTGGCGCAACTATGCGACCCAGCCGATCTGCTGATCGCGATCAATATCGGTGACGATTTTTCCCATCTCGGACTTCATATTTCTCCCGATCTGGATTCGGTGATGTACCGGCTGGCGGGGCTTAACGACACAGAGCGCGGCTGGGGTCTCGCCAACGAAAGCTGGCGGTTTATGGAGGCCTTGCAACGGCTCGGCGGGCCAGACTGGTTCAATCTCGGCGATCAGGACCTGGCGACACATATCGAGCGTACGCGGCTCCTGAATTCGGGGGTGGCGTTATCGGAGGCCACCACGCATCTGTCCCGGGCGCTTGGCATCCGCCATCACATCGCGCCGGTATCGGACGATCCGGTCCGGACCATCGTGAAAACAGCCGGGGACGATCTGCCTTTTCAGGATTATTTCGTCCGGCTGCAATGCGCCCCGTCGGTCTCCGGTTTCGCGTTCGAAGGTGCTGACCAGGCTGAGCTGCTGCCGGATCTACGCGATGCCTTATCGGACAGCCGGCTGGCGGCGATCGTGATTTGCCCGTCGAACCCCTATGTCTCGATCGAACCCATGCTGGCGATTCCGGCCCTGCGGCGAATTTTGGAAAACCGTTCCGTCCCCTGTGTCGCGGTATCGCCGATTATCGGCGGCGATACGGTCAAGGGCCCCGCGGCCAAGATGATGCGGGAATTGGGCGCTGCCCCCTCCTCCACCGCCGTCGCGGCGTATTACGAAGGGCTTATCGACGGGCTGGTTATCGACGCGGTGGATGAAAAGGAAGCGACAAAAATTAAGGCCATGGGCGTCGCACCGTTCGTCACAACGACTTTGATGAAAAGCGATGCGGATGAGAGAGCCCTTGCGGACGCGGTGCTGTCCTTTGCCGCCGGGCTTCGCAAATGAAACCCGTAATTCTCATTCCCATGAAATCGCCAGGCGATGCGAAGTCGCGTTTAGACGGTTTTCTGCCCGCTGAGCAACGAACCGCGCTGGCATGGTCCCTGTTCCGCCATGTGCTGGAAACAGCAATCGAGGCGGTGGAGCCGAATTCCATAACTGTCGTCAGCGGCGATGCGGAAGTTTTATCGAAAGCGGGCGCTTTGGGTGCGATGTCCTGTCTGGAACAAACCGGTGCGGGGCTGAACGGCGCACTGGCGGCGGCAATTCCGCAAGATGCGGAAGCGGTTCTGGTGCTGCATGCCGATTTGCCCTTGCTGGAGGCAAACGACATCCAAGCGATGATCGATACGGGCCGCGATAACGCGATGGTTATCGCGCCGGACCGGCGGGGTGAAGGCACCAATGCCCTGTTTCTTCGCCGGCCCGAGCTGATCCCGTTCCGGTTCGGTGAAGGAAGCTTTGATGCCCATTGCACGCTGGCGGAAGACGCGGGCGTCACCCCTCATATATTGGAGTGCGAGGGGCTCGCCTTCGATCTCGATACGCGCGAGGACTATCTGGAGCTTACGCGGCAGGTCAAGTTGTAGAAACCAATCACACTTGTCACCCCGGCTGCCGAGCCGGGGACGCGACGATTACGCCGCACATTATAAAGCGCGAAGGTCTTGCCTTCGATCTGGATACGCGGGCGGATTACCTGGATATCACGCGGCGCGGGGGAAATTAGGATGACAGCTCTTCGCGGATGCGTTTCAGCTCATCCATCTGCGCCAGGTCTTCACTGCCGGTGAAACGGGTGCAGATATGTGTCGCCCCGTTATCGGCGAAATCCTTTAGCCATTCCACGACCTGTTCCCGGTTGCCGCCAAAGCAATATTGCTGTTCGCGAATAACCGAAGCGGGCTGCATGTAATAGCCTTCGAGATATTTATCGAGTTCCGCGTTGGCGGCCGCGATATCGTCATTGACCGCAATAGTGCAATAGACCGCACCCGTCATTTTTGACGGATCGCGCCCGGCTTCTTCGGCATGTTCCTTGATCCGGGTCCATTTCGCGCCCCATTCGGCAGGCGTGCCGGCGCCCGACGGAAACCACCCGTCGAAATACCGTCCAGCGCGGACCAGCGCCGCGGGAACGCCCCCACCGCCCCAAAGCTGAGGCCCGCCCGGCGTAAAGGGCTTGGGGGCCAAAGTCCCCTTTTCAACATGCCACAGCCCGTCCCAATCCGTGGGTTCGCCGGTCCACAGCGCGCGGCACAAATGGATCTGGTCGATCATTCGGCGGATACGCTTGTCGAACGGAACACCCGCGGCCTCAAATTCCGCCCGGATTGGCGGGATATCCCGCGCCGTTCCCCAGCCCATAATCATGCGGCCTTCTGAAATCTGATCCAGCGTCGCCGCCTGATGGGCGAGAAGGACCGGATTACGCAGCATCGGCAACAATACCGCCGTTCCCATCTTCACATTCTTCGTCCGCCCGGCGATAGCCGCCATCAGCGTAATCGGATCGTGGCGCGGTTTGGCCAGCAGCGAGTCGCCGATCCAAACGGCGTCGAGCCCGATGGAGTCGGCGTGATCGGCGAGTTCAATGATTTCCCCGGTTTCGTGAACATCCACCACAATGCGTTCACGGGTGGGCAACAGATATCCGACTTCTATGGTCATGGCTCCCTCGGGTGTCTCAGATCAAAAGAAAGGGGAGCCTGAAAATACAGGCTCCCCTGGATATTGGACAGGGTCCGGCCTCAGACCGACGTGCGGACCTTGCCAGGCGCCGATTTAAGCGCATCGGCGCAGGCCTCGGCATATTTTTCATCCGGACCGAGCACAACCGCCACGGAACGCACCTTGTGATGCTCCGGATCGCGCCCGATCGGCATTTCGCCCGTGTCGCGCAGCGCAACGACGGCTTTGCGCAGTATATTCCGCGCCATGATGATGCCGTTATCGGTGCTGACCAGGTTTTCGCGGGTCCGGTCGCAGATCGGCCCCATCGATTCCTGCAGGCTGGCATCCTGCATGGCGATCCCCTTGACGCCGGAGAAGAGTTCACCGCGCTTTTGCGCATCCCGGTCCATCAGATAATCATTGTCCCGGTTCTGCTTCGGAATGAAGGTCCCAGGCACATATTCGTTGTGAATGCCGTGACCATCCTCGCAGGCCTTGCGTTCCTTGTCGGAAAGCGGCCGGGTGGGATGATAGTCGTAAGACCACGCCCAGCAGTTTTCGTCATCGATCGGCACCCAGAAATGGCCATGCTGCGGATGATCCGCGCGCGGCGGAATCATCGTGAAGGTCGGCACCACGAACTGAGTGATCCGCCAGTAATAATTGCCATCCTCCGCATTGCGGCGCGCACCGATATAGAGACCGCCTTCGGACGGTTCAACCTCAAACACCGGCTTGAAATCATTGAGGTTGTATTCGTTGCCTTTCGACCCCTCGAACAGAGGATCGGTCGTCAGACCGGTGCCGTGCAGGAAGGATACGTGGCTGGAATCGATGCCGCCTTCCATCGCTTGCAGCCAGTTTGAATATTGCAGCCGCTTGGAGGTGAAAGTCTGTTCCGGCGCGACACGGCAAAATTCCCATTCCGGTTCCGGCGGGGTGTTGTCCGGATCGCCCATATAGGTCCAGAGAACATCGCCGACCTTGATCATTGGATAGGCCTGCAGCTTGATGGTGTCGGCGTAACCGCTTTCTTCGGGTTCCGACGGAACATCCACGCACTGACCTTTATAGTCGTATTTCCAGCCGTGATAGGGGCAGCGCAGCCCGCTTTCCTCATTCCGGCCGAACCAGAGCGAGACGCGGCGATGCGCGCAATATTCTTCGACCAACCCGTAATTGCCGTCGGAATCGCGGAAGGCGACCATTTCCTCGCCCAACAGCTTCACCCGCACCGGCGGGCAGTCATTTTCCGGCAGTTCCCACGCCAGCAGCGCCGGCAGCCAGTACTGGCGGAACAGTTCGCCCATCGGGGTGCCTTTATCGGTCTGGCACAGCAGATCGTTGACCTCTTTACGAAGCATCTCTTGTCTCCTTGCTCCTTCCCTATCGTCCGCTGTCGCGCTTTGCCGAAAACCTGAAAGCCCGCTCCGCCGAAGCGGAAAAAAATTCTTGTACGTATAGACGTAGATTAAAAAATTGCCGCCCCGCCGTCAAATATTGGCTTGCGTCAAAGCGTCGCGCGTCCGCCCCGGTTTGACAGGCGCAAATCGCGGAAGCGATGATAATCGCCGATACTAACCAAGCGAAAACGAGAGACCGCAATGCCTTTTGCCGACGCAGACGGAATTGAAACCCGCTATGAGATCATGGGCGACGGACCGCCGATCCTGATGTACGCGCCGGGCGGGTTCGATGCGCGGATTGAAAAATGGACCGATCTCGGCGTCTATAAACGCATTAAATTGCTGGATCACCTGCCCGCCAAATTCCAATGCATTTTGTTCGACCGGCGCGAAAACGGCCAGTCCGGCGGGCGGGTCGAACGCATCACCTGGGCGGATTTCGTGCGCCAGGGCGCCGGGCTGTTGGATGCGTTGGGCATCGAAAAGGCGCACATCATGGGCGGTTGCATGGGATGCAGCCCGGTGATGGCGTTCGGCGTGGCGCATCCGGAACGCACGCTCTCGATGGTGCATTACTGGCCGGTTGGCGGGGCGAAATACCGCATTTCCAGCCATCAGCGTTTTGCCCGGCATCTGGCGTTTGTCGAGGAAAACGGGCTGGGCGCCGTGGTCGAGCTGGTCAAATCGAATGACAAGAATTTTTCCGCCGACCCGCGCGGCGGGCCGTGGGGCCAGCC
>CAZBKQ010000032.1:0-7713 GCA_964492555.1 uncultured Rhodospirillaceae bacterium | reverse complement strand
AATCGAATGACAAGAATTTTTCCGCCGACCCGCGCGGCGGGCCGTGGGGCCAGCCGATCCGCAATTCGGATGCATTTGCGAAGACCTATGCGGCGCTGGATAACGCGCAATACCGGCTGACCGTCACGGCCATGTATCGCGGGCTGTTCGACCGCGACACCTCTCCGGGTGCCGAGCCGGAAGAATTGCTGAACCTCAACATCCCGAGCCTGATCGTGCCGGGCAATGACGAGTTTCACGCGACGTCGGCCGCCCGGTATCTGCATGAATGTCTTGACGGTTCCGAATATTGGGACATGCCGGTCGGCGACCAGACTGAAGACAATGCGCCCGCAAGGGTAATCGAATTTCTGGAGGGGGTTGCATGAATATGCAAATGACCGCGAGAAGCTTTCTCCTTCTCGCCCTGACCCTGACCCTTTGCCCGGTTTCAGCCCTGGCAAAGGACAACCATCATAGCCACACCTCCAAATATGCCGGTCAGGAAAAGCGCGAGATCAAGAGCCTGTCCGCTGACGATATCGCCGAGCTGAGACGCCGCGGCGGCTGGGGTTTGGCCAAGGCGGCGGAGCTCAACGGCGTACCGGGCCCAATTCATTTGCTGGAACTGAAAAAGGAAATCGCGCTGACGGATGCCCAGATCGCCGCGATCACCAGGATTTACGACGGCATGAAAGCGGAGGCCGTAAAACGGGGCGAGAAACTGATCGTGCTGGAAAAGGAACTCGAAAGCCATTTCCGCAACCGGACCGTAACCGAAACCATCTTGCGCCGGTCGCTCGCCGCGATAGCGGAGGCAAGGCAGGCGTTACGCTTTACCCATCTGGCGGCGCATCTGAGAACGCCGGAAATCCTGTCGGAAGCGCAAATCCGGAAATACAACGCGCTGCGCGGTTATACGAAGGCCGATCCCTGCGACGCGGTACCCAAGGGCCACAACCCGGCCATGTGGCGCAAACATAACGGCTGTAAGTGAGGGCGGGCCGCCCACTTGCACGCCGGACTTGGTCCGGGGTCCAGAAACACCGAAAAAGAAAAAAGACTGGTTCCCGGATCGCGCTTCGCTTGTCCGGGATGACAAGCCGGGTGGTGGCGAAGGCAACGTCTCAATTTCCGATCCGTCGCCGCCCCCCCTAACAACATTCATTTTCGCCGTTATCTTCCAGCGCGGGCAGCAGCCATTTCAGCGGCAGGTCCTTTTCCGCCACCCTTGCGACGGGTGAGAAAATTTTCAGCCTGTAGCGAACCTGGTCCTTGAAGAAGACGATATTGGTTTCCTGCGCCGGGAAGCCAGGCTTTGTCCCCGGGTCCTGCGATACCAGGATGATCTCATCCCCGCCGACATCGAACCGCGCGCGCACCAGCCCTTCGACACGTGAAATGTCGGAAAGTGTGTTTTCCGCCGGTCCCAGTCTCCGGAACATCAATACCCCGTTATAGCCGCCAGCCTTGCCGGAAATTTGGGGCTTTGCTACATCTTGGTCAACATCATTTAGGGAGAGAGAACGTGGCCGAGAAAGTTACCGCCGCCGTGCGCACAGCACCCCAGGTTACCGAATTTCGCGAATACGATATGCCGGATATTCCGCCGGAAGCAGCTTTGTTGAAAGTGGAGGTCGCGGGCATCTGCGGCACCGATGTGAAATTCTATTCCAAACCGCCCTTCGAAGGGCCGGTCATCATGGGCCACGAAAATATCGGCTATATCGCCAAGGCCGGTAAGGTGTTTCAGGAGCGCAAGGGGCTGAAGGAAGGCGATCTGGTTTTCGTCGAACATTATGTCGGCTGCATGAACTGCGAACATTGCCATCGCGGCGATTACCGGCTGTGCATGTACACGGACTGGCGCAAATTTCCCGAAGGGTTGCGTTTCGGCTATACGCTGGCGGAACGCGCGCCGCATCTGTTCGGCGGGTTCGCGGAATATATGTACCTGCCGTGGAATTCGGTCATTCACAAGGTACCGGACGGGCTCAACCCGGAAATTGCCGGCGTGGTGACCCCGATGGCGAACGGCATCCAGTGGGCGCTGTTTGATTGCGAGGTCGGCTATGACAGCAAGGTGCTGATTCAGGGGCCGGGCCAGCAGGGGCTGTGCAACACCGTCGCCTGCCACCAGGCGGGCGCCTCGCTGATCATCGTCACCGGCACGTCGAAGGATAAACACCGGCTGGAAGTCGCGAAAAAGATGGGCGCCGACTACACTATCGTCGTCGATGAGGAAGACCCGCTGGAGCGGATCATGGAGATCACCAACGGCGAGGGGCTTGATGTCTCGCTCGACTGTACCGCGGGCGCCGGCACCATCCCGACGCTGCTGGGCGTCGAGGCGTTAAAGCGCAAGGGCGGCACGCTGCAGTTCCAGGGCGAAGACGTGCCGGAATTTCCCAACTTTCCAATGGGCAAGGTCGGCAATAAATACATCACCATCAAGGCGGCGCGCGGCCATAATTACGAAAGCTGCGAGCTGGCGCTCAAGCAGCTCAATTCCGACCGCTACCCGTTCGATCTGATGACGACCCACAAGTTCGGTCTGAAAGATGTCCACAAGGCGATCAACGCCGTCGGCGGCAGCGGCGACTGCATCCACGTGTCGCTGATGCCCGCCGCCTAGACCTTGGGCGGGTCGGCGCAGAGCAATGACACGAGAATTCCCGTCACGGTCGTGACGGGTTTCCTCGGCGCGGGCAAAACCACCCTTCTGAACAATATTCTGGGTGAGATCGAGTCGGACAAGTTCGCCATCATCGTCAATGAATTCGGCGATATCGGCATTGACGGCGATCTACTGGAGACCGGCGATGAAGAGCTGATCGAGCTGTCGTCCGGCTGTATCTGCTGCGTGGTGCGCGGCGATCTGATCCGGGGCATGCGCCATTTGCTGACCCAACGGCCCGACCTTGACGGGGTGCTGATCGAAACCACCGGCCTCGCCAACCCCAGCCCGGTTATCCAGACACTGGTGATCGATCAGGTGATCGGCGCCCAATGCCGGCTGGATTCGGTGGTTTGCGTGGTGGATGCCGTCCATATCGCTGAACAGCTTTCCACCACCAGAGACGCCGCCGACCAGATCGCCTTTTCGGATCATATCGTGCTGAATAAAATCGATGACGCACCAGGGCCGCTGGATCAAATCGAAACACGCATCCGGGCCATCAATCCCTTTGCACGGGTGACCCGTACCAACCGCGCCGCCCTCTCTGCGGATCAGGTACTGGCCTGCCAGGGGTTTGAATTAGCGCGTGTCGAGGATGACCTGCCGACAGAAGAAGAGCTGGCCCATGATCACGATCATGATCATGGACACAACCATATTGATGAGAGCGGCATTTCAAGCCTGTCACTCTCAACAACCGCGCCGCTGGACGCGGACCGGGTCGAAGAATGGCTGCAGGACGCGCTTTCCCGCTGGGGCTATGACATATTGCGAACAAAGGGCGTCCTGTCGGTGGCGGGTGAGGACCGCAAGCTGGTCGTCCAGGCCGTCAATATGATGATGGAAGGCGATTTCGGCGGGTCGTGGGGCGAAGAAAAACGGACATCGCGCATCGTCTTTATCGGCCGAAATCTGGAACGGGAGGCGCTGGAACACGGCTTTAATTCCTGCGCCGCCATCGAGGTTTTGGCCGAATAAGGTGACGAAACGGCTTTTTGGCGATATTAAGCGCGCCTATTCTTCAATTCAGAGCGTAAACAGAGAAAACAATGGCAACCCTGACCCTATGTAAAAAGGATGACGTGCCCGAGGATGAAGGGCTCAAGGTCGAAAAGGACGATCTGTCGGTCGCGGTGTTTCATGTCGACGGCGGGTTTTATGTCATGGACGATTTATGCAGCCACGGTCCCGGCTCGCTGTCGGAGGGATTTCTCGAAGGCTATGAGATCGAATGCGATTTTCACAGCGGCTCATTCGATATCCGCACCGGCGAGGTGATGCGCCCGCCCTGCATGATCCCGCAGAAAATTTACAAGGTGGTGGACGATCCGGAAGACGTGGTCATCCAACTGCCGGAAGCGTAACCGCCCACGCCACCCCGAACCGAGGAGCCCCGCCGATGACCCGTATCCCGCCTTTGGACAGAGAGGACATGGATGCCGACCAGCAGGCGATTCTAGATCGTATCGCCGGGGATGGCGGCCGCATCGGGTTCGGCCCGGCGATTGGCTATGCCTATTCAGCCTTTGTCTGGGATCTGCATAACGTGTCGAGCGGGCACTTGCTCAAATGCGCCCTGACCAATGGGCAGGTGCGGATAATTTCACTGCTGACTGTCAAGCACTGGAACGCGCGCTACCCCTGGAGCGCCCAGTCTAAGACCGCTCTTGGCGCCGGGCTCTCGAAAGAAGTGATCGAGGCAATCAACGAGGGCACCGAACCGCCGTTCGAGTCTAAGGAAGACGAAGCGGTCTATAATGCGGCGAAGGAATTGCTGGAGACCGGCAACCTGTCAGACGCGGGGTTCAACGCCGCCACCGAAACGCTCGGCCATAAGCGCATGTCGGAAATCGTCCACACAATCGGCCATTTCACCGCCACCGGCATGATGGCCAACATGGTCGGCTGCACGCCGCCCGACGACGCGGTGTCGTATCTGAAGGACTGATCCGCCCCCCACACCACCCCTACTCGATGGTTTCTTCCTTGCGCACGCTGTCGAGCAGCGAAGAGCGCATCAGCCAGGCTTTCGCCTTGGCCGGGTCTTCGGCGTTTTCGCGCAGCTGTTGCTGATTGGCCTTGATGACCTCCGGATCGGTTTCCTCGATCCGTTTCTTGTTTTCGATGGTGACGCTTTGCAGGAATTCGGTGGCAAGCTGATGCCGCTGCCGGTGATAGCGCTCGAACACCTCCGGCTGCGCCCGGCCGTGCCAGACATCGCCGATTTTCCTGGTGATGTTCATGCAGTCGTGAATACCGGTATTGAGCCCGAGCCCGCCGAGCGGGTTGTTGAGATGGGCAGCGTCGCCCGCGAGGAAAATCCGTTCGATGGTGAAACGGTCCGCGACCCGCTGATTAACCGTATAGAGATTGCGGTGCAGAATATCCTTGTGATCCATATCGGGGCGCAACCCGTTGATCCGCCGTCCGACCATTTCATCGGACAGTGATTGTTCATCACTCTCATTCGGGTCGGTCGGGAACAGTGTCCGCCAGATACCCGGCTCCCCGTCGCCCGGCACCTTGAAAATGGCACACCATTCCGCCGGGTCCATGACATAGTTGCGGATCGTGTAGCCGTCATTTTTTTCAAAATCATGCTCCATCGTCAGCACCAGGAAACGTTCTTCCCAGGTGAAGCCCGACATGAAAACACCGAGCCCGAGACGAATGGTGGACGGCCCGCCATCACAGGCCAGAATGTAGCGCCCTTCCAGCTTTTCCAGATCACCGCCGGCATTTTCGGAAACCACGGTGACACCGTCATAATTCTGGGCGAACGAAACGACTTTCTGCCCCAGCCGGATATCGGCCAGATCGTACTGTTCGAGTGCCGCCAGCGCATCCCGCACCAGCTTCCACTGTTCATACTGAATGCAGAACGGAAAATCGGTCTCATCGGCGATATGCGCCATATCGAAGACCGCGATGATTTCCTGGCTTTTGCGGTCGCGGAACTGAAAGGTCGGCGCCATCAGACCCTTTTCGACGACACCGGCGGCGAGACCGACGCTGTCCAGCATTTCAAGCGTCGAGGGGTGCATGGTCGCCGCGCGGGGGTCTTTTGGCGGTTCGGAAAAGGCCTCCAGAAGCGTTACGGGAATGCCCTGCCGGACCAGAGACAGCGCGGAAACCAAACCCGCCGGCCCGCCGCCGCAAATGATCACCCGGTCGTTCTTGTTCATGAAATCCTCGTCATCGAATGAAAGTCAGAAAACTGCGTGGGTCGAAACTATATCCGACGGTCCCGCACGCCCGAAAGCGCGCCAAATTGTCGCGAAACCGGCGACCGGCGATGCGCGGAAAGAATAGCCGAGGGGTGGCGCACACGCACCCGTTAGCGGGCCAGCCCGTCAAAGGCGCCATCCAGCCAGGGTTCGAATTTTTTCCACGCCGCCGAACTGCCGGTATAGATCGCCTGGCGCACCTGAAGCTGTGAATTGGTGGTGACGCCCCGTGTATTCTTGTGGGGTGATAGACAGGAATCCTGCCAGCCGATGCCGAGCCAATCGATCAGCCGGCGGGTTTCTTCTTCCGGATTTTGGGTCAGAAGCTCGTAATCGAGATCGTAGATTTCACCCCCATAATCACGCGCCCAGAACGCCATCAAATCCTCATAAAGCCGGTAATAGGCGACGACATCGGCCAGATCATAGGAATAGCCGAGCCCGTTCGAGGAAAAATAATGGCTGAAGTTCGACCAGCAGACCGCCGCGGGATCGCGCCTGATATGGACGATCTTCGCGTCGGGAAACGCCGCGCGAAGCAGTCCGATCTGCCTGAAATTTTGCGGCATCTTGTCGGTGACATAGCGTTTGCCATTGGAAATCTCCGCCAGATCGGCGAGATATTTTTCCCTGAAGGCCCGGATGTTTTCTTCCGCCGGGTGTTCTTTGCCGGTGATCAGCGCCTCGCCATACCGGCCGGCGAAACGCAGCTCGCCCCCGCCTTCGACATCGGAATGGCTCGAAATGATTTGTTCGGCAAGCGTCGTGCCGGAGCGCGGCATGCCGAGAATGAAGATCGGCAGGAGACCAGCGGCGGGAGGGTCAAGCCGCCCCCCCGAAAACCCCGGCGCCGCGGATTTGATCGAGGCGAATAATCTCCGGTCCTGTTCGATATCATATCCCAGCCGGGCCTTTCGGATGGCATTGCCTTCCTTCAGGTAGGCGACGCTTGCCGCCGGATCGCCGATATCGCCGCTGGCCTTGGCGAGGGCGAAACAGAGCAGACATTTATCCGGCTCGGCAATATCGGGGGAACGGTGGAAGGCCCGCATCCGGGCGAGATGGTCGTCATCGGCCGTGTATTTTATCACCTCGCTCAACTGCCGGTGCGCTTCGGCATATCCGGGATGAAGCGCGATCGCCCTTTTGAACAGCGTAGCCGCTGCGTCCCGGTCACCCATATTGTTGCGGACAACGCCGAGATTATTGAGCGCTTCCGGGTATTCGGACCGGATGGAAAGCGCCCTCTCATAGCATTCGGCGGCTTCCTCAAGCCGCCCTTTGGTCTGCAGCACGGTGCCGAGATTGTTCTGCGCGGACGCATGTTCGGGAACAGCATCTATCGCCTGTCGATAGGCCGCGATCGCCTGATCAATATCGCCCTGGGCCTGATAGGCGGTCCCAAGATTGTTACAAACTTCCGCGTTGCCGGGCGCGATTTCCAGAGAACGTAGGTAACACGTGATGGCCTCGTCCTGTGCGCCCCGCGTCTGGCTGACGACGCCAAGATAGAAATACAGTTCCGGATTTTCGGGATCGAGCTCTACCGCGCGCCGGTAACACGCCGCCGCCTCATCCACCTTGCCCCGGTTATTCAGGATGTTGCCGAGATTGCCATGTGCGTCCGCGATCCCGCCATTCAGGGCAACCGCGCGGCGGAAAGCGGCCTCCGCCTGTTCCAGATCGCCCCTCTGGGCGGCGGCCGCGCCCGACAGGTTCCAGAGAACGAACGCGTCGGGGTATTGCCGCAGCAGCTGCGCCGCCTGTTCGGCCACCTCGGCAAACCGGCCCTGATTATAAAGCGCGATCAATGGCTCAACGATTTCC
>CAZBKQ010000031.1:26061-33680 GCA_964492555.1 uncultured Rhodospirillaceae bacterium | reverse complement strand
TGATCCTCCGTTGCCTATCATAAGCGGTGGACCAATTCAGTGGGGGAGGGTCAGGATTTCCACGCTGTCGAAACCCTCTATTTCACGCGGGATATCCGCCACCGTCTGGGGCAGGGTGTGTTCCTCGTTAAAGCAGGGGATCTGGATAATCAGTTTCACGGGCGGGCGTCTCCGCTTTCCGCCGCGATGAGGGTGTCCATGATACGGCGCATCTGTAGCGGCGGGCCGTCGGCGGCGATATCCATGCAGCCTTCGATTGAAACCCCGCCCAGCCTTTCCTGCTGCGCCTCGATCATCACCACATCTTCCATAAAGGTCGCTTTCGCGCCGTCATGCAGAAGCCGCGTCATCTCCGGATCATCGAGGCCGAAATTCCGCACATAGGCCCAGTGATACTGGGTATGGGTCTCGTCTTCCGGGGTAATCAGGTGGGTCGACCAGATCGAAATGCCCTGGTCCCGGTTGCCTGCGGGGGCGCCGGTGCCGGCGGCCGCGCAGCCGACATCGAAGGCCAGCGTCGAAGGCGCTGTCCATCTGGTGTATTGCCAGCGATCGACCTTGCCGTTGAATCCGCCCGCCCGGGCGAAAAGCGGCGGCGGGTCGTAATCCAGCAGCCAGCGCGACACCGTGACCGAATTATCCGTCCGCTCGACCTCCACCGGCGCCTCGCCCTCGCGTTCCTCGCCCGCGATGGTGTCGCGGTGCAGATAGGTCACATGGGTGAAATCCAGGAGATTATCGATCAGAAGCTGGTAGTTACCCTTCATCCGGATGGTGCCGCAGGTCACCATCCAGTTCGGATCGTCCATCCAGAAATAATCCGGGATCAGCGCCTCATCGGCGGCCGCCGGATCGCCCATCCAGACCCAGACCGCGTTCCATTTCTCGATGACCGGGTATGAGCGGACATGCGCGTTATCCGGGATGCGGTCCTGCACCGGGATGCGGATGCATTTTCCCGCCCGGTCGAATTGCAGACCGTGATAGCCGCATTCCAGCGCATCGCCGACGCAGCGGCCGAGTGACAGCGGCGCCGCCCGGTGGCAGCAACGGTCTTCCAGCGCGGCGGGCGCGCCGTCGCGATCACGGAAAAGCACGACTGGTTCATCCAGAATGCGCCGCGCCTCCGGCGCGCCGTCCGGCAATTCGCCCGACCACATCGCCGCATACCATGCGTTTTTCAGAAAGGCGCCCATTCGTCCCCTATAGTTCAATCACGGGACTATAGCGCGGCAATCTGTCTAAAACACTAATTCCAGAGCTGTTCGCTTGCGCGACGCGCGCCTTCGGCCATTGCCGCGAATTTCGCCCAGACAACGGTCGGGTGCACCTCCGGTTCCGCCATCGCCTGCGTACCGAAACCGCAATCGCCGCCCGCCATGACGTTTTCGCGCCCCACTACATTGGCAAAACGCACCAGCCGCTGGCAGATCAGCTCCGGATGTTCGACCAAAACGGAAGAATGGGTGATGACGCCCGGGATGACCATCTTGCCTTCCGGCAGTTTCAGCTCCTCCCACAACGCCCATTCATGTTCGTGACGCGGGTTGCCGTGCTCGAACGAAAAGGCCGCCGCGTTTATGTTCAGCACGATGTCCATGTAATCCTTCATTTCCATATCGTGCACGCGCGGACCCATATTGATGCCATAGCATGTGTGATAGCGGATGCGGTCTTCCGGAATGCCGCGCAGCGAATAGTTGATCGCCTCGACCTGTTCGGCGGCCCATTTCCGGCAATCCTGAATAGAAAGCTGCGGGTTCTTGACGTAGTAGTTGATCAGACGCGGATCGTCGATCTGCAGCAGGAAGCCCGCATCGACGATGGTCCGATATTCCTCATTCAGCGCATCGGCGACGGCGGTCAGGAATTCCTCTTCCGTGCCGTAATATTCATTGAGCTGGTTGCCGACCACGTCGCTTGGAGAAATCGCCGGCATGAAAACCTCTTCCGCGCCGTGCTTTTCCGCCGCTGCCTTCAGATTGGCGATGTCGCGGTTGAGCAAATCCTGCCCGACATAGGTAATGGGCCCCGAACAGACCATCTGCATGGTGCTGGGCGTCGGGGGACGCTCGCCGGCCAGTTTCTCGCCGGCATAGAATTCCGGAAATTCCTCCGATTCACGTGACAGCGCCCAGGGTGATGGGCGGGATTTTCCGGTCTCCTCCAGACCGCCCAGACGTTCATGGGCATAGACCGCGAAACCGCGTTTGGAAAACTCACCATCATCAACGACATCGACGCCGAGATCGATCTGTTTCCTGACCACCTCGTCCACGGCGTCGGCCAGGGCCTTGTTATAAGTCGCGTCATCGACGTTCTTGCCTTCATTTTGCGCGATCATTACCTCGATCAGCGCGTCGGGGCGCGGCAGGCTGCCGACATGGGTGGTGCGGATACGGTCTGTACTGCGGATCATGATGTTGCTCCCTGGCGATATCTTATCGCTTATTGATAATGGCCGAATTGTGGGAACGCAATGGACGGCAATCTGAATCAGACCGGATGACAGCCGGGACGGTTCCGGTAATGATAGGTGTTGAGTGACACCCTGGACCTGCGGGGGGAAATATGACCGATATTCCGTCCAATTTGCCGACCACGATTGTCGGATCTTACGTGCAGCCCGACTGGCTGATCGACCGCGAAAAATTTCATTCGCTGGCCCCGCCGCGCGTGCGCGCCAAGACCATCTGGAGAATCGAGGAGCAATTTCTCGAAAACGCACAAGACGCCGCGACGCTGGCGGCGGTGCATGATTTCGAGACCGCGGGCCTCGATATTATCGGTGATGGAGAGATCCGGCGGGAAAGCTATTCCAACCGGTTCGCGACGATGCTCGACGGCGTCGATGTCGATAATCCCGGGGTGGTGCGCGGCCGGTCGGGTAATCCGCTGAACGTGCCGCGTGTGGTCGGGTCGATATCGCGGAAAGAATCCGTTCAGGCGCGCGATGTCGCATTCCTTAGGTCCGCCACCGACAAGCTGATCAAGGCGACCGTGCCCGGGCCGTTTACCCTGGCCGCCCAGGTGGTGGATGAGCATTACAACGACCAGGAAGCCTGCGCGATGGGGTTCGCCGACGCGGTGAATGCGGAAATAAAGGATATGTTTGCCGCAGGCGCCGATATTGTGCAGCTAGATGAACCCTGGATGGAAGCGTGGCCCGACAAGGCCGATGATTTCGCGGTGAAGGCGGTGAACCGGGCGCTTGACGGGGTCGCCGGGACGACCGCCATCCATATGTGTTTCGGCTATGCCTTTTCGGTCAAGAACAAGCCGAGCGGCTATTCCTTCCTCGATGCGTTGGACGCGGTCGATGTCGATATCGTCTCGGTCGAGGCGGCACAGCCTGATCTCGATCTTTCGGTACTCGAATGTCTGCCGTCAAAGCGGATCATGCTGGGGGTCCTCGATCTCGGCGATATGGAAGTGGAAACACCGGAGATTATCGCGGACCGTATCCGCGCCGGGCTGCAGGTGATCCCGGCCGAAAGGCTCATCATCGCTCCCGATTGCGGGATGAAATACATGCCGCGCGATGTTGCCTTCGGGAAGCTGCAATCGATGGTGGCGGGGACGGAGATCGTTCGAAATGAATTGGGGATTGAATAGATGGCAGAAGATATCCGCCTGACGGCCCCGGACGGGCATGAATTCGACGCCTATCTGGTCCGGCCCGAGGGAGACGTGAAGGGCGGCATTGTCGTCGCCATGGAAATGTACGGGGTAAACGGCTATCTGCGCGAGGTCTGCGACCGGTTCGCACAGGAAGGTTATATCAGTATCGCGCCGGCTTTCTTCGACCGGCATGAACGCGGACTGACCCTTCCCTATGACGATATCGGCAGCAGGCGCGGAAAAGAACTGTCCCGGATCAATGATTTCGGGCTTACCCTCGACGATGCCCATACCGCGCGGGATTATATCCGGGCCGACGCCGGCAAGGTCGCGATCATGGGGTATTGTTTTGGCGGCACGGTAAGCTGGCTTGCCGCCTGCCGCGGCGATTTTGACGCCTCGATCCCCTATTACGGATCGGACATGTGCGATTACCCGGATGAGGCCGCGCGCTGTCCGACACTTTGTCATGTCGGCGATCTGGATACCGCGGTGCCGCCGGATCAGGTGAAGATGTTTCAGGAAAAGCGGCCCGAGGTGACCTGGTGCATCTATGAAGGCGCGCAGCACGGATTCGATAACTGGACGCGCCCCGCGCGCTATCACCGGGAGGCCGCCGATCTGGCGCGCCGCCGGACACTGGAGTTCCTGGCGGAGACGCTGAGCTGATTTCCTGAGGTTTACTAACGGCCGGCCTTTACCGCGTACATCGTGTTATCGGCGTCTTCCAGTATCTCCTCTATATTCATGCCCGGCACGATCTGCGCAATTCCGCAGGAGACCGAAAGCGCGATATCATCGCCGGCGGAGGCGATGTGCCGGCCACCGATGCCGGTCATCAGGCTTTCGGCTTTTGTCCGCGCCGTTTCCTCGTCGGCCTGGCGCAGGATCACCCCGAACTCATCCCCGCCCAGACGTCCCACTGCGTCCGAGGACCGCAAATTCTCCAACAGCGTATCCGCCGTCACTTTCAGCGCTTCATCGCCGGCCGCGTGACCATACCCGTCATTGATCGCTTTCATCCTGTCGAGATCAAGAAAGAGCAGCCAGGCATTTCCGCCATAACGGCCGATAAAGGAAGCTGTGCGGTTGAGCTCCCGGATGAAGGCGCGGCGGTTCATCGTCGGTGTCAGGGGATCGGTATCCGCCAGCCGCTCCAGCTCTTCTATCCGCGCGTTATTCGCGTCGATCTCGTCCCGCAGCCGCGCAATCTCCGCGGTCAGCCGCTGGACCAGCGCCAGGGCCTCGTCTTCGTTTTCCGGGATTTCGGATTTTGGTTCGTCAGACATGGTGGGCTGCGGGCATCGTCCTGAGACGTGTTTTCCTGTTCCGTGATAGGATGGGCGAAAGGGCCATCCCTTTCCCAATACCGTTCCTGACAGGAGGACGCCAGTATTTCAAGCGAGAAGCCGCGATTGGGCGGCGGCATCGTCCGCGCGCTGTCGAATCGGAATTTCGGGATTTACACAGCCGGGAACGCGCCCTCCCTGATCGGTATCTGGGCGCAGCGCCTCGCCTCCGGCTGGATCATGTGGGAAATGACCAAGTCGCCCGCGATGCTGGGCTGGCTCGGCTTCGTCGATCTGATCCCGTTCGTCGTGGTGTCGCCCTTTGCCGGGCTGATCACCGACCGGTTCGACAAGATCATCCTGGCGCGGATCATAAAAGTCATGGCGATGTCGGTCGGCGTTGCGCTGATGGCGCTGACCTTTACCGGTAAAATTTCGCCGGAGCTTATTCTCCTGCTTGGTTTTTTGACCGGCGTCACGGATGGGTTGTTTCAACCGGTGCGGACCTCGCTCGCCTCCGTCATGGTACCGAAAGACACGCTGGCCTCTGCGGTCGCGATCAATTCGCTGGTGTTCAACATCGCGCGTTTTATCGGGCCGGCCGTGGCCGGGCTGATCCTGGCGCTTACCGGGGCGGAGGGCATCTCGGCCGCGTCCGATGCCGGCGCGCCGGTCAAGACGGCGGCGGAGCTCGCCGATGTCGGATGGGTCTTTCTGTATGCCGTCGTTTCCTATGTGTTTTTTCTGACCGCGCTTTTCCTTGTGCGGATCGATGACGACGCGCCGCGCAAGACGGCCCGGCCGAAGGTGCTGGAGGAATTGATGGAAGGGGTGCAATATGCCGTACGCCATCCGGCGATCGGCCCGCTTTTCCTCATGGTCGGCGCGGTCGCGATTTTTATCCGCCCGGTGATGGAGCTACTGCCCGGCTTTGCCGACGATGTGCTGGGGCAGGGCAAGGAAGGCTATGTCACGCTGGTCTCGATGATCGGTCTGGGCGCGATGTTTTCCGGTTTCTGGATCGGCTGGCGCGGCAGGATCGAAGGGCTTCTGAAAATCGGCGTGGTTTCGGTCGCCATCATGGGATCTTCTGTCGTTCTGTTCGCCTTGACGACATCTTATACCGTTGCCATCGGTTGTATGGTGGTGTTCGGCGGCGCGCAGATGCTGATCGGCACGGCTTTTCAGATCATGGTGCAAAGCTCCGCCGATCCAGGGGTTCGGGGTCGTGTGATGTCTATCTTCGGATTGCTCTGGGTCGGCTCCATCGCGTTCGGCGCGGCAATCATCGGCCTGTTCGGTGAAGCGTTCGGCCTTCCCTGGCCCACCGCCATCTGCGCGTTGGCGGGCGTCGCCATCTGCGCCTGGGCGCTGAAATTTTTTCGCCAGGTCCGGGACGCGGTGGAAGAGTAGGCGGTCTTGGTGCCCGGCGGCGACAAGCATGCCGCCACGTCTTATGATGCGGTTTCTCTGAACGCATTCCGATGAGGTTCTTTCCCGGTGGCCGACGAAGCCAGACAACGCGGCGGGTTGCAGCGTGCATTCTCACACCGCAATTTCCTGATCTATTTTCTGGGGAATTTTCCGTCCCAGATCGGGGTATGGGCTCAACGGACGGCGCTCGGTTGGCTCGCCTGGAAAATGACCGATTCGGCCTTTTATGTCGGGCTGCTCGGGTTCGCCGACCTGATACCGATCATTTTGCTTTCGCCCTTTTCGGGCTACCTGACCGACCGGTTCGACCGGTTACTGCTCGGCAAGATCATCACCGTGGCCAATATAATCGTAACCGTGATGCTCACCGCGCTCGGCTTCGCCGGGTTGCTGACGATTGAACTTTTGGTCCTGTTTGCCTTTCTGACCGGTGTCGATCACGCCATGTTCCAGCCGGTGCGCAGCACGCTGATGGGTGCGCTGACATCAAAGGAAGATCTCAGCGCGGCCATCGCCATTAACGGGTTTTCCTGGAACAGCGCGCGCTTTATCGGTCCGGCGGTCGCCGGGATCGCGCTGCAATTCACCGAAGAGAGCATGGTCTTTGCCGTCAATGCCGGGCTTTACATCTGGTTCCTGATTTCCTTCTGGCTGCTGAACATGCCGAAGCAGGAACGCCCCGAGAGCCTGCGCCGGGACGGTCCCGTCGCGCAGATCGTCGCCGGGTATAAATATGTCTATCGGCACAGCCTGATCGGGCCGCTGCTCGCCATCCTCGCCTGCGCGTCGCTGCTGACCCGGCCGATTGTCGAGCTGTTGCCCGTTGCCTCCGGCGCGATGTTCGGGCGCGAGGTCGACGGGCTCGCCATGCTGACCTCCGCCATGGGGATCGGGGCGATGTGCGCGGGGTACTGGATCGCACAGCGCGGCCGGATGGACGGCATGCCGAAAATCACCGCCAACACGCTGCTGGCCACGCTTGTGGTGCTGCTGATTTTCGCCACCACGCCGAATTTCTATGTCGCCGTGGGGTGCATGTGGTGCATCGGGTTTCAGTATTCGACCTACGCCACCTGTATCCAGACCATAATCCAGACCGTGGCGGAAGATCACATGCGCGGTCGGGTGCTGGCGCTATACGGCATGATCTGGATCGGGTTCGCCGGCATCGGCGCGCTGATCGTCGGCGGGCTCGCCGACCTTTTCGGATTGCGCATCCCCATCGGCGGGGCGGGCGCGCTCTGCCTGTTTGTCTGGTTCTGGGCGTCGCGCCGG
>CAZBKQ010000031.1:11145-25961 GCA_964492555.1 uncultured Rhodospirillaceae bacterium | reverse complement strand
GCCCCTGGATATACGGGGTCGCCTTCAACAAACACGCCTTTTACCGAATCTATCGGTTCTAAGTTTTGCTCTTTTTGAATATCATGAAGGGTTTCGATTACTTCGCAATCGAGATTTCGTCTCAACCCATCCGTACTATTCTCCGGTAAGGGCGTCCCATTTTTTTTACAAAGCCCTTTTAGAACAACAAATGCGTCAAGAGCGTTTCGTGCTCCCGACGAAGTGGTGAGATCAAGGCAGTATCCTAAGTCGATAACGGCCCCTAAAACTGTTGGATACTTGATATTTGGACCACGAGACAGATGTGAAACCTCTTGTGCGAATTCGAGGCCTCTTAGCGGATTGGCTTCCCAAAAATAAATCCCATGACCCAGCCAGTCGTATTTATTCTGGCTCTTTCTGAAGTTTTTTCCACTTAGGACGGCCTCAGCGACCTTTTCGTCGCAGCCGTGGTAGCCAAGGACAAATGAGGCACTCAGCGTATGCAAGCAATGCTACTCATTTAGATTTTTCTGATTTTTCAGAACGCGATATTGTACCGATTCGGATGAGTGCTTTTTTAGCAGACCGTTTTGTACCGCTATTGGCAGCATAGTATTTTTTGGCCGCATTTCGGAATACGTTCGCGCCACGCGCGGAATTTAACGAATAAGTGATTGCGTTCGCTGTCTTAGAAGACGCCATTTCGCTTAGACCTAAAAGATAACCTACAATTGTACAATAGTATTGTGCAGTCCGTTGGACAAGCAAGCGGAGTTATTTCAGCCCACCGCCAACCGCGCGCAAAGCCGTCTTGCGATGGCGCCGACGACGCGGCGGCGGTACCAGGGCTTGACCGTGGTGGTGCGCATCGGGCGCGATTGTGATCGCACCATCTCGCGGATTTCGTCCAGAGCTGCCTCGTCCAAATCCTTGCCGCTGAACTTGTCCAGATTCTTGATCCGGCCGGGGTGGGTATTCACGCCGGTGGTCGCGATACGTAATTCCCCGACTTTGCCGCCGGACTGTTTCAGCCAGACGGCGACACCAGCGAGGGGATAATCGATGGAGCCGCGGACGCGGTTCTTTTCATAAGAAGACGGCACCCCGGCGGAAGATTTCGGCAGATGCACCCGCACCACCATCTCACCGGGGCTGAGCGTCAGATGATTCATCCCGTCCGCCCGGTATAGATCGCCAAGCGGAATTGTACGCATGCCGTCTGTGCCGAGGATATCGACAGAGGCGTCATGGACCAGCATCGCCGGGGCGACATCGCCTGAGAAGGCGGCAAAGCAGCGCTTTCCGCCCGGCGCGACATGGCAGATCTCGCCGCGTTCCTTCAGGCAGTAATCGTTCGATTTCCGCCACCATTCCGACTGGTTGTAAAACAGGCATCTTGTATCGAGGCAGAGATTGCCGCCGACCGTGCCGTAATTCTGATGTGTCGGCCCGGCTACGGCGCGCGCGGCTTCCGCCACGGCCCCATAGGACGCAATCACCGTGGGGTGGTTCGCCAGTTCACTCAGCCTGACGCCCGCGCCGATATGCAGCCCGTGCTCGTCGTCCGCGATGGATTTGATCTCTTCAATCCCGGAGAGATCGATTAGCGCTTTCGGCTGTTCGATACCGCGCCGCACATTGACCAGCATGTCCGTGCCCCCCGCGACATAAAGCGCATCCGCTTCCTCTGTCCTCAGCCTGACCGCATCGGCGACGCTCTCCGGCCGGTGCAGGGTGAAATTCGGCATGAATTCCATTTACGCCTCCGCCTTTGCCGCCTTGGCCGCGTCGCGTTCGCGGGCTTCCATAATTTCCATCAGCCTGTCCGGTGTCACCGGTAGGTCGCAAACCCGCACCCCGATGGCGTCGGCGATGGCGTTCGTCATGGCGGGGATAAACCCGGCCAGTGAGGCCTCGCCCGCCTCCTTCGCGCCGAACGGGCCGTGCGGATCGTTCGATTCCACTATATGCGCTTCGATCGGCGGCGATTCGACGATCGTCGGCACACGGTAATCCAGCATCGAATTGGTAATGCCGAGCCCGTTATGGAACCGTGTTTCCTCGGTCAATGCCTGGCCCATCCCCATCCAGACCGATCCCTCGATCTGGCCTTCGACGGAAAGGGGATTCAGCGCCTTGCCGCAATCATGGGCGACCCAGACCTTGACGATCTCGACCTCTGCGGTTTCCGGATCGATCTCCACCTCCACCACCTGCGCGGCATAGGAAAACGCCATGGTCCCGCCGATCGCCGCGCCGCGATATTTCTTGCCGCCCCAGCTTTCGGGGATGGTGTCGAAATTGCCGCGCGCGGTGATGGTGCCGGTGCCTTCCAGCGCCGCCATCACCACCTCTTCGAAACTCATGCCCTGATCCTGACTGCCGGCGCGATAGATCTCGCCGAGACATTCTATATCGTCGGGCTCGACCGCCATCTTGCGGGCTGCCGCCTCGATCAGGATCGATTTCAGGTTGGTCGCCGCGTCGATGGCGGCGTTGCCGACCATATAGGTGACGCGGGACGAATAGGCGCCGTTATCCTTGGGTGTCAGGGCGCTGTCCGAGGTGATGATGCGAATGCGGGTGACATCGACGCCCAGCACTTCGGCAACGCATTGGGTGAGGATGGTGCTGCTGCCCTGGCCGATTTCCGGCGCGCCGGTCAGGATGGTGAGCGAGGCGTCGAAATCCAGCTTGATATTGACGGTCGCATGCGGCTCCCCGGTCCAGTTGACCGGCTTGGACGCGCCGCTGACATAATGCGAACAGGCAAGCCCGAGCCCGCGTAGTTTCGGCATCTTTCCCTTGCGTTCGGCCCAGCCGCTGGCTTTCTCGACGATGTCGAGACATTCCGGCAAGCCGTAGGAATTCACCATCAGGTCGTTGGCGGTAAAGGTCGGCGCTTTCAGCAAGTTAGCCCGGCGCACCGCGAAGGGATCAAGCCCCAGCTCTTCCGCCATCTGGTCCATCAGCGATTCAAACGCAAAGCGCACATTGACCGTGCCATGGCCGCGAAACGCGCCGCAGGGTGGTGTATTGGTCAGTACGCGATAGCCGTTATAGCGGGCGTTTTCGATGTCATAGAGGGCGAAGATCATCGATCCCGAATAGAGAATCGTCACTGTGCCGTATCCCGGATAGGCGCCGCCGCGCTGGGTCGTCGTCGTATCGACGGCGGTGATTTTGCCGTCCTTCGTCATCCCCATGCGGATGGTGGTTTTCTGTTCCGGCCGCCCGCGATGGGTGATGAAACATTCCTCCCGGCTGGCGACGATACGGACGCGGCCTTTGGCCGCGAGCGCCAAAGCGCCGGCGACGAGTTCGAAATGCAGACATTCCGTGCGGCAGCCGAACCCGCCGCCGATATGCGGCTTGATCACCCGGATTTTCGATTTCGGCATGCCGAGCGTCTGTTCCAGCATCAGATGCACGTAATAGGGCACCTGGGTGCTGGCCTTGACTGTCAGCCGGTCGCGCTCCGCGTCGTATTCCGCCAGTGCCGCGTGCGGTTCGGTCTGGACCTGGCAGACCTCGGCGCAGTCATAGCTGTATTCGCGGATCAGATCGGCTTGCCGGAAACCCTCATCGACCTCTCCCAGATCGTATTCGACGTGGCGTTCGATATTGTCCGGGCGTTTTTCATGCAGTGGCGCGGCGCCCTCGGCCATTGCCTCATCGGCGGTGAAGCAGGCCGGCAATTCTTTATAGGTGACCTCGATCAGGTCGAGCGCCTTTTGCGCGGTTTCCTCATCGATGGCCGCGACGGCGGCCACCGCCTCACCGCGATAGCGTACCTTGTCCCGCGCGATCGGCCACTCGGTCCGGGCGATGGGCAGCACGCCGAACGGGCCGGTGAAATCCTGCCCCGTGACCACCGCATGGACGCCCGGCAGCGCCTCCGCCGCTGATATGTCACTACTCAGGATTTCCGCATGGGCGTGCGGCGAGCGCAGGATACGCCCGACCAGCGCCTCGCTCTCCATGAAATCAGCGGTGTATTGCGCCTTGCCGGAGACCTTTTCCGGCCCGTCGACAAAGGGCAGCCGTTCGCCGATGCTCTTTACCGGCCTGACGTCTTTCGGATCAATCGGCGTGTTCTCATTCATGCCGAAAGCTCCTCCGCCGCCGCCTGGATGGATTCGATGATCTTTATGTATCCCGTGCAGCGGCAGATATTGGCCGCCATGCCGGCCCGGATTTCGTCCTCGGTCGGGTTCGGCGTCTCGCGCAGCAACCCTTCCGCCGCCATGATCATGCCTGGGGTGCAGAACCCGCACTGTGCACCCAGCTTTTCATGAAACCCGCGCTGGATAGCCGACAGCCGCCCGCTGGTCTCCAGTGATTCGATGGTCTCCACCGCCGCCCGGTCGCAGACGGCGGCGAGGGTCAGGCAGGCGTGGCGCGGCGCGCCGTCGACCAACACGGTGCAGCAGCCGCATTCGCCGCCATCGCAGCCGATCTTGGTGCCGGTCAGCCCGCAATCCTCGCGCAGAAAATCGACCAGCAGCATGTTGTCCGGCACCACCGCGTCGCGCGGTCTGCCATTCAATGTCAGGGAAATCGTGGTTTTCATCGCCTTTTCCTCAACCGGCGGAGAAATTGTTTAATATCATATTGTTGACAAGTCAACAATCCTTTTAGGGCGGTTCGCGCTGGTGCCGGAAATTGAAAAAGGGCACACTCCCGCCGATTGTTTCCAGTTTTGACTACACAGGATTTTTTCATGGCCGATCCCCTCTTGCCGCTGATTGCCGAACCCGCCGACCTCAACGCCGCGCTGGGGAAACCCGGCCTGGTGGTGCTGGACCTCAACGTCCCGGATAAATATGCCGAAGGGCATATTCCGGGTGCGGTGTCCTTTCCCTTTCCGGCGCTGCTCGGCCCGCAACCGCCCGCGATGGGGCTGATCGCGCCGGCGGAACAGATATCCCGGGCGCTGTCGTCCTGCGGTGTGACGCCGGTCAGTCACGTCATCGCCTATGATTCCGAAGGTACCGGCAAGGCCTGCCGCCTTCTCTGGACGCTGGATGTCATCGGGCATACTAGTTTCTCGCTACTGAATGGCGGGCTGCCCGCCTGGCTCGCCGACGGTCTGCCGGTGGAGCAGACACCGAACACCCCCGCCGTGACCGAATATCCCGTGACCGTCGGCGGCAATGGCATCGCCGACAAGGCGCATATTCTGGAACATCTCAGCGACGGTTCGATGGTGGTGCTGGATTGCCGCAGCGCCGCCGAATATGCCGGTGAAGATGTGCGTTCCGCCCGTGGTGGCCACATCCCCGGCGCGGTCAATATGGATTGGGTGCTGGCGATGGACCGCGCCAATGCCGGGCGGCTCAAGCCGGATGCGGAGCTGACGGCCATGCTTCACGAATTGGGCGTCACACCTGACAAAGAAGTGATCGTTCATTGCCAGACACATCACCGCTCATCGCATACATATATGGTGTTGAAGCATCTGGGCTTCGACAAGATACGTGGCTATGACGGGTCCTGGTCCGAATGGGGCAATGATCCGGACGTGCCGGTGGAGCTTTAACACCTCGCACCGGCCCTCTCCCCCTCCCGGCCACCCCAAGGATAATCCCGATGGGTGGCCGGGAGGGGGAGAGGGCCGGAACCGGATTTATATATGAATATCTACACCCCGCTCGATCCGAATAAGTTTCAGAACCCGCAAACAACGGCGGCGGGGGAGGAGCGCGCCTCGGTCGCTCTCAAGAAATTGCAGACGCTCTGGGTCAATACCGGCACGCTTTGCAATATCGAATGCGCCAATTGCTATATTGAGTCGAGCCCACGCAATGACCGGCTGGCCTACCTGAAGGCATCGGAACTGCGTCCTTATCTGGATGAGATTGAGCGCGACGATCTGGGGACGGAGGAAATCGGCTTTACCGGCGGTGAGCCCTTTATGAACCCCGATATGATCGCGATGCTGGAGGACGTGCTGGCGCGCGGTTTCCGGGCGCTGGTGCTGACCAATGCGATGAAGCCGATGCAGCACAGGAAGGACGCGCTGCTCGGGCTGCGTCACTGGTTCGGCGACAGACTCAAACTCCGCGTCTCCATCGATCATTATCTGCCGGAAAAGCACGATGAAGAACGCGGCGCGGGATCGTGGGGCCCGATGATCGACGGGCTGAAATTTCTGTCGGAGAACGGGTTCACTATTGATGCCGCCGGCCGCACCCCGTGGGATGAGGACGAATCCACCCTGCGCGACGGCTACGCAAAACTCTTTGCCGAACAGGGCATCAATATTGATGCGCACGATCCGGTGGCGCTGACGCTGTTTCCGGAAATGGATGAACGCGCCGATGTGCCCGAAATCACCACCGCCTGCTGGAATATCCTCGGCGTCGCGCCGGACGATATGATGTGCGCGACATCGCGCATGCTGGTCAAACGCAAGGGCGCGCCCGCGCCCGCTTTGGTGGCCTGTACGCTGCTGCCCTATGACGATCAGTTTGAAATGGGCGGGACCATTGCTGAGGCCTCAAAACCCGTCGCGCTGAACCACCCCCACTGCGCCAAGTTCTGCGTTCTCGGCGGCGGGGCCTGCAGTGTGGGGTAAAGCTTGCCATCATTTGTTGATATCGTATATGATATCATCTTAAAGATTTGATGTGGCGCGATCCGACAAAACGTTGAGCCGGATGCGGACCAATCCACGGGACTGGGCGCTGAAAGATGTGGAGGCGGTTTGTCGGCGGGCCGGGATCGAATGGGTTCCGCCCAAACGGGGCAGTCACTACAAGATTTTTCATCCACGAATGGAGGAAATATTGACCATCCCCGCGCACCGACCGATCAAGCCTGTTTATATCCGAAAGCTCGTGCAATTCATCGATGCGTTGGAGGATTTGGATGACTGAACAATACACTATCATTTGCGCCCCTCTGCCCGAGGGAGAGGGAGGGGGGTACCTCGCCTCGGTCCCGGAGTTGCCCGGCTGTAGGTCCGATGGGGAAACCCCCGCTGAAGCGATCGAAAACGCGCAGGAAGCGATTTTGTCTTGGATTGAGGCGGCGGAAGAGGTGGGCCGACCGGTTCCAGCGCCTGGGACGTCAACAGGGAAGTGGGTGCAGCGTGTGCCGAAATCCTTGCATCTGACGCTCAAACAGGTCGCGGAAACAGAGGGCGTCAGCCTGAATGCCTATGTGACATCCGTGCTGGCGGAAAAAGTCGGTCAGAAGGTTTCGGCAAAATGACCAATATACCCGCCAAGGATTTCGTTTTCGATTTTGTCGAGCGCAACCGGTACGCCATCGCCGGCGTATCGGACTCGGTGTTTTATTTTGGTGAGCTCGGCATGCAGGAGCATGAAAGCGCGAAGCTCTTATGCGATCTGCTGGAGGATGCCGGGTTTTCGGTCGAGCGCGGCATATCGGGTTTCCCGACCGGCTTTTGCGCGACGTTTGGGTCGGGGTCGCCGGTCATCGCCATGCATACGGAATATGACGCCAACCCGAATAATTCACAGGTCAGCGGCGCGACCGAGGCGAAACACATCACGCCCTACGCCCCCGGCCATTGTGAGGGCCATAACTGCAACGCCGCCGTGCTGGTGGCGGGCGCCATCGCGTCGGCAAAGGCGATGGCGGAATATAACCTGCCCGGGACGATAAAGATCTTCGGCGCGCCGGGGGAGGAACAGCTTATTTCCCGGCCTTACTATGTGCGTGACGGCTGGTTCGATGATGTCGATGTCGCCTTGCACGATCATCTCGGTGGCGATCTCGGCACGGTCTACGGGTTGACCCATTCTGCGGCGATCAGCGCCTATTTCCGCTTTTTCGGCGAAACCACCCATGCGTCGGTCACGCCGTGGAACGGGCGCGATGCGCTGGACGCCATCGTGCTGATGGATATGGGGATGGCGCAATTCCGCGAACATATGAAGCCGGACTGGCGCGCCCATCGCGTCATCAAGGAAGGCGGCGATCAGCCCAACACCATCCCGGCGAGGACCATGGTGTGGTGGACATTCCGCGCGCCGACGGCGGAAGGCGCCAGGATCGTCTTTGAACAAGGCAGGAAAATCGCCCAGGGCGCGGCGATGATGACCAATACCGAAGTCACCTGCGAGGTGATGAGCGCGGTCTGGCCGGTGCGCACCAATCAGGGTCTGGCGGAAGTCATCAAAGCCAACATGGATATGGTCGGTGTGCCGGACTGGACCGATGACGAACAGGCGCTCGCGAAGCAAATCCAGGAACAGGCGGGGGTCGAGGAAAAAGGCCTGCTGACCGAAATCCGCCCGCTGGACGGGCCGACGGCGCAGCGCGCGCCGTCCAATGATTGCGGCGATGTCAGCTGGAAGGTGCCGATGGGGCGTGTCGGGTTCCCGTCAAACGTGCCGGGCGTGCCGTTCCATCACTGGACCGGCGGGGCCGCGCTCGCAACCTCCATCGCCCATAAGGGCGCGGTGGCGGGCGCAAAGGTGCTGGCGGCGACGGCGGTCGATCTGCTGTCGGATCCGGCGCTGGTGCAGCGCGCCAAGGACACGTTCGCGGATGAAATCGGCGATGTGACTTATGAACCGCTGATCCCGGCGGACCAGAAACCGCCGGTCGATCTCAACCGCGAGATGATGGAAGCCTTCCGCCCCGCCATGCGTGAACATTACGTGACGGAAAAGCCGGTTTTTTCATAAGAAGTCCGTACGTCGGAAGTTTCCACCCCTCCCAAAAGGGGAAGGGTATATTTAACGATAGCGCGCGCCAATTTTTCTTTTCCGGGAGGAGATGGGGATTTGATCTTCTCCCCTCCCCCTCGTGAGGGGGAGGGTCGGGGAGGGGGAGTGGGCCGGAACCGCATCGGTGATCGCTCAAGTCCGGCAATGACATATCTATATTTTGTCCTGCCCGGGCATCCATAATGCCGTTTCAGCAATCTCGAATTGATTGACGTCTAAATAGCTTGTCATCCCGGACAAGCGCCAGCGCGATCCGGGATCCAGCTTTTTTGTTCTACCTTTTTTCTGGATCCCGGCTCGTAGGCCGGGGCGACAATCTTGGGTCGGCCGGTGAGTGGCCTAAAACTCCGGCACTTTCCGGTGCTTCGTCGCCTGCTCATAGGCATAGGCGAAGCGCAGCATATTGTGATCGTCATAGGCGCGGCCGAGGAAGGTGATCCCCGCCGGCCGCCCGGCCGAGGTAAAGCCCGCCGGCACGACGACCGATGACGCATATATCAGGAAGGTGTTGATATGCGGTGCGCCGGCCTGGTCGGTATAGGGCGGCTTGATGCCGTCCGCGATCAGGGTGGGTTCGTGCTCCACCGCCTTATGCACGATGGCGTCGAGATCATGGTCCGCCATGACCGCCAGCAGATTGGTGGTCAGCCGTTCGCGGGCGGTGTGATAGAGGTCCCGGTCCTCGGGCGTTGAGGAAAATTCCCACCGCGCGCGGGTGTTGGGGCGCAGTTCTCCCCATTTGGGCGAGGCCATGGCGTTTTCCCGCGTGCCATATGGCGCGTTGGGCCGTCCCGCCAGCCAGCGTTCGAACGACTCATCCTCTTCCGCCAGGTTGCGGGTGCGCGTCGCCAGACATTCATTGAGTTCCGGGATTTCGATATTATCGACGATCTCCGCCCCGGCATCGGCGAGCTCGCCCACTGCGCGGTCGAACACTTCCGTCACCCGCGCGAAATCTTCGGCCTCCGGGTTGGCCTTGAACCCCATGGAGGTACGCAAAATACCGATCCGCGCGCCTTTCAGCGCGTTCTTGTCGAGCAGCCCGGCGTATGATTCCGGCGCCCTGCCGACCCCGCGCGCGGTCACCGGATCTTCCGGATCGTACCCGACCATCGCATCCAGCACTTTCGCCGCGTCCTCGACCGTCCGGCACATCGGGCCAAGCGATCCGTTGACCATCGGCCAGCCGGCATAGACGCCGTGACGGGAAACCAGCCCGGCGGTCGGGCGCAATCCGCAAATCCCGTTCCAGATCGAGGGGCGGCGGATAGAGGCGAACCCTTCCTGACCTATTCCGACGGCGCAGAGATTGGCGGAGACCGCCGCACCGGTGCCGCCCGAGGACCCGCCCGCCGTGCGCTCCAGGTCATAGACGTTTTTGGTCGAGCCAAACAACGTGCCGTGCGTATCGCCCGCGCCGAGCTCACCCAGCGTCGCCTTGCCGATAATGACCGCGCCGGCGGCCTTCAGCTTTGCCGCGACGGTGCAGTCGCGCCCCGGCTCATATCCTTCGAACAGAACGGAGCCCAGGGTGGTCGGCATGTCATCGACATCGCCCTGATCCTTGAATACCAACGGGATGCCGTGCAGCGGCCCGGTGGGACCGCTTTCCTTATAAGCAGCATCCAGCCGGTCGGCCTCCTCCAGCGCCTTCGGGTTGGTACAGATAATCGCGTTGATCGCCGGCCCGGCGCGGTCGATTTTTTCGATCCGGTCGAGATAAGACTCGACAAGCTGGCGGCAGGTCAGTGACCCGTCTTTATAGGCGGCATGAATATCGGCGATGGTGGTATCGATGATGTCAAAGGGCATTTTTCTCTCCTGCTCCCAACCCCCTCCCTGTCCCTCCCCCTTCAAAGGGGGTGGGGAAGAAAAGGGAACGGTCTCTCCAAAATTATCCCCTTCCCTCCGGGGAGGGGCCAGGGGAAGGGTGTTATATCAATCCTTCTGTTGCACGCGCGGGCTGCGTTCCGCGTTTCCGGTTCCGCGCACCTGCGGCAGATGCATCAGATGCCACGGGCTCGGCAGTTCGCCGACCGGGATTTCCACCAGCGTCGGCCCGTCCGAATGGTCGAAACCCTTTTTCAGCGCCTCGCGCAGCTCCTCCGGATTATGGGCGCGGAAGGCCTGCGCGCCGAAGCTTTCGGCGTATTTGACGAAATCAGGATTATGCAGCTCCGTCCCGATGACGCGCCCGCCATATGAATGAATCTGGCTGCGCTTCACATTGCCGTAGGCGCCGTCATTGAATACCAGCGTCACGGTCGCGATGCCGTGCTGCACGGCGGTGGCCAGTTCATTCCCGCCGAACAGGAAACCGCCATCGCCGGTTATCGAGACCACGTGCCTGTCGGGGTTGCCGACCTTGACGCCGAGCGAGGTCGGGAAACCGTACCCCAGCGTTCCGGAAAAGCCCGGTGAGACATAGGTGCGCGGGTGATAAAACGGCATGCCGATACGCGCCATATAGGCCATCTGGGTGGATTCGCCGACGACGAACCCGTCTTCCGGCAGCTCCTCCCGCAGCACCGAAATGAAATCCCATTGCGGGGACAGCTTTTCGAATTCCGCGTGCAGTTCCGCCTTGGCGGCGTTGAGTTCATCCTTGCGCGAGGCGCGCTTGCGGTTGTGTCCGGGAATGGCTTCGGCCAGCGCCGCCAGCCCCTGTCTGGCGTCGGCGATGACGCCCACGGCGGGCTTGCCGCTGCGGTTGATCTCGCTGGCATCGATATCCATCCGCACCAGCTGCATGCCGAGTTCCACTCCCCAGCCGTAATATTGCTCATACATGCGCGTGCCGACCGCCAGAACCGCATCGGCTTCGGCATAGAGCTTGTGGCCGACCGATTCCGGCATCGCCAGATGATGATCGGGGTGGATCGCGCCCTTGCCGTTGCGTGACATGCTGACCGGCGCTTCGAGCAGTTCGGCGACCGCTTGCAATTCCGCACAGCCATCGAACACCCCGCGCCCGACCAGGATCAGCGGATTTTCGGCGCCGCCCAGCAGTTTCGCCGCCGCCTCGATCTGATCGGGGTCGGGCTCCGGCGGGGTGGGGGGCGCTACTGCCTCACGCAGATCGACATTGGCCTCCATCTTCAGCGTATCGGGCGCGCATTCTATCGCCACCGGGCGGCGTCGGCCCGACAGCATTTCGGCGAAGGCCTGCTCCACCACGGCGGGGGCCTCTGACGGGTGTTCGATCCGGTCCGCCCATTTGGTGAGCTTGCGCATCAGCCCCAGCTGATCGTCGACCTCATGATGCGACCCCAGCTTGCGCCCGATCCGGTCGCTCGGCACCTGACCAGACATACACAGCACCGGCGCGTTGCAGGCATAGGCCGTGTTCAGCGCGGCGGAGGCGTTGAGGAAACCCGGCCCGGGAACCACCGCGTAGGCGCTGGGCCGGCCGGTGGAGGCGGCATAGCCGAACGCCATATAGGCGCCGCCCTGTTCATGCCGGTTATGGATAAACCGGATGGCGTTGCGCTCGTCATAAAGCGCGTTGAAGAAATGATCCAGCTGCACCCCCGGGATGCCGAACATGGTGTCGATGCCGTATTCGCGCAGCGATTTGACGATCGCCGCGCCGCCGCTCATGCGCGTCATGAGGCTTCTCCCTGTAGTAATCTTGTTCTTGCCGCCATTATGGACCGGAAGAACGGCGCGCGCACCCGCGCGGGCACGACAATTTTGATGAGGGGGAATACACCGTGCCGGAGATGTTGATGGAATTCGAAGACCGGATCGATCCCGGACATTGCGCTGTGCTGGTGGTCGATATCCAGAATGATTTTTGCCATCCGGACGGCTATATCGGACATAAATTCGGGGTCGATGAAGACGCGAACAAGGCGCTTGCCGCCCGCAATCAGGCGCTGGCCGATGCGGGCCGGAAAGCCGGCGCGGTCATCGTCTGGATCCGGGCGATTTACGATCCCGAATATCTGCCGCCGTCGATGCTGGTCAAAGGCGGGTCCGCCGGGAACGAGCCGCGCTGCTTCCAAGGTACCTGGGGCGCGGAGCTCTATGAGGTAACCCCGGGGGCGGGCGATCTTCATATTGAAAAGCACCGCTACAGCGCCTTTTCCGGCACCAGCCTCGATGCGCTGCTGCGTCATCGCGCCATTCGCACGACGGTCATCACCGGGGTAACCACCAATATCTGCGTCGAATCGACGCTTCGCGACGCGTTCAATCTCGGCTACCACGTGGTGGTACCGGAAGATTGCGTGGCCGCCAATGACCCGGAACTCCATGCCGCGACGCTCAAAAATGTCGCCACCATGCTGGGCGATGTCACCAGCGCGGACAAGTTGATGGAGCGCTGGGGTTGATTCCATGCCCGATCAAGGGTGGAGCCATCGGGCCCTGTTTGTTAGGCTTTACAGGATCAGTTTGAAAAATTTTGAAATCAGGGAGAGAACAATGCGCATGCGTGGACTAAAAATGTCACTGCTCGGCGCGGCCGCGTTCGGGCTGGCGGGCATAACCCTGCCGGCAACCGATGCCAGGGCTGCGGTTTCCTATAAGGATAAGGTGATCACCATCATCATCTCCTTTAACCCCGGCGGCGGGTTCCATCTCTATTCCAGTGTTTTGTCGAACCATATGCGGAAATACGTGCCTGACGCGCCGCCGATCGTCCTGCAGTTCATGCCGGGCGCGGGTGGGCTCAAGGCCGCGAATTATTTCTACAAGGTCGCGCGCAAGGACGGCACACAGATGTCGCTCCTCAGCCAGACCGCGTCCTTGTTCCAGCGTTTGAACCGGGGCAACAAGTCCTATCGCTATGATGCGTCAAAATTCAACTATATCGGCCGTCTGGTCAGCATGGATGCGGCGCATATGCTGTTTCAGTCCCTGCCGACCCGCAATCTGGACGAATTGCGGAAGAAACCCGGCGGTACCGTAATCGCCTGCACCGCGGGCAAGGCGGCACAGGGTTATATCAACGCCAGCGCGCTGGCCGCGTCATCCGGCATGAAGATCAAGATTCTCACCGGCTATCAGGGCTCGCGGAACCAGAACCTCGCCATGCAGCGGGGTGAATGCAATTACCAGCCGGGTGCCTGGAACAGTTGGAAAGCGCGCCGCGCCGACTGGCTGTCCAAGGGGATGATCAAGCCGGTCGCGCTGACGGCGCCGCAACGCCACCCCGACCTGCCGGATGTGCCGACCATTGTCGAACTGGCCCAGACGCCGGAATTAAAGAAGATCATGGCGTTTATCGCGGGTTATGCCGCTGTCGGCCGGGCCTATTCCACCCCGCCGGGTACACCGAAGGAAAATGTCACGGCGCTGCGCGCGGCCTTTGACAAGACGGTTAAGGACAAGGACTTCCTGGCCGAAACCGCAAAGCGCAATATGCTTATCGGTCCGGCGACGGGTGCCGAGGTTCAGAAGACCGTCGACGGCATTATCAGCACGCCCGATGACATCGTGGCGGCGACCAAGAAACTGCTCGGCTATAAATAAGGCTGACCGTCAGAAACAAAAAAGGCCGGTGGATTTTCCACCGGCCTTTTTCTTTGTGCGTTGGCTAAAACGTCAGTTCACGCGGAGTTCCTCCGGCAGGAAGAACATGCTGTCCTGATCTTCCGCCACGGTGATATGGCAGGTGATGCAGAATTTAACGTTCTTATCGCCGTGGCCGCCCGTGGTGCCGACGACCTGGCCGTTCGGCATGATCAGCGTGTAACGCCAGTTGCCGCTCGCCTTGTTGAAGTTGCCGCCCATCTTTTCCATCAGGAACAGCGGGCCGACGCTCACGCGGCCATCCTTGCCGACAGTGAAGCTGTCCTTCGCCAGGATGCCGCCCTGCGGCATCTTGCCGGACTTTTCATACTTACCGTATGTGTCGCGCGCCTTCTTGCTGGCGTAATTGCTGACATAGCGGTTGCCGTGCGTACCGGAAACATAGGGCTGTTTGGAAAATGCTTTCCATTCCAGGAACCATTTCGCCCAGAGATTGCCGGATTTGGCGTAGGCGGTCTTCATCTCGCCCTTGAGGCAGTCATAAACCGAGGCAGTTTCGGCCACGGTCAGCTCGACCGGTGCGGCCGCGCCGCAAGGTCCGCACGGGTTGCAGGGATTTGCCGCGCAGGGATTGCATCCCTTCTTGGCGGC
>CAZBKQ010000031.1:1649-11045 GCA_964492555.1 uncultured Rhodospirillaceae bacterium | reverse complement strand
GCCGCGCAGGGATTACAGCCGCGTTTCGCGGCACACGGGTTACACCCCTTCTTTGCGGCGCAGGGATTACAGCCTTTCTTTTCATGGTGGGCGGCGATTTGCGTCTGGGCGACCGCGACCGGCATGGCGTAAATTGCCACCACCGCGACACCCGCCGCGACGGCGGCCGGTATGACCGTGCTGCCCAGCAGTCTGGTTTTCATGGGTCTCATCATTTCCTCCTTGGTAATTTTTCGTTCTTTGGCCCGATTTTTCGAACCGAACCCGCCTGCGCGGGGACGTCTTATTCATCAAACTGACGGTTCCATTCGTACTTCATTTAGATGCCGTTCCCGCATAAATTCGGCCTCAACTCTTTGTGAGATGACCCTTTCAGCGCGGCACACGGTATCCGCCTCCTTCCGAGACGATGATTTGCGGGTTGGCGGGATCGGGTTCGATCTTCTGGCGCAGCCGGTAAATATGCGTCTGGAGCGTATGCGTCGTCAGCGGCGTGGAATGGTCCCAGACGCCGCTATACAGCGCCTCGCAACTGACGACGGCATTTCCGGCGCGATAGAGAAACCTCATGATCGCGCATTCCTTTTCGCTGAGCGCGATCTGTTTCCGGGTTTCCGGGTCGACCAGGGCGCGTCCCACGGGCCGGAATATATAGGGACCGATCATAAAGGAAGCGTCTTCACTGGTTTTGTGCTGGCGCAGATGGGCGTGAATTCGCGCCACCAGCACATTCATCCTGAAGGGTTTGGTGATGTAATCATTGGCCCCGGCGTCGAGGCCGAGAATGATATCCGCATCGCTGGTCATAGCGGTGAGCAGGATGATCGGCACGAATATCGATTTGCGGCGCAACAGCCGGCACAGATCGCGCCCGTCCATGTCGGGCAGACCGATATCCAGCAGGATCAGATCGAAAAATCCGTTTTCCGCCAGGCGCAGCGCGTCCGCGCCGGTCGCGGCGGCGGCAATGTCGAACGCCTCCCGCAGCCGGAATTGTTCGACCAGCAAATCGCGCATTTCCGCGTCGTCTTCGATGAGCAGCAGTTTTCTGGGCGCGGTCATGGGCTCCCGGTTCAAATGTACTCCGATCCGCAGAGCCTAGGCCGCGGCGCGGGGCTGACGGAAATCACGGAAAGTCAAATTTATTTGAGCCTCTGGTGTGCTGCGCCCTGTATAATGCCCGAGTCACGACCGGGGAGGATCGCCGCATGCGGATACGGATTTTGCTCGTTATGTGCGCTGCGTTGTTGCTGTTGCCGTCTTCGGGCGGGTTTGCCGCCTGTCTTCTTGGCATGGCGGACAAGACGCTAAAGCTGCATTTCGCCGCTATTCCGAAGCCGCCGGCGGAAGGCTCGGTGCTGATACGATATGTCGGTCACAGCAGTTTTCTGATCGTCTCGCCCAAAGGGGTGACCGCCGTCACCGATTATAACGGGATTCACAGCCCGGGCTTTCCGCCAGAAATCGTGACGATGAACAATTCGCACGGCACCCACTACACGGATTATCCCGAACCGCAGATTACGCATGTGCTGCGCGGCTGGAGCGAGGGGGTCGGCAAGGGGCTGGCCCGGCATGAGGTAACGCTTCGCGATATGAAGGTCTGGAACGTGCCGACCAATATCGGTGAATACGGCGATCCCAATGGCAACGGCAATTCAATTTTTGTGTTTCAGATCGCCAATCTCTGTATCGCCCATCTCGGACATCTGCATCATTTGCTGACCCGCGACCAACTGCTCAAGCTCGGCCGGGTCGATATCCTGTTCGTGCCGGTGGATGGATCATCGACCCTCACTCATCCGCAAGCGGTGGCGGTCATCAATCAGATCGAGCCGCGTCTGGTCTTTCCGATGCATTTCGGGTTTCTCGGTGCGCCCGACCTGTTTTTCGAGGTCGCGAAACCGTTCTGGCAGATCCGCTCGGCGGAAGGCAGCGACATCGTCGTCAATCGCCGAAATCTGCCGAGGCGGACGGAAATCCTGTTTCTCCAGGCCGGCGGACCCGTCGAGTAGGGGACGCGGCGGCTAGTTCCCGGCCAGGAAGGCGTCGCGCAGTTTGGGTTTCTGAACCTTGCCCGCCGGGGTCTTGGGAATGGCGTTCAGAATCCGCACATGCTTCGGGGTCTTGAACCGCGCCAGCTTTTCCTCGCACCAGCCGATGACGTCCTTCTCGGTGAGCGTCGCGCCGGCGCGGCAGACGACATAGGCGACCAGCGCCTCTCCCCATTTTTCGTCCGGCACGCCGAAGACGGTGCAATCGGCGATCGCGTCGTGCGCTTCCAATGTCAGCTCGATCTCTCGCGGGTAGATATTGATCCCGCCGGAAACGATCATGTCCTTGGACCGTCCGATCAGCCGGATGAACCCGTCGGCGTCTCGCGCCGCCAGATCGCCGGTCCAGCCCCAGCCGTCGCCGTTGCGGAAATACAGGCCGGTTTCCGCGGCGTTATCGAAATACCCTTTCATCAAAAACGGGCCGCGCACGATGATTTCGCCGGGCTCGCCGGTGGCGGCTTCGTTGCCGTCTTCATCGACGATTTTGAGGTCCACCCCGATGGCCGGCATTCCGATCGTGTCCGCTTTCTCGCGCGGGTGATGCGGCTTGTAGACGCAGATGGGTCCGGTTTCCGACTGACCGTAATGGTTGGTGAAACGCGCCCAGGGCATTTTCCCGGCGACCTCATGCACCAGACCTTCCGGGGTGATCGCTCCGCCGCAGGCGATATTGGTCAGACACCGCAGCTTGTCCGCGTCGAAATGATCGCCGCGCAAAATCTGCTGCAATTGCAGCGGTACCATCAGCACAGTCGAAATGCCATGCGCGGCCGTCGTCTCGATAAAGGCGTCCGGGTCCCATTCCGGCATCAGGACCGCCGTCGCCCCCAGCATGACCGCCGTCGGCATCCACACCATCGATCCCATCGCGTGATAAAGCGGGGTAAGGACGCCGACCGTGTCTTCTTCGCGCACCGCGTGTTCGATCGCCGTGGTCCAGCTGCTGACATAGCGGCAGGCATGGCTGACCACCGCGCCCTTGGGCAGGCCCGTGGTGCCGCCGGTGAACGTCATCCCCAACGGTTCGGTTGGCGACAAGCCCGTTGGCAGGGAAATGCCGTCGCCGGTCGCCAGAAAATCATCAAGCGTTGCCAGCTCGATCACCGAGTCGAGACAGTCCAAGAATTCGGCCACTGACAGCATTTTCGCCGCGCATTCGGGATCGGCGAAGACGAGTTTCGCTTCGGTGGCGCCGATGATCGCTTCAAGTTCCGCCGACGCGTATGCCGGCATCAGATTGACGATCACCGCGCCCGCCCGGGCGCAGCCGAAATGCGCGATGCAGTATTCGATAGAGTTCCGGCTCATGATGGCGACCCGGTCGCCCGGCGCGATGTTCCGGTTGATCAGGGCGCCGGCGAATCGGTCGGCCGCCATATCCAGAGCGGCATAGTCGATGCGGCGTTCACCGCAAATCAGCGCCGTTTTGGCCGGGATACGGTTCGCGGTAAGACGCAGGACTTCGCCCGCCAGCATCTCGGCCTCTCTGCCTGTTCTTGCGCGCGCGGGAACCCGCGGCCGCCAATTAAGTTTCAGTCAGAGATTGTTGCGCACAAAACTGTTGATAGGCCAGCAAAATTTAGCCTGGCGCGCGTTCAGGCGATCGCCGCCAAGGCCGCGTGCATATAGAGAGCGACCAGAATGCCGAATACGACCAGCAGGATCGTATTTCTGAAGAATTTTCTCATGCCAACCCGCAACATTGCCGGGAATCCCCATTCTGGGAACGGAACGGCTCTTCAAAAGCAATCCGCGTGCCATATTTCAACTTTTCGTGAAAACAATAGCTTGCCTCGATTACATTTTGGAGACTCGCCCGGCTTCTGTCGCAAATTTTGCTGGCGCGGCCGTATTTGGCGCAAATCGCACCGCCGTTGGAATGGTTGTTCCGCTATATTGCGCGTGCGCGGGGGGGTGTTAGTCTCGCGCGGTCGGCATCGGAACAAGGCGCCACCAACAGGGAATTATGGAACGGTCCTTCAAAAAGGAAGTAGAACTGCTCCGTCTCGGTGACGGGGACAGGTTTCATGGCGAGGGTATTCTTGCCGTGACCAAGGCATTGCTCCAGTCCGGCGTTTCCTATGTCGGCGGCTATCAGGGCGCGCCTATTTCGCATTTGATGGATGTGTTGTCCGACGCCGAACCGGTGCTGGATGAGCTTGGCGTTCATTTCGAGGTCTGCGCGAATGAAGCCGCCGCCGCGGCAATGTTGTCCGCGTCGGTTCACTACCCGATGCGGGGTGCGGTGGCCTGGAAATCGGTCGTCGGCACGAATGTCGCCTCGGATGCGTTGTCCAACCTGTCCTCCGCCGGGGTGACGGGCGGTGCGATGATTATTCTGGGCGAGGATTACGGCGAAGGCGCCAGCATCATCCAGGAACGCACCCATGCGTTTGCAATGAAATCCGCCATCTGCCTGCTGGATCCGCGGCCCGATCAGCCGACCATCGTCCGGCTGGTGGAAGAGGGCTTCAACCTTTCCGAGGCGTCGAACATGCCGGTGATGATGGAGCTGCGGATCCGCACTTGCCATATTTACGGCCATTTCGACACCAGCGATAACCGGGTGCCCGCGATTTCCCGCAACACGCCGCTCTCCAAACCGGAATTCGATTTTTCAAAAGTCTGCCTGCCGCCCGCCACCTATGGTCAGGAAAAGCGGAAAGTGGAGGAACGGCTGCCCGCCGCGATTTCCTTTATCGCCGAAAAGCGTCTCAACGAATTTTTCCAAGGCGACGTCACGGGAACCGGAATTATCGTTCAGGGGGGCATTTACAACACGCTCTTGCGCTCGCTTCACCAGTTCGGGCTGGCCGATATTTTCGGCGCCTGCCGTCTGCCGGTCTATGTGCTGAACGTGACCTATCCGCTGGTGCCGGAGGAAATCGAGAAATTCTGCGCGGGAAAAGAATCTGTTCTGGTCGTCGAGGAAGGTCAGCCCAATTATATAGAGGAAGCCGTCAGCGCCATATTGCGCCGCGCCGATATTAATACCGCTGTTCACGGCAAGGATGTGCTGCCGATGGCGGGGGAATATACCTCGGCCGTTGTGCTTTCGGGCCTTGCCGGATTCTTCGAAAAGCGAGGGCCTGCGGCACTGCAGCTCGGTCCCGCGATCGGGCGTATCCGCGGTCTGCTCAATGACCGGGAGACGGCGTCCCGGGACCTCGCGCCCAATCTTCCGGCGCGGACCCCCGGGTTTTGCACCGGTTGTCCCGAACGACCGATCTTCAGCGCGCTCAATATCCTGAAAGATGAAATCGGTCCGACCCATATCAGCGCCGATATCGGCTGTCATACGTTCGCCGCCCTGCCGCCCTTCAATATCGGACAGACGGTGATGGGGTACGGGTTGGGGCTCGCCAGCGCGGCCGCCGTCGGGCCGAATTTCGACCGCCGCGTCATCAGCATCATGGGCGATGGCGGGTTCTGGCATAACGGGCTTTCCAGCGGCGTCGCCATGGCGCAGGCGAATAACTCGGATTCGATCCTGCTGGTGGTCAATAACGGCTACACCTCCGCCACCGGCTGGCAGCTCTTGCCGTCGAGCCGCAGCGACCGGCACGGGCAACCCCGCGATATGTCGATCCAGAAGGCGCTCAAGGGACTTGGCGTCAAATGGCTCCGGACCGTACGCGCCTATACGATCGAGAAGATGGTCGCGACTTTGCGGGAGGCGATGACCACGGAAGAGGGCGGGCTGAAAGTCATAATCGCCGACGGGGAATGCCAGCTGGCGCGGCAGCGCAGGATCAGGCCGCAGATCGCGGCGCGGATCGCCGCCGGAAAACGCGATGTGCGCACGCGGTTCGGGGTGGATGACGATATCTGCACCGGCGATCACGCCTGCATGCGGCTCTCGGGCTGTCCGTCCCTGACCATCAAACCGACGCCCGATCCGCTGCGGGATCATCCGGTGGCGCGGGTCAATAACGATTGCGTCGGGTGCGGGGTCTGCGGCGAGGTCAGCCATGCCGCCGTGTTGTGCCCGTCATTTTATGAGGCTCGGATTACCCGTAATCCGAATATCCTCGACCGGCTGTTGAACGGGGTACGCCGCGCGGTGATCGGTTTTCTGTCGCCCCGGCGATCATTGACGGGGCAGGGGTGATGGCTGAGGTGTTGCCGCAACATCCAATGACGCTGATGGTGTCGGCCATTGGCGGCGAAGGCGGCGGCGTACTGGCCAACTGGATCGTCGCCGCCGCGCGTCATGCCGATCTGGATGTGCAAAGCACGTCCATTCCCGGCGTGGCGCAGCGGACCGGCGCGACGGTCTATTATCTGGAAATCTATCCCGTGCCTCTGGCCCAACTCGGCGGCAGGCGCCCGGTTCTGGCGATCTATCCCGGTGTCGGCGATGTCGATGTGATGATCGCCAGCGAATTCGCCGAGGCCGGCCGCGCCATCGCCAACGGATTTATCACGCCCGATCGGACAACGCTGATCGCCTCGACCCACCGGGTTTATGCCGTTGATGAAAAGATCGACCCATCCGACGGGCGGATGGATGACGAAACCGTGCTGGCGGCGATCCGGGATCGCGCCGCGCGAGCGCTGCTCGGCGATCTGCGCGCGCTTGCCGAGGAAAATCAAGTCAGTCTCAACGCAATATTGCTGGGCGTTTTCGCGGCGGCGAATTTCGTCCCGATCCCACGGGCATCCTTTGAGGCCGCGATTCGTGAGACCGGCGTTGCGACAGAGCCCAATCTGAAGGGGTTCGATATCGGATTTTCCCACCGGTTCGGCGATGCATCGGGGGCGCTGGCGGGACAAGCGCCCGACGTAAAGCGCCACGCAAGGAAAGGTCCGGCGGCGTTGGAGGCGCGTGTTGGAGAGATCTTGCCCGGTCCCGCATCCGAGGCCGCGATGGAGGGGGTGCGCCGGCTTGCCGGCTATCAGGGGGATTCCTATGCGGCGCTTTTTCTCGACCGGCTGGAAACAGTTGCCCGCGCGGAAATAGCAGCGGGCGGCAATGGCGCCGTGACGCGGGAAGCGTCGCGGCATCTTGCCGTGCGGATGTCTTACGAAGACATCATTCGCGTTGCGCAACTCAAGACCGACCCGGCGCGGATGGACCGTATTCGTGAAGAGGTGCAGGCCGCCCCGGGTGAGCCGGTTACGGTCTATGAATATTTCAAACCGGGTGTCGAGGAGTTTTGCGATATCCTGCCCGCACCGCTGGGGCGCACGCTGTCGCGTGCCGCTGCTGGCAAGGGTTGGGCGCGAAAGGCGAAGCTGGGATTACGGCTGCGCAGCACCACCGTCACCGGGTTTCTCCTCTTGCGGCTTCTGGCGTCGCTGCGGTGCTCGCGCCCGGTCAGTTTCGGTTACCGAAGGCGGCAGGAGTCAATCAAAGGATATCTGTCGGATATCCGGGCCGCCTGCGCCCTGTCGCTCGATTTCGCGTTTGAGGTCGCGGCTTGTGGCGGTCTGGAAAAGGGCTATGGCGGCACCGCGCAACGCACTGCGGCCAAGGCGGACGATCTGCGCGCCTCGATCATAGAACCGGTGCTTGATGGCAGGATGGCGCCCGCGCTGGGCGCCGATGCCTTGGCCAATGCCCGCGCCGCCGCCGCGCGCGATCCCGACGGGGCGCAACTTCGAGAGGTTCTGGAAAAGGTCGCCGCCGCGTCCTAGCAGATTTCGACCAGGGCGATGTCGAACGTCATGTCCTTACCCGCCAGCGGATGATTGGCGTCCAGAGTGACATTTTCTTCCGTGACCGCGATGACAGTCAGCATCAGCTGCTCGCCGTTGGGGGCGGATGCCTGAAGCTGGGCGCCGATGGTCAGGTCGATTTCATCCGGGATCATTGACCGTTCTACGGTCTGAACGGCTTCTTCCTGATGCGGGCCGTACCCTTCCTCGGCGGCGACCTGCACGGTCGCGCTGTCGCCCGCCTGCATGCCGACGCAGGCGTCTTCCAGCTTGGGGATGATGGTCTTTTCGCCGATGGTGAATTCCAACGGGTCGCGTCCTTCGGAGGAGTCGAAAACCGTGCCGTCATCCAGCTTTCCGGTATAGTGAATGCGGACGGTGTCGCCGCTTTTCGCCGTTGTCATGATACAAAAAAACCTTTCCGTCCCCGCGGTGGCAACACACGGGCACCTGATAAAAATTCCGCTGCCAGGAAATGGATCAATGATGATACGCGGCGAACCTAACATTCCCGTTCCGTCACGGCCACCGGTTTTCCCGCTGAATCAAAGGAGTTTTGCCATGAATCAGACCAAATCCTTCGACGTCCTCGATCCTGAAACCGTTTCGCCCCGAATTGGGTCGGCCTATCCGGCGCCGTTTTCCGAACCCTGCGCGGCGCGGACCAAACACGGGCTGGGCGATGCGTTGGGGCTCAGCCAGTTCGGGGTCAATCTGGTGGAATTGCCGCCGGGCGTCTGGTCCGCGCAGCGCCACTGGCATCGCCGGGAGGATGAATTCGTCATGGTGCTGGAGGGTGAGATCACCCTGATCAGCGATGAGGGAGAACGGGTGCTGAAGCCCGGGCAGGTGACGGGTTTTCCCGCCGGTGTCGAAAACGGGCATCATCTTGTGAATCGTTCGGACGCGCCTGCGCGCTATCTGGAGGTCGGTACGCGTTCCGCCGCGGAGCAGGTGGATTATCCGGATATCGATATGAAGATGGATCGCAAGGCCGTTGGGAAATCCGCTTTCCTCAACAAGGCGGGTGATCCGCTGTGACCGGATGCCGCATTGGGGCGCGCGGCGCGGGGTTTTCCGCCCCGCACGGTTCGCGGTACAGTCAGACCGGTTTTTCGAGGTAATTTGGCGGTCCAGGCAGGAGGATAAAGATGGAATTCGGGATGCAGTTTTTTCCGTGCGTGGAGCCGGAAGAAAAATCCGCGAGCCAGTATTTCAATGAAAGTCTGGAGCTGGTCGGACTGGCGGACGAATACGGTTACACCCATGTCCGGACGGTCGAACATTATTTTCATCCCTATGGCGGTTACAGCCCCAACCCCATCGTGTTCCTGAGCGCCGCCGCGCAGGTCAGCAAGAAGGCGCGGATCGTCACCGGCGCGGTGCTGCCGGTGTTCAATAATCCGCTGAAGCTGGCGGGAGAGATCGGCATGCTGGACGGGTTGTCGAACGGCCGGCTGGAAGTCGGCGTCGCCCGCGCGTTCGTGCCGGAGGAATTCCGCCATTTCAAGGTCGGGCTTAACGAGTCGGTCGCCCGGTTCGATGAAGGGATGGAGCAGCTTGTCCTCTTGCTGGAACAGGAAAACGTCACCCACAACGGCAAGTTCCACGACTTTGAAAACGTGACGTCGCTGCCGCGCCCCGTTCAAAAGCCGCGTCCGCAATTCTGGACGGCGGC
>CAZBKQ010000031.1:0-1549 GCA_964492555.1 uncultured Rhodospirillaceae bacterium | reverse complement strand
AAAGCTGATTGAGGCGCTCAAGAAAGAAGACCTCGATACACAGATGGAAAAATGCTCCGCCTGGGTCGGCACCCCGGACGATATCGTGGAGATCGCCCATGAATATGACCGCCAGTGCGGCGGCTTCGACGATGCCTCTCTTCAGGTTAATTTTACGACCCTGCCGCATGATGCGGCGGTCGCTTCGGTGAAGCTGTTCGGCGAAAAAGTCATTTCCCGTTTCGAAAAGGATTGACGCGGGCGAGCCGACTGGCCAGAAACCTGAAGCAAGGGAAACAAGCGTAACGGTCAATTCTTATGACGGTATTGGTTACCGGGGTCGCCGGGTTCATCGGGTATCATGTGGCGGAAGCGCTTCTGGCGCGTGGCGAGAAGGTCGTCGGGCTGGACATCGTCAACGATTATTACGATGTCCGGTTGAAGGAAGCCCGGCTGGCGCGGCTTGACGGCCGAAATGGATTTTCCTTTCACAAGGTTGATCTCTCCGACCACGAAGCTACGGCGCAAGTCGTCGCCGGGCATAGGGATATCGACAGGATCATTCACCTGGCCGCGCAGGCGGGGGTGCGCTATTCGCTGGAAAATCCTTACGCTTATGTCCAATCGAACCTGATGGGGCATGTGACCATGCTGGAAATAGCGCGGCACCTGCCGGATTGCCGCCACATGGTCTATGCCAGCTCCAGTTCGGTTTATGGCGGCAATACCAAATTGCCTTTCGCGGTCGAGGATCCGACCGACACGCCTGTCTCGCTCTATGCCGCGACGAAAAAATCCGACGAGTTGATGAGCCATTGCTATTCGCATCTTTACGGCATTCCGCAGACCGGATTGCGGTTCTTTACGGTTTATGGACCATGGGGCCGGCCGGATATGGCGATGTATATTTTCTGCAAGAAGATCTGCGGCGGGGAGCCGATCCCGGTGTTCAATAACGGCGACATGGCGCGTGACTTTACCTATATCGACGATATCGTCGGCGGCGTGCTGGCGTCGCTGGATAATCCGCCGGAGGCGGAAGAAGGAAAGCCGCCCTGCCGTGTGTTCAATATCGGCAATCATCGCAGCGAGCCGTTGATGCGGATGATCGAACTGATCGAAACCGCCCTCGGCAAGAAGGCGGAATTCGATTTTCAGCCGATGCAGCCTGGCGACGTGAAGGCGAGTTTCGCCGATATCGAAGCGATAAGGGCCGCGACCGGTTTCGAACCCACGACGCCGATCGATGTCGGGATTCCGCGTTTTGTCGAGTGGTTTCGGGAATATGAAGGGCTATAATCGTGGGCGGCTCGCCGAGGCGTTATCCGGTCCTCGCGGCAGGGGCGGCCTTGGCGATCCTGCTGACCGGTTTTCAAGCGCCGGCGCAAGAGCGCGGCTTCTTCAAGGAATGGTTCACCGAGGACGGCACGAAGCTTCGTGAAATAGAGAAGCCGCGGGCGGCGCGAGAAAAGAAATCGACCGTAACCGTATCGGATTGTCTCAAGAAACTCGAAAAGACGCCTGGTTGGTGCGCGTTGGACGGGGCGCGCATCCGGGACGTATTTCCGAC
>CAZBKQ010000030.1:2967-34344 GCA_964492555.1 uncultured Rhodospirillaceae bacterium | reverse complement strand
TCGCGCATCTTGTCAGTGTGCGCCCGAGACCCCATTATGAGACGACGTCCAAGAGGAGATTGATCGATGTCCGAGAGAGGCTTGCACACGCGCCCCGAGGTAACTCCGGAACGCGCTGAGTTTTACGAAAAAATCGACCCGCTCGCGGTGGCGCCGTTGTGGGAACGCCTTTTCTCCATCATGTCCAAGGAACCGCAAATGCGGGCCAAGCCCTATCTCTGGAAATACGATGAAATCCGGCCGAGCCTGATGGAGACCGCGGACCTGATCACGGCGGAAGAAGCCGAACGCCGGGTACTGATCCTGGAGAACCCGTCTTTGAAAGGCGAAACCGCGGCGGCCGATTCGCTGTTTGCCGGGTTGCAGCTCATCATGCCGGGCGAGATCGCGGCGACCCATCGCCATTCGCCCTCGGCACTGCGTTTCATCGTCGAAGGCAACGGCGCCTATACCGCCATCAACGGCGAAAAGGCGCCGATGAAGGTGGGAGATCTGATCTTGACCCCGTCGATGGTGTGGCACGATCACGGCAATGTCGGGACCGAGCCGGTGGTCTGGCTCGACGGGCTGGATATACCGCTGATCCGCGCGCTCGGTACCATGTTCACCGATATCTATAATGGTGGGGAAATCCACCCCGAAGGCCGCCCGGCCTATGACAATGTCGCGCGGTTCGGCGCCAATATGCGGCCGATGAATTACGAGGCGGAGGGGCTCCATTCGCCGGTCTTCCACTACCCGTACGAGACCTCGAAGAAGGCGCTGGTCGAGCTCAAGAAAGCCGACGAGATCGATCCCTGCCACGGCATCAAGCTGCAATATATCAACCCCAATACCGGCGAACCGGTGATGGCGACGCTCGATTGCTATTTGCAGCTGCTGCCCGGCGGGTTCAGCACCCAGGATTACCAGAGCACCGGCACCTGGATCTATTCTGTCGTTGAAGGCACCGGCAAAACGGTGATCGGCGACACTACCTTCGAATGGGGGCCGCGCGATAATTTCGTGGTACCCGGCTGGTTGCCGCATCATCACGAATGCGACGCCGATGACGCCGTGCTGTTCAGCTTTTCCGACAAGGGAACACAGGAAAAGCTCGGCCTCTACCGCGAACGGCGGGGCAACATCACGCATTGATCTGGCTTATCCGGGAATATTCCCTTCAGAACCCTCCTCCTTTTTAAGGGGGAGGGTTAATTTTTGTTCAGGTCCTCAATATCATCCCCCTCCCCTTTGGGGAGGGGCAAGGGGAGGGGACGCCTGTTTCTCAAAAGCAATCGCACCGAGGTAGGGTGAAAAACCTGCGCCGAAATTGATGAAACTCGAACAAAATTTCTGGAGGAAGAGGAGTATCGGGTGGTTTAGAATTGGAACAGCGAACTGTTTCAAATTTGGATGGAATACTTAGAGATTTCCGGTGCAGGCTAGCCACATACGATGGCGACCCCCACCCTAACCCTCCCCCTGGAAGGGGGAGGAAATAAACGAGCGGCCTTTTTGTTAAGCGGAAACCGTTTTATCTCACGCGGCCATCCACATGGGTGGTTTTGCCCGGCCCGACCTTTTCATGTTCGGGTTCCAGATTGACGCGTTCGTTCTTGACGTCATGGGCGAGCCCGGTGACTTGCAGCAGCTCGAGGTCCTCTTCGCCCGTGCTGGCGAACCAGTACGCATTATTGCGCGGCATGATCAGCCCTTCATGCGGGCCATAGACGCCCATCACCTCGTCTTTTTCCGGTCCGTAGAATGTGACCTCTCCCTTCAGCACCATCCAGAAACTGTCCATCCCGGTGTGCGAATGCAGATTATTGTCCCCTTCGCCCGCCTTGACGCATTGAACGACGCCGCGGATCAGATCGGTCTGGCCCAGCGTGACGAAGACCTTGCCCTCGTCGATCCCGGGGTTCTGGTGTTTGAACGGCGCGGGCGGCCGGATGCGGTCACCGCGCTGCGCCTTCTTGCGTGTGGATTTCGAATCGTCTGTTGCTACTTCTGCCATTTCAACCTCCCTCGTAAATGTATAGCGAAATGCTATGCCTGCTTTCCGGCGCTGCAAAGGGGGAACGGAAGAAATCTCAGGCGCGGATTTTGCCGAGGAGGTCCAGCAGGATCGCCTTTTCCGTGTCATCCAGATGACGCGTCATTTGCGCCTCATGTTCGGCCACCTTGCGCTTCAGGTCGCGGATCATATCGGCCCCCGCCGGGGTCAGTTTCAGCGCGTGGCTGCGCCGGTCTTGCGTGGAAATATCGCGGATGACCAGCTTGCGGGCCTCCAGCTTGTCGATGATCTGCACCAGGGTGGAGCGGTCGAAACGCAGCGCGGTCGCGATGGCGCTCTGGCTGATGCCTGAATTGGCCTCGATCATCACCATTGCGCCGAATTGCGGCGGGGTAATTGCGGTCTCGCCGACCGCTTCGCTGAAATGCTGGAACACCGCGACCTGGGCGCAGCGCAGCGCGTAACCGACAAGATCGGGCAGCATACCCATATCGACGCCCTGCGGCTTGCCGCCGCCGCGACCGTCATCCGGGGCAAAAAGGATTTTTCCCTTCATAGCCCCCCATTATTGCACGAATCGGGGCGGCGCCGCGCCGCCCCATCCGCATCGTCAGGCGATGGTGCAGGTAAGCTCGGTCACGCCGTCGACGGAAACCACCATCGTCTCGCCGCTGACCACCGGTCCGACACCGGCCGGCGTGCCGGTCATGATCAGATCGCCCGGTTCCAGCGTCACCAGACCGGACAGGTAGGAAATGCTTTCCGGCACGTTCCAGATCATGTCCTTGATATCGCCGTCCTGTCTGGTCTCGCCATTGACGGTCAGGTGAATACGGCCTTCCGCCGGGTGGCCGATTTCGGCGACGGTGTGAATTTCCGAACAGGGCGCGGAATTGTCGAACCCCTTGCCCATATCCCACGGACGGCCGACCTCGCGCGCGGCGATCTGCACATCGCGCCGCGTCATGTCGAGCCCCACGCCATAGCCGTAAATGCAGTCATTGGCGTCTTCGACGCTGACATCCGTCGCGGTCTTGCCGATGGCGACCACCAGCTCGCCCTCATAATGATAATTGCTGGTCTGGGGCGGGTAGGGGATGGTTTCGCCGTTCTGCACGATGGCGTCGGCGGGCTTCATGAAAAAGAACGGCGGATCGCGCTCATCCATGCCCATTTCGCGGGCATGTTCGGCATAGTTGCGGCCGATGCAGTAAATCCGGCGGACCGGGAACCGGTCTTCGCTGCCGGCGACCGGCAGGCTGGGGATATCCCAGGCGGGGATGACAAAGCTCATGAATTCTCTCCCGAAAAGAAATGCTGTTTGTTGCGTCGCCGGAATTTGGCGCAGCTTTCGGGATTCGGCAAGGGAGCCCCTGCTTGACGCGCCTGCGCCGCGCCATATCTACTGATGAATAGTTGGATGAGAGGACATGGATTGATGAGTTTTCCCAACAGGCCGGTCGATGCGATAGAAGGCTGGCACGCCCATATCTATTACGATCCCGCTGAAACCAGAGACTCCGCCGCCGCGTTGCGCACCCGGATCGAAGAGAATTTTCCCGATGTGCGGGTCGGAAGCTGGCATGACGAAGCCGTCGGGCCGCATCTTGTTTCCATGTATCAGGTGGCATTCGAGACCGGGCATTTCGACAAGATCGTGCAATGGCTCGCCGTCAATCGCAACGGGCTGAACGTTCTGGTTCACCCACACACGGAAAATGCCTGGAACGATCACATCATTTTCGGCTTCTGGCTGGGCGAAAAGCTGCCGCTTAACGAAGAACGGCTGAGCGCGATGGCGGACCGGGCCTAGCAAGGCTGGGACGGCGCGCCCCGCTTGACTAATTCGATATAACTAGATATATAGTTATATTGAATTAGGAAGGATGGCCGGTGTGCCGATTTCATTGGAAGAAGCCGCGCAGGGATTTGCCGCCGCCGGGTCCGAACCCCGGCTGGAAGTCCTGCTGACTCTTGTCCGCGCCGGTCATGACGGTCTGTCGGTCGGAGATATTCAGGAACGGATGGCGATTCCCCCCTCGACGTTGGCGCATCATCTGCGTTTTCTGGCGGCGGCCGGACTGATCGTACAGGAAAAGCAGGGCCGCACGGTGATCAACCGGGCCAATTTCGACCAGATCGAGGCGCTGGCCGGTTTTCTGTTACGCGAATGCTGCGCCGATGAGGCGGAGGGCCGGGCATGCGCCGAATAGCGATCAATCTGCCGGAACCCGCGCCTTCGCCCAAGGCGCTTATGCTGCTGCCCAGGCCATTCGGCCATTGGAACATGGATTGTGTCTCCGTCGCGCTTTCCGGTGTCGAATGCGTGCAGGAAATAAAGGCGGAGAATTCACAGTAGCGCGCGTTTATCGCGTTCCCCTCAAACGGCGCCGCGCCTGAAATCTGTTTCGAATTCGAGGAGGATGACAGCGGCGCGCCCGAATGGGTGTGGGAGGTTCAGGAAAACCGCTATACCGCGCCGTCGGCGGACCTTACCGCCTTGGCTACCGACCTGACCCGCGATGCCGCCACGGAAACCGAAAAACTTTGCTGCCTGACCGGTCACGCCGCGGAAATTTTCGGATACGGCCATGTCGAGGAACGGTTCAATGACGGGCAAGAGGATGTTCCCGCGATTTGCGGCACCGCCCGGGGCAGCTGCGTTGATATAAACACCTTCCTGCTTGCTGGCGGTCGCGCCGTGGGGCTGAAAGGTCAGTATATCGCCGGATACTGGTTTCATCCCGAGAAGATCCGGACCGACGACATGCATTGCTGGCTGGCATTCGAAACGGACGGCGAATTGCAATTCTGGGACGTCGCTCATCACCTGAAATGGGGCGTCAACGGGTTTGGCGCTGGCTTAAACCCGGCGGGCGGCAGACGCGTCGCGATGAGCTGCGGCCGGGGTCTGGAATTCGAGACGCCCAACGGCGCCGTTTCCATCAGCCATTTTTCCGAACCGGTCTGGGTTTTGCCCGGCGGTGAAACCATCGAGCCGCGGCTGCAGGCCGTGATCGAATATGAGGACAATTAAATGACCGAACTCGCGTTGAAAGGTTTCAGCGAAATCCGCCGTGGGGCGGGAAAGCTGACCAGCGTCTGGGTGCTGATCGCCCTGATCCCGCTTGCCGTCGGACTGCTCGATCCGGCGCGGACGGCGCAGATTATCGAAATCGCCATCCGGGCGTTGCTGGGCACGCTGCCCTATATCGCGGTCGCGGTGCTTATGATCGCTTATCTCAAGGCCAGCGGCGCAGAAGCGATGGTCGCGCGCGCCTTTGAAGGGCGCGAACACCGGATGATCGTCTTCGCCGCCCTGTTCGGCGGGCTTGCCCCTTTCTGTTCCTGTGAAGTTATCCCCTTTATCGCCGGGCTGTTGGCCCTCGGCGCGCCGCTATCGGCGGTCATGGCGTTCTGGCTCTCCTCGCCGCTGATCGATCCGCCGACCCTCTTTATAACGGCGGCGTCCCTGGGCTGGCCCTTTGCGATCGGCAAGGCGGCGGCAATCCCGATTGGGCTTTTCGGGGGATTTGCCGTCGCCTTCCTGCTGAAACAGGGGGCGTTCACCAATGTGCTGAAACCGCAATCGTCGGGCGGCTGCTGCGGTTGCGGCCCGTCGCCGTTCGAGGGCAAGCCGGTCTGGCAATTCTGGTCCGAGGGGAGCCGGCGCGAGACGTTCCGCCGCGAAGGCGCGAACAACGCCGTGTTCCTGCTCAAATGGCTGTCGCTCGCCTATCTGCTGGAGGGGCTGCTGATCACCTATGTGCCGGCGGAAGCGGTTGCGACCGTGGTCGGCGGTGAAGGCGTGCTGCCCATCGTCATCGGCGCCCTGGTCGGCGCGCCGGCCTATCTCAATTCCTATGCCGCGCCGCCGCTGGTTGCCGGGCTGGTGACGCAGGGCATGACGATGGGGGCGGCGATGGCCTTCATGGTGGCGGGCTCGGTCAGCTCAATCCCCGCAATGGCGGCGGTCTGGTCGCTGGTTCGCCCTCAGGTCTTTGCCGCCTATCTCAGCCTCGGCATCGGCGGGGCCATATTGATCGGAATCGGGTACGGCGCGCTCGCCCCTCATCTGTAATGGCGGGGCGGCGGGCCTCTCCCGGCTTGCCGCTCCATTCGCATGGCTCTAAAACGGGGCCATGTCTTTTCCGCATGATGATCTGAACGGCGCGCTCGACCGCCTGTCGCGCCATTCTTTCTATAAGGGACGCATACCGGCGCGGGTTTCCGGCTCGGAAGAATTCGCGGACGCCGTTCCGCTGATGTCCCGCGCCGATCTGGTGGCGGAGATGCAAAAGCCCGGCTATGGCGCGTTCGGCGGCACCAACCCCGTGCGGATCAATCTCAGCCCCATGGGTGGCGGGCTGGTGCCGGTGATGCAGACCAGGCGCGATCTCGACCGGCTGATCACGGCGGCGCGGTCGCATCTGGATGCGTGCGGGGTGGAACCGGGCGATGTCTGCGCGGTTTTCTTCGGCTATCACCTGTTCGTCGCGGGGCTGTTCTACCAAAGCCAGATGGAGGCGCACGGCGTCGGCTGTATCCCGCTGGGACCGGGAGAGGCCGAACGCGCGGTAGAAATATGTAAGACCCATAGCGTCAATATCCTCGCCGGTAATCCGAGCTTCGCGTTGCGCCTGATCGAAGAAGGCGTGCCGACGCCGAAGGTGTTTTTCGCGGGCGGGGAGGCCTTTACCGGCAACCCGAAGCTCTATAACGCCGTTGCCGACGCCATGCCGGGCGCGATGCTGGTCGATAGTTTCTCCCTGTCCGAATTCCTGCCGGTCGGGCGGACATTCCCCGGCGGGCAGGGCGTGCATATTTTCGATGAGCTGGTATTCGCCGAGGTCATCGACCCCGAAACGCTGAAACCCGTTGCCGATGGCGAACGGGGTGAGCTGGTCCTGACCCATCTGCATAAGGAGGCGCAGCCGCTGCTGCGCTATCGCACGGGCGATCTGACGGTAAAAATCGAAACCCCCTCCGTGTTCGGGCGGACCCAATGCCTGCCGCGCGTGGTGTTCGGCCGCACCGATGAGATGGTGAAGGTGAAAGGGGTGAAGCTCTACCCGTCCGAAATCCGCGCCTGTCTGCTGGGAATCGATGGGCTGGATGGTGGATTTCGCGTGACCGTCTCGGCGAAAGACAGCGGTGCAGATCATATTCTTCTTACCCTCCAGGGTACGGCGGGCGATGACGCGGCGGAACGCGTCGCGGCGCGGTTCAAGTCGCAAACGCTGATTGCCGCGGACGCGGTGGAAATTGTCGCGGCGCTGGAAGAAGGCCCCGCGCTGGTGGATGAAAGGCAAGGCTGAATAATGTCGGAAAACTGGCGGCTGATCGTCGATCGAAACTCCTACGCCGATTTTTCGGTGTCGGTCTCACCCGCCATCGAACGCGCGGTGGTCGAAGGCAAATCCCCGCCGACGGTCTATCTCAATATTTTTGACACCGATTCCGTGACCATCGGCGTCAATGAAGACCCCGAACAGACGCTTGATCTTGCGGTCTGTGCAGCTGAAGGCGTGCTGTTCCGCCGCCGGCCCAATGGCGGCGGGCCGGTCTATGCCGGGGCGGGGTCGGCCTTTCTGGTCTATTTCCTGCCGACCACGCATCCGCGCGTCGCGGAAACGACCGCCGACGCCTTTCCCGAAGTGCTGACCGCCTTGGCGAAAACCCTGGTCGGCCGGTACAGTTTTCCCGCTGAATACCGGCCGCTCAACGATGTGCAGGTGGAAGGGCGAAAGCTGATTCCGACCTCGCTCAAGATCGAAAACGGCGTCATGACCTTTCGCATCGTGATGAATGTCACGCCCATCGATACCGAACTCGCCGGGCGAGTCATGCCGATGCCGCCCGAAAAGGTCGCGGACAAGGAACTCAAGGATATGACCTCGCGCTTTACCTGTCTTGAGCGTGAGGCCGGGCGGGAATTCGACGCGGCGGAGCTGGAGGCCATGACCCGCGCGGCGGTCGAGGAAGCCTTCGGCGAGCGGCTTGATACCGGCGCCGTCACCGATGATGAACGCGCTTATGCCGATGAATTCCGCGCCGAATATGAAGGTGACGGCTGGCTGTTCGCCAAATCGGAACGCACGCGGCTGGATCCGGTCCTGCAGCCAGGTGATATGGTCGGCTATGGGCGGTCGAAAGCCGTCGGCGGGCTGGTCCGCGCGACGCTGGCGGTGCGCGACGGCAAGGTGATCCACGCCATTATCAATGGCGACTGGCATCCGCGCCCGCTTGATTCCGTCGCCTGGCTGGAAGAGGCGCTTCAAGGCGCCGACGCAACGGCGGCGGCATTGACCCGGCGCGTCGATGATTTCCTCGCGCGCGAAGATGTCGAATTCGCCGGTGTCGAGACCAAGGACCTGATGTCGGCGATGCAGATCGCGCTGGATAATCAGGAGGCACGCTGAGCCATGCCCCTCGTTCTCTCTGAAATGCTTGGTGACGGCATCGCGCGGATCGCCATTAACCAGCCGGAAAAGCGCAACGCGGTCGGGCCCGATGTGCGCGACGAGCTGATGGCGAAAGTGACAGACGCGCTTTCCGATGACGCGGTTCATGCCATCGTGCTGGGCAGCGAGGGCGGGCATTTCTGCGCCGGGGGCGATATTACCTCGATGGCCGATATCGATGTGCTGTCGGGCCGCCGCCGCATGCAGGAAAACCACAAAATGGTGAAATTGCTGGCGGAGGCGGAAAAGCCCCTGATCGCGGCGGTCGAAGGCTTCGCGGTGGGTGCCGGGGCGGGCATCGCGCTTCTCTGCGATTCCATCGTGCTGGCCGAGGGCGGCACCATCGGTTTCCCATTTTTCCGCGTCGGGCTGACGCCCGATTACGGCATCCTTTTTACTCTGCCGCGCCGGGTCGGATCGGCGAAGGCGCGCCAGATCCTGCTGCGCGGCCAGATGCTGAAAGGCGCGGAAGCGGTGACCGAGGGGCTGGCGGACGAGATCGCCGAAGATGGCGGGGCGGAAGCGCGCGCGATGGAAATCGCACGGGAAATGGCCGCCGCGCCGCCGCACGCCTTTGCCTTGGCCAAACGGCACCTTACGATGGAACCGCAGACGCTGGAGGCGGCGCTCGAGATGGAGGCGATGTCGCAATCACTTGCCTTTGTCGGGCCGGAACTGGCCGAGGGCCGCGCGGCGTTTATGGAAAAACGCAAACCCGAATTCCGGGGAGAGAAAGAGTGACATGACGGATGTAGCCGTAATCGGGGTCGGGCAGACCCGCTATGGGATGTTCCCAGAGCGCACGCTCAAGGACATGTTCCATGAGGCCGCCAAGGCGGCACTCGACGATGTCGATAAGGGGCTGGACCCGAAAGACGTTGATGAGGCCTTTGTCGGCACGCTGTCGACCGGCGGCGCACAGCTCGGCAATTTCGCGCCGCTGATGATGGAGGCCGCCGGCATGGTCGGGGCGGGCGCGCGCCATGTCGAAAATGCCTGCGCCTCATCGGGCTTTGCCATGCGCGACGCGGTGGCGGCAATTGCTTCGGGGCGGGCGGATATCGCGGTCGCGGCCGGGGTGGAAAAAATGTCCGACCTGCCGCGTGAACGGAACCGGCTTTGGCTCGGTATTTCCGGCGATGTCGAATGGGAACGGCTGGCCGGCACCAACTTCGCCGGGATCTACGCCATGATGGCGCGCCGCCACATGCATGAGTACGGCACCAGAAAGGAACATATCACCATGGCGGCGGTGAAAAACCGCAATAACGCGCTCGCCAATCCGAAGGCGCAGTTCAGGGCGCCGCTGACCATGGAGCAGGGGATGAAGGCGCCCAGCCTCGCCAGTCCGCTGGCTTTTTCCGATGCGTGCGGCATTACGGACGGGGCATCGATGGCGATCCTCTGCCGCGCCGATATGGCGAAGGATTTTACCGACCAGCCGGTTTTGGTCGCCGGGTCCGGCGCGGGCAGCGACTATGTCGCCATTCATGACCGGCCGTCGATGACCATGCTTAAGGGCGCTGCCGAAGCCGGGCAGGAAGCGTACCAGATGGCCGGGATCGGGCCGGACGATATCGATTTCGCCGAAGTCCATGACTGTTTCGCGATTGCCGAGCTGCTGTCCTACGAAGATCTCGGTTTCTGCGAACGCGGCAAGGCGGGACCTTATGTGGAAAGCGGCGCGACGCAGCGCGACGGCAAGCGGCCGGTGAATAATTCCGGCGGGTTGATCGCCAAGGGCCATCCGATCGGTTCCACCGGCACGGGACAGATTTACGAGGTGGTCAATCAGCTGCGCGGCCGGGCGGATACGCCCGAGAGACAGTTGAAGGGCGCGCGCTACGGGCTGACCCATAATGTCGGTGGCTCCGGCGCGGCGGTCGCGGTTCATATCTTCAAGGCGGTGGAATAGTCATGGCGGGTATCATTTCTTACGCGGCGTCTCTGCCGACACTCAGACTGCCTGCCGGCGCCTATGTCGAGGCCTGGGGCTCCTGCGGCGCGCGCGGCATGAAGCAGAAGGCGTTCTGCGCCTATGATGAGGACGCGGTGACGCTGGGTATCGACGCGGCGCGGGCCGCGCTCGACCGCCTCGGCAAGGATCAGCCGAAAATCGATGCGCTGTTTTTCGGCGTCACCACGCCGCCCTATGATGAAAAACCCTCCGCCGCGACCCTGCCGACGGCGTTGTTTGATTATGCCGATATTCGGGTGACGGAAATCACCGGCTCGCCCCAGGCGGGGATGCAGGCATTGATCTCGGCCATTGAGTATTGTGCGGGCGAGCCGGGCCGGCATGCGCTGGCGATTGCCGCGGATGCGCCCTCCGGTCCACCGGATGCGAGCTTCGAACACGCGCTGGGCGCGGCGGGCGCGGCCTTTGTCATCGGGCCGGACGGCGCGGTGGCGGAACTGACCGCCAGCTTCGGTGTGACGCGGGAAACCTTCGGCGCGCGTTTCCGGCGGCATGGTCAGGAGGCCTTGTCCGATCTGGAGCTGCGAACCCGCGATAATCTCGCCAGCGCCGTCGCGCTTGGTAAGGCTGCATCGGGTATCGGCAAGGTCAAGCGGATCGCGCTTGGCGCCGATGCCGGGCTGATGCGGGGCGCGGGGCGCGCGCTGGGTCAGCCGGATGCGGTTGCCGACGCCGTCTGGTCGCAGATCGGCGATGCCGGTTCGGCGTCCGCGCCCTTTGCGCTGGCCGCGGCCCTTGATGAGATGCGGGCGAATGAGACCGTACTGGCGGCCGGGATCGGCGGCGGCGCGACCGCCGGATTGTTCAGGGCCGGCAAGGGGCTTGCGCCCAACCGCCGCAAGGGGGTGAAGGTCTCGGCCCTGATGGAGGGCGGGCGGACGGTCGGTTACATGGAATATCTCAAGCATAAGCGGATATTGAGCAGCCGCAGCGGAGGCCAAGGATGACGTCCTATATTTCCCTGCCGATGTATTCGGCGAATATCGATGAGCGTCTGCGCATCATCGCGGGCAAATGCACCGCGTGCGGCGCGCTGGCCTATCCGCAGCGCCCCGTCTGTATCGAATGCGGCAATGACACGTTCGAGGATACGCCGCTTTCCGGCGACGGCACGCTTTATACCTTTTCCGTGGTCAATGGCGGCGGCGCGCCTTCCGAGTTCGACGATGAGCAGATCATGACCGGCGACGTACTGTGCGGCGTAGTGGAGCTTGCGGAAGGGCCGCGCGTCATGGTGCGGCTGGCGGACGCCGATCCGGAAACTCTCGAAATCGGTATGAAGGTGAAGGCGGTCGTTCGCCGGCTCTACGATCAGGAAGGCATCTTGCGCTATGGCGCGAAATTCGTGCCGGTGACCTGATCGCGCCTTCTGTTTCAGAATGACGCCGCAGATCTTCCGTACCCGGATCACCGAGCTTTTCGGTGTTCCGCACCCCGTTTTGTGCGGCGGGTTGATGTGGCTGGCCGATGCGGATTTCGTCGGCGCGGTGGTCAATGCGGGCGGTATGGGGTTCATCACCCCGAGGAGCTTTCCGGATGAGGCCGCTTACCGGGCGGAGCTGGTCAAATGCTGGAAGATCACCGGCGGCAAGCCGTTCGGGGTCAATATCTATGTTTCCGCCCGGCCGGAAGCCAATGAACCGCTGGTGCGCATGCTGGATATCGCCATTGAGGAAAAGGTGCCGTTTGTGGAAACCGCCGGGTTTTCACCGAAGGCCTTCATGCCGCGTATTCAGGCGGCGGACCAGAAAGTCATCCATAAATGCACCACGCTGCGCCACGCCGAAAGCGCGGTGCGCGCGGGCGTGGACGCCATCGCCATATTGGGGGGGGAGGCCGGTGGCCATCCCGGCGCGGATATGATCGGCTCCATGGTGCAGGGGGCCGTGGTGCCCGATGCGCTCGACGTACCTGTGGCGCTGGCGGGCGGTTTCGGATCGGGCCGGCAGCTGCTGGCCGCCCTGGCGCTCGGCGCGGATGGCATGCTGCTGGGCTCGCGCATGACGGTCGCCTCCGAAATCTGGGCCGAAGACGGCTATAAGCGGCGGGTCGCGGAAACGGGTCCCTCCGATACGCGTATCGTGATGTCGATCTTTCGCGACAATATGCGAGTGCTCGATAATGAAACCGCGCGCGCGGTCAATGCGCTCGAAGAGGCGGGCGAGACGGATTTCGATAAATACCGCCCGCTGGTCCGGGGGCCGAACCAGCGTGACGCCTACGCGGCGGGCGATCCGGAACAGGGCGTGCTTTCGCTCGGCCAGAGTTGCGCCTTTGCGGACAAGATCGAACCGGTTGAAGCGATCTTCGACGAAATCCTCGCCGAGGCGGTGGCGTATCGCGCACGCTTGAATAAACTGGCCCCATAGGAAACCGGTGAGCGACAGGAAAATGGCGAAAGAACCGGACGCGGAGGATTACACGGCCGGCATTATCGGCGCCGGCGCGATGGGGCGCGGCATCGCCCAGATCATGGCGATGGGCGGCGTTTCGGTATTGCTGTTCGATACCAGCGACGGCGCGGCGGAAGAAGGACGCGCCTTTGCCGAACGGATGATCCTGCGGGCGGCGGAAAAGGGAAATATTTCCGATGAGGCGGCGGCGGCGTCGGTCGACCGCCTTTCGGTCGTCGGCGACATGGCGGCGCTCGCTCCTTGCGACACGGTGATCGAAGCAGTGATCGAGGACCTTTCCATCAAGCAAAAGGTGTTTTCCGCGCTGGAAGAAATCGTTTCCGAAGATTGCATCCTGGCCAGCAACACATCGTCCCTGTCGGTAACGGCGATCGCGTCGGCGCTGAACCATCCGGGCCGTTTTGCCGGGTTCCATTTCTTCAACCCGGTACCGCTGATGAAGGTGGTGGAGGTGGTCAGCGGTGTTGAAACCACGCCCGAAACCGGGGCCGCGCTGAGCGCGCTCGCCCGCCGCGCCGGGCACGAACCGGTCAATGCCAAGGACACGCCAGGCTTCCTGGTCAATCATGCCGGGCGCGGGCTCAACACCGAAGGCGTCCGTATCGTCAGTGAAGGCATCGCTGATTTCGCCGCCATTGACGATCTGATGCGCGAAGGCGGGCCGAAATTCCGTATGGGGCCGTTTGAACTGATGGACACCACCGGGCTGGATGTTTCGCACCCTGTGATGGAATCGATCTATGACCAGTTTTACCAGGAGCCCCGTTTCCGCCCCGGTCCGCTGACCCGGACACGGGTCGCCGCGGGTCTCTATGGGCGCAAGACCGGGCGGGGTTTTTATGCTTACGAGGATAACCGCAAGGTCGTTCCCGAATTGCCGCCCGCGCCGGAGGAGCTGCCGCATTCCGTCTGGATCGGGCCCGGCAACAAGGACGGGCGCAAAATGCTGATCGCGGCGCTGTCGGATCATGTGGCGATTGATGACGGCAAGAAACCGTCAAGCAACAGCCTGTGCGTTTTCACCCCGCTCGGCAAAGACGTGACGACCTGCGCGGTGGAAGCCGGGGTGGAGGCCGAACGCAGCTTCGCCGTCGATACATTATTCGGGCTGGATGGGCGGCGGACGCTGATGACCTCGCCCGTATCGGATTCCTCGTTGCGTGATCAGATGCATGCGGCGCTGGCCGTGGACGGCAACGCGGTGACGGTTATTCATGACAGCCCCGGTTTTGTTATCCAGCGCACGGTCGCCACGGTGGTCAATATCGCCTGCGATATCGCGCAGCAGCGCATTGCCGCGCCCGCCGATGTCGATAAGGCGGTGCGGCTCGGGCTTGGCTACCCGATGGGGCCGCTGGTGATGGGCGATCAGGCGGGCCCCGCCCGCCTGCTGCAAATTCTTGAGGCGATGCTGGAATTTTACGGCGATCCACGTTACCGGCCGAGCCCGTGGCTCAAGCGCCGCGCGATGCTTGGTGTCTCGCTCCTGACGGAAGAGGAATAAAGAACCGTATCGGGTAATTCCCGGACTCCACTTGCGCCCGCGATTCGCGTAACTTGATTGTGTCGGTAGCGGTATTTTCGCGGCGGGGGGTCGTGGCGCCGTTTCAGGCCAGATTTGCGGTTTTCAATATCGGCATTCGCTGACATAAAGACGCGCAATTTTTCTTGAACGAACATAGATCGTCCTTTCCCGTGACTGTAGAACATAGCCAGCTAGCAAACGCCATCCGGGTCCTGTCCATGGATGCGGTCCAGGCCGCGAATTCCGGCCATCCCGGCGCGCCGATGGGCCTCGCCGATGTCGCGACCGTCCTCTTTACCCGTTATATGAAATTCGATGCCGCCGAACCCGGCTGGGCGGACCGTGACAGGTTCGTATTGTCGGGCGGGCATGGATCGATGCTGCAATATGCGGTGATGCATCTCTGCGGCTATGCCGACATCACCATGGACGAAATCCGCAATTTCCGGCAGTTGGGCTCAAAAACAGCGGGCCATCCGGAATACGGGCTCGCCGCCGGGATCGAAACCACCACCGGACCGTTGGGCCAGGGCTTCGCCAACGGCGTCGGCATGGCGATGGCGGAACGGATTCTCGCGGCGCGCTTCGGCGATGATCTGGTCGATCACCGAACCTGGGTACTGTGCGGCGATGGCGACCTGATGGAAGGGATCAGCCATGAGGCCGCCTCTCTGGCCGGTCATCTGAAACTGTCCAAGCTGGTGGTTTTCTATGACGATAATCACATCTCCATTGATGGCGATACGGATCTCGCCTTCTCGGACGATGTGCCGGCGCGGTTCGCGTCCTATGGCTGGCAGACGGCGGTCGCGGACGGGCATGATCCTGAATCGATTTGCGCGGCGGTAGATTCCGTTCTTGATGGCGACGGCCCGGCCCTGATTGCCTGCCGCACCACCATCGGCTATGGCGCGCCGACAAAGGGCGGCACCGCCGGTTCTCACGGCGCGCCGCTGGGGGATGAAGAAATCGCCGCGACGCGTGAGGCGCTCGGCTGGCCCTACCCTCCGTTTGAAGTGCCCGACGATATCCTCGCCGAATGGCGCGCCGCCGGAAGCCGTGGCGCCGCCGAGCGGGATGCCTGGGATTCGCGTCTGTCCGCCGCCGATAATGCGGTCAGGGATGACTTCAATCACGCGATGGCGGGCAATCTGCCCGATGGATGGCAAGACGCGATTACCGGCATCAAGACGAAATTCGCCGCGGAAAAACCCGAAAAGGCGACGCGGGAAACCTCCGGCATGGTGATAGAGGCGCTGTTGCCGGCGGTGCCGGAAATTCTCGGCGGTTCCGCCGATCTGACCGGGTCGAACAACACCCGCGCGCCGAACATGGCGGCCATCAGCGCGAGCGATTTTTCCGGCCGTTACGTTCATTACGGCGTGCGTGAGCTGGGCATGGCGGCGGCGATGAACGGTCTGGCGCTGCATGGCGGGGTCATTCCCTATAGCGGCACCTTCCTGATTTTCAGCGATTACGCCCGTCCGGCGATGCGTCTGTCAGCGTTGATGAAACAGCGGGTCATTCACATCATGACCCATGATTCAATCGGTCTCGGCGAAGACGGCCCCACCCATCAGCCGGTCGAGCAGCTGGCCTCGCTCCGCGCCATGCCGAACCTGCTGGTTATGCGCCCGGCGGACCCGGTCGAAGTGGCGGAATGCTGGCAGATCGCGGTCGAGGCGGCGGAAACGCCGTCGGTTATGGCGCTCACCCGCCAGAAAGTACCGTTTTTGCGTGAAGATCCCGGCACCGAAAATCTCTCCGCGCGGGGCGCCTATGTGATTTCCCCGGCCAATGGGGAAGCAAAGGCCGTATTGCTGGCGACCGGTTCCGAAGTCGGGCTGGCGATCGATGCGCAGAAAATCCTGGCGGCGGACGGCATCGCAGCCTCCGTTGTTTCGGTTCCCTGTGTGGAGCTGTTTGAGGCCCAGCCCGACAGTTACAAACAGGAAGTACTGGGCTCTGATACGGTGCGTGTGGCCGTTGAGGCGGGGGTCTCGCTGGGTTGGGAAAGGCTGACGGGTCCCGCTGGCGGATTTGTCGGTATGTCCGGTTTTGGCGCATCCGCACCGTCGGGCGAATTGTATAACCATTTCCGTATCACGGCAGACGCCGTGGCGGACGCGGTCAAATCGCGTCTCTGAGCAATTTTGAGAAGGAGAAAATCATGGCGGTAAAGGTAGCGATTAACGGTTTTGGACGGATTGGACGTCTGGTTCTGCGGGCGGCGATGGAATCAGGCCGCAAGGACATCGAATTTGTGGCGATCAATGATCTGGGCAGCGTCGAAGCCAACGCCCATCTGCTGCGGCATGACACCATGCACGGCCCATTCCCCGGCACGGTTAAGGTCACCAAGACCGGCATCGATTGCGGGCGCGGCGTGATCAAGGTGTTCGCAGAACGCGATCCCGCCAACCTGCCCTGGGACAAGCTCGGCATCGATGTGGTGATGGAATGCACTGGCATTTTCACCAAGCGCGAACAGGTTCAGGCGCATATCGACGCCGGCGCCAGGAAAGTACTGATCTCCGCCCCCGCGACGGGCGAGGACATCACCGTCGTCTACGGCGTTAACGACAAGAAGCTGCGCAAATCGCACAGCATCGTTTCCAACGCGTCCTGCACCACCAACTGTCTGGCGCCGGTCGCCGCGGTGCTGAACAAGGCCATCGGCATTCAGCAGGGTTATATGACCACGGTCCACGCCTATACCGGCGATCAACGGCTGCAGGATACGCTGCACAGCGATCTGCGCCGGGCGCGCGCCGCCAGCTATTCGATGATCCCGACAGGCACCGGGGCTGCCAAGGCGGTCGGTCTGGTTCTGCCGGAACTCAACGGCAAGCTCGACGGCACCGCGATCCGCGTGCCGACGGCGAATGTCTCCATCGTCGATCTGAAATTCACCGCCAAGCGCAAGACCACGCCGGAGGAAATCAACGCGGCGATCATCAAGGCGGCGAAAAGCGGTCCACTCAAGGGCGTTTTGACGGTTAATGACGAACCGCTGGTTTCCAGCGACTTCAATCACAACCCGGCAAGCTCGATCTTCGATGCGACCCAGACCCAGGTGGTCGAGGGCAAGCTCTGCCGCATCGCGTCCTGGTACGACAATGAATGGGGCTTCTCCAACCGGATGAGCGACACCGCCGTCGCCATGGGCAAGCTCAAGTAAGCGGGAAGAGGCAGCGGCAATGGCGTATGAAACGCTCGACAGCCTGGCCGAGCTGAAGGACGGGGCGGAAGGGCTGCGTGTTCTGTTGCGCGGCGATCTCAACGTTCCCGTCCGCGACGGCAAGGTGACCGACGCCACCCGGATCGACCGGCTGGTCCCGACGATCCGGGAATTGTCGAACAAGGGCTGCCGGGTCGTGCTGATGTCGCATTTCGGCCGGCCCAAGGGGCAGGTCGTGCCCGACATGTCGCTGAAGCCGCTGATCCCCGCGATCGAAGCGGCGGTGGGCGCCGGCGTCGCCTTTGCCGATGATTGCATCGGTGATGCGGCGGCTTCCGTAATCGACTCGCTGCCGCCCGGCGGGATCGCGCTTCTGGAAAATCTCCGCTTCCATCCGGGTGAGGAAGCGAATGACGCCGATTTCATTGCCGCGCTGGCGGCGCTTGGCGACGTCTATGTCAATGACGCCTTTTCCGCCGCGCACCGGGCCCATGCCTCGACCGCCGGACTGGCCGGGGCGTTGCCCTCCGCCGCAGGCCGGTTAATGCAGGCGGAGCTGGAAGCGCTCGATTCCGCGCTCGGCAATCCGGCGCGCCCCGTTTCCGCCGTGGTGGGCGGCGCCAAGGTTTCGACCAAGCTCGATTTGCTGACCAATCTGGTCGGTAAGGTGGACCGTCTCGCCATCGGCGGCGCGATGGCCAACACCTTTCTGCATGCGCTCGGCACCGATGTCGGGGCATCGCTTTGCGAACATGACATGGCTGATACCGCGCGCGCCGTGATGGCGGCGGCGGATGAGGCCGGGTGCGAAATCGTCCTGCCCTCCGATGTGGTGATTGCCGCGGAATTCGCCGCCGGGGCGGCGTGCGAAACGGTAAAGATCGCCGCCGTGCCGGGGGACAAGATGATCCTCGATGTCGGGGCGGATTCGGCCCATGCCCTGGCCGCGTCGCTCAAGGAATGCCGGACATTGCTGTGGAACGGCCCGATGGGCGCGTTTGAAATCCCGCCTTTCGATGCCGGGACCAATATCGTTGCAAAGGCCGCCGCGGAATTGACGCAATCAAATGAGTTGCTGACTGTCGCGGGCGGCGGCGACACCGTCGCCGCGCTGTCCGCCGCCGGGGTGGTGGAGGATTTCTCCTATGTTTCCACCGCCGGGGGCGCGTTCCTCGAATGGCTGGAAGGCAAGGATCTGCCCGGCGTCGCGGCGCTTAAGATTTAAGCGCCGCCGCTTCCGCGCCATCGCGCTGGAACCGCTTAAAAAAACTAACCCGCTAAACGCTTTTGCCGGCGGGCGATGTAATTCTCCACCTCGTCTGTCGTCATCGGGTTCTTGAACATCTCATTCCGCATCCAGACCCGCTGCAGGCTGACATCGACCACCGCCTTCTTCATCTCTTCCAGCTGTTTCTTGTTCTTGATCATCTTCGCCGCGATGTTGGCCTGCTCCATATAGTGATCCTTTTCGTCTTCCCAGATCACCTTCATCGCCTTCGCCGTCATCTGGTTCAGCTTGTCGCCCTTGAGGTTCTTGCCGACCCGGAACAACGCCGTGCCGCCGCCCTCGGTCAGTCCGACCGCGGCCTTGCCGATGGCGCCGCCGCGTTTGACATAGCGGCGGCGAATATCACCGAGTTTCTTTTCTTCCGGCAGCTGTTTCAGATCACGTTTGGAGAGCTTGCGCCCCTGAACAAATTCCAGAATGTCGGCCAAAAGAACGAAATGGCTGTATTCAGACACCAGCTGTTCAAGCAGGAACAGATAATCATGCCGGTCGATGGTGCGCCCGACCTTCGGGTACATATCAACCGCCTTGGACAGTTCCTTGTGCAGCCCGTTGAAGAACCCGTCCACCGGGTTGAGCTCCTTCCAGAGCTGGGCGCGCAAATAAAAGGCGTGGTCGTCCTTTGTCGCGGTCTTGTAAAACCGCCGGGCGATTTCCGCTTCCGCGTCCCAATAGGGGGTCGCCGTATCGATGAGTTCCTGCTCGTAATCCGCCATAACGCGCTCCTTCTATTTTCGGTCGGATGGCAATCTAAATTCCCGGGACCCGACGCGCAAACGCCGCCGCTAGCGCGGTTTGCGAGGCTGCGCTAAATTGCCCGCCCTGAAACGAGAGAGAAGTCTTCATGATCCGCGTATCCACGGATGTCTTTATTGTCGGCGCCGGCGGGGCCGGTATGTATGCGGCGGTGTCCGCCGCCCGCGAAGGGGCGGAGGTCATTCTCGCCGATAAGAGCCTGATCAGCCGGGGTGGCGCGACCATCATGGCGCAGATGACGGTGGCGGCGGCGGTCGGCCATCATGAGCCGGATCACTGGACGCACCATCTGGCCGACACGCTGGAGGCCGGGCACGGGCTCTGCAATGAAAAGCTCGCCAAAATCCTCTGTGAGGAAGCGCCTATCCGCATCATGGAGATGGAAGACTGGAAGGTCGGCTGGGCGCGTGACGATGCCGGACGTATGTCTCAGGTCATGGCGCCGGGGCATCGGGTGCATCGCTGCGTCTATGCGGATTTTCTGAATACCGGACCGGCCGTGGCCCGCGCGCTCCGGGGCGAGGTGGCGCAGCGCGACGGCATCACCCGGGCCAGCGGGCTGAACGTGCTGGATGTGGTGGTCCGCGACGGCCGCGCGGTGGGCGCGATCTGTGTCGATGTCGAGAGCGGTGAGACAATTCTGGTCGAGGCCGGCGCGGTTATTTTGGCCGCCGGCGGGCTGACCCGGCTTTACCGGCGGAACAGCGCGTCGGTGAACATGGCGGGAGAGGCCTATGCCATGGCGCTGCGCGCCGGGGCAGAACTGATCGATATGGAATTCGTGCAGTTCTTTCCCATCGGCCATCTGGCGCCGCGCATGGTCGGGATGGACCCGATCATGTGGGACCCGTTCCGTTACAAGCTGGGCGGGCGGCTGCTCAACGGCAATTTCGAGGAATTCATCCATAATTACGGCGGCACGGATGAAGGCGTCTATACCGCGCGGCGTGATCTGGCGTCCTATGCGATCTATAAGGAAAACGAGGCCGGGCGGGCCTCTCCCCACGGCGGGGCCTGGCTCAGCTTCGAACATATCCCCGAGGAAACGCTGAAAGAGGCGTTCGGCCCGGTTATCAAAAAACTCGCCAACAATAATATCGATCTGACAAAACAGCCGATCGAGGTCTCGCCCATCGCGCATTACCATATGGGCGGCATTAGGGTGGATGAGGAAATGGCGACTTGCGTGCCCGGTCTCTTTGCGGCGGGGGAGGCGGTCGGCGGCGCCAATGGCGCGACCCGGCTTTCCGGCAATGCGATTCCCGAAGCCTTTGTCTTTGGCGAACGGGCCGGGAAATATGCCGCCGCCGCGGCCAAACAAAACGGACGTGGGGCCGTGACGGAAAAAGATTCGCAGGCGCTGGTCGATGAGGCGCGCGGGCATCTGAAACACAATCTCGCGCCTTCCGGGGGCGCGGCGGCGCTTATGACCGAACTGCAGGATGTGATGGAGGGTCATATCGGGTTGATCCGCACCGGGCCGGAAATGGAAAAGGGGCTGGCGCGTATCCGGGAAATGATCGCCGACGATCTCGCCCATATCGAAGTTTCCGACAAGGGGCCGTTCAATCAGGCGATGCAGGACTGGCTGGAGGTCAGAAACGCGCTGCAATGCGCGGAATCGGTGGCGCTATCGGCGGCAAACCGCCCCGAAAGCCGGGGCGCGCACCAGCGCGAGGATATTCCGGACGCGAATCCGGAGCTGGAGAAAAATCAGGCGGTGCGGCTTTCGGGCGGCGCGCTGGAACTGGAATGGATTGATGTCGTGAAGACTGACTGGACGCTGGAAGACAAGGTGTTGGCGGAGATATGAGCGAACAGAAACATACGACCGTCCGCGTCGTGCGCGGCGCCGCCAATGAAGAACCTTATGAGGAAGCGTTTGACGTGCCTTATGAGGACGGCGCCTCGATCCTTGATGCGCTGACCTGGATCCGCAGCCACAAGGATTCCTCGCTCGCCTTCCGCTATAGCTGCGTCAACGCCAATGCCTGCAAGGAATGCATGGTGCTGGTCGATGGCAAGGTGGATTACGCCTGTACCGCCCGGCTGAACGAAGGCGGGGTCACGGTGGGGCCGCTGAAAAACAAGCGGCTGATCCGCGATCTGGTGACCGATATCGTTCCGCCCAAGGAAAAATTGACCGGCGGGGAGCAGTCATAAGAACACCCGCTCCCTAACCCTCCCCCGCGAGCAGGGGAGGGGACTTCTTTTGTTCCCCCTCTCCTCAGGGGAGGGGATAGGGGAGGGATGTCAGGCCGCGCACTTTTCCGCGATCAGCTCGACAATCCGCTGCGGGGTAATCGGCGCCTCCGCGATATGAACGCCGAAGGGCGACAGCGCGTCTTCGACCGCTGAGGCGACGGCGGCCGCGACCGGTACGGTCGAGCCCTCGCCAACACCTTTCACCCCCAGCGGGTTCAGAGGGGACGGGCTTTCCAGGAAGCTGACATCGAAGCCGGGCATTTCCGGCGCGGTCGGCAGCAGATACTCGCCGAAATTGGTGGTCAGCGGCTGCGCGTCCTCGTCATAGGCCATCCATTCGAACAGCGCGTTGCCGACGCCATGCGCCGCGCCGCCCTGTATCTGGCCTTCGACAATCATCGGGTTCATCAGGTTCCCGGAATCATGAACGATGGCGTAACGTTTGAATTCCACACCGCCAGTTTCGGGGTCGACCTCTACCTCACAGCAATGGGCGCTGTAACAATAGGCCAGCGGGTCGGTCAGAAAACGCTGGGTCGATTCCATCCCGGGCTCCACCCCGCCCGGCAGGGTATAGCCCGGCGTCCCTGCCACCGCGTTGGCGACCTGGCCGAGGGAGACCTTCATATCGGTGCCGCGCACCATAATCTGGCCGCCCTCGATCTCAAGATCCTCTTCCGAGGCCTCCAGCATATGGGCGGCGACCTTCAAGGCCTTTTCGCGCACCTCCTGCGCCGCGATATGGGCGCTGGAGCCCGCCGTGATCGCCTGGCGGCTGCCGAACCCGCCCATCCCCATCGGGATCGGCTGGGTGTCGCCGGCGACGACCTCGACATTATCCATATCGCCGCCAAGATGTTCCGCGACGACCTGCGCCATCATGGTCCGTGTGCTTTGCCCCATCGGGGCCGCACCGGTATAGACCGAAATCTTGCCCGATGTGCCGATCCGCACCGTCGCCATTTCGAACGGGCCGCGCCCGGTGCCTTTCACCCCCAGCGACATACCGATGCCGAGATAGCGGCCTTCCGCCCGGGCGGCGTCCCGCCGCGCGTTGAACCCGGCGTAATCGCACGTGTCCAGGGCCATCTTCATGGCCTTGGGGAAATCGCCCGAATCATATTCGATATTGACGCCCGCCCTTGTCTTGAGCGGCTTCTTATAGGGCATTTCATCGCCCCGGATCATGTTGCGGTCGCGCAGCTCGGCGCGTTCGATGCCCAATTCGCGCGCCGCCCGGTCCATCAGCCGTTCCATGACATAGGTGCCCTGCGGATGGCTGGCGCCGCGCACCGGCGCGCAGGGGACCTTGTTGGTGAAAACCAGCGATTGCCGCATCCGGTAATTCGGCACCTTGTAGGGGCCGGGTATGGTCGCCGCCGCGTTGTAGGGCAGGGTGATGCCCTGCGCGGTATAGGCGCCGTGATCATGGATCAGATGTCCGCGCACGCCGAGGATCATCCCGTCATTGTCGAGCGCGATTTCGGCTTCCCAGTACTGGTCGCGCTCCTGGACCGCGGCGACGAAATGTTCGCGCCGGTCCTCGGTCCATTTGACCGGACGACCGCAAAGCTTCGCCGCCAGCGCGACGACAAGCTCCTCCGAATAAAACAGGAATTTGGGGCCGAACCCGCCACCGACATCCGGGGTAATCACGCGGATCTGGTTCTCGTTCAGCCCCAGAACCTTGACGATATAGCTGTGCGCCAGGTTGGGCATCTGGGTCGAGGACCAGAGCGTGATGACATCCGAAATCTCGTCATAGCGTCCAACCGCGCCCCGGCATTCGATAGGATGGGCAGTGCCGCGATGCTGCCAGATTTCCTCGCGATAGGTATTGGGCGCGGTCTCGAATATCGCATCGACCTCGCCATATTCCTGCACCATCTCCATCATCAGATTATCATCCGCCTCGCGATAGGCGGTCGGCGCGCCGGGTTCCAGCGCGGCCTTGCAATCGCCCGCGGCGGGCAGGGGGTCCCAGTCGGTAAAGACCAGGGACGCGGCGTCTTCGGCGATATGGCGGCTTTCCGCGATGACGATGGCGACGCATTCCCCGGCATACATGGCCTCGTCCTTGACCAGCACGGCGGGGCCCGCATTTTCCGCGTTGGGCACGCCGGAGGGAAATTCCACCGGCAGCTTGTCCTGCGTCATATGGGGGCGAAGATCAGCGAAATCATAGACCGCGATGACGCCGTCGAGTTCCAGCGCGGCGCTCTTGTCGATTGATGTCAGGACCGCATGCGGAAACGGGCTTCTGACAAAGGCGGCATGCGCCGTTTCCGGCAGGCGGATATCGTCGAGATAGCGCCCCCGTCCGCGCAGTAATCCGGGGTCTTCCAATCTGGGGACGCGCCGTCCCAATACCTTGCCATCCATTTTGCCGCCATTCCTTGTTTGGGTGGCCGACAGAATAGACGCGTCGCCGCGCGCGGGCAATCTGACGGTGTCAGCCGTCGATCTGTTTCAGGGCGTGGAGATAGTCGGGATCGAGCCGCCAACGATTCGTAACCTTTTTCGCGGCGTCCTCGGTAAGCCGGTCAAAAAAGCCGAGCGCATTGGGGACTTCGTCGGGATCGACGGTCTGATCTCCCGGCCGGGCCGCCCGGCTCAGGAGGAACAGCGATCCGAAATCCGATTTTTTCATACCGATTGATTTACAGGCGACCGCGAGGCCTTCGCCCCCCGGTTCGTAGACCAGCCGTTTGATAAGGTTTGGGCGCAATCCGGAGGCGCGACCGAAAAGCGCCAGAAAGCCATGAACATCGCCATTGCGCAGCGATTGCAACAGATCGCCGGCGGAAATCCTGTCCGACGGCGCCGCCTGTTTTTCCGCAAGCCTCTTGCGGTGCGGCATCGCGGCGGGATCGATAATCTCCGCCTCGGACGGGGCGGGGTCGCCGCCGAGAATGTTCCGGACGCTGCCTTCGACCGCGGCATCGAGCTCGGATTCATCGACCTCGTATTTATCCACGATGTATTGACGCAGCGCCGCCGAAACCCACCAGTACATTTTCTTGGCGAGCCCGGGATTCAGGTCCGGCCGGTCGAGAAGCGGCTCCTGCAGCGGCAGTTTGGTTTTCGATTCATTGACCAGAAACTCCATCGTGTTGTCGGAGATTTCGGCCCTGGGGTTTTCGATCAGTGTCCTGATGACCTTGACGTCGCCAGTTTCCACCAGGGCGTCAGAGACGGATTCCGAAACCTCATCGCGCATCGCGATGGAGAGCTGATGTTCATAGGTGCGATGCTGGATGATTTCGATCAGTTCGAGGTCCTGAAGAACCGGTGTTCGGCTTAGTATGCTGTGCGCGACTTCGATGTCGTCATTGGCCAGCGTCTGGACTAGTTCACTTGGCGCATCCGGCGAGTCGGCCAGCCGGTCTGCGAGCTTCTTTCTGACAGACATCTCCACATCGTGAATAAGCTGACGCAGAATGTCGGTCATCAGGACCCGTTCCGTGTCGCTCAGCACATTCGATTCGCCGAGAAACAGATCGCCAACGACCTCGGCAAGGCGCGTCCGCCCCTGCACGGACTTGTCCCGCGCTAGGTTGAGGAGGTCGTCGACTTCCAGATCGCCTGGAACCCTCAGAGTATGTTCTGGATTCGTAGCCATAATCTTGAGGGTGAATTTTTCAGACGGGGTTTAATTTAGGGTTAACGAAGGGCTTAAGAATCCTGGATCGCGTTAAATCTTCTCTTAACGGTTTGCCGGTAATGATCCGGTTTCTTGATCCCCCGAGAGAGGCCCCTGCCATCCATGCAGATCCCGAACGGAAACGCTCTTTACAATATTGCCGGCGGATCGGTCGGAAATCCCGATCTGCGGCCGGCGCCCGGCGCGCCCGAGAACGTCCGTCAGGCACGCGCCAGCTCCGCCGCCGGTCCGGTCGCGGAACAGTCTCGCAAACCGGCCGAACCCCCCGCCTCGGCGGATAAGGGGCAGCCATACTACCCCGCGCCGCGCGGCACCCATCTCGATATTGTCGTCTGATCCGCCGCTAGTCCGCTAGTCCCATCAGGTTGCGGGCGAAATCCCGCGCGTCGAACGGGCGCAGATCGTCTTCGCCCTCGCCCACGCCGATGGCATGCACCGGCAGGCCGAATTTCTCCGCCAGCGCCACGATGACGCCGCCCCGCGCGGTGCCGTCCAGCTTGGTCATGACCAACCCGCTGACCTCTGTCATCGCCTTGAAATTTTCGACCTGGGAATGGGCGTTCTGCCCGACGGTGGCGTCAAGCACCAGAAGACAGCTATGCGGCGCGGTCTCATCGATCTTGCGGATCACCCTGATGATCTTTTGCAATTCCGCCATCAAATCTTCGCGGTTCTGCAAACGCCCCGCCGTGTCGATCAACAGCAGATCGGCATTCTCCTTTTGCGCCGCTTCCAGCGCGTCGAAGGCCAGACCCGCCGCGTCCGCGCCCGTTTCGCGGGCGATGACCGGGGCGCCGGTGCGTTCGCCCCATATTTTCAGCTGATCAATCGCCGCGGCACGGAACGTGTCGCCCGCCGCCAGCATCACGGATTTCCCCTCGCCCGTGAAAAGCTTCGCCAGCTTGCCGATAGTGGTGGTTTTGCCCGATCCGTTGACCCCGGCGACCAGAACCACATGCGGTTTTTTCGCCGGATCGGGGCTCAGCGGCCGGGCGACGGGTTCGAGAATTTCGGTGATTTGCGCGGCAAGACTTTCCCGCACTTCTTCGTCGGTCACTTCCTTGTCGAATTTTTCCGCCGCAAGCGTCTGGGTCAATTTTGCCGCCGTGGCGACCCCGATATCGGCGGTGATCAGCGTTTCCTCCAGCGCCTCCAGCGTCGCATCGTCGAGCTTGCGTCCCGAAATCGCCTGCGTGATCCCGTCCGTCAGGCGCGAGGTGGTGCGTGACAGCCCGTCTTTCAGCCGGGAAAGCCAACCGCCGCCACTCATGCCGCCCGCTCCGCCGTCCAGACATCGCCTGCGCGCGCCGTGACCCGCGCCCGGACCATCGTCCCTGGCGCGAATGCCTCACCCATCCGTACCGGCAGGAAGCGTTCGCAATGACCCATCCCGTCCTTTTCCATCAGCACAGAAATCTCCGATCCGATCCCGGCATCGAGCAGCGCGTGCATCCGCGCCGCGCCTTCTTTGCGTAATAAAGCGGCGCGGCGTTTGCGATCCGCGGGCGGGATTTGCGGCATGCGTTCAGCCGGCGTGCCCGCGCGCGGCGAATAGGGAAAGACATGCAGATGGGACAGCCCGGCTTCCCTCACCAGCGCCCGTGTGTTTTCGAACATGGCTTCGGTTTCGGTCGGGAATCCGGCGATCAGGTCCGCGCCGAAGGTCATGTCCGATCGCTGCGCGCGCAGCCGGTCGCAAATTTTCAGCACATCATCCCGCAGATGGCGGCGCTTCATGCGCTTCAGCACCATATCATCGCCCGCCTGAACGCTGAGATGGACCCAAGGCAAAAGCCGGGGCTCATCCCCGAATAGACCGATCAGCCGGTCATCGATTTCCACCGGATCGAGCGAAGACAGCCGCAGCCGCTTTAACTCCGGCACCAGCTTCAGGATCCGCGCCACAAGATCGCCGAGTCTTGGTGTTCCCGGTAAATCCTTGCCGTAATCGGTCAGGTCGACCCCGGTCAGAACCACCTCATTGAAACCCTTTTCGGTCAGCAGGCGGATTTGCGAGACGATCTCGCCGGCCGGCACCGACCGGCTCGGTCCGCGTCCGAACGGGATGATGCAGAAGGTGCAGCGATGATCGCAGCCCTGCTGTACCTCGACAAAGGCACGGGCGCGCCCATCGAATCCCTGGATCATATGGCCCGCCGTTTCACGCACCGACATGATGTCATTGACCTGAATGCGCGCGGACGAACCACCATTGGCCAGACCCGACCAGCAATCGGGGTCGAGCTTTTCGATATTGCCGATGATCGCGTCGACCTCCGGCATTTTCGCGAAACCGTCCGCGTTGATCTGCGCGGCGCAGCCCGTCACCACGATGCGTCCCGCCGGATTATCGCGCCGCGCCCGGCGGATTGCCTGACGGGTCTGGCGTTCGGCTTCTCCCGTAACCGCGCAGCTATTGATTACAACCAGATCGCCCAGCCCCGCCTTTTCCGCCAGCCCGCGCATGACTTCGGATTCATAGGCGTTGAGGCGGCACCCCATGGTCTGGATTTCTACCGGCTTCATGAGGAAGCCCCGGCGCAGAGCGCCTCAAGATCGAAATGGCCGGTAAAGCTGGTCGCGACAGGTCCGGTCATCAGGACGTGGCCGTCTTGCCGCCAGTCGATGTAGAGCGTCCCGCCATCCAGCCGGACCTCGACCGCGCGCCCGGTGATCTCCCGCCGCGCCGCGGCCACCGCCGCCGCACAGGCGCCGGTGCCGCACGCCATGGTGATACCCGCGCCGCGCTCCCAGACCCGGAGGCGTAACGCATCGTTTCCCAAAAGCTGCGCAATACCGATATTGGCGCGTTCCGGAAATAGCGGGTTTGTCTCCAGCCCCGGCCCGATTTCGGAGAGCGCCACACCCTCCGCGTCTTCAACGAAAAACACACAGTGCGGGTTGCCCATACTGACCGCGACGGGATCGGACAGACCATCGGCGAAAAGGGTAAGGTGCAGGGTATCCTGTTCTTCGGAAAGCGGAATGTCTCTCCAGTCCAGCCGGGGCGCGCCCATATCGACCGTGATGTCGCCGCCTGTCGCGGCCGAGGCCCGCAATACACCCTCGATCGTCTCGATTGCGACTGATCTGGTCCCGCCTTGGGTGAGGAGTAGAGACGCCACACAGCGCGTGGCATTGCCGCAGGCCCCGACCTCGCCGCCATCCGCATTGTAAATGCGCATGAAAGCGTCGGCCGCTCCTGACGGTTCGATCAGGATAAGCTGGTCGCAGCCCACACCAGTGTGCCGGTCGGCAATGGCGCGCGCGGATACCGCCGTCAGGGCGCGCGGCACCGCCCGGCAATCAATGACGACAAAGTCATTGCCGAGCCCGTGCATCTTTGTGAAGGCGACACCAGTCATGGCGCGCTATATAGGGTGAGGATGCGCCTTTCGTCCATGTTTTTCGGCGCGCGACGGAATCCGGCCCTGTTTTTCGTGTCGGATAACAACGCCTCGATCGGATAGAATGCCGTGATGACACGGAAGGGCAAATGACGAGTGTTGATGCCTTTATTGCCGCCAACCGGTTCGGTCTCGGACCGCGCTTGGGCGGTCTGAGCGGGATCGCGCACGATCCCCGGGGCTGGTTGCTGCGCCAGCTTGGGACCGCTGATGGCACGGCGCCACATCTTGCCGGCCTGCCGAGTGCCAAATCGGTTCTTGCCGAATTCATCAAGGTGCGCCGCGATCCTGTTGCCCGCATGAAATTCAACAAGGAAAAGGGCAATCCGCTTTATATACGTGAAGCCATGCAACGCACGGCCGGCGCGATTGAGACGGATACGCCGTTCCGCGAGCGGCTGGTGCGGTTCTGGAGCAATCATTTCACTGTCTCGATCATGAAAGGTCCGGTCCGCAAGTTCGCCGGGGCGTATGAGCGTGAGGCGATCCGGCCCCATGTGACGGGACGGTTCGAAGACCTGTTGCTCGCCGTCGTCCGGCATCCCGCGATGCTGATGTATCTGGATAATGTCGTCTCCATCGGGCCGAACTCAAAGTTGGGCCGCCGCCGGAACAGAGGCCTTAACGAAAATCTCTCGCGTGAAATCCTTGAACTCTATACGCTCGGTGTCGATGGCGGGTACAAACAGGCCGATATCATCGCCCTCGCGCGGATGCTCACCGGGTGGACCGTTGCCGGACGCCGCCAATCCGATCCCGGCGCGTTTGTTTTTCTGGCACCGCGTCATGAGCCGGGTCCGAAAACGTTCCTTGGCCGGCGTTTTTCTGAAGATGGGGAGAATGAGGCGGAAGAAGCCCTTCGGATGCTGGCCCGCCATCCGGCCACGGCACGCTTTATCGCGACCAAGCTGGCCCGGCATTTTATCGCGGATGATCCGCCCGATACCGCCGTCCGGGCGCTTGAACGGCGCTATCTGGATACAGGAGGAGACCTTCGGGAAGTTTCCCGCGCGTTGGTCACGCTGGAGGAACCTTGGCGGGATCCGTTGGCGAAGGTAAAGACCGGAGAAGAGCTGGTGATATCGGCGATGCGGCTGGTGGGGCCGCCGAAAAAGAAGAAACAGATTCTATCCGCGCTGAGGCTGCTTGGGCAGATGCCGTTCGGGGCGCCGTCGCCCGCGGGTTGGCCCGACGTCGCCGCCGCGTGGATCGGGCCTGAATCGCTGATACGGCGGATAGAGCTGATGGAGCTTCTGGCGAAACGCAGTGCGTCCTCCGCCGATCCGCGCGGGCTTGCGGATCAGGCGTTGGCCGCGGTGGCGCGGCAAAGCACGATCGCCGCCATCGGGCGGGCGGAAAGCAGACGGGAAGCGCTGGCGCTTCTTCTGGCCAGTCCCGAATTCCAGAGGAGATAGCGATGACCACGCGGCGGCAATTCATTCATGGCGCGGCAGGGCTCGGGACGGGCCTTCTCACCGGCGGCATGCCGGTATCCTGGGCGGCGCTCCCGGGGGAGGCGCGGTTTCTGCTCGTTATCCTGCGTGGCGGGCTCGACGGGCTGGCCGCCTTTCCCCCTTATGGTGATCCGGATTTTGCGGCCGCGCGGGGCGGGCTCGCCCTGCCCGCGCCGGGAAGGCCCGGCGGCGCGATCCGGCTGGATGGGCGTCACGGCATGCATCCCTCTCTGGCCCCGCTCTCTGAATTTTATGAACGGGAAGAAATGCTGGTGTTGCCCGCCGTCGCGGGACCGCAAAGAACAAGGTCGCATTTCGACGCCCAGGAAGTTCTGGAGAATGGCTTGTCCCACGCCAACAAGGGGATGGAGGGCTGGCTCAACCGCGCGCTCGGCCACCTTCAGTCCGGTCCCGACCGGCTCGGGCTCGCCATCGGGTATGATTTCCCGCTTGTTTTGCGGGGTGGCGTGCCTGTTGCATCCTGGGCGCCGGCGCGCCTGCCGCCGTCTGACGCGACCCTGTTGGACAAGGTGGAACGGCTTTATGCGCGTGATGCGCTGTTCGCCAAGGCGCTCAAGGAAGGGCGCACGGCCAAGAAAATGGCCGGCAAGGTGATGGACGGTTCCATGAAGAAGGGCCGCGGAAATCTCCGCAGCCCGGGCCGCTTCGCGGCCCTTGCCGCCGCCGCCGGGCGTTTCCTCGCCGAGCCGGCCGGCACGCGGATCGCGGTTCTGGAAATGGGCGGTTGGGATACGCATGCAAACCAGGGGGTGTCCGAAGGCCGGTTGGCGCGGAATTTGGCGCCGCTTGCGGATGGGCTGGTTCAATGCCGGTCCCAACTCGGCCCCGCCTGGAACCATACCGTCATCGCCGTGGTGACCGAATTCGGGCGCACCGTCCGGATGAACGGCACGCGCGGGACCGATCACGGTACCGCCGGGGCGGCGTTCCTGCTGGGCGGCGCGGTGGCGGGCGGACGTGTCGCGGGCGGCTGGCCGGGCCTTTCTCCGGAAAAGCTTTACAAGGGCAGGGACCTCGCGCC
>CAZBKQ010000030.1:0-2867 GCA_964492555.1 uncultured Rhodospirillaceae bacterium | reverse complement strand
GACGGTACCTCCATGCTCTCGCCCCATCTGCATTTCGGAGAGATCAGCCCGCGCACCTGCTGGCGCCGCATAGAGGCGGGCGGTGAGAGCCCGGGCCAGACGTCCTTTTTGCGTGAGCTGATCTGGCGTGAATTTTCCTATCATCTTCTGGCGCAATTTCCCGATATGGCCAGAATTCCGTTGCAGGAAAAATTCACCGCCTTTCCGTGGCGCGACGATCCGGGCGCGCTTGCCGCCTGGCAAAAGGGGCAAACCGGCTATCCCGTTGTCGATGCCGGGATGCGTCAGCTCTGGCGCACGGGCTGGATGCATAACCGGGTACGGATGATCGCCGCGTCCTTTCTGATCAAGCATCTGTTGATTGACTGGCGCGCGGGGGAGAGATGGTTCCGGGATACGCTTGTCGATGCCGACCCGGCGAACAACACGGCAAGCTGGCAATGGGTCGCCGGGTGCGGGGCGGATGCCGCGCCGTTCTTCCGTATCTTCAACCCGATGACGCAGGGCGCGAAATTCGATCCGGACGGCGATTACGTCCGCCAATGGGTGCCGGAACTGGCGCAGATGCCCGCCAGATATATTCACGAACCCTGGTCCGCGCCGGAGGACGTGTTGCGGGAGGCTGGTGTGACGCTGGGCGAGAGCTATCCCGACGCGATCGTCGATCACAAGGCCGCCCGGCAACGCGCGCTGGATGCGTTTCAGGCGATCAAGGGGGAGTAGGTATAAGACTTCCTATTCCTGTTCGGGTATCTCGTAATCACGCGGAATGTGGGATGTCGCGGTGAACCACTCGGAGTCTCGGGTACGCCGCTGATGAAAATCGAAAGCAGCGCGATCCGCAAATTGTTCTGTGACACACCATACCATCGGGTCAGCTGTCTGAGTTACCTCAAAAGCAACGCAACCCGATTCCGCCCGTGTCATGCGCGCGTGATCCGGTAGATGGCGCTTGATGATCTCAACATCCTCTGCCAATTCACAACGCAGAAATCCCGAAAGGCGCACGGCCCCCGATCCTTGATCTGAACGTTTGCCTTGCATCATGTGCGGTGGTTTCGCCCTACCACTCATCATCGATCATTCCACGGAAGCGCTTTTCGCCCTCGTCGCAGGGCGGCACCCGGCGGCCCGTTTCGGGACCCGGGCGGGACTGGGCGAAGCCGGTGCCGCGCAGCCTGTCCTGTCCCGCCGGCCGGCGTCCGGCGATTTCCAGCACCAGCTTGCGGCGGATCGCGCGGGCGAAATCGCCGAACCCGTCGGCGGCGACGATAAAGGCGCCCGGCCCGCCGATGACGCAGTTTCTGTAATAGAGATCCAGATTGGGCATCGGCTGGCGGCCGAAATTCGGCCGGTCATTGATAATCGGCAGCCCGTTGATGGTGATGCGTCTGGCGGCCGCCAGGTCGCGCGCGCCGGGCAGCATCGCGCCGGTATTGTTCGGCCCGTCGCCGGATATATCCAGGATTTGCCGCGTGCCCTCGAACGGGCTTTGCTCGAACTGTTCCATGCCGAACAGGATGGCGGTGCTGATAGAGGTCCAGGGGCCGAGCCCGACCGGCTTGGCGGCGAGCTCCGCCGCGAACGCGTCCGCCGCCTTCTGGCTGTCGATCAGCCGCCAGCCGACGACCGGCTTCTGCCAGAACTGCCCCGCCCATTCAAAATAGGTCACGCCGATGCGGCGCAATATGCCGGAGGTCACCGCCTTGACGACTTCGGGATGGCGGATGGCGTCGATATAGCCGCGGCGCTGCAAGGCGGCTTCACCCTCATCGATGCTGCCCGACACATCAACCGCGAGCACCAGCTCCAGATCCACCGGGATTTTTTGTCTCTCCTGCGCCGCCGCCGGAAACCCGGCCAGCAAGAGCATGCAGAGGGCAATGAGAGACGGCTTCATGCCTCGATTGTCTCCAGCACCACCCCGTCATTCGAAAGACACACCGCGATCAGCGTACCGTCCGGGCCTGTGCCGCATCCGCCATCGAGGCTGACGGTGATATCGGTTTCAAACAACCCGCGCGCGGACGGGTCTTCGCCTCTTATGACGCGTGAAAATCCGGCGACCGGTTGGGCGATCGCGTCGAACCCGCTGCCGCCGCCCCACCAGAAAATATCGTGCTGCGCGTCCAGCGGTTTCGTCGCATCGATCCCCCGGCTGACGAACAGGGTCGTTTTCTCCGCGTTATAGGCGGCGTGTTGCAGGCTGGAGAGCCAGGGCTGATGACCGCTCTCGCGGAACCGCGCGCGCAGATCGGAGGTCCATCTTGTGGTGGCGACGGCGCTTTGGCGCACCGCCGCGCGGGCTTCTTCCGGATTACCGCCATAGGCCTTAATAGCGCCGCCGATGCCTTTTTCCAGCATCCAGTCCAGAACCTCAGACGGGCTGATGGCGAATTGCAGCTCAAACAGTTTCTGCAGCATTTCTTCCCGCGCGCCGCGCAGAAACACCACGTCATCGGCATCACCGCCCCGGCGCGCCATGACCCAGATGCGGAACTCCAGCGCCACATCCACCGCGTTCCGGTCCTGCGCCGCGCCACCCGGCAGATTGCCGAGATAGACCAGCCGGTCATCGGGCTCCATCGCGGCGGAAAGCGCATCGTGGAGGTTTGAAAGCCGGTTCGCGTCGCCGCGCACCGCGCCGATCGCCCAGATATGAGCGCCTTCTCTCAGGCAACCGAATACCGATCCATCCATCATGAGGGAATTAAGCGGGCAAGCTGTTACAGCGTCAAGACAGGGATTGCTTGACTTCCGCACCGGTTTTCGCCAAATTCCCGCCACCCAAGGCAATTTTGAGTGCCGATACGCCCGAGGGTGTCCGCTGGTCCGCGAGTTTCGCGCGCCGGCGTGTTTTGCGTGTT
>CAZBKQ010000029.1:32170-34381 GCA_964492555.1 uncultured Rhodospirillaceae bacterium | reverse complement strand
CAGTTCGAGGTCATCCGGCTCGATACCGGAAGCTTCCTCGGCGTCGATTTCCTCGATCAGGTGTTTGAAAGCATTTCGGTCAATATATCGGGGTTGAGCTTCGACCAGCTCTTCATCGGCAACAGCCTCTATATCGAGGTCACGGAAGCCAGTCCGGTAAACCCGGTTTCCGCGCCCGCGCAGGGGTTGATGATGCTGATGGGAACGTTGGTAATGCTGGCGCTGCGCCGGCGCCGGATGGCGGTACAAGCGGCCTGAGCTCTTTAAGCGCCGCCGCGCACCTTTTCGCGCAGTTTGCGGATATGTGTATCCGCCCCTGACAGATAGGGGTGGATATCGAGCGCCGCCTCAAATGCCTCCAGCGCCTGTTCTTCCTGTCCCAGCGACAGCGCGATCATGCCGAGCCCGGATAGTGCGCCGAAATGGCGCGGCTCCAGCGTCAGTGTCCGCTCGACGTCGCTGATCGAGCTGTCGAAATCGCCCAGCAGGTAATTCACCGTCGCGCGCTTGTTCCAGCCCTCGGCGAAATCGGGCAATGCTTCAACGACCGAGTCGAAAAAATTCAGCGCATCGAGCAGGTTTTCCTTGCGCAGGGCCGACGTGCCCCGCTCCATCAGATTATCGACCTGATTATCCCCGGATTGCGACCAGATCGACCAGATCATCGATTCGATCGGCGCCGCCACGCGTTCCGACTCCGCCCGGCTGAGCGCGACAAACAAGGCATCGAGCCGCGGGTCGACGTCGATTTCCTCCAAGCCGATATGCGGGAAAACCAGCGTCGCGGAGCTATTGAGCCACGCCGTAATCTTTTCCATCAATCTTCTCCGGAGACAGGATATTTGAGTCCCTCGGGCGGCGGTCCACCCGTGGCCCAGTCGAGTAACTCAACCACATGCAGCACCGGCAACGCAACAGTTTCGGAAAGCTGTTTCAGACATCCGATATTGGCCGTCGCCACGGCGTCGGGTGAGTGCGCGGAGAGCGCCTCCGATTTCCGTTCTTTCAGCCGGTCGGACAGCGCGCCCTGCAGGATGTTATAGGTCCCAGCGGAGCCGCAGCAGATATGTTCATCGGCGTGACGGATCACATCGAACCCGGCCGCCGCGAGCAATGATGGCGGGGCCTCCGCCGCGCCGGGTTTATGACCGTGGCTCAGCGAACAGGGTGCCTGCCAGGCGATACGCAAATCCGGGGCTCGGCACAGAAGGTTTTCGATCCCGGCCATTTGGACAAAGGTGCTGATATCCTCGGCTATCGTTGAAAAGCGGCCCGCCGTCCCGGCAAACTCCGGATCATCGGCAAACAAATGCCCGTAATCCCGCAACATCGCGCCGCAACCGGTGGCGTTGGAAATAATCGCATCGGCGGGTCCATGCGTTTCTTCCACCTGCTTCCATGCACGCAGATTGGCCGCTGCGAAACGCCGCGCCGGATCGGCCCGCCCAAGATGATGATCAAGCGATCCGCAACAGCCGCCACCTTCGGCGATGATCACCTCCGCCCCCAACCGGGTGAGAAGCCGGATCGTCGCCTGATTGATCTCCGGCGCGATGGGCTGCTGGATGCAGCCGGGCAACAGGATCACGCGGTATTTCCGCGCGCCTTCCGCCGGATGAACCCCAGGTTTCAGGGGCGACACCGGCTTATCCGACGGAATCAGGCGGAACAGCCTTCCCATAGCGCCGGGCAGTCCCGTCAGAACCGGGCGGAAAACCCGCCCCAGGTGGAGTAGAGCCGCGGCAATACCGGGCCGGGGCAGCACCCAGCCGATCAGGCGGCGGAGAAACACCTCACCGGCACGCCGCCGCCCGCCGGCCTCCAGCCGCGCCCGCACCGGGTCAATCAGATGACGGTAATCGACGCTCGCCGGACAGGTCGTCATGCAGGAAAAGCAGCTGAGACAACGATCAAGATGATAGGTTTCCGACGGGTCCGGGGGCCGGTCTTCCTGCAGCATATCGCGGATCATATAAATCCGGCCGCGCGGCCCGTCGCGCTCATCCCCGGTCAGCAGATAGGTCGGACAGGTCGCGTTGCAGAACCCGCAATGGACGCAGGAGCGCAGGATTTTATCGGCGAGGGCGATCTCCGGATCGGCAAGCCGGTCAGCGGTAAAGTTAGTCTGCATCAGCCGCCCGCCCCAAACATCCGGCCGGGATTAAAGATACCGTTGGGATCGAACCCCGCCCTGACACGCCCGGAAAGCGC
>CAZBKQ010000029.1:21527-32070 GCA_964492555.1 uncultured Rhodospirillaceae bacterium | reverse complement strand
AAAAAGGCGGCATCGCCGATCTCCGCCCAGAGCGTACGGGAATTATGAAAATGCAGCTCTTCAATCTCGCCATATGTCGCCATGCGCTCCCGCAAGGCGGTGCAGCGGGCCAGCACGGAAGGTCCCACCCCCTCGACCCGGAGCGCCGTTACGCTCGCCGCCGCCTTGCTGACATAACCAACCGCGGAACAGGCCGCGATATCTGCCGGCAGATAGGAAGCCGCAGATATATCGTGCGGCGTATTGAGCGCCGACGCCATCGCCGCGCCGGCGTCTTCCGGCGACAGCCCGGCAATCAGCACGGTGCGGAGCTTCTCCGGCGCGGGCAATGTCTTCACCGTCAGTTCGGTCATCACGCCGAGCGTGCCAAACGATCCCGCAAGCAGCTTGCAAAGATCATATCCGGTGACGTTCTTGACCACCTTGCCGCCCGATCGGATAAGTTCCGCCCGGCCGGTAACCATCTCCAGCCCGAGCAGATGATCCCGCGCCGCCCCCGCCCGTGGCCGCGCCGGGCCTGACATATTGGCGGCGACAATGCCGCCCAGCGTGGGCTCGGACGCTTCGTTGCCCAATAGCGCGCGCCAGTCAGGGGGCTCAAACGCGAGTCGTTGATTGGCTTCCGAAAGGGCAGCCGCAATCTCTGCCAGCGTCGTCCCCGCCCGCGCGGTCAGGACAAGCTCCTCGGGCTCATAAGAAACGATGCCGCTCAGCGCATGCGTCGACAGACGGTAATCGGCCTCAACCGGCCCGCCATAGCCCGCCTTGCTGCCGCCACCGGCAATTTCCAGCGTGTTCTCGGCGGAGAGCGCGTGCGCGACCGCATCCCGCAACATGTCCGTCGTGCCGGGTTGCAGCGTTTCCATCAGAACCGCGGAATATCCGGAAAACGGGTCTGCCCGCCATGGATATGCACCCGTCCCAGCTCGGCACAGCGATGCAATACCGGAAAGACCTTGCCGGGATTGAGCAGCTGATCCGGATCGAAGGCGCATTTGACACGTTGCTGCTGCGCCAGGTCTGCCTCTGTGAACATCACACCCATCAGATCGCGTTTTTCCACCCCGACCCCGTGTTCGCCGGTCAGCACCCCACCGACCTCGACACAGAGCTTCAGGATTTCCGCGCCGAATTGTTCGGCCTTTTCCAGCTCACCCGGGATATTGGCGTCATAAAGGATCAGCGGATGCAGATTGCCGTCTCCCGCGTGAAACACATTGGCGAACCCGAGGGCGAATTCCCGCGACAATTCCGCCATACGGGACAGCACGGCGGGCAATGCCCGGCGCGGGATGGTCCCATCCATACAGTAATAATCGGGGGAGATGCGGCCGACCGCCGGAAAAGCGGATTTCCGGCCCGCCCAGAACAAGGCGCGTTCCGTCTCATCGCGGCTGGCGCGCGACGATTCCGCCCCCGCCTGCTGCGCAATGTGCCCGATTTCACCGGTCAGAAAATCGACCTCCGCCTCCGGCCCGTCCAGCTCGACGATCAACAGCGCCTCCGCATCGCGCGGATAACCGGCGGAAACGAAATCTTCCGCCGCGTTGATCGCGGGACGGTCCATCATCTCCATCCCGGCGGGAATGATCCCGGCCCCGATAATGGCGGCGACGCAATTCCCCGCCGCCTCACTGGACGGAAACCCGATCAGAAGCGCCCGCGCGCTCTCGGGCTTCGGCAGGATGCGAACGGTGACCTCGGTAATAACCGCCAGCAACCCCTCGGAACCGGTCAGCACCCCCATCAGATCGTACCCGCCGGAATCGAAATGCCTGCCGCCAAGCCGGATAATATCGCCATCGATCGTGACGCATTCGACCCCAAGAAGATTATTCGTGGTCAACCCGTATTTCAGGCAATGCACCCCGCCGGAATTTTCCGCGACATTGCCGCCGATGGTGCAGGCGATCTGGCTCGACGGGTCAGGCGCGTAATAAAAACCGTTTTCGGCCGCCGCCTCACTGATGGCGAGATTGGTCACCCCCGGCTGCACAACGGCGCACCGATTGTCGTAATCGACTTCCAATATCCGGTTGAACTTGCCGAGCCCGAGCGTCAGCCCGTCCGCCAGCGGCAAGGCCCCGCCCGAGAGAGACGTTCCCGCCCCGCGCGGCACGATCTTTACCCCCAGCCGGGCACAGAGCCTGACGATCTCCGCCACGTGCGCAGTGGTTTCGGGCAGCGCGACCACCATCGGCAGCTGGCGATAGGCGGTCAGCCCGTCGCATTCATAGGGGCGCAGCCCCGCTTCGGCGGTAATGATGTCGTCATCAGGCAGAATTTCGCGCAAGCCCCGTATCAGGGCGGGGCGGTTGGCCAGCGCCGCCGCATCCGATTCCGGCATTTTCATGAGCGCCCGGTTCTCGCTGTTTCTTCAATAGACGGGAAGTTGACCACGCCCCGGAAACCAGGCGCAAGGGCCGTGGATCACGCAAAAGAAAAAGCCGCGCTCACGGGCGCGGCCTCAATCCTGCTATGGGGGACCGATCAGCCCTGGCGCGCCTTGAAACGCGGGTTACGCTTGTTGATCACGTAAACCCGGCCCTTGCGGCGGATTACCCGGCAGTTCTTGTCGCGTTTTTTCAGCGTCTTCAGCGAATTTGCAACCTTCATCGTCTTGGCCTTTTGGCGGTCTGGTCGTGTAGCAATGGGCGCGGAATGTAGTGGGGCGGGCGCGGCCTGTCAACAGCAAGCTGACGCTTAAGATAATGCTGTCTCAACCGGCGGAAGCGGCGATGCGAAGATGGCGGATCGCGCCGGTCTCCAGCGCCTTTTCACAACAAGTCCAAAGCTCGGCCTCACGCTCCAGCACGGCGCGCTGCATCTGCGACAGGGCGGCGGCATCAAGACCCGCCAGATACGCCGCCCAGCCATTCCGGATCATGGAGCGGTACAGGGCGCTGTCGTCTTCAACGGCTTTCAGGGTCAGCCCGTTGGCCTGCAACAAGGTCGAAACATCATCCTCACTGACGGAATCGCCAGGAACATTTTCCAGTTCCATCCAGCGCGCGAATTCCTGCGTCCCGGCATTTTCTCCGGCGAAGAAATCGGAGAGTGCCATGGTCCCGCCGGACGCGGGGAGCGCCTGTACAACCGGCTCCAGAAAGTCATCGACGTTTTCCAGACGGAAAAGAGAGTCCCGGATCAGAACGGCGTTATAGCTTTCGGGTTCAGGGCAAAAAACACCGAGAACACCATCACAGACATCGATTTTGCCGGATGCGCCCTCTTCCCCGAACTGGCCTGAGGCGATTTCAGCCAATTCCGGGCCGGACAGGCAGAGATCAACTTCAACACCGAAGCGGCCATTGATGATGCGCCCGCCCGCCCCGAGGCTATCGGCGATTTCCAGCACCCTGTCGGACGCGGTCAGCGGCCAGTCATCAATCATCGTGTAGAGATAATCCTCGTCCAACGGGTTCAACGCCCCGCTGCCCCAGACCTGCTGCGCCAGCATCAGACGCGCGGGCGTCCAGCTGCCGTCAGCCTCGGCGGCTTTCGACTTTTGATCGCGTGAGCGCACGCCGGTTTCGGCATCGAAATCGATGACAGGCGCGAGCTCATAGCCATGCCACCAGGCATGCAGCTTTTTCCGCAACCCGTGTTTCTCGGCGACGACCCCGTCCGGATCCTGTTTTTTCAGCGCTTGTGCCACTCGATCGCTCCCGCGGCGATGCGAAACCCATTGGAGAGCGAGTGTCGCAAATCACCGTTAATCCATCGTAAAGAAACCGGCTTGGCGCTATGATCGATACTGGAAAACAGGAGGGGAAACGCCATGCCGGCGAGAGATACAATCGAACAGGCCATATCGCTTGAACGGGTAAAGGAACTGCTGGTCGCGCTGGTAAGGGTACCAAGTCCGCAAACAGATCTGTTGGAAGCCGAACCGCTTCTCGCCGAATTTATCCGCACCGCCATTGAACCCCGTCTGCGTGACATGGGCTTCACCGACATACGGTATGACGGGATGCATAATTTGATCGCCACCTATGGCGAGGACCGGACGGGAAAATCACTGATGTTCATCGGCAACGCCATGAACCAGCCGCAATCGACCATGACGAACGCCTATGACGGCGATGTCGTGGATGGCGCCGACTTTGATCTGCCGGGCGAGGTTGTCCTCGGCAAGGGGGCGAGCGAGCAAAAGGCCAATCTGGCGGCGATGCTGCACGCCATGGAGACCATTATCGCGAAGGGTATTCCGGTTTCCGGAAAGCTGGTCTTTCTCTGCTGTGTTTCGGGCGAAACCGGGCGTCACGACGCCATTACCAGCGTGGTTGAGGGCGAAGGCGTCCGCGCCGATATGGCTATCCTCGGCGGGACCAGCCTGAAGATTACGCTGGGCAATCGGGGGCGGGTCGACAGCTTTATCACCGTGCGCGGCGCGCCCTGCCATTCCAGCGCGCCCGCCAAGGGGTGCAACGCCATTACCGGCGCGATCGAGGTAATCCGCCGGCTGGAGGAACAGCTGGAGTTGAGGGGCGAACATCCGGCGCTCGGCAAACCGAGCTTCGCCGTCAATCACATGCGCAGCTTTCCGGATTCGACCCACACCATCCAGGGCGAATGCGAGATTACGCTGGATCGCCGCCTCCTGCCGGGGGACGACCCGGAGGAAGCCTGGGCGGATATCGAACGCATCGTCATGCAGGTCGACGGGATGGAAGACCCGGCGAGCGGCCGGAAATGGTCCGTCGAGTTTAAAAAGGGCCCGTTTATGTATCCATCACTGGTAACCGAGGATTCACCGATCGTGCGGCTGATTTCCGGGTCAGCGGAAACCATGCTGGGGCAAGAGCCGGAGACATTTTACACCACCACCGCCTTCGATCAGGGCTATCTCAACCATGTCGGCATTCCATGCGCCAATTACGGCTGCGGCGAGGACCGTTTCGCCCATACCGACCAGGATTGCGCCTCCGTCGATCGCACGCGTGACACGGCCAGGGTCTATGCCCATATGATCGCCGACTATCTGGGTCCGGACGAGTGAGATCGCGGCGGCTCAGGCGACCTTTACCGGCTGGGGCGGCTGCAACCGCGTTTCCGGGTTTTCCACGGTAAAGCGCGTCGCATAACAACCGTCGCGCAATCCCCGGGTGGAAAAGGTCAGGAAGGACGGCCTGGCACGTTTGATCAATCCGGCGGCCAGCCTCGCCGCGATCAGCAGCGAGATATCGTCGGCCTTTTTGGAAAACTTGCCCTTGCAGACCTCCTTGATGAATTTCTTCATCTCCGCGCACGGCACGGTATAGCCCTGAATTTTCGCGGTTTCTCCGAACCCCTTCATATAGGCCCGCGCCAGGCTGCGGAACGCGCCGCCGGTCAGATAGAGCGTTTCCTTGTACCCGGCCTCCAGCCAGTCGACGCAATCAAGCTCCTTATCGATGATCTTTTTGAACCGGTCGGGATCATTCCTCGACCGTTCCAGAAGCCGTACATGACCGATCGGCAGGCTTGCGGTGCGGAACAGTTCGCCTTCCGCCGCCTCGGCGATTTCCAGACTGCCGCCGCCGACATCGACGATAAGCCCGCTGGCGCGGGGATAGCCGGTCAGAACCCCTGTCGCGCACAGCAATGCCTCCTGCTCACCCGACAGGACGGCGACGCGATGCCCAAAACTCTTTTCGATTTTCCTGACGAATTTCCGGCCGTTCGCGGCGTCCCGCACGGCGGAGGTCGCGACCACCTGGATTTCGCCCCTGGTGAGGGTTTCGGCTTTTTGCAGATATTCGCCGACGGCTTTGAGCGCCTTGCGGCGGCCTTCGGGAGACAGCTTGCCGGTTTCTTCCATCCCCTCCGCCAGCCGGCAGCGGGTCTTGATATTGACCCAGCATTGCTGATGCGGGATGGCGCCAAGAAAGATCACCAGCCGGACGGTGTTCGAACCGACATCAATGATGGCGTAGCTGTCTTCGGGGTATCCTGATGCGCTATCCAAGAGACTGAACTGAATACTCTATGCCAAATTACCGGGACTGATCGGCCTTTATAAACCCTCGAATGACAGGCGGGGCAATTCCGTCCTGCCGCGGCGCGAGGCCGACCCCCGCCCGGACAGGCTCGGATATGTCATGAAATACTCATGCGCGCTGAATGGATCCTTACCGCCATCGACGCGTACATATTGCGCGTCGGGCTGCATGTTCCAGCTTTGCATATTGTCCTTAAAGCTGGCGATCATGATCTGATCCATCACCTGGTTATGGACGGTCTGATTCTCGATCGGCACCAGCGTCTCCACGCGGCGGTCCAGATTCCGGGGCATCCAGTCGGCTGATGAGATAAACACCTTTGCCTCGTCATGGGGCAGGCCATGCCCGCTTCCGAAACAGACTATACGGCTGTGTTCCAAGAATCGTCCAACAATGGACTTCACCCAGATATTTTCGGAAAGCCCCGGCACGCCCGGACGCAGGCAACAAATCCCGCGGATCACCAGCCAGATTTTCACCCCGGCATTCGAGGCCTTGTAGAGCAGGTCGATGATCTCACCGTCTACCAGCGAGTTAAGCTTGGCCCAGATATGCGCCGGACGCCCTGCCTCGGCATGCTCGATTTCCTTTTCGATATGCTCGACAAGCCGGCTGCGCAGCGTATTCGGCGAATAGGCCAGCTTTTCCATCTTGCTTGGCCGCGCGGTGCAGGTCATGAAATTGAACAGGCTGGCGGCGTCGCGGCACAGCACCGGATCGGTCGTGAAATAGGACAGATCGGTGTAAATCTTCGCCGTGATCGGATGATAATTGCCGGTGCCGAAATGGCAGTAGGTCCTGAGCTGGCCTGATTCACGTCTGACCACCAGCGATACCTTGGCGTGGGTCTTGAGATCGACAAATCCGTAGACCACATGCACCCCGGCGCGTTCCAGATCGCGCGCCCAGCGGATGTTCGACTCCTCGTCGAACCGGGCCTTGAGCTCAACCAGCGCGGTAACGGACTTTCCGGCTTCCGCCGCCTCCGCCAGGGCATGCACGACGGGCGAATCCTCGCTGGTGCGATACAGCGTCTGTTTGATCGCGACGACGGCGGGATCGCGCGCCGCCTGGCGCAGAAAATCGACCACGACGTCAAAGCTCTCATAGGGGTGGTGAACGACGATATCCTTGGCATAGATCGCCTTGAAACAATCCCCGCCATAATCACGGATGCGTTCCGGGAAACGCGCGACATAGCGCTCAAACAACAAATCCTGCCGTTCGGAGACAATCAGTTCCTTGGTATCGACCAGCCCGACGATGTCTTCTTCGGAAAAAACCGCCTCCGGTTTGACGGCCAGCTGGCGCACCAGAAAATTCCTGAGCGGTTCGCCCATATTACGGTTGGTCGAAAGGCGGATGATCTCACCCCGGCGGCGGCGGCGCAGCAGGGTTTCAAACACCCGGGCCAGATCTTCGGCTTCTTCCTCAAGCTCGATATCACTGTCGCGGAGCACGCGCACCATGCCGAATTCGCGCACGTCGAAGCGCGGGAACAGCATGTCGATATATTTCCGCACCACCTGTTCGACGCGGATGAAGCGGATGCGTTTGCCGGGCAGGCGGATAAAACGGCCGAGCTGCGCCGGGATGGGGATAAGACCGTTGAGTTCCACCCCGTACTTGGGCCGCGTCAACTGCAGCACCATGGCGAGACCCAGATTGGGCATGAAGGGGAAAGGATGCGCCGGGTCGACGGCGATGGGCGTGAGCACCGGGAAAATATCGTCGACGAAATAATCGCGCAGCCAGCTTTCCTCCTCGGCGGTCAGATCCTCTGTAGCCAGAACATCGATACCGTTCGCCGCCAGTTCCTTGCGGAGCGCGGCCCAGACGCGCTGTTGCCCGGCGACCAGCGCGTTCACCGCCTCGGTAATGACGTCGAGCTGTTGCGCGGGCGTCAGCCCTTCCTGGCTGACCTGGGTGATACCGGCTTCGACCTGCCCTTTCAGACCGGCGACCCGGACCATGTAAAACTCATCAAGGTTGCTGGCCGAAATCGACAGGAACCGGACGCGTTCGAGCAGGGGATGGGCGGCATTCATCGCCTCATCCAGTACGCGTTCATTGAATTTCAGCCAGGAAACTTCCCGGTTGATAAAGCGGTCGGGTGAATCCACGCCGATAACATCCGTACCGGACGAAACCGATGTCTCCTCTACCGCGTTCTCTGTCGCCAACTCTGTCATAAATTTCCCGCCGAAACTCTCAATATGGTCTGAATTTAGCCGAAATCGCGCCGTTTGTTTATGACCGTTTGATTACAGTCTTATGACAACGGTCTTGTGACAATTCCGTATGGTCGGGGCCAAGACGACCGCACGACCCGTGCGTTATGCCCTGACAACCGCGTCGATCCTCGCCGCCTTTTTCTTTGGCACCTTTTTGACGGCCCGGGTCTGGTAGCCGTGCGCCGTTCCGGTCAATGCCCGCAACACGGTTTCCCGGCATCCCCGGATCATCCGCAAGCCGGTAATGTCCTTGCCGCGGAAAAAACCGTAATCGATATGTTCATTGCTCAACTCGACCTCGTCAATCCGGCCGGGCGACCGGCAAACAAACGCCATATTGAACACGTCGAAATCGTCGCGGCGCGGGCGAACCCAGGACCCGGCATAGTCCGATACCGTCACAGTCAGGCCGGTTTCCTCGTAGACCTCGCGAATAACGCAAGTCAGATCAGACTCGCCGTTTTCCAGCTTGCCGCCGGGCAAATCCCAGGTCCGGTTCTGTTTACGCAGCAGCAGAACCTTGTCTCCTTCAAGGATGATCCCCCTGACGGATACGCGATAGGATTTCTTGCGCTGGACCACGCCGGCCCCCTCCCTTTCGGTCATTTTTCCACCGTCGGGCCTCGACCCCGCGCCCAAGCTTTGATCTGATAGGGCGATGCGGGGCACCCCCGGACAAGACGGCGTATTTACGACACTGATTTGACATAACGATTACACGGACCGGAAGGAAAGAAAACATGGGCAACGCAGAGCTGGGGATAAAAAACCGCTATGGCGCAGAAACCGGGCTGGGCAAGGGTGTGGACGTGCCGGACCAGGTGCTCGCCCTGCTATCCCGCCGTTCGCTTCGCATCTATAAGGACGAGCCGGTCCCGCGTGAGCTGATCGAGGTGCTGCTGGCCTGCGCGCAATCCGCGCCGACCAAATCCAACCTGCAGCAATATTCCATCATCGTGGTCGATGACCCGGCGGTACGGAAGGAACTCGCCCCCTGGTGCCCGCGCACCAGGATTCTGGAGACCGTGCCCGGACTGGTCGTTTTCTGCGCCGATCTGCGCCGCAACCGGAAAATCGGCGAGATGACCGGCAAGCTCAACAATAACGACAATATGGACAGCCTGCTGAACGCCGCGGTGGATGGCGCGCTGGCGCTCGGCTATTTCGTCGCCGCGGCGGAGGCCGCCGGGCTGGGCTGCGCGCCGCTAAGCTCCCTGCGCGATTTCATGCATGGCGTCGGCGGTGTGCTGAAACTGCCGGACGGAGTTTTCCCGATCGCCGGGCTGATGTTCGGCTGGCCGGATGCGGACGGCTATGTCAATCAACGCCTGCCGCAGGATGTGGTGGTGCATTACAACGCCTATGACGATTCCGGGCTGGAAAAGCGGATCGGGGATTACGACGCCATCCGCCACGAAGCCCACGCCGTGCCGCCCGACCGCCAGCAGAAGACAGACCGCTATGGCGTCGCCGACCCCTATTACTGGTCGGAACATATATCGCGTCAGCTTTCCGTGCCGGAACGCGCCGAATTCCGGGCCTATCTGATGGAACACGGGTTCGCCTTGCGGTAAATTGCCACGCGCCCGTTGACCGGCCTTTCGGGCGGCGGGATAGTCGGACGACCCGAACCGAGAGACCCGAATAATGAGCCAACCCGATCCCGTGATCATCGCCGGCGGCGGCCCTGTCGCCGCCGTACTCGGCCTCGCGCTGTGGAAACAGGACATCCCCGTCATCATGCTGGAGCGCGAGCATGAACCGCTGATGGACCAGCGGGCCGCAAGCAACCATCCGCCGACCGTCGAAATGCTGGTCTCGCTGGGGCTGGAGGACATACTGACGGAAGGGCTGGAGGCGCCCAAATACCGCATCTGGGACCGGGAGACCCGGGAGTCCATCGTCGAGTTCGATCTCGCGGAGCTGAAGGACGAGTTCGCCTACCCGTTCGTGCTGCAATACGAACAATACAAGACGGTACGCAAGATCCTTGAGCTTTACGGCGACAAGGACGGGTACGATCTGCGCTTCCTGCATGAGGTGGTAACGCTGGAACAGCATGCCGATCATGTCGATGTCACCGTAAAGATGCCGGATGGTTCGACGGAAATCATGCGGGCGTCCTATCTGATCGCCTGCGACGGGGCGGGATCGACCGTGCGCAAGGAAGCCGGCATTGATTATGTCGGGTTCACCTATGACGAAAACTTCATCAAGATCGGCACCTATTTCGATTTTGCCGCCATTCCCGGCGTACAGCACCGCAATTTCTGGTCCGACCCGAATGAGTGGTGCAATCTGTTCAAGGTGAATGGCGAACCACCC
>CAZBKQ010000029.1:18089-21427 GCA_964492555.1 uncultured Rhodospirillaceae bacterium | reverse complement strand
TTGTCGGAAAAACTCGGCAAGGTCTGGCGCGGCGAGGCGGATGAGTCGCTCCTCGCCCTCTATTCACGCCAACGCCACAAGGCGGCGACAGATTTCATTCAGGCCCAGACCATCGCCAACAAGAAAATGATGGAAGATAACGACCCGGCCAGCCGCAAGAAGCGGTTCGATGAGCTGCGCCGCATCGGCGACGACAAGGAATTGCGCAAGGCCTATATCCGCCGGGCGCAGCTGATGGACAGCCTGAAGGCCGCCGCCGAAACCGTCTGACATGGCCGATAGGGTTACCGCCGCGACGCTGAATACGTGGAAAGGCGACGGCGATTACCGCAGGCGCGTCGAGCTGATCTGCGATCAGGCAAAGACGTTGTGCCTTGATATCCTGCTGCTGCAGGAGAGTTTCGAGGCCACGGCGCTTGGGCTCGACACGGCAAAAGCGGTATCGGACGCACTGGGCTTTTCCATGGCGATCCAGCGCGCGCGGCTGAAGGAACGCGAGGTCGAGGGTGTGTGGGGCGAAACCGGCTCCGGCCTCGCCATACTGACCCGCGGCAAAATCCTCTCCGACACCCGCATCGCGCTTGATGCCGACGCGGAAGACGGCGAACGGATTTCACAGGCGGTGGAGATCGCGCTGGACGGTCTCAATCTGTTGATCGTCAACACGCATCTGACCTATCTGAACGATGCGGACGCCATGCGGCGGCGGGAGCTGGAACAGACGCTTACCGCCCTGCCCGATCTTTCTCAATACGACCTCGTCCTGATGGGCGGCGATCTGAATTGCAAGCCCGACAGCGCGCCGATCCAGTGGTTGCTGGGTGAGGCCCCAGTGGCGGTGGAAGAAGCCTGTGCGGCAACGGGCATGTCATTTAATACGGTCGAACGCGACGGCGGGCGCTCACGCCAGATCGATTATCTCTTCCGGCTGGGGAACAGCGATTTCCGTTTCAACCGCGTGCGCCGGGCCTTCGACGGCCGCGATCTTGAAACCGATATTTTGCCGTCCGACCATTTCGGCGTCTGGGCCAGGCTGACCCGCGGCTAGCGGAGACACGCCTCGTCATTTTCGCACCCTATTCACCCCTCCCCTCAAGGGGAGGGGAAAATAAATCAAAACCCCTTCGGTTTACGTCCCCTCCTCCGCATGCGGGGGAGGGACAGGGAGGGGGTAAAAACTCCTATGCGGCGGAGATATGGACCCCGGCTCGGGGGCCGGGGTGACAGCTATTGTTAACGCGGCCTCACTCGCACAATCTGCCCATAAAAAGACGTGTCACCCCGGAAAGAATTAAACGGCTCCGGCCCCCTCTCGCACGTCCGGGATCGGAACCCCGAACCGTTCGGCGACGGCGCAGACCTGTTCCCAGGTCTTGGCGGGCACCGGAATGCCGTTCTTTTCGCGTTCCGCCATCACCCGGTCGCTGCGTTCACCGGGCACGAGAATTTCCGCGACCCCGTCGGCCCTGGGCAAATTCTTGATCTCATGGATCAGCGCCTCGACATCGGCCTTGTAGGCATCGAGATCGGTAAAATCGGCGATATTGATCGCGGCAACCAGCCCGTTCTGCTGATGACGCTGATAGGAACCGTCATGCCAGCGCGCGACCAGCGGGCTCGCCACCATCAGGCTGGTCATACATTCGAACAGCAACGACATGGCCGACCCCTTGGGCCCGCCGAGTGCGGTGGGAATCTCCGCCTGTTGCGGGTCGGTGGTCGGGTGGCCGTCGGCATCCAGCGCCCAGCCCTCCCCCAGCGGCGCGTTGGTCGCCTTGTGATGCATCAGCTTGCCGACACCGGCGACCGCCGTCGCCATATCGAGAGAGAGGATGCGCCCGTTCTCACCGGGCACGGAAATGGCGATGGGGTTGGTTGCGACGCCTTCGACCTTTGATCCGAAATATTCCATGTTGGGCTGACTCGCCCCCATATAGAGACCGGCCATCCCGGCCTCCGCCGCCATTCTCGTGTAATAGCCGACCGCCCCGGCATGTTTGGATTCGCGCACCAGCACCCAGCCGATGGCGGCATCGCGCGCCTTTTCGATCGCGCGTTGCATGGCCCAGCTGAGCGTCACCTGGCCGTGGCCGTGATCGCCCTCAACGATCATCGCGCCGGGCAAATCCTTGGCGATGGTCATTTTCGGTTTCGGGTTCACCACCCCCTGATCGAGCCTGCGGACATAGGAGGCGAGCCGGATAAGACCGTGCGAGTCGATGCCGCGCATGCTGGCCCAGACCAGCCCGTCGGCGACAATCCGCGCATCGTCCGGCGGCAGCTCCAGCGCCTCGAATACCGCCTGGCACAGCGTCATCGCCTGATCCCGCATAATGATAATGTCGGATGCCATTCATTCCCCCGAAATCTCGTTTGCGGCGCATTCTGGCCGGGCCGCCCGCCCCCGTCCAGTGCGCCGGGTTGCGGACCCCTTCGCGCGCCCCCTATAAGAAAGCAACGAATTTTCAGGGAGGCCCCGATGGAAGACAAAATCACATTCACGTCCGGCGATATGACGCTTTCGGGCGTCTTGCACACACCGGAAGGCGCGGACGCATCCGGCCTGCCCTGCATTATCGTGCTGCACGGGTTCGGTTCCAACAAGGAATCCGGCAATGTACGCGGCCCCTGCAAGATGCTGAACGGTTGGGGCTACGCCGCCTTCCGGTTCGATATGCGGGGCTGCGGCGAGTCGGAAGGCGATTTCGGCCGCGTCATCTGTCAGGAACAGGTGGAGGACACCCGCGCCGCGATGGATTATCTGCAGACCCGGTCCGAGGTCGATCCCAAGCGCATCGGCGTACTGGGATCCAGCTTCGGCGCGGCGGTCGCGATCTATACCGGCGGGGTCGATGACCGGTTCGCCTGCGTGGTCTCCTCCGGCGGCTGGGGCCATGGCGAACGCAAATTCCGCGGCCAGCACCCGACCAAAGAAGGCTGGCTGAAATTCACCGCGATGCTGGAGGAAGGCCGCCGCCACCGCGAACGCACCGGCGAGAGCCTGATGGTCGATCGCTACGATATCGTGCCGATCCCGGAACATCTCAGGAATAATCTGTCGCAAAATTCGGCTGAAAAATTCCCCGCCGAGGTACCGCAGAGCATGTACAACTTCACCGCAGAAGACGTGGTCGGCGATATCGCGCCGCGCCCATTACTGCTGTTGCACTCCTCAGACGACAGCGTGACGCCGACCGAACAGTCGGTCGCTTTGTTCCAGAAGGCCGGCATGCCGTGCGATCTGCATCTCTTTGCCGAGACCGATCACTTCATGTTCGCCGAAGACAACACCCGCGTCCGCGAGATCGTCAAAAGCTGGCTGGATAAGTTCTTCCCGG
>CAZBKQ010000029.1:13283-17989 GCA_964492555.1 uncultured Rhodospirillaceae bacterium | reverse complement strand
CCCTCCCCTTAATAAGGGGAGGGGGAACAGGTTTTCGCTCTCCGCTTCACGTCCCCTCCTCCGCTTGCGGGGGAGGGACAGGGAGGGGGTCGAATGGGGCTGGAAAGTTCTTCCGGTTGGAAAGGCGCGGCTAAACCGCCGCCCGTTCAGGCTGTACGCCCCGGATGACGTTGCGGCGCAGCAGGCGGCGTTCCTCCCGCGGGAAATCGGTGCGCGCATGGTTGGTGCAGCGATTGTCCCACATAACGAAATCGCCCGGCGACCAGACATGTTCATAGATGAATTCCGGCTTCTCTGTATGATCGAACAGAAACTCCAGAATTTCCGCCTGCTCATCCTCGGGCAATTCCGGAATACCCATGGTGATCAACCGGCTGACGAACAGCACCGGCTCGCCGGTTTCCTCATGCGCGGTGAAGACGGGATGATCGAACACGCCGTTGATATGGCCGACATTCTCGCCCTTGATGACCGTGCCTGAATAATATTCCTGATGGGCCGTGCAATGGGCGAGTTTCGCCTTCAGGTCGTCCGGCAAGGCCTCATACGCCTTATAGAGATTGGCGAAAACCGTATTGCCGCCGGTCGACGGCAGCTCCACCGCATAAAGCATGGTGTAACGATAAGGATGACGGTCATAGGCGCCGTCCGAATGAAACATCATCTCCCCGTCGGGCAACGATCCGATCGGCTTGCCGTCCTTGTCCCGTACATTGCTGACCAGCATGATGGATTTATCGGCGGTATCCTTTTCCGCCCGCTTGTCATAGCGGTCACGCACCGGAAACTCACCCCAGAGACGGGCGAAGCGAACCTGTTCCTCTTCGGTCAGATCCTGATCGGGAAAGATCAGCACCAGATGATCAAGCCAGGCACGGTGGATGGCCTCGAACGCCTCGCTCGACAAATCTTTCGACAGGTCAATGCCGGTAATCCGCGCGCCGAGCGCCGGTGATACAGGGTCTATTTTCATTTTCGCCTCCATCCTATGCCGCGTCGGAAAATGCGGCGTCGGGCCGCACGCCCTGAACGGTGGTTCGCCGCAACAGACGTCGTTCGCCGGCGGAAAAATCCGTTCTGGCGTGATTTACACAGCGATTATCCCATATAACGAAATCACCCGGCGCCCATCTGTGCTGATAGACGAATTCCGGTCGCTCCGCATGATCCAACAGATCATCAAGCAGGCTGTCCTCTGCGCCGTCGATTGACTGCGTCAGCAGGCGGCTGACAAACAAGACCGGACGGCCGGTTTCTTCATGCGCGGTCACCAGCGGATGGGTGCAGGAATCAGGCACATCATCCGAAATACCAAGCTGTTGCTTGATCTCCGCCGTGACATGGCGGCCAGCGTAATATCCGTGCCGCGCCCGGAGGGTGGAAAGACGTGATTTCAGGGAGTCGTTCAGCGCATCATAAGCGGCATACATGTTTGCAAACAACGTATCGCCGCCCGCGCGCGGCACCTCGATCGCGTGCAGCATCGTATAGCGATAGGGGTGTTCATCGTAGGACCCGTCCGAATGGAACATCATGTCGCCATCGGGCAGCGAACCGATGGGCTCGCCATCTTCACGGATATTGCTGACCAGCATGACGGATTGATGGGCCCGTCGGTTTTCTTCCCGGCGGCCGCTATAACGCGACCGCTGCGGCATTTCACCCCAAAGGAGGGGAAAGCGAAGCTGGTCCTGCTCCGTCATTTCCTGATCGGGAAAGATCAGCACCAGATGATCGAGCCAGGCACGGTGAATGGTCTCGAACGCCTCGCTCGACAGATCTTTCGACAGGTCGATGCCGGCAATCCGCGCGCCGAGCGGCGCATCGAGCGGTGTCACGGTCAGGGCCATGGCGCTCCCCTTCAGGCAATTTCGAACCAGGGAACTATAACGGTGCGGCGACAGCCCCTCAATCCGCCCCCTTCCTTGCCTGACTTCCGGGCCGGGCATAGGATTATTGAATTCACGCGCAAGAGAAGGAATGAACCCGATGGCTGTCGACCGCCCCAACCGCAACGCGATCCTGTTTCTCGGCCCCGAGGAAGTCAAAGGCATGATCAATATGGAGGAAGCCGTCGCCGCCATCGAGCAAGGCTATAAGGAAGCGGACGAATATCCCATCGGCAATGCGCCGAGGCGCCGCGTCCATTCGCCGGACGGGGTCAGGGTGTCGAACTTTCCGGGCGGTATCCCTGGGCTCGGCGTTATCGGGTCGCTGACCCGGGCGGAATCGGTCACCCATGACGAGGGCAACCAGACCTACCCCTATCGCGAGCATCCGGTCTATCTGCTATGGGATTCGGAAACCGCGAAGCTCGACGGCATCATGATGGGTGAGCTGTTCGATGAACGGACCGGCTTTTCCAGCGTCATGGCGTTCCGCACCGGGGCGACGACCGGCGTCGGCGTCAAGGCGCTGTCGCGGCCGGAGTCGAAAGTCTTCGGGCTGCTCGGTTCCGGCGGGCAGGCGGTCAACAAGATCCTCGCCATCGACGCGGTGCGCGATATCGAAACGGTGAAGGTCTATTCCCGCAACCCGGAAAACCGGCTCAAATTCTGCGCGGAAATGACCGCCATCATCGAAAAGGACGTCGTGCCCGTGGACAGCGCGGAGGAAGCGGTGCGCGGCTCCGACGTGGTGATCTCGGCGACCAATTCCAACGTGCCGACGTTCGACGGCGAATGGCTGGAACCCGGCATGCATGTCGTGACCGTGGTGGGATCGAACAGCGCGCTGGTCGAGGGCGGCTGGCTCAAAAGCGGGCGGCGTGAGAACGATGATGAGACCGTGCGCCGCGCCGATGTGATCTGCGTCAATCATGTGGATTCGGTTGAGCAGGAAAAACAGGCCGGGCTTTACGATCCAATGCAGCAGGGCATCATCGGGCCGGAAGATGTTCACGCCCTCGGCGCGGTGCTGTCGGGCGCGCATCCGGGGCGCACCTCGGACGATCAGATCACCTTTCATTTCAACAATAACGGCACGGCGGCGGCCGATATGGCGATGGCCAAGGTCGTGTTCGACCGCGCGAAGGAAGAAGGGCGCGGCACCGAAATCGATATTCCGGTCCCCGGCACGCAATGACGGAACCGCAACCCATAGCAGAGGAAGAAATCCCCGACGCCGTTTCGGGCCCGGCGGACGATCTGCTGTCATCACTGCAGATTCTCGCCCGCACGGTGGAGCGCGGCTTTGCCGGTCATCTGGATGAGAAGCATGGCATCACCGTATCGGACTGGCGGGTGATGCTGACGCTGCACCGCTATCCCGGCATGACGGCGGCGGAAATCACCAGCCGCTGGGCGATGGACAAGATGGCGATCAGCCGCGCCCTGCAACGGCTGGAGGAAGAGGGGTTGATCGCCCGCGCCCGCAACCCGGAAGACCGGCGCAGCTATCGGCTGTTCCTGTCCGGCAAGGGCAAGGAGGCGTTCGAGAAAATCATTCCCGATGCCAATGAACGCTACCGCGCGCTGGTCGGCTGTCTGTCGCGCGAGGAACAGGCGGTGGTCCGCGGGGCCTTCGAAAAACTCACCGCGCAAGTCGACCGGTTGCAAGGCTGACGTAATGGCCGAAGCAGGCGATCAGGCGGCGGACAAGGCTCAATCCTTCGCCGCCATGCGCCATCCGGGGGCGCGGATGTATCTGATCGGTGCCGGGCTCGCCATGATGGCGGACAGCGTCGAACATGTGATCAGCTACTGGATCATCTACGAAAAATTCCGCTCCCCCATGCTGGGCGGGTTTGCGATCCTGTCACACTGGCTGCCCTTTCTGTTGTTTTCCTTCTGGGCAGGCGCGCTGGCCGACCGGTACGACCCCAGGCGGGTGATCCAGTGCGGCATGGTGCTGTTCATGATCTCATCTCTGGGGTGGGGTCTGCTATTCATGTTCGATGCGCTGGAGATGTGGCACGCCGCCCTTCTCCTTGTCCTGCACGGGATGGCGGGCGTGTTGTGGTCTCCGGCCGGGCAGCTTCTGGTGCATGACATTGTGGGCGGCGAGCAATTGCAAAGCGCGATCCGCACCATGGCGACGTCGCGGACTCTGGGGTTGTTGCTAGGGCCCGCCGTCGGCGGTGGGCTGCTGGTTTTTGCCGGGCCGGTCTGGGGCATTCTGATCAATGTCCTGATTTATCTGCCGCTTGTCTTGTGGCTATGGAAAGCGCCTTACGGCCCGGCCGTCAGCGGCAAAAAACAGAAACGGAACGCCCCCCTTGAAGGGTTCAAGGACGTTCTCTCGACGATCCGCACCGTTACTGACAACCCGACCATCGCTTCGATGATTGTTCTCTCGGGCGTCGCCTCCTTTATCGTCGGCAACGCCTATCAGGCCCAGATGCCGCAATTCGCCACCGATCTGGGCGCCGGGGACGGCGGCCTGTTTTACAGCCTTCTGCTGGCGGCAAACGCGGTCGGCGCGCTCACCGCGGGCGTGGTGCTGGAATCGAAGGGATTTCTGGATGCCCGCCCCAGGACAGCCTTTATCCTGGCGGCACTCTGGTGCCTTTCCATCGGCGGGTTCGCGGTGACGGGAAACTATATGATGGCGCTGATCCTGCTCTGTATCGCGGGCTTTCTGAACCTCGCCTATAACTCGATGGCCCGCACCCTGGTTCAGATCAACGCGCCGGCGGAAATCCGCGGCCGGGTCATCGGCCTCTACAATATGTCCGATCTGGGATTGCGGTCTTTCAGCGGCATAAC
>CAZBKQ010000029.1:11825-13183 GCA_964492555.1 uncultured Rhodospirillaceae bacterium | reverse complement strand
AACAGGAACGAGATCGGGGGAGGCGAGCATGAAAGGCATCGCCGATGTGCGCGTACAGGGACCGGATGAGCCGATCCTGGGACGCATGCTGAAAGAACGCGGGCTAACGGAGCCGCCGCTCTGGAAATCGCGCCCGCCCGAGACACGCGCCCGCATGGCGCGCTGGAGAGAGCTGGGCCAGCGGCGTGACGGGCCGGTCAATCCGGACCGGACGGAGATTGCTGATCCGAAGGAAGCCGCCGCGGCGCTCAAGAAGATGGCGCGCGATCTCGGCGCGTCGGAAGTGGGCGTCACCGCGCTCTCCCCCATCATGGTTTCAAAGGGCGTGGAGCTGCCCCATGATACGATTTTCTGCTTCGTGGTGGGTGAGAATTACGCCGAGTCGCTCAACGGGCCGCGCGCGATCGAAACGGAATCAACCAGCACCTATGTGCGCTGTTCGGAGATCGCCACCGTGCTGGCCGATCATGTGCGCGATCTGGGATACCCCGCCGTCGCGCACCATAATGGCGGCGATGACATCATGGCCCTGCCCGCCCTATGGGCCGCCGGATTCGGCGAGCTCGGCAAGCATGGCAGCCTGATCCATCCCGAAATGGGGGCGAGCTTCCGCCCCGGCTTCGTCACCACCACAATGCCGCTCGCCCATGACGAACCGATTGAATTCGGCGTTCAGGATATCTGTTCGAAATGCAATATCTGCACCAATAACTGCCCGGCGGAGGCGATCCCCGGACCGGACGATTTCATCCTGACCGAAGGGGTTAAGCGCTGGGTCACCGATGTGGAGAAATGCTACACGGTCTCCCGCCTGCGCGAGCAGTACTGCCATATCTGCGTCGATGTCTGCCCCTATGTGCATAAGGCGAACGGCGACCCGGTCAAGAAGGATCTCTACAAGCAATATATGGGGGTCCGCAAAAAGGTCGGATACCGCACACCGGCCTGGTGGCCCGACGACCCGCCTGAAGCATTGCGGGAGGGATAAGAGGCAGGAGAATTTCCCATCCCCACCCTTCCCCTCCCCTTGATAAGGGGAGGGAACGCGCGCCATCGCCTTAATCCCCTTCCCCCTATCAGGGGGAAGGCCGGGATGGGGGGTCGGAAGCTCAACCGGCTTTCAGCGGCGAGAGTTTCAGAAATTCCGAGACCCGCGAATTCTCGTAAAACGTCTTCTGAAAGGACGGGCGTTCCCGGATGCGCGCGTACCAGTCGACCACGTTGGGCAGATCCGACCAGAGTTCCGCATAGCCGAGATCGTTCATCCGGTCGAGCAGCGGCGCGACGACAATATCGGCCAGGGTGAATTGTTCGCCCATCAGCCACGGCCCGCCGTCTTTTTCCATCGCCTCCGACAT
>CAZBKQ010000029.1:0-11725 GCA_964492555.1 uncultured Rhodospirillaceae bacterium | reverse complement strand
TTCAATCCAGCTTTGCGGATAACCGGTGACTGAATTTTTCAGCGGCGTCATGCCGTTTGACGGTATCGAATGGTGGGTGCTTGCCGCGCTGGCGGCCACCCATGCGCTCGGCTGTTTCATCCGGGGCGCGTTCGGGTTCGGCTCTAACGTTCCCATCGTGGTGATCAGCGCCTTTCTGCTGCCACCGCATCACGCCATCCTGCTCGCCCTGATGACGACGCTAGCCGCGCAGATCCAGCTTCTGCCGTCGGGTTTCCGCACCGCCGACTGGCAGGTGACCAAACCGCTGATGGCGGGGCTGGTCGTCGGCACCACCACCGGATCATGGTTGTTTTCAGTGCTGTCACCGGAATGGCTGGTGATCATTCTCGGCGGGCTGATCGTTTTCATCATCCTGATGGACACCATCCGCGTCGTCGAAAAGCTGGTGCGCCATGTCGATCTCCGCTCCAGACGGCTGGCCGCCATTCTCGCCGCGATCGGCGGCACGATGGGCGGGTTGTCGGGCGCCGGCGCGTTTTATTTCCTGGTGGTCTATCTGAAACATGCCTGCCCGACGCCGGAGACCTTGCGCGGTACAAACGTGATGCTGGCCTCCATCACCATGGGGGTCCGGCTGATCGCTCTCGCCACCCTCGGCTTCATTACGCCCACCCTGATCGTCGAGGGGCTGATCCTCTGGCCGGTCGCTATTGCCGCCACCTGGCTCGGCGCGCACGCCTTCAAGCGTTCCTCGCCCGGCGGGTTTTATATCGCGCTGCAGATATTGCTGCTCTGCGGGGCGGCCTCGCTGATCTATAAGGGCTTCCAGCAGCTGGGGTGACTTTTTATGGGGGTCGCGCCGGCCCGCTCCGGGATTGGACAGGAAACCAAAATGACACATGGACCCCGCATCAAGTGCGGGGTGACAAATCTATTCGTGGCGGTGTGGTGCGAATAAAGGCGTGTTAACACCGCTTGTCACCCCGGCCTCCGAGCCGGGGTCCAGTCAAATAAAAATTACTTCGCGTCTTGTTTGGTGCGGGTCGGGGGCAGGCCCTTGAACTTCTTGATGCCGTCGCCCAGCGACCATTCGGCGAAATTTTCCGGCGCCGGGTTGAAGCGCCCGACCTTCCAGTCCTCGGTGCAGTAATCCTCGTCGCAGAAATATTCGGAATTGCCGCCCGCCGGGTTGGTGAAATACCAGAAATAGCAGGAGGACACGATGTGCCGGCCGGGCCCGACCGCCGTCTTCCAGCCCTTTTCGGTAAAGGCGATGCCGCCGGCCATCAGCTCATGCACGTCGCGCACGCCGAACCCGATATGGTTGATCGAGGTCCTGCCGGCCTCATCCTCCAGAAAGAACACGCTGTGATGGTTGGCGCGCGGGGCAACGCGGAGGAACACGCCGCGCCCGACATAATGATCGGTGACGACGAACCCCAGCCGTTTGACGTAGAAATCCTGCTGCGCCTTGCGGTCCGGCACGTTGAAGACGATATGGCCGACGGTCAGCGGTTTGGCGCGGTCATAATAGATCGCGCGTTCATCGACGCGGGAGGCCGCCTGCGGCGCGTTGATATCTGTACGCCCGGCGTTTTTCAGCTTTTTCCGGACCGTCTTGCGAAAGGCGATCGGCACGCCGGCGGGATCGACACTATGCAGCGTGCCGTCCTTGTCCTCCACCACCTCGCGGTCCCTGGCGAGCTCCCTTTTGATGCGCGCCAAATCGGCTTTGGTGGAAACGCCCCAGGTGACCTCGCGCACGCCATTGCCCGGCTGAAACGCCTTGGGCAGTGATTTGTCGCCGCGTTTGGCGAGGATGATCTGCGAGCCGTCCTGCGCCTCGAACACGGCGCGGGTCGCGCTTGCCGATTTCTTCCTTAAACCGAAATCCGTATAAAACGCCGCGCCCTTTTTCAGGTCGGACACGCCATAGGTAACCGCGTCGATGCCGACAATCGCCATAAAAACTTTCCTTCCGCCAAATTCCAGACGGCGCGCAGGATAGCGACTTACCCGTCCCGCCGGAAGAACTAATAAGGCCTAACGTCGCCCACGACGGTAGTGCGCAGCATCAGCCGCCTCTCGCCATCCGGGAAATCATCCCGCGCATGGGCGGAGCAGCGATTATCCCAGAGGATCAGATCACCGACCTGCCATTTATGGGCATAGACGAATTCCGGCTTTTCCATGTGATCGTAGAGCGCGTTGAGCAGCCGGTCGCTCTCGGCCGCGTCCATGTCTTCCACCCGTTCGGTCATCAGCCGATTGACATAAACCGCCTTGCGGTTGGTTTCCTCATGGGTCCGGAAGACCGGATGACGCGATTCGGCGAAGGCCTCGATCCCCTTGTCATCGCCCTTCTGGACTGAACCGTAATTATAATGGTGGAAGGCCATCTTGCCCTCCAGCGGTTCGCGAATGTCATCCGGCAGGGTCTCATAGGCCGCATAGCCCGAGGCGAACAGCGTATCGCCGCCCTGGCTCGGGATTTCACAGCTATAAAGCAGGGTTCCCTTGTCCGGCACATCGGCATGCAGCATGTCGTGATGAAACATCATTTCCCCGTCCGGCAGCGCGCCGATCGGCTCGCCATTTTCCCGGATGTTGGAGATCAGCATGATGTTGGGCAGGATTTTGGAATAGCCCTTGGGGAAATATTTCGGCGGGCGCGCAATGACGCCCTGCTTGCCGAAATAGTTGGTGATGCGAATCTGGTCCTCTTGCGAAAGATCGTTGCCGCGAAACACCAGCACGATATTGTCCATCCAGGCCTGATAGAGCGCGTCAATCGTCGGCTGATCCAGCTCTTTCGACAAATCCAGCCCTTTTACCTCCGCCCCGATATGGGGGGTCAGTTTTTCAATCTCGAAGGAAAGCGTCTCGGTCGTCATTTGCGAGCTCCCTGTTCTCTTCCACCTGCCTGAGTATAGGCCCGCCCGAACCGCCCCGCCAGTTCCGGCGGCGCCTTTCCCCCTCCCTGTCCCTCCCCCGCAAGCGGCGGAGGGGGATAAAATACCCGGAGCGTCCAAGCCCCCTCCCCCTATCAGGGGGAGGTTCGGGGTGGGGGGTGGAAACACCCTCAGATCAGTGCGGCAGGAAAACGGACCCCGGATCAAGTCCGGGGTGACAGGCGAGGATAACGTGCCTCTAAACCCATGCCCCCGCCTCAAAAAGAATTGTCATCCCGGAAACAATTGAACGGTACCGGCCCGGGGGCCGGGGTGACCCTCATTGATTGCGGGCGTCCGTTCCCTAGCGCGGTTGGCGGACCATCTCCAGCAGCTTTTCAACCACGTCATCGCCCTTGCCCATCGGGTCAACGCGCGACAGGTTCGCGCGTTCCTTCGCGCGCCAGGTCGGCGGACGGGTCGCATCAATCCCCATCTTGCCGCCGATCCGCATCACCGTGTATTCGTCGCCGACCTGCGGGATTGAAACATCCAGCGGATGCAGCCGCGAATTGGGATGGACGAACACGTCCTGCGCCGGATCGCAGCGGCAGGACATCGCCCAGAGCACGTCCTCGGCGTTATAGATATCAACGTCTTCATCCACCGCGATGACCGTCTTCACATGCAGGTTGGGGCCGGAGAGCGCGCTCATCAGCATGTCGGGCACCTGCCCGTCCCATTTGGCCTCGACCTGCACAATCATCATGAATTGCGAGGCCCAGGGCGGCACGAATACATCGATGATGTTGGTGTTGCCGTGGGTTTCCTTCAGCCGGTTGTAATAGGTCGCCTCCATCGGGAGCGTGATCAACGGCTGATGATCGGTGAACCAGGTCGCCTGCATATGGCGGAAAATCGGGTCCTTGCGATGGGTGATCGCGGTGCAGGTAAAGACCGGCGCTGGCCCTTCGGCCCCGGTGCCGAGCGTGGTGAATTCGCCGAACGGCCCTTCGGGCAGCTCCTCCTCCGGATGGACGAGCCCTTCAATGACGATCTCGGCATGGGCCGGGACCTCCAGATCAATGGTCTCGCACTTCACCATCTCCACCGTTTCCCCCAGAATGCCGGCGGCATATTCCAGCTCGTCGAAATCGGGGTGCAGCCCCGACCAGTTGGACATGATCTCATAGACCGGGTGAAGCCCGATGGCGAAGGCCATCGGCATCGGCTCGCCCTTCGCCTTGTATTTCAGAAAATGCTGATAGTTGTGCCGCGCGGCCATCCAGAACGGCGCCTTGTGCGGATCATCGGTCAGCTGCGTGCGGAGAATGGATTCGTTACGGATACCGGTTTCGGGATCACGGGTAATGGTCACGCCGGAGCCGATATACCGGCCCGCATCGCCATCGGAATGGATCGGGATCGGCACCTTGCGGAGATCCGCTTCATCACCGATCAGCTTGACCTCTTTTACCGGCCCGTCATCGACCATCGCGGATTTTCCGGGACCAGCGGCCATGCGTCCCGCCAGATAGGGGCAGACTTCCTTGATATCGTCGAGCCCCAGCGCCGCCGCCTGCCCGGCCCGGTCCTTGATCAATATGTCGGTCAGCCGCCAGTCCTCGAACCCGGTCAGGTTTTCGAACATCAGCGGGCCCTTGCTCTCCGAGCAGAGATAGCCGACCTGGGTGATGGGATCGACCGGATCGGTGATCCTGAGGACCCGGTTGTCGACCTGTTCCAGAAACGAGCGCAGCGTATGCGGCATCAAGAATTCTCCCTGTGAATTTCGGGCAAAGAGTGCCGCGCCCATTCGTCAGCGTCAACGGCATACCCTTTCCGCGTCCCGCATTCGGGTGTACACAAATCGGCAGGAACAATGACAAAAAACAGGGTAGAGATGAGCGATATCAAGGAATTCGACTATATCGTCGTCGGCGCCGGTTCGGCCGGCTGCATCGTCGCGGCGCGGCTGACCGAAGACGCCAACGTCAAGGTTCTGATCCTGGAAGCCGGCGGCAAGGACAGCGATCCGCTGATCCGGATTCCGCTCGGCATGGGCAAGATGCATGAGGGCCGCAAGCATGATTGGGGCTTCGACGCCGAGGCCGAGGATCGTATGGAAGGGCGCGAGATCGAGGCGATGCGCGGCAAGGTGCTGGGCGGCTCAAGTTCGATCAACGTCATGGCCTATGTGCGCGGCCATATGGGGGATTACGACCGCTGGGCGCAAAAGGGCGCGACCGGCTGGTCCTATGCCGACATATTGCCTTACCTGAAAAAGTGCGAGAGCTGGGAAGACGGCGAAAGCCCGTGGCGCGGCGGTTCCGGCCCGATGAAAACGCAATGGGCGCGCAATGACGACCCGCTTCTGGAAGACTGGAAACAGGCCTGCGTCCAGGCGGGGTTCAATCTCACCGATGATTATAACGGCGAATGCCCGGAAGGGTTCGGCGATTCCCAATCGACCATTGATGGCGGCAGGCGTTGTTCGGCCTCTTATGCCTATCTGCATCCGGCCTCTTCCCGGCCCAACCTGACGATAGAGACCAATGCCTATGCCAACCGGGTCATCATGGACGGCAACCGCGCGGTCGGCGTCGAATATGAACAGAACGGCCGCACCGTCGAGGCCCGCGCGGCGAAGGAGGTCATCCTGTCGGGCGGCGTGTTCAATTCACCGCAATTGCTGATGCTGTCCGGGATCGGCCCGGCGGATCATCTGCGCGAGGTGGGGATCGACCCCGTCATCGACTCGCCCGGCGTCGGCAAGAATTTGCAGGACCATCTGGCGGTTCTGGTGCATTACGCGCGCACCAGCGGCAGCCCGTTTCAGGAGCTGATGCGCTTTGACCGCATCGCCTTCGCCATGGTCCGGGCCTTCCTGTTCAATAACGGCCCGGCCACCGTCCTGCCGTCCGGCCTGCACGGCTATATCAAGACCCGGCCGGAGCTCGCCGTGCCGGATATCCAGTTCCTGTTCCGCGGCACCTCGCCCAAGGCGGGGATGTGGTTCCCCGGTTTCGCCAAAAAATACGAGGAAGGGTTCGGCATGCGGCCGGTGCTGCTGCATCCGGAAAGCACGGGTGAGGTGTTGCTGCGCTCCAGTAATCCGAAGGACAAGCCGCGCATCATCCAGAATTTCCTCGATAGCCCCAACGATCTGCCCAAGCTGGTGGAAGGCGTAAAGATCATTCGCGACATCATCGGCCAGTCCTCGCTGGATCAATGGCGCGGGGCGGAGCTCGCCCCCGGCGCCGACGTCCAGTCCGACGAAGACATCGCCGCCTGGGTCAAGAAGACCGCGATTACCGCGCATCACCCGTCATGTTCGTGCCCGATGGGGCTGACCGATGACAAGCCGCTCGATACCGAATGCCGGGTCAAGGGCGCGGAAGGGCTGCGGGTCGTCGATGCCGCCGCGATGCCAGATCTGGTATCCGGCAACATCAATGCCTGCGTTCTGATGATCGGTGAAAAGGCATCCGATCACATCAAGGGCAAGGGCCTGTTGCCGCCTTCCGACGTGGTGCAGAAAACAGCCGCCTGACCGGGGAGAATAAAATGGCCGGCGCCGAACGGGGATATCGCGACCTTCGAGAACATATCGACGCGCTGGACGCCGCCGCTCTGCTGACCCGGATCGATCATCCGGTCAATAAGGATACGGAAATGTATCCGCTGGTTCGCTGGCAGTTTCGCGGCGGCATCCCGGAAGAAGGCCGCAAGGCCTTTCTGTTCACCAACGTCACCGGCAGCGGAGACCGGCGTTTCGACATCCCGGTGCTGATCGGGGCGCTGGCCACAAATCCCCGGATTTATTCCATCGGCATGGGTGTGCCGGTCGACGAAATCAACCAGCGCTGGAACGACGCCATCGCCGGCCCGATCGAGCCGAACCTGATTGACGACGCCCCCTGTCAGGAGGTGGTGATCGAAGGCGAAGCGCTCGACGGGGCGGGGAACGGGCTCGACATGATCCCGGCGCCGATTTCCACCCCCGGTTACGATTGCGCGCCCTATCTGACCGCGACCAACGTGGTCACGCGCGATCCCGAAACCGGTATCCACAATATGGGGACCTATCGGGGCGGGTTTAAATCGACCCGCCATATGGGGATGATGATCTTCTCTCCCGGACGCAATGGCGGGTTTCTCGATTGGGAAAAATACAAGGCGAAGGGCGAACGCATGCCGGTCGCGGTGGTGCTCGGCTCGCCGCCGGTCATCGCTTATCTCGGCCCGCAGAAAATTCCCCACGGTATGGATGAAATGGCGGTCGCGGGCGGCATCGCCGGCTGTCCGATCAATGTGACCAAATGCAAGACCAACGATCTGCTGGTCCCGGCGGAGGCCGAGATCATCATCGAGGGCTATATCGAAACCGAATATCTGGAGCCCGAAGCGCCGTTCGGCGAATCCCACGGCTATGTCGCGCTGGAAGATTACAATATGGCGCTGGACGTGACCTGCATCACCCACCGCCGGGATCCGATCATCACCTCCATCATCAGCCAGGTGACCCCGTCGGAATCGAGCGTCATCAAACGGGTGGCGATGGAACCGGTATTCCTGACCCATCTGCGTGACGCGCTGGGGGTCAAGGGGGTCAGAAAGGTCTTTCTGCATGAGCCTCTGACCAATTTGCGGCCGGTGATTTTCGTGCAGTTCGAACGCGGCGTACCGGCCACCGAAGTCTGGCGGGCGCTTTACGGCACCGCGACCCTGCAGCCGATCTGCGGCAAATATGTCATTGCGGTGAATGAGGATATCGACCCCGATAACGGCGATGCGGTTTTCTGGGCACTGGCCTATCGCTCCAACCCGGCGCTGGATGTGCAGATATTGCCCCATCGTGTGCGCGGGCATGGGCCGCGATCCGACACACGCAGCGGCAATGAAGACGCGACCATGCTGATCGACGCGACGCTGAAATCGGACATGCCGCCCATCGCCCTGCCCAAGCGCGAATATATGGAAAACGCGAAAGCGCTCTGGGAACGGCTCGGCCTGCCGCCCTTGAAACCGGAAAGCCCGTGGCACGGCTATTCGCTGGGTGACTGGAACGAGGAATGGGACGCCATGGCGAAACGCGCGGCCGAAGGCGACTACATGGAGAACGGCCGCCGGTCGGCGCAGTATCGCCGTTCCGATGTCGCGCCCAATACCTCCGTCCGCGATGTGCCGGGCGGGCCGTTCGGGGACGATTGACCGCCCCGTGACCAACAGAATTTTCGGCCGGAAGATAAAGCGTCTGGAAGACCCCGCGCTTCTGCGCGGCAAGGGGCGCTTTATCGATGACATCACTATTCCCGATACGCTGCACGCGGCTTTCATCCGCAGCCCCTTCGCCCATGCGCGCATCGGCGAAATCGACATAAGCGCGGCGCAGACGCTCCCCGGTGTTTTCGGCGTCTATACGCTGGACGATCTGTTGCCCTATTGCGTCGACGGGCGCATGCCGCCCGCGCCCGGCAGCCCGCTGGTAAGACAGGTGCCCGATCCGTTCGTGCTGGCGCGGGATGAAACCTGCCATGTCGGCGAACCGGTCGCGGTGGTTCTCGCTTCCTCCCGTCACATTGCGGAAGACGCCGCCGCCTTGGTTGCAATCGAATATGATCCGCTGCCCGCCGCCAATGATTGCCGCGACGCCGCGGCGGACGGCGCGCCGGTTTTCCGCAGCGGCCATGACGGCAATATCGCCGCCGATTTCAAACTGGCATATGGCGACGCCGATTCCGTGTTCGAAACCGCGCCCCATGTATTTCGCCGCGATATCCACCAATATAAAGGGCTTGGCCATTCGCTCGAATGCCGGGGCGTGCTGGCGCAGTATCAACCGTTTGAAGGCCGCACCACCGTCTGGATGTCGACCCAGGCGCCGCATTCTGCGCTGCGCAAGATCATCGAATTCACCGGCTGGCAGGAAGACGAGCTGCGCCTGATCGCGCCGGATGTCGGCGGCGGTTTCGGGCCGAAATATATTTTCTATGCCGAGGAAGCCGTCATCCCGCTGCTCGCCCGCATAACGGAACGTCCCGTGAAATGGGTGGAGGACCGGGGCGAATATTTTACCGCCGCGATCCAGGAGCGCGACCAGTATTGGGATATGGAAATCGCCGCCGATAAAGACGGGCGTATTCTCGCTCTGCGCGGTGACCTGATCCACGACCAGGGCGCGTTTATTCCGGGCGGAATCAACCTGCCCTATAACGCCGCGACCTGCGTGCCCGGCCCCTATGTCATCCCGCATTTCGATCTGCGCGTCCGCATCGTCCATACGAACAAGGTCCCGTGCAGCCCGGTGCGCGGCGCGGGCCGGCCGCAAGGCGTCTTCGCGATGGAACGGATGGTGGACGCCATCGCCGACGGGCTGGGGCTCGACCGGGCGGCGGTGCGGCGGCGCAACCTGATCCCGGCGGACGCCATGCCCTATACCATCCCGCTGAAGAACCGCGACGGCACGGATACGACCTATGACACCGGTGATTATCCGGAGGCGCTGGACGCCGCGCTCGACGCCATCGGCTGGGAAACGTTTTCCGAACGCCGGAAGGCGGCCCGGGAAAACGGCGCCTATCTCGGCATCGGCATTGCCAATTTCGTCGAGCCCACGGGGCGCGGGCCGTTCGAATCCGCCATCGTCCGCATCGGCGCGTCGGGCCGGGTAACGGTGATTACCGGTGCCAGCAATCAGGGCCAGGGCAATATTACCTGCTACGCCCAGGTCGCGGCGGAACAGTTCGGCGTCGACATAGAGGACGTGACGGTAGTGACCGGCGAAACCAACGCCATATCCGCCGGGCTCGGCGCCTTCGCCAGCCGACAGGCGGTGACGGCGGGCTCCTCCATCCATCTCGCCGCCGTGGAAGTGCGCGACAAGGTCAGGAAAATCGCTTCATCGCTGCTGGAGGCGGCGGAAGAGGATATTGAACTGTCCGGCGGCAAGGCCGTGGTCGCGGGCACGGACAGGGCGCTGACCTTCGCCAAGATCGCCGACGCCGTCGCCGGCACGCCGGGCTATAACTTGCCCGACGGGATCACGCCGGGGCTGGAAGCCGCGTCCAACTGGATGCCGGACGCGCTGACCTATTGCAACGGCGCGACGGCGGTGGAGGTCGCGGTCGATATCGAGACCGGCAATGTAACCATCAACCGGCTGGTCGCGGTGCATGACAGCGGACGGCTGATCAACCCGATGATCGTCGACGGTCAGATCGTCGGCGGCTCGGTCCACGGCATCGGCAATGCGCTGTTTGAATTCATGGCGTGGGACGAGGACGCCAACCCGCTGACCACCAACCTTGCCGAATATCTGCTGCCGACCGCGCCGGAAGTGCCGGAGATCGAATTGATCCATCGCGAGTCGCCGACGCCGAGAAACCCCATCGGGGTAAAGGGCGCGGGCGAAGGCGGCACTATCCCCGTTCCCGCCGCCGTGATCGGCGCGGTGGAGGATGCGCTCCGCCCGTTCAATGTGCGGATCGATCATTCGCCGCTGAGCCCTGAGGGGATTGTCGCCGCGGTCAGGGATGGTATGAAGGAAAGCAACGCATAAGGCCGTTTCAGGGAGAAGACCATGTTCACCTTTTTGACCCCGCATCACCCCTTTGCCAGCCAGACGCTGCGCCTCGCCGCGGAAGCCTCGCAGGGTGGCGGCGATGTGTTCGAAATCGCCCGCTGCTGTGAAAAGATAGAGCTCGGCGACAAGGACGGGTGGGAACGCGAATGGATCGCGCTTGCCGAAAAGACCGAAGGCTGGGCGCGCGAGGCGCTGGATAGCGGGCATGAGGTCTCCGCCCGGAACTATTTCTTTCACGCCAATAATTACTGGCGCATGGCGGATGTGTTCCTGCTGGGCTTCGACCCGCGCCGGGCGAAATATTTCTCCAAGGCGCAGGAATGTTTCCGCGAGGCGGTAAAGCTCAACGGCCCGAAATCGGAAATTATCGAGGTCACCTGCGGCGACGATGTCTATGACGGCTATTATTTCCAGCCGCCCAACCCGTCAGGCGAAAAATTTCCGGTCGTCTTCCTGATCGGCGGCGCCGACGCCTATGCCGAGGAAATCTATTTCTCGGGCCGTCAGGTGCTGGACCGCGGCTGGGGACTGCTGCTTGTCGACACCCCGGGCCGCGGGTCATCAATTTACCTGAAAGGCATCAAGACCCGCCCGGATTACGAGGTGCCAACCGCCGCCTGCATCGACTGGCTGATAAACCGGCCGGAGGTCGATGCCGACCGGATCGGGCTGATGGGGATAAGCCTCGCCGGTTATTACGCGCCGCGCGCGGCCTGCTATGAAAAACGCATCAAGGCGCTCGTCGGCTGGTCAGGCTGCCAGAACATCCTGACCGATGTCTATGAGCATTGCGCGCATCTGCAGCCCACCCTGCAGCGGCTGCTCGGTGGGGTCGATGACGCCACCGCACGGGAAGAGCTCAAGGATTTCGTTGTGAAGGACGCTGACCAGATCAAGGTGCCGACGCTGATTTCGCACGGTACCACCGACACGCTGATGAGCGTCGAGGGCGCGAAAAGGCTGTTCGACGGGATCGGGTCGGACGACAAGACGCTCAACCTGATCGACGGATCGGATAATGGCGGCGGATCGATGCATTGCAGCCATGATTACTGGGCCCGCAACGTCCCGGCCATGCTCGACTGGCTGGAAGACCGGCTTTAAGCGGTTCCCACACCCTTTCCACCCCCACCCTGACCCTCCCCCTGATAGGGGGAGGGCAATAAAGAGGGCTCTTCTTTGGAAGAGAACTCGAACATCCCCCTCCCCTCCGGGGAGGGGTTAGGGGAGGGGAATGATCTCCTTCCCCCTATCAGGGGGAAGGCAG
>CAZBKQ010000028.1:20878-35059 GCA_964492555.1 uncultured Rhodospirillaceae bacterium | reverse complement strand
CCCTGGCCGGCCGAGACGCGGCCTGATCCGGGCAACCCCTATTCCGGGAAGCGGGATGCCATCGCCTTCGGAAAGGCTCTGTTTCACGAAAGGCTTTTGTCAAAGGCGCGGGTCTATAGCTGCGCGGGCTGCCACCAGACGGACAATCATTTCGCGGATGGGCGTCAAACCGGACTCAGTGAACAGCAACTGAAACGCAACACCATCGCGCTCGCCAATCTGCGGCTACGCACACGGTTCGGCTGGGACGGGGCGCACAAGAATTTGTGGGTCCAATCCATCCGCCCGATCACCCGTCCGGAAGAGATGAATATGGAGGCAAATTGGCTGGCGCGGCGTTTTTCGGAAACACCCCGCCTGGCGGAACCCTATACCGCCGTGACCGGTGGAAAACCGGCGGACGATATGCCGGAAACCGTTCTTGCAAATATCGGTAAAATTCTCGCCGCCTGGCAGGAAACGCTGGCGACGCCCCGGACGCCGTTTGACGATTTTCGCGATGCGCTGGCGCGCGGCGATGAAACGGCGATGGAACGCTATCCGATATCAGCCAAACGCGGGCTGAAATTGTTTGTCGGTGCGGCGGGATGCGCGAGTTGCCATTTCGGCCCCAACTTCGCCAAAGACGAATCGTTCGATATCGGCACCGGCGGCGGCAAATTCCGCGTGCCGTCCTTGCGCAACGTGGCGCAGACCGCGCCTTACATGCATGACGGATCGAAACCCACCCTGGGCGCGGTAATTGATCATTATGCGTCGGTAAAACGGGACCGCCTGCCCCGGGAAAGCGGGCTGCGCCTGAGACCCGTCAGTCTCTCGACCAGTCAAAAGGACGATCTGATTGCGTTTCTGAATTCCTTAAATGGTGGGGTAAAATCACAATAGATCGCGCAGCATCGGGATCAGCGGCGCATCCGCGGGCGGCATGGGGTAGCCGCGCAGATCAAGCGGCCGGACCCATTTGATCGCCTGGCCCTCCTGCGGGCTGACCTGCCCTTCCCAGACGCGGCAGACATAAAGCGGCATCAGCAGATGGAAATCGTCATAGGCGTGGGAGGCGAAGGTGAAGGGGGCGAGGCAGCTCTCGGTCACGTCGATACCGAGTTCCTCATTCAATTCACGGATCAGCGCTGTCTCCGGCGCCTCACCCGGATCGACCTTGCCGCCGGGAAATTCCCATAGCCCCGCCATCTTCTTGCCCTCGGGCCGCTGCGCGATCAGCACCCGCCCGTCGACATCGATCAGGGCGACGGCGACGACCAGAACAATTAGGGGGTCCGCCTCAGGTCCGGTAGTCGGCATTGATCCGGATATAGTCGTAGGTCAGGTCGCAGGTCCAGACGGTCGCCTTACCACGGCCGATGCCGACATCGACCGCGATATCGATCTCCCTTCCCTTCATATGCTTTGCAACCGGGGTTTCGTCATAGCCGGGCTTGCGGAACCCGTCTTCGGTCACCTGCACCCCGCCGATCCTGATATCCAGCGCGTCACGATCGGCTTTTTCACCCGCCTTGCCCACCGCCATGACGATGCGGCCCCAGTTGGCGTCCTCTCCGGCAATCGCGGTTTTCACCAGGGGTGAATTGGCGATGGCGAGCGCGATGGTTTTTGCTGCCTTTGTGTTTTCCGCCCCGGTGACGGAAACGGTGATGAATTTCGACGCACCCTCGCCGTCCCGCACGATCTGTTGTGCAAGATCGAGCGCCACCGCGTCCAGTGCCGCGCGGAATTCGCTGAGCGCGGGATCGCCCGCCGTTTTGGGCGCGCGGTTCTTCGCCGCGCCGGTGGCGCAGAGCAGCACCGTGTCGCTGGTCGAGGTATCGCTGTCGACCGTAATGGCGTTGAAGGATTTATCGACCGCGGATTTCAGACAGGCCTGGAGAATCTTCTGGTCGATTTTCGCATCGGTGAAAATATAGCCGAGCATGGTCGCCATATCCGGCGCGATCATGCCGGAGCCCTTGGAGATGCCGCAGATCGTAACCTCTTTCGTACCGATCTTCGCCCGCGCCACCGCGCCCTTGGGGAAGGTATCTGTGGTCATGATCGCCTTCGCCACGCCCGGCCAGCCACCCGGTTTCAGCTTCTTCGCGAGCCGCGGCAGCGCGGAGACCAGCCGGTTGGCGGGCAGCGGTTCACCGATCACGCCGGTAGAGGACACAAACACTTCCGCCGCCTTGCAGCCGAGCGCCCCGGCAACGGCCTCAACCGTCTGCTCCACCGCTTCCTCGCCGAGCTTGCCGGTAAAGGCATTAGCGTTGCCTGAATTGACGATAACGGCCCGGACGGTCCCGCCTTTCAGCGCCATTTTGCACCAATCGACCGGGGCGGACGCGGTCAAGGACCGGGTAAAGGCCCCGGCAATGGTCGTGCCCGGCTCCATAACCGCCAGCATCACGTCGCTGCGCCCCTTATAGCGCAGACCGCAGGCCCCGCTGGCCATGGTCAGCCCGCCGATCGCGGGCATTCTCGGAAAACTCTTGGGCGCCAGAGGCGATTTCTTGCTCATAACCGTGCCTTTACCGTGGGCCGGAGCGCATTTCCGGCCGCGAAACCATGACATAATAGGGCAACAACCCGATTCCATCATGGGGCGGAATTCATTGACAGAATGGGGCCGTGTGCCTATGTCTCGGGAACCCGCTTATATGCTAAACAATCCCCAGGCAAGTACCCGTCCAACCGGGAAGAATATGGGTCATGTTGATCAATAAACTCGCGCAACGCGTTTTCGGCTCCGCAAACGCCCGATATCTGAAACATCTCCGCAACACGATTGAGTCCATCAACGCGCTGGAACCCGAGCTGGAGGCACTGGATGACTCCGCGCTCCGCGCCCGGACAGATATGCTGCGCGCCCGGCTGAAAGCCGGTGAAACGCTCGACGATATTCTGCCCGATGCCTTCGCCACGGTGCGCGAGGCCGCCAAGCGCACGCTGGGCCAGCGCCATTATGATGTTCAGTTGATGGGCGGCATCGTGCTGCATCGCGGCGCCATCGCCGAAATGAAAACCGGTGAGGGCAAGACGCTGGTCGCCACACTTGCGTGCTATCTCAACGCGCTGGAGGGCAAGGGCGTTCACGTCATCACGGTCAATGACTATCTGGCCAGCCGCGACGCCGAATGGATGGGCGAGATATACGAATTTCTCGGCCTCTCGGTGGCTTGCATCACTCACGGTCTGACCGATGAGGAACGCGCGAGGGCCTATGCCGCCGACATTACCTACGGCACGAATAACGAATTCGGCTTCGATTATCTGCGCGACAATATGAAATTTTCGCTGGATGAGATGGTGCAGCGCGAATTCAATTTCGCCATCGTCGATGAGGTCGATTCCATCCTGATCGACGAAGCGCGGACACCGCTGATCATCTCCGGCCCGACCGAGGATTCCTCCGAACTATACCGCCGGATCGACGTGTTGATCCCAAAGCTGGTCCCGGAAGATTATGAAAAGGACGAAAAGCAGCGTTCCGTCGCCCTGACCGAACAGGGGACGGAGAAAATCGAGGAGATGCTGGCCGAAGCCGGGCTGATGGAAGGCAACAGCCTCTATGACATCCAGAATATTTCGCTGGTCCATCACGTCAATTCGGCGTTGCGCGCGCACACGCTTTTCGAACGCGACAAAGATTACATCGTCAAGGACGACCAGGTCGTCATTATCGATGAATTCACCGGCCGCATGATGGAAGGCAGGCGCTTTTCCGAAGGGCTGCATCAGGCGCTCGAAGCCAAGGAAAAGGTTTCGGTCCAGAACGAAAACCAGACACTGGCCTCCATCACCTTCCAGAATTATTTCCGGCTTTATCCCAAACTCGCCGGCATGACCGGTACGGCGATGACCGAAGCGGGCGAATTCGGCGATATCTACAAGCTGGAGGTCGTCGAGGTCGAGACCAACAAGCCGACCGTCCGCGCGGATGAGGACGATGAGGTCTATCGCACGGCGGGCGAAAAATACGACGCGATCATCGAGCTGATCGGAGAATGCCGCGACCGGAACCAGCCCACCCTGGTCGGCACGGTTTCCATCGAAAAATCGGAAGAGCTGTCGGCGCATCTCAAGCAGAAGAAAATTCAGCATAACGTGCTGAACGCGCGCTATCACGAGCAGGAAGCCTTTATCATCGCCCAGGCCGGCATGCCGGGTCAGGTGACCATCGCCACCAACATGGCGGGCCGCGGCACCGATATTCAGCTTGGCGGCAATGCCGAAATGCGGCTGGCGGAAGAGCTTTCCAAGATCAAGGACGAAAAACAGCGCGCCGAAAAAGAACCCGAAATCAGGGCGAAGATCGAGGCCGAAGTCGCCGCCAACCGCGATATCGTGCTCGAAGCCGGCGGGCTCTATATCGTCGGCACGGAACGGCATGAGGCGCGGCGCATCGACAACCAGCTGCGCGGCCGGTCGGGCCGCCAGGGCGATCCCGGCGCCTCCAAGTTCTTCCTCTCGCTCGAAGACGATCTGATGCGCATTTTCGGCTCCGACCGGCTTGACGGCATGCTGCGCAAGCTCGGGCTGGAAGAGGGCGAGGCCATCGTCCATCCCTGGATCAACAAGGCGCTGGAAAAGGCCCAGCGCAAGGTCGAGGAACGCAACTTCGAAATCCGCAAGAACTTGCTGAAATTCGACGATGTGATGAACGACCAGCGCAAGGTCATCTATGAACAGCGCAAGGAGTTGATGCAAACCGAAGACGTATCGCAGACCGTCAACGGCATGCGCCATGAAGTGATCGAAGACATGGTCGCGCGCTGCATCCCCGAAAACGCCTATGCCGAACAATGGGACACGGACGCGCTGCATGAGGAAGTGCTGCGCATCACCGGGCTGGATCTGCCGGTTGCCGACTGGGCGGCGGAGGAAGGCATTGCGGATGAGGAAATCCGTACCCGTCTGATCAGCGCCGGCGATCGCAAGATGGCGGAAAAGGTGGCGAATTACGGGCCGGAACTGATGCGGCTCGCCGAAAAGAGCGTGCTGCTGCAGGTGCTTGACCAGACCTGGAAAGAACATCTGCTGGCGCTGGACCATCTGCGCCAGGGGATCGGGCTGCGCGCCTATGCGCAGAAGGACCCGCTCAACGAATACAAGCACGAGGCCTTCAACCTGTTCGAGCAGATGACCGAGTCACTGCGCGAAACGGTCACGATGGTGCTCTGCCATATGGAGATTTCAGACACCGATCCTGAGGATATCGCCCCGCATGAAGAGGGCGCGATGTTCGAGACCCGCGACGACCCCGCCTTTGCCGAGGACACCCCCGATCTTGAGGGCGTGCATCCGGCGGCGCAGTTACAGGCGATGGATAGCGGCCCGCAGATATTTCCCGCCAATGCCGATCCGGCCGATGTGCCGGCAGGCTGGCGGCTGCATGAACCGCTGGGCCGCTGGATCGATCCGGAAGACCCCGAGACATGGGGCAAGGTGCCGCGCAACGCCCCCTGCCCGTGCGGCTCCGGCGAAAAGTACAAACGCTGCCACGGCAAGGTGTCTTAGGGGGAACCCGACCGCAAAACCGTTGTCACCCCGCCAGCGCGTCGTCCCCCATGGTGAGGAAACGTTCGCGGCGGTTGCGTTTCAGCGCCGCGGCATCCTGACCGCGCATCTCATCGAGCGATTCCGCGATGGCGTTGCCGACCGCCGCTATCGCCTCTTCCGGGCCGCGATGCGCTGCGCCGAGCGGTTCGGGCACGATCCCGTCGATTACACCAAGATCAAGCAGATCTTGCGCGGTAAGCTTTAGCGCCTCGGCGGCTTCTTCCGCGTGTTCGGCGCTGCGCCACAGGATGGAGGCGCAGCCTTCGGGCGAAATCACCGAATAGACCGCGTGTTCCATCATCATCACCTTGTTGGCGGCGGCGAGCGCAATGGCCCCGCCGGAGCCGCCTTCGCCGATCACCACGGATACAATCGGCTGGCCGAGAGAGAGGCATTTTTCAATCGACCGCGCGATGGCTTCCGACTGACCGCGTTCCTCCGCCCCGATGCCGGGATAAGCGCCCGGCGTGTCCACCAGCGTTACCACCGGCAGTCCGAACCGTTCGGCCAGTTCCATCAGACGGATCGCCTTGCGATACCCTTCTGGCCGCGCCATGCCGAAATTATGTTTGACGCGGGTATCGGTATCGCGTCCCTTTTCCTGACCGATGACGACGACGGATTCGCCCCGGAACCGCCCTAGCCCGCCGAGAATGGCCGCGTCTTCGGAAAAGGTCCGGTCGCCCGCCAGCGGGGTGAAATCCTCAATCAGGGTCTCGATGAAATCGACGCAGTGCGGCCGGTCGGGATGGCGCGCGACCTGCACCTTCTGCCAGGCGCTGAGCTTTGAATAGGTCGTCTTTAATGTACGATCGATGCGGGTCTGCAGTTTCGAGACCTCATCCGCGATCTTGATATCGCCGATATCGGACAGATGGCGCAGCTCCTCCATCTTGCCTTCCAGCTCGGCGATGTTTTTTTCGAAATCGAGAAAACTCAGCATAAAACTCTCACTCTTTCTTTCGGGCCAGCGGATGATGCGCACCGACCAGCGATTTTAACCTGTCATCCAGCACATGGGTATAAATCTGCGTCGTCGAGATGTCGGCATGACCGAGCATCTGCTGAACCGAGCGCAAATCCGCGTCATGCGCGAGTAAATGGCTGGCAAAGGCATGGCGCAGAACATGGGGCGAGACGCGCTTCGGATCAATCCCCGATTCGGCGGCGAGCGTTTTCAGCATGGCGGCAAAGCCGGTGCGGGAAAGATGCCCGTCGCGCGATTTCGCCTCCGGAAACAGAAAAGGCGACGTCTTTCCGGCCGGCAGGAATTTCTCCCGCACCAAAAGCCATCTGGCCAAAGCCTCTTGCGCTGCATGGTTCAACGGCACGATCCGTTCACGCCCGCCCTTGCCCTTTACAGTAACGACCGTGCGGTCCCGCGACAGACCGCCGAGCGGAAGCCCGACCAGTTCGGAGACACGTAACCCCGTCGCGTAGAGAAGTTCCATCAGCGCGGCGCGGCGCAGCCCTTTCGGGGTTTCATCGCGTGTGCAGGTGGCCAGCATCGCCTCGACCTCCGCCTCGCTGAGGATTTTGGGCAAGGCGCGCCCGCTTCTCGGCGACTCGATGGTCGCGGTGGGATCGTCGCGGCGCATTTCCTCCGCCACCAGAAAGCCGAAAAACTGTCGCAGCGTGGAAAGCCGCCGCGCCGCCGTGCGGGGCGAAAGACCCGCGGCGCCGAGCCCCGCCATATAATCACGAATTGATTCCGTCGCGGCCTCTTCCGGCGTGTGACCGGCGCGCGCGGCATGGGCGGCGAAATCACGCAGATCGCGGGCATAGGCCTCCAGCGTGTTGCGGGACGCGCCGCGCTCAACCGCGATCATTTCGAGAAAGGCCTCGATACGGGGGGAAAGGGTCGGCGCTGCGCGCGGCACCTAGAGACCGGCGGCGACCGCCGCTTCCAGCGCGATCTGCCGGGCGGCGTCCTTCTGTCCGATACCGGAAAGCGCGGCGATAACCTGTTCGGCGGCGGCGAAATTCACCCGGCTGGCTCCTTCCTCACCCAGCATGATCAATGACAGGGCCACCGTTTCGCCGACCCGCCCGGCGGCGGTCGCATCGGACAGCAGCGCGCGGATCGCGCCCGGCGGCAGCAGCCCTGCCGCCGTCCGATCGGCGTCGACGACATCGCTCCACAACGCCCCCGGCACCGGGATGCCGAGCGCGTGCAGCAGGGCGTAAAACACCCGCGCCTGAACCGCGAACCCGTCCGGATTGGCCGCCTGACGCGCTTCCTGCCATTTACGCAGCGCCTCTTCGGTCACCGCCTCCTGCGGCAGCACACCGGAAAGCACGGCGAGATGCCAGAGCGATTCGGTCTCCCCCGTCTGGGTCTGACGCTGGTTAAGCCGTATCCAGTCATTCGCCGGGGCGAACGCGCCCGAGGCCGCCAGCCCGCGCGCGGCGGAAGGCGCAAACCAGGCCAGTTCCGGGGCCGGGCGGATACCGCGCAGCGGGTAGGACACGGCCTGTGCGGTCAGCGCCAGATCGCCCTGTATCCGCGCCAGCTCTATCGCACGCTGCAACGCCTCGGCCCGGGCGGCGGGAACGGATTGCGCCATCGCCGCCTGTATCAGCATGGCGCGCGCCCTGGCGCCCCATTCCATATCGGAACCGGACACGGCCTCTGACAGCGCCGCCGCCTCAAACTTTTCGACCCGGTAAATATCGGCAAGGCCCGACGGTTTGAGCGCGCCGTTAAGCGCCGCGATTTCCCCGCTTGCCATGCGCAGGGAAACCGGCGCGTTGGGGCTGAGCGCCAGCGCCGCGAGATCCCCGGCCGCCGGTTGCGGCGGCGGATTTTCCGACAGCGGCACCTTGCCCGTACGCAGAAGCGAGGCAAGCAGCGCGTTGAAGAACTTGAACCCTTCCAGCGCCTCAGGCTGGGCGCCGGATAGCGCGTCCATCCCGACAAAAAAGGCCGGATCGACCGATTGCGCCCGTTCCGCCAGGATATCGGAGAGCAGCACGGCCTGCGCGGCCTTGCCGTTGACCGCCAGGCAATAGGCCTGAGCCTGTTGCCAGTAGGCGTCCTTGAAGTCCTGCGCGTCCCCCTGAACCAGGGCACAGGCGCCTTTCACATCGTGACGGTGAAACAGGATTTCCGCCCGGATGCGCAAAAGCTGCTCATCCGGATTGCCGGGCGGGGCGGCCCCCATCAGTGTCATCGCCGAATCGTAATCGCCCATCGCATACAGCGCGTTGACACGAAGCGGCAGCATCGCCGGTCCGGGCGCGGTGCGCGGCGGCGCCTCGGCCCGGGTCAGCAACAGACGGCGGGTCAGATCACGCTGCGCCGGAGACGGCATGGTCCGGGGCAGCAACGCCAGAAGCCGGACGACCAGAGCGCGGTCCGATCCGCCCCACATCGCCGCGCCAAGCCCTCCTTCGAGATCGCCAAGCGTGCCGACGGAATCCGCATCCACCGATTCCAGCGTTTCGATTTCCACTCCGCCGGGACCGGTCTGGCCGGATTTTTCGGCCTCTTTTTGCGCCGGTGACTGGATCAGACGGCGCGGACCGAGCCGGATCGGCGCGGCGGACTGGGCGGGTTGAGGTTGCGGGGCGGCGGCGGCCGGCGGGTCCAGCGGCGCGGTCTGGACGTCCTGCGCGGCGGCAGGCGACGGCGACACACAGATCAACCCGGCGAAAAGCAGCGCCGGGAAAAGCGAGATTCGCCGGTCAGCGCGGGAAACGGTCATCGGGAAGCGTTCTTTCTACAGGCGAGGATGGGGCCGGAATGTCGGTAGTCGCGAGAAACACCCCGCCCCCGACAATGACAAGCAAGACCAGAACTACAGCGGCCAGGATCAGGCGCGGCATGATACTCTCTTTCCCTCCCCGGCGGGCGGGGAGATTTCGCGGAAAACGGCACAGGCGGTCCGCCGACTGTCAGAATTCAGAATTCCGCGGGACATAACGCTAAATCCGTCCTATATTTAAGGGCGTTATGGTTGATATACGCCAACCGTGGCAATTTTCGGGCAGTCTACTGGCAGGGGAACCCGCTTTCAACGTTACGGTGCGCCGCCGTACCAGAAACAGCATGAATTTCAATGGGGTCATCGCTTAGATTTCAACCGGACAGGAGTATCGTGCTTGTCGGGCTTATGGGCGCTGGCAAGACCTGTATCGGCACGTTGCTGGCCGAACGGCTTGGCCTGCCCTTTGTCGATGCCGATGATGAAATCGAAAAAGCGGCGGGCTGCTCGATCACCGATATATTCGAACTCTACGGCGAAGAGGAATTCCGCGCCGGTGAGAGACGCGTCATCAAACGGCTGCTCAGGCAACCGGTGCGCGTGATCGCCACGGGCGGCGGCGCCTATATGGACAAGGAAACACGGAAATCGATCGCGAAATCGGCAATATCCGTCTGGCTGCGCGCCGATCTGGACCTTCTCGCCAACCGCACCGCGCGCCGCAGTCACCGTCCGCTGCTCAAGGGAAAGAATCACCGAGAGACGTTGAAAAAGCTGATGGACGAGCGCTATCCGGTCTATGGCGAGGCCGATCTGGTGATCGATAGCGGCAAGGAATCGCCCAACATCACGGTGAAAAAGCTGCTTGCCGCGCTGCAAGAAAGCGCGCCGGAGAAGCTCCGCGCATGAACAAGCGAGAACCGACAGATACCCTGACCGTCGGGTTGGGCGAGCGCAGCTATGACATCGTCATCGGCAAAAACCTGCTGCAGCGGGCGGGCGGGCTGATGGCGCCGGTCCTGCGCGGCCAAAAGCAGATCATCATCACCGATGAAAATATTGCCGGTCATCACCTGCCGGCATTGCGCGCGGCAATGGCGGCGGAAGGTCTGTCGCCCGAAGAGATCATCCTGCCGCCGGGCGAGCACAGCAAATCCTTCGCCGAGTTCGAAAAGCTGATGGGGAAAATACTGGATTTCACGCCGGACCGTGGCGTCTGCCTCATCGCGCTGGGCGGCGGCGTGATCGGCGACCTGACCGGGTTCGCCGCCAGCACGCTGTTGCGCGGCGTAGATTTCATCCAGATCCCGACCACCCTCCTGGCGCAGGTCGACAGCTCCGTCGGCGGCAAGACCGGGATCAACACCCCGCATGGCAAAAATCTGATCGGCACGTTTTATCAGCCCCGGCTGGTCATCGCCGATACCGGCGCGCTGGATACGTTGCCGCCGCGCGAACTGCTTGCCGGTTATGCGGAGATCGTCAAATACGGGTTGCTGGGCGATGCGGAATTTTTCGGCTGGCTGGAGAAAAACGGCCGGGACGTCATCCGGGGCGTATCGGATGCCAGGCGGCACGCCGTTGCAACCAGCTGCCGGGCGAAGGCCGAAATCGTCGCCCGGGATGAGCGCGAAAGCGGCGATCGCGCGCTTCTCAATCTTGGTCATACGTTCGGTCACGCGCTGGAAACAGAAACCGGGTTCGGATCGGATTTACTGCATGGCGAAGCCGTCGGCATCGGCATGATCATGGCGTTTGACCTGTCCGTCCGGATGGGGCTGTGCCCGGCGGAAGACGCAGGACGCGCGCGCAACCACCTGGCCGAGATCGGTCTGCCCGGATCGCTGCACGGGCTGCGCGGCATCGACTGGCAAAGCGAGCGGCTGATGGCCCATATGGAGCAGGACAAGAAAGTCCGCGACGGCAAGATTACCTTCATTCTGGCCCGGGGGATCGGCAAGGCCTTTGTCTGCGGCGATGTCGCGCTTGATGATGTCGCTGCCGTTCTCGATGACGCGATGGCGGCCTGAACCATGGAAACAGAATTGATCGCCACACTGGCCGGTATTTTCGTGTTGTTGATCCTGTCGGGCATGTTTTCGGGTTCCGAAACCGCCCTGACGGCGGTTTCACGACCGCGCATGCATCTGCTGGAACGCGAGGGGAATGACCGGGCGCGGATGGTCAGCGCGTTGATCAAGGACAAGGAACGCATGATCGGCGCGATCCTGCTGGGCAATAATCTGGTCAATATTCTCGCCTCGGCGCTGGCTACCAGCGCGCTGATATCGCTCTTCGGCAAGAACGGCGTTATCTATGCGACGGCGGCCATGACGCTTCTGGTGCTTGTCTTCGGCGAAATCGCGCCCAAGACCTATGCGTTTTATCACGCTGACCGGGTCGCGCTGACCATCGCGCCGGTCTTCCGCCTGCTGGTTTTTGTCCTCTCGCCGATTACCCGCGCGATCAACTGGGTTATCGCGGGCGTAATGCGGTTGCTGGGCATTCGCTTCGCCGAACTGTCGGATGAGGCGGAATCGGTCGAGGCGTTGCGCGGCGCGATCGAGCTGCATCAGGGCGATCATTCGGATATCAGGCATGAACGCGTCATGCTGCGCAGCATCCTGGACCTGTCGGACGTCGATGTGGCCGAAGTCATGCATCACCGCCAGGACATCGTGATGGTTGATGGCGATTTGCCGCCGGGCGAGATCGTCAAACAGATCGTCGCCGCGCCCTATACCCGCATTCCGGTCTGGCGGGGCGAGATGGACAATATCGTGGGCGTCCTGCACGCCAAGGAATTGCTGCGCCAGGTCAGCGGCAATATGGACAATCCGGACCGCATCAATATCGACGCGGTATCCTCGCCGCCCTGGTTCATCCCCGAATCGACCTCGCTTCTGGATCAGCTGCAGGCCTTTCGCCGGCGGCGCGAACATTTCGCCCTGGTCGTCGATGAATACGGATCGCTGATGGGCGTCGTCACGCTGGAGGACATCCTTGAGGAAATCGTCGGCGATATCGCGGACGAACATGACATCGTCCCGGTCGGCGTGCGGCCTCAGACGGACGGGTCCTATATGATCGACGGGCGGGTCACCATCCGCGACCTCAACCGCCGCTTCGACTGGCGGCTGCCGGATGAGCCGGCGGCGACGCTGGCCGGGCTGGTCATCGAAATCGGCCGGGTGATTCCGGATGAAGGCCAGATATTCAATCAGAAGGGTTTCCGGTTCGAGGTCGTCAGCCGGCGGCGCAACCGGCTCGCCATGATCCGGGTCACGCCGCCAAAGCCCGAACCGTCAGCCGGATAATTCAGAACCCACCCCAAAACAGAGAAAGAAGAGCGATGCCGCTTCCCGAACCCGCCGAACGCGATCCCATCCAGACCCGCGACATCACCGTTTCCGCCTTCCGCCGCAAGGACGGGTTGTGGGACGTGGAAGGGCGGCTGCTGGATACCGCCGCCTACGATATTCCGAATTTCTATCGCGGCATCATCCCGGCGGGGACGGCGATCCACGATATGAAAATCCGCCTGACGCTGAACGCGGAGGTGGAAATCGTCGAGGTCGCGGTGGATATGGACGCGCACCCCTATGAGGTCTGCCCCGGCGTGCTGCCGTCATTTCAGCAGTTGAAGGGCGAAAAGATCGGCCCCGGCTGGAACCGCAAGCTGAAACAGCTGCTTGGCGGGGTGAATGGCTGCGTCCATGTCGTCGATCTGCTGCGCCCGGTCGGCACGGTCGGGTTCAAGACGGTGCGGCGCGAAGCGGGCAAGGACGACACGCCCAAGGAACAGCGGCAGGATTATTCGCCCTATCAGATCAATACCTGCCACGCCCTTTCCAGCGCCGGGCCGATCGTGAAATCTCGCTGGCCGGACCTCTATACCGGAGAGTGAGGCTTTTCTTGTCTTGGAATCGCCCGGGCACCATACTGCGGCCATGAACAAGAAAAAGGACCAGTTAATCGCGGAGATCATCGCCATTCCCGACCCCGAACCGGGGACGCGGATGTGCGACGCGCCGGGATGCCGCGCGGCAGGCGAGTACCGGGCGCCGCAGGCACGCGACCGGCTGAACGACTATTACTGGTTCTGTCTTGAGCACGTGCGCGAATATAACCGCGCCTGGAATTACTATAAGGGCATGAGCCAGGTGGAGATCGAACGGCATATACGGTGGGACACCACCTGGCAGCGCCCGACCTGGCCGTTCGCCGGAAAGCGCAAGAACGGCGCGCCCGATTTCGACCTGGGCGCGTTCGGGCCGGAAGACTGGGACATCAGACAGGCGCGCGAAGCGCAGGCCGGAACGGATGGCTGGCGCCCGCGGCCTCATTCGGATGAGGCCAGGGCACTGGATGAATTCAGGATGGAAGCGCCGGTCACGCGGGAAGGGGTGAAGACCCGCTATAAGGAGCTGGTCAAGGAACACCACCCGGACGCCCATGGCGGCGCCAAGGACGCGGAAGAAAAGCTAAAGGCGATCAACCACGCCTATTCCGTCCTGATGGCGTGTCAGGAAATCGCCTGATCCGGATTTCAGGAAATGCGGCGTCTCAGCCGGCGGCGACCGCGGAAGCCTTGCGGATGCGGCGCTTCAGCTTGATCGCCTCTTCCGTCAGGTTCTTGTCGGCGGTGGACAGCAGATAGGCATCCAGCCCGCCGTTCTTTTCGATCGAGCGGATGGTCTGGGTGGAAAGCTTCAGCTTTATCGCCTCGCCCAGCGCATCGGACAGAAGCGTGGTCGCCTGAATGTTCGGCAGAAAACGCCGCCGCGTCTTGTTATGGGCGTGGCTGACATTGTTTCCGGTCAAAACGGCTTTGCCGCTGATGCTGCACCGACGTGACATGATCTCGATCCAAATATGAAAAACAAAGCGGGCTGTCCGGCCCGAAGCGGGGTTTTTACTG
>CAZBKQ010000028.1:18723-20778 GCA_964492555.1 uncultured Rhodospirillaceae bacterium | reverse complement strand
TCGCGATGGGAAATATCGGCGATCCGGACGCCGCGAAATCCATTGTCGACACGGCGGTAAGCGTGTTTGGCGGCGTCGATATCCTCATCAATAACGCGGCGGTGCGGTCCAACGTGCCGCTGGCGGAGCTGGACCAGGCGGAATGGGACCGGATCGCGGAAACCTGCGTCAAAGGCTCCTTCAACCTGTCAAAGCTTTGCGTGCCGCTGATGGTCGAACGCGGCGGCGGGGCCATCGTCTCCCTCGCCGGTATGTCGTCCTACAAGGGAAATGCCGGACGCGCGCATGTCATGGCGGCCAAGGACGCGCTGATGGGGCTGACGCGCGGGTTGGCCATCGAATTCGGGCCAAACAATATTCGCGCCAATACCGCCGTTGTCGGCCGGTTCGACACGCTGCGCAGCGCCAGCGCGCCGACCCATGGCTTTTCCGAGGAGCCCGACATTCCGCTGGGGCGCATGGGCGAGCCGCAGGACATGGCAAACCTGATCCGTTTTCTGGTGGGTCCGGGCGCGACCTATCTCAGCGGCCAGACAATCCACCTCAATGGCGCGTCTCTATGCCCTCATTAAGGGCATGAATCTTGCCAAAACCCCTGAATTCGTATAGTAAACGACCAGCAGACAAATAGCGTAAGACCGATGAGATCGATTTCTCGGACCTGTCTGGCGGCGACAGCCTTTATGTGTACGGCGACTTTTTCCGTCGCCGATGAGAAGTTTGCCCTGCCCTTTGACCCCCGATCCCTGATTCAGGCGGGTGCGGAGGGCGACACGGCCCAAATCGCCCAGACCGGAACGAATATCGCGGCCGGCATGGCGTCGGACTATGTCCGGCAACAATTTCTCAACTTCATTCCCACCGCCGAAGTCACCCTCAGATTGTCGGACAAATACGATCTCGGTGGCAGTGCGCTGGTCCTTGTCCCGGTATGGGAAAATGACAACCACTCCAGCCTGGTGTTCACCCAGGGCAGCGTGACCCGTTTCAATGACCGGACAACCACCAATATCGGCCTTGGCGCGCGCCGGCTGGTGATGGACAAGAAGCTGCTTTTGGGCGCAAACGCGTTCTACGATCAGGAATAGCACATCCAGCACCGGCGGGCGAGCGTCGGCGGTGAGTTGCGGACCACGGTCGGAGAACTGAATTTCAACTATTATGTCGCGCTGACGGGCTGGAAAGACGGCCAGGGCGTATTCGAAGAACGCGCCATGGATGGCTGGGATGTCGAGGTCGGCGCGCCGCTTCCCTATATGCCGCGCGTGAAAGTCTATTACAGCCGTTTCAAGTGGGAAGCGCAGAGCGGCAGCTTTGACGAAAACGGCTGGCGCGCCTCGCTGGAAGGTGAGGTGTTCCCGGGCGTTTTCGTGGAAGTCGGCAAACGCCATTTCGAACATTCGAACAATGAGATGTTCACCGCGCTGCGTTTGAACCTGGTCGATCTGCTGCTGAACCGGGATCGCAAGAAACCGTTCTTCGCCGATGAACCCTACAAGCTCGCCAGCATGGAAGAGCATCGCTATGACAAGGTCAGGCGCGAAAACCTGATCCGCAAGGAAAAACGCGTCCTTGGCAACTTCACGGTTACGGCGAGCGGTTTCTGAGGAATTTTGTGATGAAACGCTTTCTATTACTTCCTTTCGTTCTGGCCGCCTGGATGATGCCTGAACAGGCTTCCGCGCAGGCACTTGCGACTTGTACGGTCGCCGGTTCGACGACGACCTACCCGACCGGTACCGCCTGCTGGGGCGAACCAACCAGCTACCAGGTGACGGTATATGAGGCCGGGATTTGCACCTCCGCGCCGACCGATCCAACAACCACCACGGCATTGGATGTCAGCGCCTGCGAGGTTGTATTCACCAACACCAGCGGCTCGACCATCACCGTGTCCTCGACCTCTGGCGGCGTGCTGTCAGGCACCTTTACCCGTCCGGCCAACGGCACCTACACGCATGGTTACGTCAAGGTCGACAAGGATTTCGTGGTTACATCCAACGTCGATTTCGGCCTTGGCGCCGTCATTAACGGAACCAGCGCCGGCGCCGGCCG
>CAZBKQ010000028.1:7825-18623 GCA_964492555.1 uncultured Rhodospirillaceae bacterium | reverse complement strand
CGGCGCCGGCCGCCGGCAACCTGACGGTTCCGTTGACGGATTTCGACGGCGGCGGCGGGTTTGACGCTACCGCCTCGGCCACCTTTACCGGCGGTTCGGGCACCGTGACCATCAACGCGTTTCTGGTGACCAGCAGCGAATTGCTGGCCGCCGCATCCGGTACGGTGACCCGCCTGTTCGGTGTGGAACAGTTCGGTTCCCCCCTCACCATCGACAATTCGGTGACCGGAATGGATCTGTCCTTCCGGGTCAGCACCGGCATGACACTGATCGATCAGGGCGGTAACACACTGGATTTCGCCAGCGGACCGTTCGTCGTCGATATCACGCTCTTCAATTAACTATCGTCCGACAATCCGCTTCTGACGCGTCTTAGCCGCAGGGCGATCAATACCATTCCCGCCATGACGATCGCGCCGGAGAAAAACGGCCAGTCGCGGCCGAAAGCCTCAAACGCAAACCCGGCCCAGGCCGGCCCGGTGATGCGCGCCATCGCCGAACAGCTCATCGACAGACCCAGAAGACTGCCCCGTTCATCCGAGCCCGCATATTGCGATATCAGACTGTTGAGCGACGGGTTGTTAAAGCTCACCCCCATCACGATCAGGATGAACACCGCCGACAGATCGGCATAGCCCGAGGTGAAGGGCAGAAGCAAACACCCCGCCCCGATCAGCAGGGCGCCTGACCGGATCAGACGCCTTTCGCCGAACCGCCGCGTCAGCGGGCCGACCAGGAACCATTGGGTGGCCGCCGCCGCCAGCCCCATCGCCGCATAGATCCAGCCATTCTGCCAGGGGCCCCAGCCAAGCTCGCGTTCCGACCAGAGGACAAAGGTCGTTTCCACACCGGAAAAAACAAAGGGCGTCATGGTCATGAGGACCAGCAGCAGAGTGAATTGCGGCATCGTTATCGATGCCGCAAAGAGACGCAGCATGGACCGCGACGGTGCGGCGTGAACCGCATCGGGCGCTGAAAAACGCGTCTCCCGCACCTGGAATAAGGCGATAGAAAAGGCAAGAGCGGAGAGCCCGGCGGCGATCAGAAACGGCGTCAGAAGGTCGGGATTGACCCGGTCGGCGCCCGCAAAAACACCGCCGATGGCGGGACCGACGATAAAGCCGAGCCCGTGCGCCGCGCCGATCCTGCCCATGCCGCCGGCTCGCTCCCGCGCGTTGGTGACATCGGCGACATAGGCATGGATGACCCCGCCATTCGCCGCCATCGCCCCGGTAAAGGCCCTGGCGAGAAACAGCAGAAGCAGGGAGTCCGTAAAGGCCAGCAGAACATATCCCCCGAACATGCCGGCCAGGGTCAGCAGGATGATGGGACGCCTGCCGAGCCGGTCGCTTATCCGTCCCCAGATCGGCGCGAAGACGAACTGGGAGAAGGAATAGACCGTGGCGAGAAGGGTTACCGTTAAAGGAGAAGCGCCGAATTTCTCAGCAAAAAACGGCAGCAATGGCAGCACGATCCCGAATCCCACCGTATCGATAAATATGGTGAGCAGCAGGGCGTGCACGTTCGGGACCTAGCCGGAGGTGAATTGCTGCGGGATCAGTTCAACCGGCCGACGGATTTGGCCAGGAACATATAAAGCTTGCCGATATCGGCGGAGAGAAACGTCGAGCTGAGAAGGTTCTCCGGATCCGACTGATTGGCGTCGGCAAGCAACCTCTCGAAATGATCGAGATAACGCTGCGCGTATTTCCGGAATTCCTCGTCATCCTCGAACTTGTTGCGAATAACGTCTTCGGCATGACGGGCATCATCCTGAAGCATACCGCGTACAAAGGCACCTTTTTCGCCCTTGCGCAGGCGGTCCCATAACCGCCCGGAACCGCGCTCATCGATAATACGGTTCAGATCGATAGCGGTTGAATTCAGATCCTCGATAATAAAGCGTGAGGCACGCAGGAACTCATCGCGGCGGGCATCGAAGGTATTTGCCTCGACAAGCCTTGCCTGTTGTTCCGCGTTCTTTGACGCGGCCTGGAGCGCATTCGCCTGATCCTGAAAAGCGCCGCCGATTTCCGTCGCCTTGCCAACGGCATCGTCAAGCGCCTTCGACAAATCGCCGGTGTGGGTCTGCAGGGCGTTTCGTACCGCGTCGACCTGCCGCGCGGCGAGGTCGGACGCCTCCGACAATTCCCGCGCGTGTTCGCGGAACACACGGGAGATGGAGGCAATGCGTTCTTCCGCCACGCTCGACGATGTCTGCAGCGCGCCTTGCTCGTCCTTGAGCCCGGTCATGACTTCGGCGACCTGCGCGGCGGCCCGCGTGGCGGCGTCGATCATGGCGCGTGCCTGGGTCTGCAGCGCGTTGCCGACTTCGTTCAGGCTCTCAACCGTCATGCCCGACGCATCGTTCAGATCGCCAACCCGTTCGCTTATTGTCCGCGCGAGTTCCTCCGCCCGCTCGGCGGCGGCCTCGGCGCGCTCGGAAAGCCGTTCCAGCTGCAATTCCGTCGCCCTGGCGACCTCATCGGAACGGCGCGATACCTGATTGCCGAGCCGTTCGACCGCGTCGATCTGTTTTTCCATTTCGGCGCGGACGAGTTCTGATTGCCGCGATGCCCGTTCGGACGCGCTGGCGAGTGTTTCGGATTGTTCGCGGAACAGCGTGCCGATCGAGGTCGCCCGTTGCGCCGCGCGATCCACGGCTTCTTCCATCTCGCCCGACCGGCGGCTGAGAATATGGCCTATTTCCTCGCCGCGTTCCGCCGATTGCTCGGACACCGCCTGCAGATCGCTGGCCTGCTTGGACAGGGCGGCGCCGACGACCCTGACCCGGGCGCTGGCCCGCGCCACCGCCCGCTCGGACTGTTCCTCAAACTCTTCCGACTGCTGACGCAAATTCTCTGAAATTTCCGACGCCCGCTGCGCCGCGCGTTCCGCTGCCTCGCCTGACATCAGCGCCAGCTTTTCGGCTTCTTCCGCAATCAGCGCCTGTAATCTCTCCGCTTGTCCGTTGACCGTTTCAACCAGACTGCCGGCCATAGACTCAAGCGCCTCGACCTGGCCGTTCAAAACGGAACCGCTTTCCGCAAAACGCCGCTCGACAGCGCCCGCGCTGTCATCCGCTTTCCGGACTGATTCCTCAATATCCCGCGCAATACTGTCTTTCATTGCGGTCCGGGTCGCGGCGGAACTGTCCAGCATGGCGCGCGCCGCCGCTTCCATGGCCCCGGTTTCCTCGCGCAGAGACGCAACAATCTCCGCCGCGCGCGACTGCACGGTCTCTACCGACAGGCCCGCCGCCGCATCAAGAATTTCGCTTTGCTGTGCCAGAGCCGCCCGCGTCTCCTCAATACGGCCGGCGATCAGGGCCCGATTTCTCTCGGTCGCTTCCGCAATCGCTTGGGACTGGCCGCCAAACGCGTCACCCAGCCCGGCAATACGCGCCTGCGCCTCTTCACCGGCCCGTTCGGCCACCAGCACCACCCGTTCGGCGTGAGCCTCCAGCGCATCCATGATTTCCTGAAGCTGAGCCCGACCACCATCGATAGCGGCGCGAACCTGTTTTTCATAGGCATTGCCGGTGGCCTGGATTTCCGTGCCGACGGCGCCGACCTTGACCAGCATGCCGTCGGCCGCATCGGACAGCGACACCGCTTCCTGACGCACGATATCGCTTGAATCATGCACCGCCGACGCGGCATTCCGCCCGGCGCTGGCAAGCTGTTCCGTCCTGTTGCGGAACACGTCGGAGGCCTCATCGATATTGCCCATCGCGGTCTTGAGCTCGGCGGCCAGCGATTCCGCCTGATCGCGGAACGTATCGCCAAGACGCCGGGCACGTTCCAAGGCCTGTTCGGCAGCACGGTTCATCCCGTCCGCATGGTTGTGCAGCGCATCCGCGACCTCCGCGACGCTGGCCATCGCCTCATCCGACCGCGCAACAAACTGCGTCGCTTCATCACGCAAAACCGCTCCGGTTTCCGTGAGCCCGGCGGCCACCTCTCCAAAACTCCGCAGCGCCTCGTCCGACTGGTTACGCGCCGCATCGGCCGCCGCCTGGACGCGAGATGCAGCCTTTTCCGCGCCGGGCCCCATCGCCTCGATCTGGCTGGCAAACTGTTCGGAAGTTTCCGTCAGACGGTTGAGAACGTTTGCCGCCACCTTGTCCAGATCGCCGATCTGGCGGTCGACATTTTCATGCACCTTGACCGCCCGTTCAGCGAGCCGGCCGGAGACCGCGTCGAGCTGTTCCGTCTGGCGGCGCAGCCCGTCATGCAGATATTGCGCCTGCGACACGGCACGGTCGGAGACGGTGGAAAGTTCATGAGCCTGCGCCCGCAGCGCGTCGGAAACGGCTTTCACGCGTTCTTCGGCGTCATCAAAGGGATATGTCATCCGGCGCAGCTCCGCGTGCAGCCGGTTCGCCGTATCACGCAACGCACCGCCGCGGCCGAAATAAGCCATCGCCAGCCACAGGAACGTCAACGGCGCGAAAGCGCCGAGCAGGATCGTCGCCACCTCATGCGGCAGCAGGGACAGGAAATTGCCCCACCCGACATTGCTTTCAATGTAACCGGCGCATAGCGCGAGCCATATAAAGCTCAACACCAGCGCGGCGACACCGTAAACCCTGTTACGCATTCAGTTTCCTGCCCCCCGGCAATACCTAGCGGTCTGGCTCGTACTATACCGGGGCGAGGGTGTGCGAACCACACCCCGAGGGAATCGGGTGGCTGGACCGCCTACCAGCGGAAAGACGGTATGGCGGCAATAGGAAAATTGCCGGATTCAGCGCATTTCCGGTAAATACGGTGTTCTATTTCGGCCTTTTCGGCGCCGGCGAATTCATCACCATGTATTCCGCCGACGACCAGAACCGAATCCATTCCCATCAGCGCGGCGCCGGCGATATCGGTTCTGAGCGAATCGCCGATGGCCAGAACGCGGGCCGGATCGGGGTTTCCAAGCCGCCTGAAACAGGAATCGTAGATCGGCCGTTTGGGCTTGCCATAATAGATCACATCGCCGCCAAGTTCCTCATAGCGCACGGCCAGCGCCCCGGCGCAGACCACACGCTGACCGCCGCGAATGACCTCAAGATCGGGATTGGCGCAAACCATCTTCACCCCGGCAGCCGCCCCCGCGCGCAACACGGGTTCATAATCGGCGACGGTTTCCTCGACATCCCAGGGGCCGGTATTGACGATCAGATCGGCGTCTTCCGGCGCTTTCACCATGTCGATATCCAGGCCGTCGAACAGGTTTTCGTCGCGTTCCGGACCGATATGGTAACAACGCCTGCCGACGCCCTCGAACCAGGCATCGGCGCGCTCTTCCAGCGCCAGCCGCGTCGCCTCACCGGAGGACAGCACAATCGGCGCGTAATCGGCGGGAAGGCCCATCTGGACCATGGCGTCCACCAGCGGCACCGCGCGGCGCGGCGCGTTGGACAGCAACGCGTAGGGAATCCCGGCATCGCGCACCGCCGTCAGACAGTCGGCGGCGCCGGGCAAGAGATTGACACCATCGTGAATCACGCCCCAGAGATCGATGATCAGCGCGTCATAACGCTTCGCTATCGGGCCTATGCCATCTATCAGGTCAATTCTGTCCGCCATCGCGCTGCTTCTTCCACACCGTTTGCGGGCGGATATGTGCCATGACGCGGCGGGAAAGAAAAGCGCCCGGCGAAGCGGGGCTGGGGATTATTCCTGACGGGAGAGACGCGGACTGCCGAACAGATAGCCCTGGCCGAAATCGATTCTGAGATCCAGCAACTCCAACAGGTCGGGTTCGGTTTCGATTTTCTCGACCACCAGATCCATCCCGTGCCGGTCGACCAGCCGCTTGATGTCTTCCACCGCGATCGGCGCGGAGGGGGCGCGGACTTCGTCCAGCAGCACATCGGCGTTCATCTTGACATATTTGAAACGCAGCGCGGCCAGATCGGTGTAATCGATATTGAGGCTCGGCACCTGATCGACGGAGAAACGGAAACCCATCGATGCCAGCTGCCGCAGATGCCGCTCGACCTCCTGATCGCGATTGACAATGGTGGCGTGCGGAAATTCGAAAATCAGATCGGGCGCCAGCGCCGTATTGTCGGACATGAATTCGACGAAATTTCCGAGAAAATGCCGATCCATCAGGCTATGCGCCGAAATATTGCAGAAAAACCCGATATTGCGGTTGAGCGATTGCGTGCGCCGCACCAGCTGCACGCACCGGAACAACAGGAAATTATCGATTGCCGCGACCAGACCTTCGCGTTCCGCGATGCCGATATATTCGTTCGGCGCCAGCGTGCCGCCCGCGCCATCGCGAATCCGGGTAAAGGCTTCATAGAAGGTGCGTTTACGCTGCGGCAACCGGACAATCGGCTGCAGCAGAAGATCGACACGGTTGGCTTCCAGCCCCTCCCTGAGAATTTGCAGGATCTCGTCATCACTGCGGCCCGGCAGCAACGTCTCGCCGGGCAATTCGGAAACCAGTTCGCCATCACTGGCCACAACCGAAATCTGCGTTGAAGCAAGATCGTCGGATTCATGCGTTTCCGGCGGGACCGGGGGAGACGCCAGAGCACCGCCGGTGCCGGTGGCCACCGCGCCCTGCGGCAAAGCCTGCGCGGAAGATAGCTGCTCGATCAGCCCCTGGAGGACTTTGACCTCCGCGATCACGGAATCGACTTCGTCCCGCCGCCCCTCGGCATCGGAAGCATTGCGGCTATAGACCGTCTGGATCGAATTGCGCAGGGCGTCGACCTCAATCAACGCATTGGCGAGGGAATCGCGCAGCCCCTCATTCTGCCGCTCGATAGCCTCTACTTTCGCGGAAACACGGGCCTCGCCCTCCTGGCGCAGAAATATCTCATGCACTACGCCCGACCCGATTAGGACGATACCGCCGATCACGATTGCCGCAACGGGGTCGAGGGCCGGAAACGCCACGGGCAGCCCGATCGCGACCGCCGCCGCGATCAGCGAATAGGCCGCCGCAACGGCGATATGGTGCAAAATATTCATACGGCGTCGATCTTCGAAATCGACAACCAGTGTGCGCCGTACAGATTTAATTAAGGTTAACGAATTGGCACCGCGCGGGCGTGATTTTCGGGATTATTCACCGCTTATCGGCGCCGACCGCTTGGGCGATACTGGCAAAACCGTCCGCCTTGAGGAGATCGGCGAGCCCGTCGATCATTTCCACCGCCAGCCGGGGCCCGCGATAGACCAGCGCGGTATAAATCTGAACCAGAGAGGCACCGGCGCGAATACGGGTATAGGCGTCATGCGCGGTTGCGATACCGCCGCTGGCGATCAAGGGCACGCGGCCATCCGTCATGTCGTAAACACGGCGGAGCAGATCAAGCGACAGGGAGGCCAGAGGCGGGCCGCTAAGCCCGCCCTGCTCGCCGGCATTGGCGCTGCGCAGGGTGTCAGGCCGCACGACGGTGGTGTTGGAGACGATCAGCCCGGCGACACCGGTATCGAACGCCGCGCCGAGCACTGCTTCCAGCTTTTCCGGGGCGATATCGGGCGACAGCTTGACCAGCACGGGCGGCGTCTTCCCGGCCCGGCCGCAGGCTTCCCGCGTCGCCGACAATATCCGCCGGACGCCTTCGGGTGTCTGCCATTCAAGCAGCCCCGGCGTGTTGGGGCATGACACATTGACCACCAGATAATCCGCAAAAGGCGCCAACCTCTCGGCGCACCCCGCGATATCACGCACGGCGTCATCGGTTCCTGTATTGATTCCTATATTGGCGCCAAGCGGCCCGGCGGCGTGCGCCGCCTCCTTTTCAAAGCGCCGGGCAAAGACATCAAGGCCGCGGCTCGGGAAACCGAGCCAGTTGATCAGCGCTTCATCCTCGGCCAGGCGAAAAAGATTGGGCGCGGGGTTTCCCCGCTGGGGTTTGGGCGTGACGGTGCCTGTTTCAACGAACCCGAAACCCATGCCGAACAATCCGCCGACGGCTTCCGCATCCTTGTCAAAGCCAGCGGAAATACCGACCGGATTGTCGAAATCGAGGCCCCACAGGCTGGTCCGCAAACAATCGTGATGCACCGCCGCATGGGGCAGCAAATCGTATTTGAGGGTGCGCAACGCCATCCGGTGGGCGAAATGCGGCGGCAGTTTGCGCAATAATCCTGTAGCAAATGACATGATATTATCTCCGGATAATCCGGGCGCACCGTCGTGCGAAACCGCAGTGAAAATACCGGCAGTACTCACCAGAACCCTACCCCAACCATCCAGAACTTGTTATGACCATAATCAGGCGGACGATTCGAAAACAGCCGCCCGCCGGCCCATTGAAGCGCGCCGGGGGGCTGTATATATGACCATTGCCGCCGCGACGAGTCCGATACGCAAAGACGACATGCCGACCGAATATCCCGCCATCGACGATGCCGCCCAAAGCATCATTGACGAATTCAGCCTGTTCGAAGACTGGATGGAACGGTACGAATATATCGTGGAGCTGGGCCAGAATCTGGCCGGACTTCCCGAAGACAAGAAAACAGACACCTACCGCGTAAAAGGCTGCCAGTCGCAAGTCTGGTTCGTCGCCACCGAACAGGATGGCCGCGTCCATTTCGATGCCGACAGCGACGCCATGATCGTGCGCGGTCTGATCGCCCTGCTGTTGCGGGTCTATTCGGACCGCACGCCGGAGGAAATCGCGAAAACCCCGCCCGATTTTTTCGAGGCGGTCGATCTGGGTTCCCATCTCAGCGGAAACCGGGCGAACGGTCTGGCCGCCATGGTCAGTCACATTCAGTCCTATGGCCGGCCCTTTGCCGGCCCGTCATCGCGCGGGACCGGCTGAATTTCTGAGTAACGGAGGAAAATATGTTACGGCATCGCGACGTTTGGAAAGGCATCGACCGGCTGGCAAAGGATCACGGCTATTCGCCGTCCGGCCTGGCGCGCGCGGCGGGGCTGGACCCGACCAGCTTCAATAAAAGCAAGCGCACCGGCCCGAAAGGACGCGACCGCTGGCCGAGCACCGAGAGCCTTGCGAAAATTTTCAGGGTAACCGGCGTCACCATGGCGGATTTCGTCAAGCTGGTCGGCAAATCCGCCGGAACCGTCGGGAGCCGCAAATATGCCGCGATCACCCTTGCCCAGGCCGCGAAACCAGGCGCGTTCGGCGCGGACGGGCTGCCGGACGGCAAGGGCTGGACCGCAATTGACGCGCCCGAATTCGGCGACGATGACGCCTTTGCGATCAAAATCGGCAATGACGCGCTCAGCCCGGTTTACGCCAGGGGAACGCTGCTCATGGTCTCGCCCGCGGCTGACATCAAACGCGGCGACCGGGTCGTCCTTTGCACGTTGAAGGGTGATCTGGTCATCGGTGAGGCGACGCGCCGCAACAAGAAGGAAACCGCGGTCAAACCGTTTGCCGGACGCCGCAAGGAGGTCGCCGCGGCGGCGGACGATATCCTGTTCGCCTACCGGATCATCTGGGCGAGCCAGTAATGGCGCAGACGGGCGAAAATTCGCCCGATCACTGGAAATCGCGGTCGGTCGGCTGGTAGCTTTCGACCGCCGAGGCTGAACCGCGCGACGATGTCTTCAACCAGGCTCTGGCGAACGCCGCGGGCGCCCGGCCGGGCAAGGATATTCTTGATCTCGCCGCCGGAACGGGCGAGCCCTGTATTTCCATGGCCAAAATCTTGCAGGGCGCGAAGACCGGTTCGGTCACCGCGACCGATCTGACTTTTGAAATGCTGTCGGTCGCGAAGCGCCGCGCGGCGCTTCTGGAATATTCGAATATCCGCTTTGCGATCTCCACCATGGAGGCTCTGCCCTTTGCCGATAACAGTTTCGACGGCGCGACCTGCCGGCTCGGGCTGATGTTTCCGGCGGAAAAAACCGCCTGCGCCCGGGAGGCACGGCGGGTGCTGAAACCGGGCGGCAGGGTGGCCTATCTCTGCTGGGGCACGCTGGCGGCCAACCCGGCATTCGAACTTTTCGCGGGAGCGATGGAGAGTTATTTCGAGGAAGAATTTCCGTTGCGCATGGTGCGCTATTCCCTCGGCGAACCAGGATCGATTGCCGCCATTCTGGAAGAAGCCGGATTCAGCGACGTGCGCGAGGAGATCGTTTCTTACGAACGCGAAATCGCCCCGGGCGATAACTATTTCCGCCACGGCATTTCCCGCACCTGGCCCGAAAGTGTGAAAAACTTCAGCGATGCCGACTGGACATCCTTGCTGAAACACACAGAGGAAGTATTTTCAGAACTCCGGCGCGGCGAGAATTTTTTTATTCCCAACAGCGCCAATCTTGGAACAGGCATGGCGGATGGCTGATACAAACGAACCGGCGGTGGAACATCGCGACAAATCGGCGTGGGAAGAACGCAGCAAGGCCTGGGCGAAGACCACGGCACAGGGCAAATCGCAGGACGATACGCTGAACCAGATCATCATCGCCGAAGCGGGGATCAAACCGGGCGATCACGTTCTTGATCTCGCCTCCGGTTCCGGCAATCCGGCGGTCAGCGCCGCCCTGCTGATGGACGGGCAAGGCGCCATCACCCTGACCGATCTGACCGAGGGGATGCTCGCCAACGCGCGCAAGCGGGCGGACAATCTCGATATCGGGATCATGCATTACTGCACGGCGGATATGACCGGCCTGCCCTTTGGCGATGACACGTTCGATGTCGCGACCTGCCGTTTCGGCATCATGTTTCCAGAAGACAAGGTCTCGGCGGCCCGGGAAACCCTGCGGGTGCTGAAGCCCGGTGGTCGGGTCGCCTATATGGTATGGGACGCCTATGACAAGAACCCGCCCTTCTTCGTGCCGCGCCGGACCATCGCCG
>CAZBKQ010000028.1:0-7725 GCA_964492555.1 uncultured Rhodospirillaceae bacterium | reverse complement strand
CTGGGCGCCCTATAGCGAAGACGGCGCGACCTTTGTGCCGAACTGCGCCCGGGTCGGGATCGGGGTCAAACCCTCCTAGGAAATCTCTTCCGCGATCTTCAGCAGGACCCCAGACAGCCAGTCCGGATCATCGACCATCACGTCATGGCCGCAATCGGTTTCGATATAACTCCAGGCGGGATCGTTGCGTACCCGGTCTGCATACCGCCCGAAGGGTGAGCGCTTATAGCCTTCGGCCTTGATATAGCTCTTGTGCGGCACATTTTCCCAAGCTCCGGTCAGAGAGACGCCCTGTTTCATGGTGCCGAAGGGATGCGCCACGCAGCGCCGATCGACCCAGTCACGGTCCGCCGCATCGGCGACATCGAAACTTTCCGCCGACCGCGCCGGAACCAGCCAGCCGTCTCCCCGTTCGGCAACGACTTTTTCCGCCTGCGCGCGTCTTTCCGGCGGCAGCAGATCCTGCATGCTTTGGCCGTCATCGGGGATGAAAGCGTCGAGGTAAACCAGCGCCGACAGCCTGTCAGCGATACGGTCCGCCGCGCCGGTAATCACGATCCCGCCATAGGAATGGCCGCAGAGAATCGCGTTTTCCATTTCTTCGGCCTCAATCGCGGCGGTCACATCGCTGATATGGGTATCGAGATTGGTCTCGGGCGTACCCAGATGCGCGCGTTCGCCGAGCCCGGTCAGGGTCGGGGTAATCACCCGGTGCCCCGCGCGGCGCAACGGTTCGGCGACGCGGACCCAGCACCAGCCGCCGTGCCACGCGCCATGCACCAGAACGATGTTGGCCACCCGCCTTACCCTTCGGCGATATCTTCGCCGGCAAGAACCCGGCGGATCAGCGACACCGTCTCGGCAACGCCGTACAGCGCGATGAAGGAACCCATGCGCGGCCCTTGATCGCGGCCCAGCAGGATTTTATACAGCGCCTTGAACCAGTCGCGCAGATTTTCAAAACCGTTGCGCTTGCCGACCTCAAACACCTCGTTCTGGATCGCCGCCGCATCGGCATCCGCCGGCAGACCTTGGAGTGTGGCGGCAAGGTCTTCCAGCGCCGCGACCTCCGCCCCTTCCGGAAAGCGGTATTTCTTGGTCGGCTTCACAAAGTCCCGGTAATAGGTGATGGCATACCCCGCCAGACGGTCGAGGATCGGCGCGGTTTCCGGCGTCGCCTTTGCGTCATAGCGCGAGATAAAGCCCCACAGCACCGCCGGGTCCTCGGTATTGCAGGCAGAGGCCAGATTCAGCAGCAGGGCGAAGCTCAGCTGCCCTTCGCGCGCGGGTGGCGCGCCGCCATGAATATGCCAGGCCGGGTTCTCCAGCTTCTTCTCGTCTTCCTCTCCCGCGAACTTGTCGAGGAAGGTCAGATAATCATCGACATGTTTGGGGATGACGTCGAAATAAAGCCGTTTCGCCTTGCGCGGCGAATTGAACATATAAAGCTGCAGGCTTTCATCCGGCGCGTAACGCAGCCATTCCTCCACCGTCAGCCCGTTGCCGCGCGACTTGGAAATCTTCTCGCCGTTTTCATCAAGGAACAATTCATAGGTGAAACCTTCGGGCGGGCGGCCGCCGAGAATCTTGCAGATGCGCGACGACAGCCGGACGGAATCAATCAGATCCTTGCCCGACATTTCGTAATCGACGCCGAGCGCCGTCCAGCGCATTGCCCAGTCGCATTTCCATTGCAACTTGCAGCGCCCGCCGGTGACCGGGACTTCGATCAGCGATCCATCTTCGTCCTTATAGACGATGGTGCCGGCCTCGACCTTCTGTTCAACAATCGGCACCTGCAACACCCGGCCGGTCTTTTCGCAGACCGGCAGGAACGGGCTATAGGTCGCGCGCCGTTCCTCGCCCAGTGTCGGCAGGATCACATTGGTCACCGCCTCATAATTCCGCAGGATTTTCAGCAGCGTCTCGTCGAACATGCCGGAGGCGTAACATTCGGTCGCGCTCTTGAATTCGTAATCGAACCCGAACTGATCGAGGAAGGCGCGCAACCGGGCGTTATTGTGATGGCCGAAGCTTTCATGGGTGCCGAACGGATCGGGTACCGATGTCAGCGGCTTGTCGAGATGCTGGTTCAGCATTTCCTGATTAGGGATGTTGTCCGGCACCTTGCGCATGCCGTCCATATCGTCGGAAAAGGCGAACAGCTTCGTCGGCATATCGGAAATTGCCGCAAAGGCGTTGCGGACCATGGTCGTGCGCACCACTTCGCCGAATGTGCCGATATGCGGCAGCCCGGACGGGCCATAGCCGGTTTCAAACAGCACATAGCCCTTTGCCGGCAACTCCCCCTTCGTGAGAGAAAGTATCTTGCGGGCCTCCTCAAACGGCCAGGCGCGGGCATCCTGCGCGAATGTGCGAACGCTATCCATTGCGGGTTTTCCGTAACATTTCCGAAGCGGCGCGAAACTAGAGCATTTTTCGCATCCCGGAAACGGTTCTTTTCGGTGGCGGGCGGCGACCGGATTCGGGCACTGGTCTATAGTTTCCGGCGATGGATGAATTCGACACCCCGACCGTTGGCCCACCGGTCCCGGAACTGACGGCAATTGTCACCGGCACGCGCGACGGCGTCATATTGGCGGCGGATGGCGCGGTCCGCCGTCTGCCGCTGCGCGATCTGCGGCAGGAAATCCGGGGAAAGGGTCCGTTGCTGCTGTGTCACGGCCCGACCGTCGCCCGGCGGCTGGGTATTCAGCCCTTTCCCGCCTTCGATCTGCTGGAGCTTTTCGCCTTTGTCCATCCCGCGCAGCCCTGCGTGCCGACACCGCGCGGCCTCGCCGTCGCGCTGGGGTTCGAAGAACCGCACACGCTGGAAGAAGAAGCCCGCGCCCTGCAAGACGCGGCGGGTCGGCTTCTGGGGTCTCTCGCGGGGTTTGACCCGATTGAGGAACCGGACGCCCTGCCGATCGCCAAGGCGATGCGCGACGGGCACTGGCCATGGGGCGAAACGGTATGCGCGGCGCTGCCGCATCATGCCGAGCCGGATGCGCCGCCGCGCCCGAGGCGGGGGCTGGATGTCTGGGTCCGGCTGCTGACCTGGGCCGAACAAGCGCCCGAACCGCCGCCGGAAAGTTTCGGGGTGGAACCGTCGGAGGCCCGGGCGCGGCTTGACGAACTGACCGGCGCGGATGCCGAAGACCGGCCTCAACAGGGCGATTATGCCTCCGCCGTCTCCGCCGCCTTCGCCCCGCGCACGGCGGAAGACACCCCCAACACGGTTATTGCGGAGGCCGGCACCGGCGTCGGCAAGACGCTCGGCTATATCGCCCCGGCCAGCGTCTGGGCGGAAAAAAACGGCGGCGCGGTCTGGATCAGCACCTATACCCGCAATCTCCAGCGCCAGATCGACGATGAACTCAACCGGCTGCATCCCGACCCCGAAATCAAGAAACGCCATGTCGTGGTGCGCAAGGGGCGGGAGAATTATCTCTGCCTGCTGAATATGGAGGAAGCGGTCGGCACGCTGGTACGCCGCCCCGCCGCCGCCGTGCCGCTCGGCCTTGTCGCGCGCTGGGCCGGGGCGACGCGCGACGGCGATATCGCGGGCGGTGATTTCCCGAGCTGGCTGGCCGATCTGACCGGATACCGCGACACGCTCGGGCTCGCTGACCGGCGCGGCGAATGCATCTATTCCGCCTGTCACCATTACAATAAATGCTTTATCGAGCGCACCGTCCGCCAAGCGCGGCGCGCCGATATCGTGGTCGCCAACCACGCACTGGTGATGGCGCAGGCGGCGCTGGGCGGGCTGGATGACGCCAACGTGCCGACCCGTCTGGTCTTCGATGAAGGCCATCATGTGTTCGATGCCGCCGACAGCGCCTTTTGCGCCGAGCTGAGCGGGCGGCAGGGAGCGGAGCTGCGGCGCTGGATTCTGGGCGCGGAAGGCGGCGGCGGCAGCCGGGCGCGCGGGTTGGCGAAACGCATTGAGGATCTGGCGGCAATGGATGGCGCGACGGGCGAGGCGCTGGCCGTGGTGACGGATGCCGCGACCTGCCTGCCGGGCCCCGGCTGGCAACAGCGCATCGGCAATGACGGCCGCCCGCGCGGGCCGGCGGAGGCGTTTCTCGCCCTGGTCCGGCGGCAGGGCTATGCGCGGGCGAAAGACACGCGCGGCGATTACAGCCTGGAGGCCGACACCGAACCGCAGATCGACGGGCTGGCCGACGCGGCGGAAATGCTGGAAGCGGCGCTCGGGCTTCTGTCTCACCCGATTAAAGTACTGGCCGGACGGCTGGCGGCGTTTCTGGAAGAAGAATCGGGATCGCTCGACACGCCGACGCGGCAGCGGATCGAGGCGGTCTGCCGGGGGCTGCGCCGCCGGGCGGAGACGGAGATCGACGGCTGGCGATCCATGCTGGCCGGGCTCGCCGCCGCAACGCCGGAGGAATATGTCGACTGGTTCTCGGTCAGCCGCGATCAGGGGCGCGATACCGACGCCGCCATGCACCGCCACTGGATCGACCCCACCCGCCCCTTTGCCGAGGCAGTCATCAAACCGGCCCATGGCGTGCTGGTCACCTCGGCCACGCTGCGCGACGGCACGGGCGATGCGGAAACCGACTGGGCGGCGGCGGAACAGGTGACCGGCGCGGCGCATCTTTTCGAACCGGCGCTTCGGGCGCAGGTCGCCTCCCCCTTCGATTATCCGGAACAGACGCGGGTCTATATCGTCACCGATGTCGGACGTGACGATGCCGGGCAGGTCGCCGCCGCGTTCCGCGAACTGTTCCTCGCGGCGCAGGGCGGGGCGCTCGGCCTCTTTACCGCCATCGCCCGGCTGCGCGCCGTGCATGCCCGCCTCGCCGGACCGCTGGAAGAAGCCGGTCTGCCGCTGCTGGCGCAGCATGTCGACGGGTTGGATACCGGCAGTCTGATCGATATTTTCCGGGCCGAGGAAGATAGCTGCATCCTCGGCACAGACGCTATTCGGGACGGGGTTGATGTGCCCGGCCGGGCGCTGCGCCTCGTCGTGTTCGACCGCGTGCCCTGGCCGCGCCCGACCATATTGCACCGCGCCCGCAAGCAGGCCTTTGGCGGCGCGAAATGGGACGACCGCATCACCCGGCTACGCCTCAAACAGGCCTTCGGGCGTCTGGTCCGGCGCGGCGGCGACAAGGGGGTGTTCGTGATGCTGGATTCGCGCACGCCGTCACGCCTGCTGGGCGCCTTCCCCGACGGGGTGGAGATCAGCCGGACCGGGCTGGCCGAAGCGGTGGCGGGAACGCGGGAATTCCTGAAAGACGTCTAGACCGAAACGGGCCGCACCGCTTTCCCTTGACGGCGGACGCTCCCGCCCTTAACAGCATGCACAACGCCAAACCGCCAATCGAGGAAAAACAGAAATGGCCGCACATCACGAAGCGCTGATTTTTGCGATGGTCATGGCCTCCGCCGCCGACCGCAACATGGCCGATGAGGAAATGCGCAAGATCGGCGTTATCGTCGAAACCCTGCCGGTCTTCGCCGATTTCGACGAGGAGGAACTCGCCGACGCCGCCGCCAAATGCGCGGAAATGCTGAATGATGAGGAAGGCATGGCGGATACGCTGGATTTCATCCGCGACACGCTGCCCAAAAAATTCCGCGAAACGGCCTATGCGCTGGCCTGCGACGTGGTCGCCTCCGACGGCGAGGGCAGCCAGGAAGAACTTCGCATGCTGGAGCTGATCCGCCACCGGCTGGATATCGACCGGCTGTCCGCCGCCGGGATCGAACGCGGCGCTGCGGCAAGACACCGCGTGCTGGGGTAAAAATTTCGTAGTACACTTTCCAACGATCCAATCTCCTTTAAAGTATCGCCTGATAGCAATATCCGAGGTTTGTCGTGAGTAAGCCGAAAATCCTGATCGCCGGTGCCGGGCTGGGCGGGCTTGCCGCCGCCTGTTCCCTGATGAAAGCCGGATACCCGGTGGAAATTCATGAGCAGGCGCCAAAGCTGGGCGAGGTCGGCGCGGGCATCCAGCTTTCCGCCAATGCCATGCATGTGCTGAATTATCTCGGCGTGGGCGAAAAGGTCAGCGGGCTGTCGGTACAGCCGCAGGCCTATGTGTTCCGGCTCTACGATTCAGGTGAGGAGCTGCAGCGTTTCGCGCTGGCCGATGCGCATCTGGAAATGCATCGCGCGCCCTATAACCAGGTTCACCGGGCCGATCTGCACGAGGTGCTGGCTGAGCGGGTGATCGAGCTGGGCGGCGAAGACATCATCCATCTGAACCACACCGTCACGCATTTCGATGAAGGCGATGACGGCGTGACGCTGCATTTCGCCGATGGCAGCTCCGCCAGCGGCGACGTGCTGGTCGGGGCGGACGGGGTCAAATCCGTCATCCGCAACCAGATTTGCGGCGAGGTGCCGGTGAAATATACCGGCGACGCGGTCTGGCGCATTACCGTGCCGGCGGAAAAGCTGCCGCCGAACTTCCAGGATGAGGTCATGGCGGTCTGGATGGGGCCCGGCAAGCACGCCGTCAGCTATTACATCCGGCGCGGCGAGATATTGAACTTCGTCGGCTGCGTGGAAACCGACGAGGTGTCGGAGGAAAGTTGGACCGCGCGCTTCCCGTGGGAAAAGCTGAAAGAGGATTTCGACGGCTGGCATCCCGATATCCAGACCATCATCGAACTGACCGAAAAGGATCAGTGCTATCGCTGGTCGCTGTTCAAGCGGCCAGTGGTCGATAACTGGAACACGGCGCGCGCGACCATTCTGGGCGATTCCGCCCATGCGACGCTGCCCTATCTGGCGCAAGGCGCGGCGATGGCTGTCGAGGACGGGGTCGTGCTGGCGCGCGCGCTCGATCAGGAAGGCGATATCGCGGCGGCACTGGCGTTGTATACGCGTAATCGCGTGCCGCGTACCCGAAAGGTTGTCGACGGATCCGATGCCAACCGCGAACTGTTCCATCTGCGCGATATCGACGAGATGCGGCGGCGCTTCAAGAATCGCGATGAGGGCAGCTACCGAAATGAATGGCTCTATTCCTATAACCCGCTGACGGTGGAGCTGGTTTAACCCAGTCTGGTTTCCGGATCGCGCTGACTCTCCGCCGGAAGAACGATCAATTCCGCAACCATGCGCGGGCACGAATTGCCCGGGCCTGATTCCCCCCCCCGGAAGGGAGGGGGATTTCTTGTAGATCGCCCATAAATTTTCTCCTCCCCCTTGAGGGGGAGAGGACAGGAACCAAAATCAAAAAAGGCCCCGGGTTTCCCGGGGCCTTCTTCGTTTCGGGACCGAAATCCCGGACTGTGCGGATGATTACATCATGCCGCCCATACCGCCCATGTCGGGCATCGGCGGCATGGCGCCCTTATCTTCGGGGATGTCGGCGACCATCGCTTCGGTCGTGATCAACAGACCCGCGACGGAAGCCGCATCCTGCAGCGCGGTGCGGACGACCTTGACCGGATCGACGATACCGGCTTTCACCAGATCCTCGAACTTGCCGGCCTGGGCGTTGAAGCCCCAGGAACCGCCTTTGCCTTCCAGCAGCTTGCCGGCGACCACGGCACCGGATTCACCGGCATTGTCCGCGATCTGCTTGACCGGCGCCTGCAGGGCGCGGCGGATGATGTCCACGCCGACACGCTGGTCGTCATTTTCCGGCTTGACCTTGTCGAGCGCCTTGCTGGCGTTGATCAGGGCCGTTCCGCCGCCCGGGACGATGCCTTCCTCGACCGCGGCGCGGGTCGCGTTCATCG
>CAZBKQ010000027.1:5989-36192 GCA_964492555.1 uncultured Rhodospirillaceae bacterium | reverse complement strand
TTAACGCCACAATTGGTGTGTCTGAAAATACGTAGCATGCAATCACTATGCCATAGCTAAATTCCGCACCCATCGAGAATCTCTAATTCTTTCTTTATTTCAAGAAGTTAGAAAGTTCTCGGATCACGTGTCGCGCCCAACGCCGCCGGCACGGATACACGAAACGTCTCAATATGGGAAATTTGGTTAATCCGTGCCGCCAGAGAACATTCGTGCAACATTTCCGGGTTTCCGTTATTATCCCCGCCCGCGCCGCCGGCCGCGGGAACCTGAATTTCGATTGCGACCAGAGCGCCCGCCATGCTTCCTTTGAAACAGCCCCTTTCCGCCATCACCGGCGGACACGGTACGGCCCATCCGGAACCGAGCCCCGAAACAAGGCGCGTAACACGCGGGGTCTGCCGTTTCCTGGCGGAGGAAGGGTACGGGCCGCTGGTCGAATTCCGCCTGCCGAACCGGCGGCGGGTCGACGCCATCGGGCTGGGCGCAGGCGGCGATTTTGTGATTGTCGAGATCAAGGTATCGGTCGCCGACTTTCGTTCCGACAATAAGTGGCCGAACTATCTGCCCTATTGCGACCGGTTCTATTTCGCCGTGCCGCCGGAATTCCCCCGATCGATTATCCCCGATGAATACGGGTTGATTGTCGCCGACGGATATGGCGCGGCGATCCGCCGGGAAGCGCCGGAGCATCCCATGACCACCCAGCGGCGCAAGCGCCAGCAGATGCGCTTTGCCCTGACCGCCGCCGACCGGTTGCAGCGCCTGACCGACCCGAGGGTCTAGCAATAATTGTCACACCGGCCCCCGAGCCGGGGTCCAGCAAACATCGCGGGGCGGCACAATGGACCCCGGATCGCGCTGACGCTTGAAATTGGGGAGGCGCGCGCTTCTAGCTCTTTTCACTCTCGGAAATACGGGCAACCGTCGCGGTCGTGCTGTGGCCTTCTTCCAGATCGATGAGCCGGACCTCACCACCGTAGGAATCGATGATCTCCGCGCCGACGACCTCATCCCGGGCGTAATCCGCCCCCTTGGTCAGCACATCGGGTTTGATCGCCCGGATCAGTTCAATCGGCGTGTCTTCACCGAAAACCACCACCAGATCGACGCTGGCGAGCGAGGCCATGACGGTCGCGCGCGCATCCTCATTCTGGATCGGACGTGCTTCGCCTTTCAGCCGTTTCACCGACGCGTCCGAATTCAGCCCGACCACCAGCCGGTCGCATGCCGCGCGCGAGCGCGCCAGCATGGTGACATGGCCGGGATGAATCAGATCGAAGCACCCGTTGGTAAAGCCGATCCGCTCTCCCCGCTTTCGCCAGCTCTCAATGCGTTCCAGCGCCCGATCGAGCGGCAGCACCTTGCCGCTGCCGGGTGCATGCGTGTCCTGCCGGTGCAAGGCCTCCGCGATATCGCCACGCCACACGACCGCGGTGCCGATCTTGCCGACGACAATGCCCGCCGCGACATTGGCGAGCCTGACCGCCCGGTCGAGCGGCACCCCGCCGGCACGGGCGGCGGCCAGTGTCGCTACCACCGTATCCCCCGCGCCCGACACATCGAAAACCTCCCGCGCCTCCGCGTCGAAATGGCGCGTGTCACGCGGCCCGACCAGAGTCATGCCGCGCGCGCTGCGCGTCACCAGAATATTTTCCAGCCGGCATTTTTCCTGCAGCTGGCGCGCGGCGGCAATCACCGCGTCATCCCCGTCGGCCGGCAGGCGCGAGGCAATGCCAAGCTCCGCCGTGTTGGGTGTAATCAGATAGGCGCCGGCATACCAGCTGTAATCGTCGCCCTTGGGATCGACGATAACCGGCACGTTGTTTTGGCGGGCGGTCTCGATCAGCGCGGCCACGGTTTCGCGCGACAATGCGCCCTTGTCATAGTCGGACAGCACCAGCGCCGCCGCGTCCGGGATCGCCTTTTCCGCCGCCTTGCGCAGCTTTTTGTCGATCGACGGCGCGGGCGCGTCCGATACTTCCCGGTCCACCCGCAACAATTGCTGACCCCCGCTGATAAACCGTTCCTTGATCGTGGTGGGGCGCGATTTGTCAGTGATCAGCGTCACCGACACGCCGTCGAGTTCGCCGAGCAGCGACTTGACCTCGCGGCCCGGCTCATCGTCGCCGGCGATGCCGATGAATGTCGCGGCAGCACCTAGCGCGGCAAGATTGCGGACCACATTGCCCGCCCCGCCCAGCATCGCGCTTTCTTCCGATACCAGACAGACCGGCACCGGCGCTTCCGGCGAAATGCGGGAAACTTTTCCGTAAACGAACCGGTCAAGCATGACATCGCCGACGCACAGAACCGGCGCGCCCGCGAATTTATCGAGATCGGCGGCCGGGTTTTCCTGATCGGTCATCGCACCCCTCCCGCCGGTTCGGACCAGGGTTTGAAATGCTTGCTGAGCTTCAGCCCCTGTCTTTGATAGGACGATCCGGCATCGACACCATAAAGCCGGTCCGGCACGGCGCAGAGCCGTTCATATTTAAGGCGTCCGACAAGTTGCCCATGTTCGATCATGAAGGGAACGCCATGCGAGCGGACTTCCAGCACCGCGCGGGTGCCGGCGGCATCCGCCGTGGCGTGACCAAAACCGGGATCGAAGAACCCCGCGTAATGGGCGCGGAATTCCCCGGCAAAGGCGTCATAGGGCACCATCTCCGCGGCGTGATCGAGCGGCACGGAAACCGCTTCGCGCGAGGCGAGGATGTAGAAGTCTTCGGGGTCCAGAATGACCGCACGGTCGGGGGTGCGGTAGATCGGCTCCCAGAATTCCGCCGGATCGTAGAAATTCACCCGGTCGAGATCAATCAGCGGCGCATGCAGCCTTGCCTTGTAGCCGACAAGATCAGCCCCGCCGATCCCGTCGAGATCGACCGAAAGCGGCACGCCGCGCGACAGGGTCCGCGCCTCCGTCTCCGACAAGGGGCGGTCCAGTACCGCCTGTTCACGCAACAGTTTTTCCAGCGCCGCGCCTTCGACCCCATGGTCACCGCGTGTCAGGCGAAGCTGATTAAGCCGCGTGCCGGCGCGCACGATGACGCTGAAGGTACGGGGGAAAATTTCCGCATAAAGGGGCCCGCGATAACCCGCCTCGGCAACATCGAAATCGGCCGCGCCATCACTGATCATCCGGGTAAAGACATCGAGCCGCCCGGTCGAGCTTTTGGGATTGGCGACCCCCGCCAGATCACCCGGAAGATCGAGCGATTCCAGCAGCGGCACAATATAGACGCAGCCGCGTTCCAGCAGCGCGCCGTCCGTCAGGTCGATCTCATGAAGGCCGAACTCAGCGACACGGTCCGCCACCGTACGGCCCGGGCCGGGCAGGAAGCTCGCCCGCACGCGCCAGGCCTTTTTCCCCAGCCGGAGATCGAGACTGGCGGGCTGGATCTGGGCTTCCTCGATCCCGGTCGCCGCCGAGATCGCGCCGGTTTCCATCAGCGCGGCGAGCGCCTGATAGGGCAACACGCCCGAGCCAGCGACGGGTGCGTCTTTATGGGTCAGATCAACCTTCGACACGGCAATTTTTCCACAGAGATATCCACATAAAAAGAAATCTTAATTATTTATAAACCATGAAGTTTAAGACTTATCCCGATAATTCGACCCGTTGAAGCGATCTCTTAACTGCTTTCCCGGGCCATCGCCCGCATCGCTTCCATCATATCCGCCTCGAGCCGCAGGAAATGCGCCTCCCAGGTCCAGCTTTCCTGGACAAATTTACGCGCCGCCGCACCGATTTTCGCGGCGCGTTCCGGCTTGTCGAACAGATCGAGTATTTCCACCGCCATGTCATGGGGATCATCGGCCAGCACCAGATGTTCGCCGGGGCTCGCGTTGATCCCCTCATTGGCGACCGTCGTCGCGACAATCGGTTTCGCCACCGCCATGAATTCCACCAGCTTGTTCTGCATGCCCGCCCCCGCCTGAACAGGATCAATGCAAACCGCCGCGCGCGCAATATAGTCCGCCGGTTCTTTTACCTCTCCCGTCACGGTAACGCCGTCCAATTCGCCCAGCGCGACGACTTCGGGCCTCGGGTCCCGACCGACGACGGTCAGGGTGGCGTCCGGCGCTTTCGCGCGCACCAGCGGCCAGACATTCGCGACAAACCAGGTAATCGCATGCACATTGGTATAGGTACGCAACACACCGTTAAACACCAGCGACCGCGGCGTGACCGCCACATCGCCGCGCGGTTTGAAACGGGAAATATCTGTCCCGTGCGGGCCGTAAAACACATTATCGATTTCCGGCAGCCCCTTTTCGCGGCAGATCTGTGCGATCTCGGCCACGTCCTGCGGCCCGATCAGAACCGTCCGGGTGAAGTCTGGCCAGACCCGCGCCTCATAACCGCGCACCAGCCGACTTTCGACCGAATAGAGCAGCTTTTCCTTGAGATTGCGGTAATGTTCGACCATCCGGCGCGTGTTCAGCGATTGCGACAGCTGCATGGCGAGATAGGTCGGTTTACCCGCAAAGCCGCGCCGCAAGGTCTCGGCACTGCGGATGTAATAGGCGTAGCCGATATCGGCGCGCACCATACCCTCTTCAATCGCGCGTTTCTGCGCCGCGTTGAGAAACCAGCCGACCTGAAGCGGAAAACCGCGTACCAGCCCGGAAACCATGCCCAGCAGGCTGCGCCCGAGCCCGTGCGGAAACAAGGTGACGCGGCGGCAATGGGTCTCGAGCCAGTCCTTTTGCGCACCCGTTATCTCCTCTCCGGTATCGAGCGCGTAAAGATCGACCGCATGGCCGCGCGCTTTCAGGAAGGAAATAAGATGCGCGACCGTCATCTGATCGGCCCGGGTCATCGGCAAGGGACAGCGCGAATAGGCGATGGCGATGGCGAACGGTTCCGCCGCCGGTTCCACCTGCATTTTCCCGGGCAGGTTTTCAGCGGCCGAGCTTGTACGCGGGGGAGAAGCCATCGTGGTTACCGGCTCAGAGGCTTACGAAATCAATGCGCGCGGCATCTGGGGCAAGCGCGGCCTCAACATCACCCATGCGCTTGCCGATCACGATCAGATCGGGATCGGGCGCTTCCGATAGTTCCGCGATCAGAAGGCGCGAGAGATGCGGTAGCCTCTCCTCGATAAAGCGCAAATTCGCGCCGATCAGTTCGCGCCCCTTGAGGTCGGGATCGTAAATTTTCAGATCCACCCCCTTGCCGTTCAGCGTCTCCGCCAGATCGACCAGCGGGCTTTCGCGCAGATCGTCGGTCGCGGATTTGAAGGACAGGCCGAGCAACAGAACCGACCCGCCTGGTTTCAACCCGTCCAGCACCCGCCCGGCCAGATAGTCCTTATGTGCCTCATTGGAGGGCAGCATCGACGCCATCACCGGCACCTGGACCCCGCGCGCGCCGGCCAGCGCGTTGATCGCGCGCACGTCCTTCGGCAGACAGGACCCGCCGAACGGCCCGCCGGGCCGGAAATAGTAGGGCGAGATATTGAGCTTGGTATCGGCGAGGAACACATCGATCACGGCCTGCGGATCGACCCCCAGGTCGAGGGCAATACGCCCGACCTCGTTGCCGAATGAGACTTTGAGCGCATGGAAGGCGTTATCGGTCAGTTTCACCATTTCCGCCGCCCCGAACGGCAATTCGAAAACCGGCGCGTCGATCCCGTCATAGACCCCCAGCAGCCTCTTGGTGATGCCCGGTTCACGTTCGCCGATGACGATCTTGGGCGGGGCGAAATAATCGGCAACCGCGGTCGATTCACGCAGAAATTCCGGATTGAAGGCGATTTCGTATTTTCCGCCGGGAGCTTCGCCCGCTGCATTCTCCAGCGCGGGCAGGATCAGCCCCTCCATCGACCCGGGCTGCACGGTTGAGCGAAAGACGATCAGCAGCGGATCGGCGCGCCCCGGCATCCCGGCGATCGCCGCGCCAAGCTCATTCGCCACCGCCTCGACATAGCGCATGTCATGGCCACCCGCGGGGGTCGACGGCGTGCCGACACATACGAATACCAGATCGGCGCCGGCGAGATGCGCGGTGACATCCGTATCGGCGGCAAGCCGCCCGTCGGCCAGCCCCGCGGCGAGAAGTTCCGAGACTTCCGGTTCCGAGACCGGCGACTGCCCTGCATTGACCGCGGCCACCTTGTCCACATTGATGTCGATCCCGGTAACGCTGTGCCCGTCCTTCAGAAGACAGGCCGACGCGGTAACGCCGACATATCCAAGCCCGCAAATAACAATATTCATGGCTACTCCTTATTTCGCGGGTTTTAGCAATCGCCCAGCGCGGCGAACAGGGCGGCAATACGCCCGGCATCGGGCGCATCGATCGCGCCCCAGTGAAACCAGACGGCCAACCCGCGCCCCGACCCGGCCTCACCCGGTTCGAACACGATTTCATGGGCAGGTGTTTCAACGCCGAAGCGCGGCCAGAAATGCGCCGGCCCGGCATCGCGCAAACGGCCGAGGAACGGTTCGGCGCGAACAGTGACACCGTCCCGGGAAAAGCTTATCGCGCGCCCCGACCGGTCCATCGACCAGTCCGCCGGGACCAGAAACCGGGTCACCGCCTGATGTTCAGACGCGCCGTCCCAGCGGTCGCAAATCAGCATCGCCCGACCGGGCCACAACCCGGCCCAACGGCGAACCTCACCGCCAATGTGGCGATAGCCGCTCTGCCTTCCGGAAAGCCATAGCGGCGCCAAATCAGCGAGCGATTCATCGGTCAGCGGAGTGCCATAGCCACGCCGCCCGACGCGGAAGCTCTTCCAGAACTCGATGGGCTCCGCCCCGGCGAAATGCGGCCCGTTATGGCTGGCGGCGGAGCGGGAGAGATCGCGCGCCGCGCCCGCCGTGTAGGTGGGAACACCCGGATCGACAAGCAGCCGTCTTGTTCCAACCGAAGCCTCAATGGACAGAAAATCGGCATGGGCGTGGCCGGGATTGTCATCCGGCCCGCACGGCCCGCAATCCAGAATGACCGCATCGCCGTCCTTGGCAATCTTGCTGTATCCCGTTTCCGGCAACAGCGATGAATCCCCGGCGCCTGCCGGATCGCACAACGTATCGGCGCGCGGCGCCTCGCCGATCCAGCTATCGTTGAACAGAGCGATCTCGCCATCGGGATGCGACATGATTGCCAGCGCCCGCGTCATCTTTTCACGCGTCTTCGCAATCTGATCGACCGCATCACCCTCGAACGCACCGCTGGCCGCCAGGATATCGAGGTCCAACATGCCAAGCGCGTGGTACATGGGACAACGTTCCGCATGCCCGCCTTCCTCCAGCACGTTCTGGCGCAAGGATTTCGACACGGCGCGCGGCAACAGCGCGAATTGCGCGGGCGGTTTTTCCAGCCCGGCGCAATAGGCCGCCAGCGCCACAAAGTTTTTGAGCAAGTGATTATATTGCAGATCACGTTCCAGATTTGCGCGGATAAAGGCAACGCAAAGCCGAACATGCTGCAGGATCATCTCTTCCGCCGCCGCGTTCGGGGTACCGCCCGCCTGCCGGTAAAGCGCGAGACCGGAGAGTAGATTGATCGAGCGGTGGCTCGCCGTATAGGCGTTCCACACATCTCGAAAAACACCGCGTTGCGACCAGGGGTTCTGTTCCTCCAGCCCCGCGATCATCGTGCGGGCCAGCGGCAACGCGCCGTCCTCGCCCCGCGCCATCAGCGGCACCAGATAGCCCATATAGGCGAGATTCATCCGCCGCAACGGGTTGTTGCCCTCATTGAACTCGCCCCGCCAGGAAATATCCTCGGCCGAGCCGAAATCGAATCGCTGGTTCAGCAGCTCGAACCGGCCCCGGGCGGGGTCGGTAAAATCATTGTCATGCACCGCCTGCTGAAGCATCTGCACGGCTTTCGCGACGGTGAGGAGACGCGCGCTCGCCGGATCGGGCAGCGGCAATTTTTCCGCCGCGCGTTCGATGCGCCGCCGGGTGGGGCCCGGCATTGCGTTCATAACGACCCGCTTTCCCCGGCAGATGGCGCGGAAAAACCATTGTTCGGCGGTCAAATGCCGGACAGTCCGCCAGGTGCGGGCGAAACTCATGGGACGCGGCGTCCGCGATCAAAGGGCAACCGGCCCTCCCGTGCGCAGGGATTCACCGACCGCCAGCGTCGCCAGGCTCGCCTCGACCAGCTCATGTTCATCGACCGGCGCCGGGGCACCCGATGTCACCGCCTCAACAAATGATTTCAGCTCCGCGGCATGGCCCTTATCCTGATCCATCATCGCCTTGTCGCGCTTTTCGCGGCCGTCAGAGACAACAGTCAGGGTGCGGAAATTATCGATCACCACAACCGTTCCGCCCGCGTAACATTCGAACAGCTCCTTTGAAAACGCGGTATCGCCCTTGGCTGTGTAGGCGATGGTGCCAAGGCTGCCATCCTGAAAAGAAAGGGTCGCGGTAAGGTCATCGCATACCCCGCGTGTCGCCTGCGCAGCGGCGGCCTGCACCGAGGTAATCGGCGCGCCAACCAGAAAGCGCGCCAGGTCGACAAAATGGCAGACCTCTCCCAAAATCCGGCCATTGCCTTCCTCCGGAGCGTTCTGCCAGCTTTCATCCGGCAATTGCCCGGCATTGACGCGCAGCAGCACGACTTTCGGCCCGCCGAGCGAGGCGAGCTTCTCCCGCGCCTTGATCGCCATCGGCGCGTGACGGCGGTTGAACCCGACCTGAAAAAACCCGTCCGATCCGTTGCGCGCCGCGATCACGTCGTTGAGTTCATCGCGGGTCAGCGCCAAAGGCTTTTCGACCATCACATTTTTACCCGTGGCCAAGGCCGCCGCAGTCAGACGGGCGTGGCTGGAATGGGGCGTCGCCACCAGCACGGCGTTGATGTCGTCATTTTCCAGTACCGCCGCCTCATCCGAGGCGGATATTTCAAACCCGAAACTTTCCTGGGTATGTTCGGCGGAAATGCCGCGCTGCGTCACAATGGTATGTAGCCGGCAGCCGGACATGTTTTTAAGGCGCGGCAACAACATGGTGCGCGCGAAGGTTCCCGCTCCGATAACACCCAGCACGCAACCGGCGTCTTTTTTCGGCGCGGAAACCGAAATCGGTATCCTTAAACCGGCCGGTTCGGGTTGCTCCTCGACATCGTAATTCAGCACCACGCCAAGATGCGGTTCGCTATTGTTGGTCACCAGATCATAGGCCGCTTCGGCGTCCGCAAAGGGAAAGCGGTGCGTGATCAGCGGTTCCACCGCCAGCCGGTGATCGCGGCGGCGCGACATGCGGCGGACGGTTTCCTCCAGATTGCGGGTTTCCGTCCAGGGCACAAAACCGGGCGGGTATTTCATGCCGCGCCCTTCAAAATCCGGATCGTACCGGCCGGGGCCATAGGAGCGCGACACGACGATGCTGAGTTCCTTATGCATGAAAGCGCGGTAATCGAATTCGGTGCCGGTAATCCCGACCAGGCTGATGATGGCACGGTCGCGCGCGATCGCGGCGGCGAGATCAAACGGTTCGGAGGTCCGCGTCGCCGCGGCGATCACCACCCCGTCGCAGCCGCGCCCGCCGGTGAAATCGCGTACCGCCTCAACCGGATCGCCATCGGCCAGGTTCCAGGTCAATTCCGCCCCGCCATATTCGGCAAGTTTCAGACGGCCACCGTCGAAATCAAAGACAACCACCCGGCAGCCGGCGAGATCGAGCAGCTGCGCCGCCAATTGCCCGACAAGCCCCGCCCCGATAACCGCCACACAATCGCCAAGCTGCGGCTTGACCAGCCGGACGCCGTTCATGGCGATGGCGCCGAGCGTGCCGAAACACGCTTCTTCGTCATTTACATCGTCAGGAACGGCACTGGCGAGATTGACTGGCACGACACTGAAATCGCCATGGTTGGCGAGCCCGGCGCCCGCGACCGCCACACGTTGCCCGACCTGGAACAACCCTTCGGTTCCCTCGCCCAATTCCACCACCGTTGCGCAGGCGGAATAACCGAGCGGCAGAGGCTCATCAAGCCGTGAGAGTACCGCGCGGATGGTCGCGCCGATCCCGTCGCGCCGCGCCTTGTCAAAGACCTTGCGCACCAGGTCGGGACGCGCCTTCGCCTTGGCGGCGAGGCTCTTTTTCGCGAACTCCACCACCATGCGTTCGGTGCCGGCGGAAATCAGCGAGGTGCGGGTGCGGACCAGAATATGGCCCCGCCGGACTTCGGGGTCCGGCACATCCTTGAGGGCCAGCTTTCCGCTGCGGGCGCTTTGAACGACTTGTTTCATTATTTACTCAACCTGGCTGTGCTTCTTTCCTGACAAAGACGGCGTCTTCCTGACGGACCCTTCCGGTAGCGGGCGAGGTCAAGGTGCCAAGCGCCCCTTCATACGCGAAACCGCGCTCCGACAGGTAGCGATAAATCGCGTCGAAATCGCTGGCGCCCTCATAGGCCTTTTCAAACGGCGCCTCGATCACGATTGTTGCGACATCAACAATGCGCGGGCCGAACCCTTTCAGGACCTCCAGCTCCGCGCCCTGAACATCGATTTTAACGAAAAACGGGCCATCGCCCCCCTCCAGCAAATCGTCGCACCGACGCACCTGCACCTTTTCCCGCGCAACGACACCGTCATCGGGCCGGTCATCGCCGAAACTTTCCGACGGCGGCAGCAGCGAGCTGTTCTGATGGTTGCGGGTAATAAAGAATTCCGCCTCACCCGTTTCATCGCCCGCCGCGCATTGATGCATCACGACCCTGGCGTCGCCCTGATAGATCTCCTCCATGCGGCGGCAAAAGTCCGGGGTCGGTTCCACCCCGATAATCACCGCATCGGGCCAGAGTTTGCGGGCCAGATGCAGGAACTGTCCCATATTGACCTCGACATCGACCACAGCCGCCGGGTTCAGATCGGCGATCCAGGGCTTGATATATTCATATTTCGGCCAGGCGCCGTGACTACGCGGAAACCGCCAGAAGAAACGCAGCATCAGAAGCGCCTTTTCCAGCTTGCGGAACCGGTCCGCGGGATCCTTGCCGAGTTTCAAGCTCATGACGCGGCCCCTTCCGCGGAAAGAGACGGCGCTTCGGCGGTATATACCGGCGCAGTGTCGAGCGCCCGGCACCAGAGCTCTATCGCCATCATGGGAAACAGCGTCATTGCCGCATCGACGGTCCCCGCCAAAAACCGTTCCCGCAGCCGCGCGACGGCGGCAGCATCGAAAAACCCCCTGTTTTCAATGACATCGAAAGCCGTCAACTCTTCCATCAGCGGCCGCGCGGGACCTTTGAGCCAGCCGCGCACAGGCACGCCGAACCCCTGTTTCGGTCTGCGTAATACCCCTTCCGGGATGCGCCCCGTCTGCGACTCACGCAGGATCTTCTTGGTGGTCTTCATATCGATCAGCCGGTCCAGCGGGAGCTTCGCGGCAAATGCCACCAGTTTCGGATCGCAGAGCGGAACGCGCACCTCCACCCCGGCCCGCATCGCCATCTTGTCGGTATAGTTCAGATTGTGATCGGGCATAAAACCGTTGAGTTCCAGATCGAGCAGCCTTTCCACCGGATGCAGCCCCTCCGTCGCCTCGAATGAATCGACAAAGGGTTGCGGCAAGCCATCCGCGCGAACAAAGGGAAGCAAGGATTGTGCCAGAAGCGCCTTTCGATCGGCGCCCGCGACCTCGGACCAGCCCATCGATTCGGCCAACATATGGCGTTCCGGCATCGATAGCAGCGCGGCAATCCGGGAGGCCCGGCGGCGGCGCAGGGAATCCGCCGGGAAGAACCGCGACAGAAACCCGAGCAGCGGCGCAAAATGGCGCAGGGAACCGAGTTTTGCATAAAGCAGCGCCGCCGTATGGCGTCCATAGCCGGTAAACAGATCGTCCCCGCCGACGCCGGCGAGCAGCACCTTTATCCCGGCATCCCGCGCGGCGCGCGCCAACATCAGCGTCTGCAACCCGGAAAAATCGGCGGTCGGTTCATCCAGCGACCAGACCATCTCCTGCAAACCGTGGATCAGATCGGGTTCGGTCGGTACCTCGATCAGCTTCACGCCGAATTCGCTGGCGACGCCGCGGGCGAAATTCCGGTCGTCGCCGAAATTGTCGGCACCCGATGCCGCTTCCCCGGCGGAAGCGCAGAAGGTGGTGATCTGGGACGGATCGGTCACCCGCATCATTGAGGCAACGATGGCGCTGGAATCGACCCCGCCCGAGAGCAGCGCGCCGACCTCCACATCGGCGACCATCTGTTCCGCCACCACCTCATCGATCAAATCGCCCAGATCGGCGGCGGAAAGCGTGGGATCGACGGCCCGCCCGTGCAGCGGCGTACGGAAATAACGGTCCTCCGCCACGCCGGAATCCGAAACGGTCAGAGTGCAGCCAGGGCGCAATTTTCGCACTGATTTCAGCATCGTGGCGGACCCGGCGGTCCACAAGAACCCAAGATGATCGGCAACCGCCACCGGATCGATATCACGCGGCAAATCGGTGCAGAGCGTCAGCGCTTTCAGTTCGGAGGCAAACAGAAACCCGTCCGCCAATTGCGCATAATAAAGCGGCTTAACGCCGAGATGATCACGGGCGAGAAACAGTTCGCGTTTTTCCGCATCCCACACCGCGAAGGCGAAGATGCCTTGCAGCCGTTCCAGACAGGCCGCGCCTTCCCGGGCGAACAGGGTCAGCAACACCTCCGTATCGCTTTGGGTGCGCAGCTTTTCACCGGCGGCGATGAGTTCCCGCCGCATCGCCCGATAATTATAGATTTCGCCGTTAAAGACGATGGTGAAACGCCCGTCCGGCGTTTGCATCGGCTGGGCCGCCGCCTCGGTCAGATCGATAATGGAAAGACGCACATGGGTGAGCGTGACACCGGCCGCCGGATCAGACCAGATCCCGTCGCCATCCGGGCCGCGATGCGCTTCGGCCACCGCCATGGCGCGCGCCAGCCCTTCGGGCCAGGGACCGATAAATCCGGCTATGCCGCACATGGAATTCCTTTCAGGCTGCTCCTGCCAGCGCGCAGTTTACCGCTGAAATTCGTTTCAATTCAACAAGTTGCATTATCCGCGCGCGCCTAATCGAGCAGGTGGGAGAACTTCTTGCGCAGAGGCGATCCGGGAATTTCGAGCTCCTTGACCTTCAATTCGATTTCATATTCGAAAAACATCTTGAGCAGGCAGTAGCGCAGCCCCATCCGCCCGTCGAGAATGCCGAGCTTGAAAATATACATATAGATAAAAACGAAGACCGGCCGAAAGGGCAGATAGGTCTGCGCGAAATTTTTCAGCGCCCGCCGCCGTTCCGGACCCTGCCGGCCAAGACTGCCGCCGAGCCGCGCGCCGGTATTGCGTTTGCGGTTCCGCAGGATTTCCACCGCCTCAAGCGTGGTGTAGTGGTTGTGACGGTCGAAATAGCGCTCGATCCCCTTGTCATCCTCATGCAGCAGGTGATTGTCGAAATAGCCTGCTTCGCCGTCGAGGATCATATGTTCATGGACGATGCGGTCTTCGTATCGGGCCTTGCCGCGCCGGAACAGCCGCAGATTATAATCCGGATACACGCCGCCATGACGCAGCCACTTGCCGCAGAACATGTTGCGCCGGGCGATATACCAGCCATCCGGCCCGTCGGATCGCGCAACCGCGTCGCGGATTTCAGCGGCCAGAGCGTCGGTAATCCGCTCATCGGCGTCGAGCAGCAAGACCCAGTCATGGCTGAATTCGATATTATCGAGCGCCCAGTTCTTGTGGACCGCGAACGTATCGAAGACGCGCTGAACGATCCGGGCGCCGTTTTTTTCCGCGAGCGCCAGAGTCGCATCCGTGCTGTGGGAATCGAAAACAATTATTTCGCCCGCCCAGGCGACGGAAGCGATACAGGCCTCGATATTGCGTTCTTCATCCTTGGTCGGGATGACAACGGAAACAGGTACGGGGGAAGTTTCCATAAGCTGCGAGAATCAAAAGCGTTTCGGGAATTTCTTTCTGTCGCCGGTGCGGCGTTTGTCCTAAAATCGCGCGGTAGAACGCGCAGCGCAAGACAAATCACGGTCCGGCGCGCGCGGCAAGTACATGCGGGGCCGGCGCGTACGTCGTGGGAATTTGGTAGAGAGTGAGTTTATGGCGCGTTTGCGGCCCGGAATATTCGACTATCTCGACCTCTATACGTTGCGGCTGGTGAAGCTGCGCCGCGCCAAGCGCGAGGAGGATGAGAGTTTCTACGAGACCTTCTTTACCGAGGAAGACGTCGAGAAATATCTCTATGACGTGCGAAACCGGTTCCGGTTCTGGCATATCGAGGATTGCTACAGCGATCTGTTCGGGGATGCGCGCGCCCGTGTCGCGGATATCGGCTCCGGGCTCGGCATGGCGCTGAATTTCCTCCCGCAAGACATCGATTATATCGGGGTCGAATACAGCGACGCCTCGCGGGCCATCGCCGAGCAGGCCCATCGCAAACGAAAAGCCGATTTCCGGGAAGGCGGCTTTCCCGACCTGCCAATGGAGGATGACTGGGCCGATCTGGCGGTCTGTCTGGAAGTGCTGGAGCATATCCCCGACGACAATCAGGCGGCGCGGGAGCTTTGCCGCATCGTCAAACCGGGCGGGTATCTGCTGCTCTCGGTGCCGGGAACGTTTTATTGGCCGGATTACGAGCGGCTGATCGGCCATTACCGTCATTACACCGGCGAAACAGTCCGCGCGTTGATCGAGGGGGCGGGGTTCGAGTATGTCCGGGCCTATCCGCTGCATAAGGGATTTTGGCGCGGCTGGCATTATTTCTATCTGTTCCTGAAGGCACTCGAAATGCTGGTCACGAAGACCGTCAACAGGAACTTCTCGATCCTGCGCACCGGCTGGTGCAGTCGCCTTTGCGACCGGATAGAGGCCCGCATGCGGCGCGATGTCCCCCATGACCCGGAATCCACCTTCGTTCTTTGCCGGAAACCCGGGGCCGCATCATCATGAAAGTGCTGCGGCTGATCGGCGGGCTGGACCCCGGTTTCGGCGGTCCGTCCGTATCATCGATCAATTCCACCATCGCGGCGGTCCGGGAAGGTGTGAAAACCCATTTTGCCTTTCCGACCGATCCGCTCCAGCCGCAAGCGACCGAAAACGCCATCGCCCGGCTGGAAGGCGCGGCCATTCCCTATACGACCTTTCCCCTCAACGCTTTTCCATCGGCGCTCTGCCGCCGCTGGGGAATTAGCGCGGGACTTGCCCGCTGGATCAGACGCGAAGCCGGCAAGTTCGACATCGTCCACTGCCACAGCGCCTGGGTTATGCCGTCACTGGTGACGGTGTTTGGCGGGGCGGGAGGAGCCAAAACAATCCTCAGCCCGCATGAAAGCCTCACCGATTTCGACCTGTCACAGGCCTCCGGCGCGGTAACAGGTTTTCTCAAGCGCCGGCTGAAGCCGCGCTATCTGAAGAGCTTCGACATGTTTGTCATGTCGTCCGCGCTGGAAGCGCGCGACAGTATCAATGGGGACAAAGGCGCGGCTGAAAGGACGGAAACCATCCATCATCCGGTTTTCGATGAACGCGAACACGAGCCGCTGAGCCGACCGGCCTGGCGCGGGCCCGGACTGAAAATCGGCTTTTTCGGCCGGCTGCACCGCAAGAAGAACCTCGATATTCTGATCCGCGCCCTGGCCCGGCTGCCGGACGACGTTTCGCTGACAGTCGGTGGCGAAGGACTGGAAGCGGACCGGCTTCACCGTCTGGCGGCGGAGCTGGGAGTCACCGGACGGATCGAGTGGAAGGGCTTTGTCGCCAGCGCGGACAAGACCGCGTTTTTCGATTCCATCGATATGCTGGCGATGCCGTCGGATTACGAATGTTTCGGTATGGCGGCGGCGGAAGCGCTGGTCGAGGGCTGCGCGGCGCTGGTCAGCCCGGAAACCGGCGTGGCGGAAATCATCCGGGCTCATAATTGTGGCATCGTTGTAGCGCCGGATGCAGGGAAAATAGCCGCGGAAATCGAAAAACTACGCGGCGATCCAGACAAAATGGCGCACTATTCCGCCAGCGCGACAAAAGCGGCGGCGGCCAGCCTGTCTTTCGGCGCGCACGGCAGGGCGGTCAAAGCTGCTTACCGGCGGCTGATCGGCGGCACTCCGGGAAAAGCCACCTGAAATTGGCAATGAATTTGCATAAATACCGTTTCTGTATCGATTTGATCCGCAAAAGGCATCCACGCGTATGAAAATTCTCGTCACCGGCGCCACCAGTTTTCTCGGCGAATCCTTTCTGATCGCGGCAAAAATGGCAGGCCATCAGGTTTCCGCCCTGTCGCGGCGGCGGACGCGCGCGCTGGAGGAAATCTGCGACACCGTCATTCAGCGCGATATTCTGGAAGTGACGGCGGACGACCTGTCGGGCGGATTTGACGCGGTCGCCCATTTCGCCACCGGGTCTGACGGGGACGAATCCCATATCATCCGGGTCGCGGTGGACGGCACGACCTCACTGATTGCCGCGGCGCAGGAAGCGGGTATTCCCAAGATCCTCCATGTCAGTTCGATGAGCGTCTATCCGGGGCCGGTTGCGCGGGATTCCACCCGGCTGGGCGATCTGGCGCTGGAGGCGCATCCTGCTTGGCGCGGGGTCTACGCCAATTCAAAGACCCAGTCCGATGAGGCGGTCCAGAAGCTGATCACGGCCGGCGCGACCGATGATCTGGATATCACCGTGGTCAGGCCGGGCCTTGTTTTCGGCAAGCGGATGAAAGGCGCGCTGGCGGGAACCGCCGTGCAATTGCCGCTGGGGCTGCTGGTCGGCACCGGCGGGCCGGATCAGGGCGTGCCGCTTTTGCATATCGACGATCTCTCCGACGGCATGATCGCCGTGATCAGCGGCGACGCCGAACCCGGACGCGCGCGTGTGTTTGACGTGCTGTCAGGCAATCCGCCCTCGAAACGCGCGCTCGTCGAGGCCTACCGGAAACTGACCGGCCAGCCCTGCCGGATGATCTGGCCGCCGCGCTGGGTTCTCTATCCTCTGGGCTGGGCGATGGACCGCGTGCTGGGGCTGACGGGGCGCAACAAACATATCGCCCACAAGATTGATCGCATGTTCGCGTTTGAACCGGGCGATCTGCCGCACGCCGAATTCTGGAAGGCGGCGGAGATGGAGCCGAAACACGATCTGGTCTCCTGCCTGAAAGACTCGATCTCGGCGGACCGCGACCCGCCGGCAACGGACGGCGCGGCGGAGGCCTTGCGGGCGCGTGCCACGGCATTAACCGCCTGCGTTCCGACAAAGGGCGATATTCCACGCACCAATGGCGATCTGATCCTGGTCGGCGCGGGCCGGATCATCGAGGAGATGCATTTGCCGGCCATCGCCGGACTGGACGGCGCAAAGGTGCGCGCGGTTGTCGATCCCAATACGCGATTGGCGGAGAAAACCGCGGCCGCGCTGGGAAATCCGCCGGTCGCCGCCGATATCGGCGATCTGGATGACGACATCGTAAAAGGCACGACCGCGGTGATCGCGACACCCGGCTTCAACCATGTGGAACTCGCCACCGCGCTGATGGAACGCGGCGCGTCGGCACTGATCGAAAAACCGGCCGCGCTGGACGAGGCGGAATTCGCCGCGCTGGAAAAAGCGGCGAAAGAGAGCGGCCAGTCCGTATCCGGTTTCAAGAATTACCGGCTGCGCCCCAACGCTCTGAAACTGTGGCGGCTGCTGGAGCGCGGCGATCTGGGCGCTCTGGTTTCCGCCAACGTTATTTTTCACGCCCCGCCGCTGGTCAATGAACAGGCGCGCTGGATGATGGAGGAAAAGCGTTACCGGGTCCTGCTGCTGGAACAATCGATTCATTTCATCGATATCGCCTGCGTTGCGGGCGGGGCGCTGGAATCGGTCGACTGGCTGTCGAAAACCGACCGGGCGGACGGGATCAGCACGCTGTCGTTCAAGGCGGGAGGCCGCATGGCCTCAGGCGCCGCGCTTTCGCTCGACATGGACCTTTCCGGCACGGCGACCCGGACAAAGGTCAATCTGGTTTTCGAACGCTGCGCGGTGGAGCTCGATTTCTATCCCGAAGGTTTTCGCGTTTTACCGCGCGGTGGCAATCCGGTCGATGAACTGGCGGCGGCGGCGGCAAAACTCGGCGGCTTCTTATGGCAGCGGGCGAAACCGAAACAATCCGGCGTACCGAAGCGCGTTCTGCCCCATCTGCATATTTATCGCGCACATCTAACCAGGGACGAGACAAGCAACCCCTTTGATCTCGACGGCATCCGGGACACAATGACCACGGTATATCGATTGTGCGAGGCTCTATACGGCGCGCGGTGATTCCGCCCGCCGGCCGATTATGTCTGAATTTTCATACAGGGAACGGATTTACGCGCGCTATGCGGAGGCGGGCTCGGCCGATCTGGGGTTTGACCGCCCCGAAGGCGCGCCGGCGGGTCTGAGAGATCTGCTCGACCGGGCGGTGCGTGATTATTTTCCGGCGGACAAAAACGCGGCGATCCTCGATCTTGGCTGCGGGCCGGGGCTGATGGTGCATGCGGCGCGGGCGGCCGGTTTTGAGAATTGCGAGGGCATCGATATTTCGCCGCAACAGGTGGCGGAAGCGGAGCGGCTCGGCATCGACGGAGTGCGCGAAGGCGATGTGCTCAAGACGCTTTCGGGCCTCGGCGACGGGACGCTCGATGCGGTGCTCAGCTTTGATCTTCTGGAGCATATGACGCGGGACGAGCTCGTTACCCTGATTGATGCCGTCCACCGGGTTCTCAAGCCCGGCGGGCGCTGGATCGTTCATACCTGCAACGCCGAGGCGCCGTTTTTCGGGCGGGTGCGTTTTGGCGACATGACCCATGAACAGGCCTTTACCGCGACATCGCTGAACCAGGTCATGATCGCCAGCGATTTCAAATCGGTTCGTTGTTTTGAGGACCGGCCCGATCCGCGCCGGTTGAAGGGCGCGGTCCGATGGGCCATGTGGCATATCGCCCGTCTGCCGGCCCTGTTCTGGCTGATTGCGGAATCAGGACCGGTCGCGCGGCGCGCGATCCTGAGTCAGAATCTGCTCGCCGTGATCGAGAAATAGACCGCATCGATGTGCGGCATCGCCGGCATATTTTCCTGGTCTGAGAATGCGCCGCCGGCGGATCGGAATGCGCTCGGCATCATGCATGATCGCTTGCAACCGCGCGGCCCGGACGGGGACGGCAAATGGTTCGGCGAAAATGAACGCGTCGCCCTGGCGCATCGCCGCTTGTCGATCATCGATTTGTCGGAAGCGGGTACCCAGCCGATGGCGCTGAAAGACAAACCGGACGCGCCCCGCATCGTCTATAATGGCGAGATATACAATTACCGGGAACTGCGCGCCGGGCTGGAAGCCGACGGGGTCGTTTTCCGGTCGCAATCCGATACCGAAGTGCTGCTGCATCTCTATGCCCGTGACGGGGCGCGGATGGTCACACATTTACGCGGCATGTTTGCGCTGGCGGTTTTCGATCCCGATCGCAAGGGGGTTTTCCTCGCCCGCGACCCGTACGGCATCAAGCCGCTTTATTTTTCCAACCGGGCCGGCGTGTTCGCCTTTGCCTCGCAGGTCCGTGCGCTGGCCGCCTCCGGGCTCGCCGACGCCTCGCCTTGGCCCGCCGGTCATTGCGGGTTCTTCCTGACCGGATATGTACCCGAACCGCACACGCTTTATGCCGGCATCCACGCCCTGCCCGCCGGACACAGCATGTGGGTGGATCATACCGGCGCAAGTGAGCCCGAATGCTGGTGCGATATTTCCGAAACGCTGGCCGCCGCGTCGGCGGAAAAATTCGAACCGGAGCGGCTGCGCGCGGCCCTGACCGACAGCGTGCGCGCGCATATGATCGCCGATGTGCCGGTTGGTGTGTTCCTGTCATCGGGACGCGATTCGGCGACCCTGGCGGCGCTGGCGGCGGAACAGGAAGGATCGGCGCTGCGCACCGTCACGCTGGGGTTCGATGAATATCGGGGGACGGCGGATGATGAAACGGTATTGGCCGAGGAAGTCGCCGCCCATTACGGGACCGATCACAAGACAAGCTGGATTTCCGAACAGGATTTCCGCGACAGCGCCGGTCATCTGTTCTCGGCAATGGATCAACCGACGATCGACGGGGTAAACAGCTTTTTCGTCAGCAAGGTAACGCATGAGGCGGGGCTGAAGGTCGCGCTGTCGGGCGTCGGCGGGGACGAAATTTTCGGCGGTTATGGCAGTTTCGGGGAAATCCCGTCCCTAATCGGCAAGCTGGGCGGCTTCCGCTATTTGCCGGGGCTGGGAAAGGCGTTCCGCCTCCTGTCCGCGCCGTTCATAAAGCGCATGACGTCGCCCAAATATGCCGGGGTGATCGAATACGGCACGCATTACGGCGACGCCTATCTGCTGCGGCGCGGTCTTTTTATGCCGTGGGAGTTGCCGGAAATCCTCGACCCCAACCTGGTGCGGGAAGGGCTGGCGGCGCTTTCCATACGCAATCACATGGGCGCGACCACCGGCGGGCTTTCAACCCCGCGCCAACGTGTCTGCGCGCTCGAATCCTGCTGGTATATGCGCAACCAGCTTCTGCGGGACGCGGATTGGGCGGGCATGGCCTTCGGTCTGGAAATCCGTACGCCGCTGGTCGATATCGAACTGTTGCGGGCGCTGGCGCCGATGCTGGCCGGAACGCACCCGCCGGGCAAATCCGATATGGCGGGAACGCCCGCGCGGACTCTGCCCGATGCGGTCCTGAACCGCCCCAAGACCGGCTTTTCCATACCGGTACGCGAATGGCTGGGTGCGCCAGGTCAGAAAGCCGGCGGGGCGGGATATCGTAGCTGGGCGCGGCAGGTTCATGCGCAGATTTTCCCGGACGCGGCGGCGGTGCAGCGCCAGGCGCCGGCGATGATCGCGTGACCCGATTCAGGCGACGCAATAGAGTGCGGACCCGTGGCTGAACGCATCCTCATCTATCGCATTGGCAGTCTGGGCGACACGGTGGTCGCCCTGCCGGTATTCCATATGCTGGCCCGCGAGTTTCCCGATGCGGAACGCCGGGTTCTGACCAATATGCCGGTAAACAGCGACGCCGCGCCCATTCAGGCGGTGCTGGGCGATGGCGGTTTCGTTCACGGCTATTTCCCCTATCCGCTTGGCACGCGAAACCTGAAACATCTGAACGCACTGCGCCGCGACGTCGCGAACTGGGCCCCCGATCTGGTGGTTTATCTGAATGAGCCCCGGCGTTGGGCCAGCCTGGTCCGTGATTTCGCGTTTTTGAAATCGTGCGGGGCAAAGAGCCTTGTCGGGGTCCCCTTCGCCCGTGATCTCAGACACCACCGGCCGTTACCGGAATACGGATTGTTCGAGGCGGAAGCGTCGCGGCTCGCGCGTTGTGTAAACAGTTTGGGCGAGGCGCGAATTGACGACCCCGCGAACTGGTCTCTCAACCCGACGGCGCCGGAAATCGCGGATGCCGACGCGGCGTTAGCGGACTGGCGGGGGGCTGGAAATTTCGCGGCATTCGCCATCGGCGCCAAAATCGATTTCAAGAGCTGGGGCGATAACCGCTGGGCCGATGCGCTATCGTCAATCAGCGCCGCCCATCCCGATCTCGGGCTCGCCCTGCTGGGCGGACCGAATGACAGCGCGCGGGCGACAGCCGCCGCGTCCGGTTGGCAGGGGCCGGTCATTGATCTCTGCGGCAAGCTGCCGCCCCGGCAAAGCGCCCTGGTCATCGGACGGTCGCGTCTGTTCCTCGGTCACGACAGCGGTCCGATGCATCTGGCCGCCAGCATGGGAACGCCGTCGGTCTGCGTCTTCAGCAAACACGCCAAACCGGGCGTGTGGTTCCCGTTTGGTCATCATCAGCGCATTCTCTATCCGAGGCTCGACTGGTCGGGCGGCGAGCCGCTGGTGATGCGCGACGCCACGGGAGAACAGAACATCACCCAGATTCCGGCCACGCATGTCATCGAAGCGGCAAATAAAACGTTGAATCAAGCGGTTGTGGGCGCTAACGGTACTATGAACTGACGCGCGCGTAGTAGTTGGACTGTAGAATGCAGCGACCTTACCGGCTGGCCTATCTGGTCAGCCACCCGATCCAGTATCAGGCCCCCCTGCTCAGGCTGATCGCGCAGGACCCGGATATCGAGCTGAAAGCTTTTTTCTGCAGCGATTTTTCGATGCGCAAACACATGGATGCGGGGTTCGGCCAGGAAATCGAATGGGATGTGCCGCTGGTCGAAGGGTATGACCATGAATTTCTGCCGGCGCGCGCGGATGACGGCCCACCTTCGGTGTTCCGCCCGGTCAATCGTGGTATGCCCAAAGCGCTGCGCGACGGCGGGTTCGACGCGCTTTGGGTGCATGGCTATATGCGCTGGTATCATCTGACCAGCATGGCGCGGGCCCGGCTGCAGGGACAGATCGTCCTCAACCGGGACGAGGCGTGGGCAATGAGCACCGCGCGTGGACCGGCAAGAGATATATTCAAGAAATTCTTCTATTTCCTGCTACGCCGGATTTGCCACGGTTTTCTGGTCATTGGCTCCGCCAACCGCGATTACTATCTGGCGAACGGTATGCAACCCGACAGCCTGTTTATGGTCCCCTATGCGGTCGACAATGCGGTTTTTCAGAAACGCGCCGAAGCGGCCGCCGCGCGGCGCGACGACTTACGGCGTGAATTGACCCTTGAGCCGGGACGGCCGGTAATATTGTATGCGTCCAAATTCATTCGCCGGAAATGCCCGGACGACCTGGTCGAGGCGTTTATACGGATTGCCAGCAATGCGGAATTGCGTAACCCGTATCTGGTTCTGGTCGGCGATGGCGAAATGCGCGGCGCGCTGGAACGCCAGGTCGTCGAAGCCGGCCTGTCGGAGTCCGTGCGGTTCACGGGGTTTCAGAACCAGTCCGACCTGCCGCGGTTTTACGATCTCTGCGATGTCTTCGTCCTTCCCTCGCTGCTGGAGCCGTGGGGGCTGGTGGTGAATGAGCTGATGTGCGCCGGGCGCGCGGTCATAGCCAGCGATCAGGTGGGGGCGGCATACGACCTGATCCGAAACGGCGAAAACGGTTACGTCTATCCCGCGGGCAATGTTTCCGCATTGCAGGAGGCGCTGGGCAATATCCTGGCGGACCCGGAACGCTGCCGCGAGATGGGCGCGGAAAGCCGGAAGATCGTTGCCAATTGGAGCTTCGCGGAAGATATTGCGGGGATAAAGCAGGCTCTGCGCCATTTCGTGGGGGACCCCCCCGATGCAAGAAACCACACAACCTGACCCGCAGGGGCAAGAGGGCATTCACCGCCGCCTGATCGCGGGAACCGCCGGCAAGCTGATGTCGCTGGCGATCAATTTCGGCGAGCAGATTCTTCTCGTTCCGATCTTTCTGTATTTCTGGGGACCGGACCGTTTCGCGGACTGGACGGTTCTCATCGCGACGGCGAGTTTTGTCGGACTCATCGATCTGGGGCTGCAGAATTATTACAGCAATGGCCTGCAGCTGGCCCTGTCCCGCGGCGATGAGCGAAAATTCAGCCGCATGCTGCATGAAGCGGCGGCGCTCTATCTGGGTCTCGCAACCATCGGCGCCGCCGCCATACTGGCGCTGGCGGGAAGTGTCGATTGGACATCGGCCCTGAATCTGACCGGCGCCGGCGGGTCGCCACCGGATGCGGTGTTGATCCTGCTCGGATTGCATTTTGTCGCAATGCTACCATTCGGGATCGGCAATGCGGTCTACCGGGCCCATGGCGATTTCGTGCTCGGCATCATGGTCGGAAACCTGCTCCGGCTGGCCCTGATCGCCGCCATTGTCGGCGGCCTCTCCGTCGGCATTAACGCGGCGGGATTGGCCGGAATCCACGTCGCGGTCGCCATCATTGCGTGGCTCGCAATGGTGTTGCACCAGACCAGGCGCTACACCGATTTGCGATACGGCATTCGGCTCCCGGACCGGGTGGCAATGAAAGAAGTTTTTGCCGTCGCGCCGCTTTACGCCGCCGTACTGGGCGCGACAATGTTGACGACTCACGGCACGATATTTCTCGTATCGGGTCTGGCGGCAAACGGTGCCGCCGCCGCTCTTCTCTACCGGACGCTCCGAACGCTCATCGGCATGATCCGCCTGATCCCCGACCAGATCATGCATGTAACCGGGGTGGAGATGGCGCGCCAATATGCCCAGGACGATGCCGGGTCGCTCAGCCGGACCTATGGCTTTTTCTCACGCTTTGCCGGGGGTCTGTGCGGCGGATTCGCGGGCATGGTAGCCTATTTCGCGCCACCGTTTTTTCCGCTCTGGACATTGGGCGACATTCCCTTCGACGCCACTGTTTTCTGGCCGTTGCTGGCGGCGGCGGCATTCGCGGGTCCGTCGCTCGCGGGAACCTCGGTGCTGTTTTTCATCAACAAGCCCGCCGGCATGGCCGGGGCGCACATCGCGGCAGGGCTGGCGACGCTGATCCTGTGCGCCGTGCTCATTCCCGAACTGGGTGCGGCGGGCGCCGCCTGGGCGGTTCTGGCCGCGGAAGCGCTGATCCTGTCTACCGTTATTCCGTGGCAAACGGCACGGATACTTTCGATAAACGCGCCCCGCATGATCCTGCACACCCATCTTTATATGGTGGCGTCCTTTGTAATCAGCGCGCTATGCGCCTGGGCGGCAGTGACTGTGTGCGGCGCCGAAACCCTGCCACGCCTGGTGCTGGCCGGAATCGTCTGGACCGCACTTGCCGCGGGTCCAGCCTTTTTCCTTTTGTTCGACGGCGCCCAGCGCGAGTGGCTGCTTCACCAGATCCTTACCCGGACGGGTCTGCGGCGCGGCTGATCAGAGAGACCGATCGAGAAGCGACCGGTAGGCGGCTTCCATCCGGTCGCCATAGTGAGACCAGGTGAAATTACCGGTAACGCGCTCCCGCGCCTGTTTTCCCATCTCACGCGCCGCCGCCGGATTTTCGTAGCAGAAGGCAAACTTCTCGGTGATCGCCTCGGCGGACCGCATCGGCACGATATAACCCTCTTGGCCGTCGCGCACGAAAGCCTGACCGCCCGCGGCCTCGGTACAGATCAAGGGCAGGCCGCAGGCCATCGCCTGGGCCTGTACCATGGCGAGCCCTTCCTCGATGGAGGGCAGGCAGAAAACCGAACCCTGACTGTAGGCTTTATAAAGGTCCCATTCGCGATAGACGCCCTTCACCTTGATCTTGTCGTTATCAATCATTTTCAGGATGGTTTCCGTATCGCCCGTTTGCGGGCCGATCAGCCAGAGTTCCGAATTGGGCAGGTCGAGATCCGAAAACGCCTGCAGCAGATAGGGCACGCCCTTCCGGACCGACAGACCACCGCAAAAAATCACCCGGAATACATCGTCTTCCTTCTCAATCGGGTAAAACCAGTCGGGATTGACCCCGGTGGGCACCACCGCGATCCGGGCGGGATCGATGCCGCGATCCTCGAATGTGCGGCGGACATACTCGGTCTGGTTATAGATGAAGTCGGTCTCGTCATACTCAATGAGCTGTTTTTCGATCAGCGCATCGTCGAAAGCAGGAGTCGGGGTGCCCCAGATCGCCGCCTCTTCGAGCAAGATATCGCGCTGATGAAGCGCATGGGTTGAACCGCGCACCAGAAGCGTGGTCATGCCCCGCGCCTTCGCCGCCCGGATCGCGGCAAGCGAGGCGCCGCTCCACCCGACAAAGAGCTCCGTATCGGCGGGGATGGAACGGCTGACCTCCCAATCATAGAAATTCAGCAGGCGGCGGTCCGGAACCGGACCGGCATTCCAGGGCAGGCGTGGCCAGATCCGGCGCACGACCTCTATCGCCAGCTTTGGCTTCACCAGCTTCGGATCGATATCGTACTTGGCGACTTCCATCCGTGGATAGGTCGTCAAAAGCGCGCGCAAGTGACCGCGCAGCTGCATTTCGCGGGCAAGATAAAAGGCGTGAAACCGGCCTAGGACGCTGATCGTTACCTTCATGCCGCACGCGCCGCCTGCGCCAGACGCCGCGAAAAGGCGGACCATGCCGCCAGCTTCCAGACGTCAACGAAATTGGCGTGGACCGTGCGTCCGGACCAGGTCATGGGCTGTCCCCGCAACGCGGTGGGCAGGCCGGCACCGAAACGGTCGCACGCTTCGGGATCAATCATTTCCCGCAATCCGGCATAGTTCGACGGCAACCAGGCCCAGCGCAGATTGTAAGTCAGGCCCCGTTTCGGCCGATTAATAAACCTGTCGGGCCAACCCGCGAGCATCCGCTTCAATAGCGCCTTGGTCTCTCCGTTATAAAGAACATAATCCGCCGGGAGACTTCGGACATAGGAAATTACGTCCCAATCGACCAGCGGCGCGCGGATTTCCACGCCCTGTTCCGCCGATGCCCGGTCCGCCTTCACGAACCCGTGCCCAACCAGATCGCGGGTTACCGCGAGCCGCGCCCAGCCGCCGAACCAGTCCGGCATCGGCATTGCCCAATCCGCCGGATCGGGCGCTGGCCCATCGCCGGATTTTTCACGCCAGGCCGAAGCCCCGCCATAGCCGAGAAAGATCTCGTCCCCGCCATCGCCACCGATAAGTATCCGGCTTTCCCCGGCTATCGCCTCAACCAGCCGCGTCAACGTGAAATGGGAGATCATCCCGAGCGGTTCGTCTTGCCGGTCGAGACAGCGTGCCGCCATGTCGGCAAGGCGTTCCCGGTGCGGACGCACGACCCTCAGCGGCAAATCGAGCCGGTCAGCGGCCATACGGGCCCAGGGCTCGTCATTGGTTCGGGGAATAACGCTGCCGAGCGTCAGCGCGCGGACAGGCTCGCCCTCCTCCCGGCTGACCCGCGCGACAGCGGCGGCAACGGCGGTCGAATCGATCCCGCCGGAGAGCAACACCGCCCGCTCGCTATTGTTTTCGAGGCGCCGGCGCACCGCCCGATCCATCAATGCACCGGCGCGCGCTTCCGCCTCCTCAAACGATTCACCGCCCCAGACCGGCGCATCGTCGGGCACACAGCTTTCCGACCCCTGCGCGGCGCCGGAAAGAGAGAACCGCTCTACCCGGCCCGGCATGACAGGTCGCGCACCGTCGAAAATCGCGCCGTTCGGAAAGACGAATTCATGCGACCAGAATTGAGAGACCGCGGCTTCATTCAACGAAACACCGCCATCATGTGCCGCGCGCATCGGCAGCAGGGAAGAGCCGAAATAGAGCCCCTCGCCCCATTGCGCGACATAAAGCGGCTTCTTGCCCACCGGATCGCGCGCCAGAAGGACTTCACCCTTTTCCAGATCGGCAATGGCGATGGTGAACATGCCGCGCAATCGTTTCAGACCCGCGGCGCCATGTTTTAGATAGGTGGCGAGAATGACCTCGGTATCGGAGTCGGTGCGAAAGTCGTATTCGCTTAAGCCCGCGCGCAGATCGCGGTGATTATAGATTTCACCGACGAACATGAGCGTGACGTCCCGCCCGTCGGCGCTAAGCGGCTGATGGGCGCGCTCCGTACGGTCGATAATGGCAAGCCGTGCATGCAGGAACTCAACCTCTCCCGACGCGCTGGCCCAGAAATTCTGGCTGTCGGGGCCGCGCCGCGCGAGCCAGGGCAGGCCTGCCGAGAGCGGGCGGGCCGGGCAAAAACCGGCAGGGGATAAACGTCCAAGAAACCCGCACATATCAGCTCAACAACGACTAAGCATTTGAAACCCGGTCAGAATAACGCATCATACCGCCTCTGTCGGCATATTCCGCACCCGCTGACCCGGAAGCCAGATCCCGAAATCGTTAGTTTTCCGGGCTGAATCGGTTAAATTACCCAAAGCATGCCAAAATCCAGATCAACGAACGACCCTGCCGCGCGATGACACCGGTCCCGCCACAATATTATGGAGAGGCGCAGCAGCCTCCGCGGGCCCATTCGGCGTTGCCCGCGCTGGCCTATTTCTTTGTGGTTTTTTTGTTATTGCTGCTCCTGAATGTCGGCGCCACCTCGAAGGGCAACTATCATCTCGTCCACCTGATTTATTCCGGCGTTTTTTTCGGCTGCTTTCTGCCGCTTGGGATTTTCCTTCTTTGACCCAAGGAAAACCTGCCGTTTTTCCAGGTGATATGCGTCCTTTACGGCATTCACTATTCCCTCTTTCCCTTTTACGTCTGGTGGACGCCTTGGTGGCATTTCGAATATCTGACGCATGAACACATGATCAAGCCCGCGCTGATTTCCCTGGGCGGCATCTGGATCATGGTGATCGGCTATTACACCCGGCCGATCCAGCTAATCCTCAACGCTTTGCCGCCTTTCGAAATTCAGTGGGATGAAAACAGCGCCAAACGGATTTCCCTGATTTTCATGGGGATCGGTTTCGTGGGTCTTTTCATGCTGAAAATCGCGGGCGAAGCCGGACAGATCACCGTGTTCATGTCCAAGCTTGCATTAATCGGCATCCTCGCGCTGATCCTCCTCAGAATCCGCGGGCAACTGGGACTAGTGGGATTTGTCGGCACACTAATCTATACGGTGCTGTATCTCGGCATCTCGATTTCCGCCGGCAATTCCGGACCGATCGCGCTCTTCATGGTCGCGGTCGTGCTGCTTTATATCGGCATCAAGAGACGCATTCCGTGGCTGGTTGTCATTCTCGGCATCGTCATCCTGTTCCCGTTCATGTTCGCGAAATATGAATATCGCGATCAGGTTTGGGACCCGCGCGGGGAAGTAAAAGTCGAAGGCGGAGCAGAGGCGGCCAAGAACGTCGCAACTTTCGCCAGCATCGCTTTCAAGGTCGTTACGGGCAGCCTGGACGCCGAACGGACAAGCTTTGCCCTTCAGGCCATCTCAATCCGTTTCGATATTTCCTATCTGTTCGGTCATGTGGTGTTTTTGACGCCCAAGGAGGTCGACTACCTGTATGGCGAAACCTATCAGGACGTCGCGTGGAAGCTGGTGCCGCGGGTCATCTGGCCGGACAAACCGAATCCCACATATGGGCTGATCTTCGGCCACATGTATCACATTCTTTCGATCGACGATGAATCGACATCGATCAATTTCCCGCAGCTGGTCGAGATGTACGTTAATTTCGGCCCGTGGGGAGTCTTCATCGGGATGTTTATCATGTCCCAGATTTACTGGCTTCTTACCCACATGATGAATCTGCCAGGCTCGGGGGACTGGCTCACCGTGTTCGCGGTATCGATTTTCTCGGATCTGTTCCGGATCGAATCGAACTTTTCCCTGGTGGTGGCCGGAATCTTCTATCACGTCCTCTTGTTATACGTGATCGGCTTCTTTATCCGGGTGCAGCCGGGAAAGCAGCGAGGTTGACGGGTTAGTCCCCGGCGAGAATGTAATTCTTGACCTCGCCACCGCTGTTTATTCTGGCCATCAGCCGGCCGCTCGCCTGGTCGAGATAGAGCACGGCCTTGTCCTCGCCCGGGTTTCGTGGATTAAGAACGGCCTCGACGGAGAGCGCGCCGGCGACATGCAGGCGGGACTCCGGCGCGTTGGTGCCGATCCCGACATTTCCGGACTTACGCCCGACCAGCAGATTATCGGGCGCGTCTTTTTCAAATTGCATGACTGTCCGGCCATTATCCAGATCATGAATCTGGAATGCGCCCGCCGGCCGGATTGACCAGCGGTTGCGCTTGCCGTCCTCAAGCACCAGAACATCCGATCCGTTGCCATGGATGTTGAGACCGCTGCGCTTGCGGTCCGATCCGATGGAGATCGGTCGCTGGCCGGCGCGCGGCAAAATCGCATGATTTCCGCCAATCGACATATCGCCGCCGGTAATGACGCCACGGCTCTGCGCGCCGCCAATAACCACTCGGTTGCGCTTGTCGACTTTCAGCACCTGCACGATACCGGAACCCTTTCCACCCGCCTGGGCCAGGAACCAGCTGTTATTGGTGCCGTGTTCTATCGTCCAGTCGAGCCCGCCTGTCAGATACATCTGGCCGGTATTTGAATCGACTTTGAAAAAATTGGCGCCATTGACGCGATTTATGCCAAACACGTTGCTCTCAAAGGCGATATTAAGCGTTTCCTTCATATTGCCGTTTTCAAAGGAATAGGTAATCGGCCGGGCCAGCGTGCCATCCGTATCCCGGCTGGCGACATGGAATTCAGATGTCAGCTTGCCCGTTCGCCCATTCTCCCATGCGGTTTCCCATTCTATTCCCTGGGCCGGCAATTCGCCGTTTTCCGGGTAACCGTTGGGCAGCATATTCGCGCCGAACCGGTATATCGTGTTGATGGTCTCGGTATTGGGGTT
>CAZBKQ010000027.1:0-5889 GCA_964492555.1 uncultured Rhodospirillaceae bacterium | reverse complement strand
CGGCGGCACCGGTCAGGGCACATAGGCAGACGACGCCGGTCAACCGATGGATAGCGGCGAATAGACCGGACCGGTCCCGACCGATAGCGGAATCAAAACGAGGTTTCATAGGAAACTCCTGAGACTTGTTCAGAGCGATACGGGTTGGCCGGCTAACCGGCAAAATCGGAAAGGGTTTTATCAGCCGCACTGGCGCGGACCAACGTGATTTTCGCGCCGGCGGCGCAATCGCCGATGACGCGCCACTGAAAATTACCGCGCCGAAAAGAATATCCGGATGACGGAAGAAATATTCTCAGCCATTGCTCAGCAGGGAATCGAAATAGGCGATGGTTTTTGAAAGCCCCTCGTCCAGCGGAACCTTCGGTTCCCAATCAAGCGTCTTCCGGGCAAGGGCGATATCCGGTTGCCGTTGCACCGGATCGTCCGACGGCAACGGTTTGCGGATAATCTCCGATTTCGAATTCGTCGCGGCGATTACTTTTTCCGCCAGCTCAAGAATGGTGAACTCACCGGGATTGCCCAAGTTCATCGGTCCCGTAACCGAGTCGTCGGTCGCCATAAACCGTATAAAAGCCTCGACCAGATCGTCGACATAACAGAATGACCGGGTCTGCGACCCGTCACCGTAAATCGTTACGGGATCGCCCTTCAGCGCCTGGACGATAAAATTCGAAACGACGCGCCCGTCATTGGGATGCATGCGCGGGCCGTAAGTATTGAATATACGCGCGACCTTTATGCTCAAATCATGCTGGCGGTGATAATCGAAAAACAGCGTTTCCGCGCAGCGCTTGCCTTCGTCATAACAGGAGCGGAGCCCGATCGGATTGGTATGGCCCCAATAGCTCTCCGGCTGGGGGTGCACCTTGGGATCGCCATAAACCTCGCTGGTGGATGCCTGAAAAATAAGCGCCCGCAATCGTTTGGCCAACCCCAGCATGTTGATCGCGCCATGCACGCTGGTCTTTGTGGTCTGCACCGGGTCGTGCTGGTAATGGACCGGAGAGGCGGGACAGGCCAGATTGAATATCTGATCCACCTCGACATAAAGCGGAAAGGTCACATCGTGGCGCATGATCTCGAAACGCGGTGAGTCAAGCAGTTGCGAAATATTGTCCTTGCCGCCGGTAAAATAATTATCGACGCACAGCACATCGCAATTTTCTGCCAGCAACCGTTCGCAGAGATGCGAACCGATAAACCCTGCGCCGCCGGTAACCAGTATCTTTTTTTCCGCAATCATTTCAAACCATCCAGAACCAAGCTTTAAGGCCTTGATTTATAGCACTTAGACCGGGCGGCATGCACGATGAATACGCCCCGGATCAGGATTAGTGAAAATTCCTGTCGACCGGCGCTCCCGCCGGGAAACCGGCGCGTTTCCGCACCAGCCCGCGAAACCGAAGCCCCAGATTATGCAGCGCCACGGCAGGTTCCGCACACAAGGCCCACTCCCGCCACAACATCCCGCCGAGCCCGGGTTCGCCAGGAAACAACGATTTGAAATCGGCGGCCATTCGATCGAATTCACGCGCGCGAAACCCCGGCAATGACCGGCGCAACTCGGGCGGGAAGCCATTGGGCGCGAGCCCAAGCCCGATCAACAGACGGCAAAAAACGACAGCCGGGCCCAAAAACCCGCCCTCTCGCGCCAGCGCGGCCACGCGCGCCATATCGGGTGGTGCCTCGCCGCGCACCATCAGAATGGCGTCGATCACCTTGCGCAGCGCATTCGCGCCGAACTTGTCCTTTGCGGCGTTCGAAATGCACAACAGAAAAGCATGGTCGGGGCCGGGAAGAGAACAGGTCGCGCCGGCTATGTCGACAGACACGGCCGCGTCAAACAAACGGTTGGTCGTCAGGGACCGGTGGGCGGGAAAACAGTCGGGAAGAATGTGCAAATCGATATCGCAACCACCATCGGCCGACACGAACGGAAAATAGCTGGCGTCCGAAATCATTCCCCACGGCTTGACGGGCATCGGCCTGAACGCGAAACCCTTTGCGGACAGATATTCGACCAGTCCGGGCAATTCGCTTTCCCGGACAAGAATATCCAGATCGCCCTGCATGCGCAGAACCGGGTCGGGATAAAAAAGATGGGCGTTCGCGAACCCCTTCATAAAGACGAGGTCAAATCCCGCCCCGACGAGATCAGCCGCACAGCGTTGCTGTTGCGCCAGGTTGAACCGGGCGACCAGCCGGGATTGCGCCAGCGCCTCGGGGGCGATTAGCCCGATTCCGGTCCGCCGGCACCAGGGATCAAGCAGGAACTCAGCCAGGACCGGAGAAACGCATTGCGCGAAAAGATCGGCCGCCCTGGACAAAGCGGCGGTATCGGCGGGCAGGGGCGTGGCTTCCGGATCGAGAATACAGCGCCAAAGCAATGCGCCATCCGGAAGGACAGGGGTGAAATCCGCCACGGGCCTCACCCGGCCGGTCAGGTGTGAATAATCCGGCGGTCGTCGTCTTCAAGGACCGCGCAGCTCAGCATGCCGCTGTAATAGGCGCCGGTATCGACGCTGATCCTGTTCGCCCGGAAGTCGGCTTCCGGCACGATGGTATGGCCATGGACGACGCAATATTCGTGGTTTTCGTCCGACGTCATGAATTCATCCCTGATCCACAGAAGATCCTGACCGGTCTGCGACTCAAGCGGCACGCCGGGGCGCACGCCGGCATGCACAAACAGATAATCGCCCTCGACATGATATGTCTCCAGCGACCGCACAAATTCGAGATGCCGCTCGGGGATTGCCTCGCCCAGCCGAGTCTGCATATCGCGGTAACGTTCCTCGGCATTCGCCGCGTCGCCCAACCCGACGCCGTAACTCAGCAGGGTTGTATCGCCTCCGTTGGGCAGCCACATAGGCGCCAGGGAGGCGTCCTCAAGAAAATTAAGCAGAAATTCTTCGTGATTGCCGCGTAGATAAATCCGTTCAAACCCCTCAAGCGGTTCATCGATCAGATAATCGAGAGTTTCACGGGTTTTCTCACCCCGGTCGACATAGTCACCAAGATATATCAGCACAAGCCGTTCAGGCTGCAGGACGCGCGAATCCTGCTCGATCAATTCGTGCATCTCCCGCAAGAGTTCCAGGCTGCCGTGAATATCGCCTACCGCATAAACCCGTGTGCCTTTCGGCACGGCGGGCAATTCGGCGGAAAAATCACGGGACGCCGGCCCGCCAAATCCGAACAATTTTCTGAACATGGTCCTAATATGACGCCGCCGACAGCCGATTGCCACCATACTTGCCGAAATTCCCTTATTTCTTCTTTATCCGGCGCACTCTATAATTTCAGCGAGAGTAAAAGCGGATGGTCGTCAATTTTATAGTAATTTCAGGCGCATACGTTTTTCGGGTCGGCAATAATCATGATTCCGCCACCGGGACGGGATCGTTTTAAGTATGAACAGTCTGGACCGAAAACCATGCCCCGCCTGAATCTTGGACTCGACGACCAGAACGTCATAACAGGCGTGCTGAGAATTGCCGACATCGCCGTCGTGGCGGGAACTTCGGTCGTCGCCTATGTGCTGCACCACGGGATCAAACCGCTTCCCGACCAGTATGTCGTGGCCATCGTCGTCGCCGGGCTGCTGACCGCCAACTTCATGCATGTCAGCAACGTCTACCGGTTTTCCGACCTGCGACGATTTTCTGTACAGCTTGGCGGCATTACGTCTTCCTGTATCGGAATTGCGGTCGCGCTTTTGCTGCTCGCCTATTTCGGAAAGGTCTCTGAGAATTTCTCCCGTGCCTGGGCGCTTTACTGGGTCATCTCCGCCTTTGTATCCCTGCTGACATTGCACGGGCTAATCGTGCTGCTCTTCAATGCCTGGCGCGACAGCGGCCGTCTGACCTACAATATCGCGGTTATTGGCGCGGGTGAGGAAGGGGCGCGCCTGTGGCGTTACCTGAATGAGCGGTCCCAGTCCGGGGTGAGGATCGTCGGCATGTTCGACGATCGGCAGAGCCGGATCGATGAATCGATCGATCGGGAGGAGCTAAAGGGCAACACCGATGATTTGCTTCTCTTTATGCGGCAACACCGCGTCGACCAGATAACCATAGCCCTGCCCTGGTACGCGACGGCGCGCATCGCCGAGATTATCGACCGGCTCAAAACCGGCGCCACCGATGTTTCCGTCTGTCCCGACGCGGCAGCGTTCGAATTGCCGAATCTCGGCTATGAGGTCGTGGCGGGCGTGCCCATGCTCACCTTGCAAAAGCCCCCCCTGCGCGGCTGGAACCGGATACTCAAGGGGCTGGAGGACCGCATTTTGTCATTCCTGATCCTGTGCCTGATCTGGCCGGTGCTGCTCGTTATCGCGATAGCTGTCAGGATGGACAGCCCGGGACCCGTTCTGTTCAGGCAGAAGCGATACGGGTTTAATAATAACGTGATCACGGTGCTGAAATTCCGCACCATGTACTGGAAGGGGACGGAAACGGATGGTGGCGACGTGCCCCAGGCGAAACGCGAAGACCCGCGCATTACCCGCGTAGGTCGCTTCCTCCGACGGACAAGCCTGGATGAGCTGCCGCAGCTTTTCAATGTACTATCCGGCGAAATGTCTTTGGTCGGTCCCCGGCCGCACGCGGTTGCACATAACGAGGAATACGCGAAAATCATCGACGGCTATCTGGTGCGGCACAGGGTGAAACCCGGGATAACAGGATGGGCACAAGTCAACGGATTGCGCGGGGAGACCCAATCCCCCGATCTCATGCGCCAGCGTGTTCAGCACGATCTGGACTACATCGAGAACTGGTCACTGCGTTTCGATCTCAAAATTCTGATCCTGACGATGTTTATCGGTTTTACCGGCAAGAACGCCTATTAAGCGCGCCAAACTACGGGCCGGGGCCGCGTTGAGCCGGCCGGGGCTGCATCGCGGCGATGGGCCGTTGGCGGAAATCGCTTTCTGGGGCCTCCTTTTTCTGATCGCCTGGGCACCGTTACCGCTTGCCTCCAACCGCCCATGGTCGATGAATTTTCTTGTTCTGATCGCGGCGCTTTTGCTGTTTACATGGGCGTGCGCGGTGCTTCAGCGACCGTCCCTCTTCAATGTCCCGATATCGCGCATTCTTGTTCCGGGGATCCCGTTTCTATGCGTTCTCATCTGGTCGCTGATTCAGACGACCTCCCTCACACCGGCCGCCTGGCATAATCCGATCTGGCAGGAAACTGCGGCGGCTCTCGGACGTCCGGTAAGAGGCGCGATCAGTATCGATCCGGCCGCCAGCATCAATGCAACGCTGCGGCTGTTTTCCTATGGCGCGGTGTTTCTGATCGCGGCACAATTCGGTCGCCGGACATCGCGCGCGCGAATTCTCATCTGGTGCGTGGCGATTGTCACCATTGCCTATTCGGCGTACGGCGTGGCGATATTTTATTCCGGCAACCGGACCATCCTCTGGTTTGAGAAATGGGCTTATCTCGACGACCTCACCAGCACATTTGTCGCGCGGGCATCGTTCGGCGCCTATGCCGGTATCGGCATGCTGACGGTACTCGCCCTCGCCTTCGACGCGGGAACCGGGGCGTCGGAACGGCGCGACCGCTCGCTTGGCGGGCTTCTGGAAGCGCTGCCGCCAAGCTTTTATCTGCTGGTGATCAGTGTCCTGCTGTTGGCGGTGACGGTGTTGCTGACCCATTCGCGGGGCGCCGTGGTGGTCACCGCGCTGGGGGTCGCGGTCATGATGGTCATGCTGATCGCGCGCTATCGCGAACGCAGGCGTCTCTTGCTCACGGTTTCCGTCGCCATGGCGATCGCCGGTTTTGCCGTACTGGAAATCAGTGGCGGCGGCACGTTGGGCCGCACGCTCGCCCTTGCGGAAGAAGGGACCGGGCGGGACTCCATCCACGCCTTGACCG
>CAZBKQ010000026.1:34739-36990 GCA_964492555.1 uncultured Rhodospirillaceae bacterium | reverse complement strand
AGTGTGGAGTGATCGTGATGTTGGCGGCCTTGGGGCTGGCCGCGCCGCTCACCGCTCATGCCGTGCCCTTTACAGCGTCGCTGACCGCGGCGGCGGACGGCGATATCAAGACGTTCGGCGGGGTCTCGATCGACACGACGGATTTCATCGTTTCGGTTCAGTCATCGGGCGCCAACGAAACCTGGGGCATACTGGAATACGATCTGTCATCAATCCCGGATACCGCCACCATCACCAGCGCGCGGTTGAGGCTGGAGACATTCGGATTACTGACAAATGTCGGCGACGCCCCCGTGACGGTCGATTTCTATGCCTTCGACGGCGATGGAACGGTGGGGTTGGGCGATGAAAGCGCCGGCGGTACTCTGGTCGCCTCCGAGATCTATCCGAGCGGCACCGTCGGTGCCGGCGGCACCCCGGCGAATTCGCTGCTCGATATCGATTTTCTGACCCTGACCGAGGTTGAAGACGCGGTGACCGGCGCGACTTCGGATTTTCTGGCGATCCGGCTCGATACGATCAATTTCGCGACCTTCCGCGTATACAGCACGGAGAACGCGGGCGGGTTTCTCGCCCCGACGCTGGAGATCAATTACGAAGCCGACGTCGTTGACGCGCAGAGCCCGCTTCTGCTGTTTGCCGGCGGTTTGCTTGCGATCCGGCTGTTACGCAAACGTCGCGTCTGAGCGCCAGCGCTCATAATCCGAAACATCATCGATATCGCTGAGATTACGCAGGCGGGCAACACGCTTTCCATTCGCGTTCGCCCGCGTATCTGAAAGCGCGTGCGGTCCAGACCATCGGACGTTTTCGAAAAGCCCACGCGCCAGCGCGCCATGTTTCGCGCCGACAAGCCAGTAACCGCCATCATCCGCCGGACCGAATACAAGATCATGGGTACCGAGCGCACGAAATCCGGCGGCGATATCGTTCGCCCGAATATCGGGAATATCGCTGCCGATCAAAATCACGGGGCGAGACGGGTAGCGCATCATTGCGCGTTCCATCCGTCTGCCCAGGTTGCCGCCGCCCTGCCCCGTTACGGGAAATTTGCCGGGCCACACCCGGTCCAGACCGGCCGCATTTTCCGGCGTAATACAAAGCTCGATCTCCCACCGCGGCTGGTTTGCCAGCCGCCGGATGATTGCCCCGGTCGTCTCCACACAAAACCTGAAAGCCGCCCGCTTGCCGACCCCTGCCGCCAGCCGTGTCTTTACCGCGCCCAGCCTTGGCGCGCGGGCAAAAACGATAACAACAGGTTTTTGCGCCGACCCCATTACCGGTAGTAACGCCGGATCGTTGCCGGAGAGATATTCAGAAAATAGGCGGAAAGGCACAGCCCGTTGCGCAGACACCGTTTCAAATATCCGTCGCGCCGATATTTTTCGGCCGATGTCGCCGCCGGGGTTTCGAGAAGTTGCAACCGCGCACGTCCGATGCGCCGGATAAAATCCGCGTCTTCGAAAAGCGGCATATCGCACCGGTATCCCCCGACGGAATCATATAGCGTGCGGCCGATCAGCAGACCCTGATCCCCCCAGGCGAGGCCGAACCGGCGGCACCGCCACGCCACCACGCGTTCCAGCCAGCGTGCCTTGCGGCTGTCATCATCCAGCGCAAAGCGAAAAGCCGCCGCCTTTGTGCCATCGCCCGCCACACGGGAGACAAAAGACGCGACCTCGACCGGCCAACCCGCGCCCAGCACCGTGTCGGCGTGCAGAAACAGAAACCAGTCACCCTCGGCTTCCAGCGCACCGGCCGCAAGTTGCGACCCGCGCCCGGGTTCGGCCACGATCACCCGTGCGCCTGAATTTTGCGCGATTTCGCGTGTCCCATCCGAAGACCCGCCATCGACGACAATGATTTCCGCCGCGATATCGCTGACCGACTCAATTGTACGCACGAGAGAAGCGGCGGCATTGAGCGCCGGTATGATCACGCTGATTTCGGGGAAATCCTCCATGGTCTTCTCATAGCATGACCGCAAAAAAACGTCGCGAGAGAATAAAAGTTCTTGTTTTGTTTCACCCCTTGAGTCATCATCCGAGCCCTTCGAAAGCGGGAGAAAAACCATGGATGTGCTGCCGGATATGCCGGTAAAGGGACGGGGCGCGATCAGCAACGCCACCGGCCGGTATGAGAGATTCGAAACACAGCGGATTGACGATGGCTGGCGGCCTGTCGATCTGCCCCCAGATCCGGCCGACGCGCCGCCGCCGCTTCGGACCGAGCTGATCCGCGATTCCAGCCG
>CAZBKQ010000026.1:27585-34639 GCA_964492555.1 uncultured Rhodospirillaceae bacterium | reverse complement strand
TCATGGCGATGGGAACCAATACCGATCCTTACCAGCCGTCGGAAAAATCGATGCGGATCACAAGATCGATCCTTGAGGTGCTGGCGGAATTCAATCATCCGGTGGGCATTGTGACCAAATCCGCCCTAGTGACACGGGATATCGATATTCTCGCCCCGATGGCGGAAAAAGGGCTGGCGCAGGTCTGTGTTTCCGTCACGACACTGGATCACCGCCTTGCCAACAAGCTGGAGCCGCGCGCGGCCACCCCGAGCAAGAGGCTGGACGCGCTGCGCGCGCTTTCCGCCGCCGGTATTCCAACGGGCGTCATGGCGGCACCGGTGATCCCCGCCCTGACCGACAGCGAACTGGAATCAATTCTCGAAGCGGGCATGGATGCGGGCGCGGAAGTCGCCGGTTATATCCTGTTGCGCCTGCCGCTGGAAATATCCGATCTGTTCGTCGAATGGCTGAAGACTCACGCGCCGGACAGAGCCGATCATGTGATGAGCCTGGTGCGCGGCGCGCGAGGCGGCAAGGATTACGCAGCCGAATTCGGAACCCGCATGCGTGGTACGGGGGAATATGCCCGCATGCTGGGGCAGCGCTTTCGCCTCGCCTGCCGCAAACTCGGATTAGACACCGAGCAGCGGAACCGGCTCGATGAAACGCTTTTCCGTGTGCCGGTCGAAAAAAACGGTCAAATGCCGCTCTTCTGATTTCATCCTGCGCGCGGCGCTCTGCTATAGTCGCGCGACCGATGGAACACGCCGCAGACCTCACAGGCATCGCCTTCGTCATCATTACAGCCCTGATATGCGGGATGGCGATGGCGCATTTTCGCCAACCGCCGCTGGTCGGCTACTTGCTGGCCGGTGTCATATTGGGACCGTCCGGTTTCAGGCTGGTCGAAAATGAAGGCATGGTCGCCTACTTCGCCGAGCTCGGCGTGCTGTTGCTGCTATTCATCATCGGCATGGAACTCAGCGTCCGGACCCTGAAATATACCTGGCGCATCGCGGTTCCCGCCGTCCTTCTCCAAAGTTTCGGCAGTCTCGCCGTTATTTTCCTGTTGTCCTGGGCCATCGATCTGCCAATCCGCAGCGCGATCCTGCTGGGATTCGTCGTCGCGCTTTCGAGTACCGCCGTGGCGGTAAAGATGCTGGAGGAGGTCGATGCGCTGCGCAATCGCGTCGGCCGGATCACCGTCGCGGTGCTGATTGCGCAGGACCTCGCTTTCCTGCCAATGATGCTGGTGGTCGAAAATATGGGCGGCGGCGGTTTCGGCGCGACCGCCGCGGTTAAATTTATTGTCGCCGTGGCGCTGCTCGCCCTGCTGATCCGCTTTCTGTTACAGCAGCGGCGCGCGCATCTGCCTTTCTACCGGCTGCTATCGAACCATCCCGATCTCTCGCCCCTTGCCGGGCTGGTCTATTGCTTCGGCGGCGGCGCGATACTGGGTCTGATGGGGCTCTCCCCGGCCTATGGCGCGTTTCTGGCCGGTCTCGCCATCGGGAACAGCGCGGAACGGGAAGCCATGCTCGCCGTCGTGCGCCCGATCCAGAGCGTCATGCTGATGGTCTTTTTCCTGTCGGTCGGACTGCTGATCGACCTCGCATATATCTGGAACAATCTCGGACTTGTATTGACGCTGTTCCTGATCGTGACCCTGTTCAAAAGTACTCTCAACATCGCCATTTTGCGCCTGCTGGGCGAAAACTGGCCCCGTGCCTTCCTCGCGGGCGTGACCATGTCCCAGATGGGAGAGTTTTCTTTCCTGCTGGCGGCAACCGGATTGTCCGTCGCGGCCATTTCTCCCGATGAATCCCGCCTGATCATCGCGGTAACAGCGCTCAGCCTGGGCTTCAGCCCGTTCTGGCTGACCACGGCGCGGCGCCTTCATCATATCGCGGAGCGCGAACTGGATGGATGGCAGGCGATATTGCGTTCCACCTTCGTTGGCGAACGCGCCCTTTTGCGGCGCGTCGTCAGACAGTCGAAACATTTCGGCGGCAAAGGCTGGTCGCGGTTGCAGACCCTTCGTAAAACCACAACGAAGCACCGCAAGCCGGACAGGGACGATGCCTGATTTCTCGCTGGAAATTGAGGCGGATTGCCTTGTTGCCGGCGTCGACGAAGTCGGACGCGGACCCCTCTGCGGGCCGGTGGTCGCGGCGGCGGCAATGCTCGACCCGGAAAGGATTGATCCCGCCCTTGTCACGCGCATTGATGATTCCAAGAAGCTGAAAGCGACCGCGCGGGAAGAAATCGCTGACGCGCTCTTCCATTGCGCGTCGGTAGGGCTCGGTGCGGCCTCGGTGGCGGAGATAGAGCGCCTCAATATCCTGCATGCGGCAATGCTCGCCATGCGCCGCGCCGTAATGGCGCTTCCCGCTACGCCGGAACTCGCGCTGGTCGATGGCAACCGGGCGCCCGATTTGCCCTGTCCCGTCCGCACCGTGATCAAGGGCGACGGCATATCGATATCCATCGCGGCCGCGTCAATCGTCGCCAAGGTTACGCGCGACCGCATCATGACCAGGCTGGAGACACGCTATCCCGGCTATGGCTGGGCCCGCAATGCGGGGTACGGTACGGCGGAGCATCGCGCAGCGCTGGAAACACTGGGCGTCACCCCGCATCACCGGAAACTATTCGCCCCGGTAAACAAGATATTGAGTCGCGCTTAAAGCGGACTCCTATATCTGGTCGATAACCCTTTGAATCCAAATATTTTTCTTGACGCAGAGTCCGGCTTGACTCATGGTCTCCCGATGTCGAGGAAAAGCGCCATAAAACGTAACCAAATTTTGCGCGGAGACTGCATCGAAATGCTCCGGAAATTGCCGGACGCCTCGATCAATATGGTCTTCGCCGATCCGCCCTATAATTTGCAACTCGGCGGAGATTTGTTGCGGCCGAACCATTCCCGTGTCGATGGCGTGGAAGAAGATTGGGACAGGTTCGACGGTTTCGCCGCATACGACGCCTTTACCCGCGACTGGCTGACCGAAGTGAAACGCGTGTTGAAACCCGATGGATCGCTTTGGGTTATCGGCTCCTATCACAATATCTTCCGGGTAGGCAGCCTGCTTCAGGATCTGGGTTTCTGGATCCTGAACGATATCATCTGGCGCAAGACCAACCCGATGCCGAACTTCAACGGCAAGCGTTTTACCAACGCCCATGAAACGCTGATCTGGTGTTCACCATCACAAAATGCGAAGCCCACTTTCAACTATCACGCCATGAAAGCGCTAAACGAGGGCACGCAGATGCGCAGCGACTGGGTCCTGCCGATCTGCAGCGGTGGTGAACGGCTGAAACAGAACGGCAAGAAGGCACATCCGACGCAGAAGCCGGAATCGTTGCTTTACCGGGTTGTCCTGGCCTCAACCAATCCCGGCGATCTTGTTCTCGATCCGTTTTTCGGCACCGGCACGACGGGTGCCGTGGCCAAACGTCTGGGCCGGGACTGGCTCGGTATTGAGCGCGAGGAAAGCTATATCGCGGCGGCAACAGCCCGCATCGACGCGGTGGAACCCGCGCCGGAGGATGTTTCCCTGCTCACCACCCCGACCAAGCGCGGGGCGCCACGGATACCGTTCGGTTCCATTGTCGAGCAGGGATTGCTGCGCGCGGGAGACCAGCTCTTCGATATAAGGAAACGCGTCGTCGCCAAGGTCAATGCCGACGGCAGCATCGCGGCGAAAAATATCCGGGGGTCCATCCATCAGGTTGGCGCCCGGGTCCAGAACGCACCAGCCTGCAATGGTTGGACCTATTGGCATTTCGAAACAGACGGTAAGACCATCCCGATCGACGATCTGCGCGAACGCGTCCGGGCCAGCATGGCCGAAGCGCCGACAAAGAAAGAAAATCGCGGCGCGACAAGCCACTGACCCATCCTTCCCTGCGACAATTCGTCGGGTTCCATTAGTTGCCTGCGCGGCCGGTCAGGCATACGATTTCAAACATATTTCGCTATTCGAAAGGGAGGCACCCATGCCCGATACCGGCGTTATTTCCCGGAAGGAACGTGAACCTGCGGAACCGATGAAACCGCTTGTCGACCCGGCGGTCTGGGTAGGCGAGGAAATCAAGGACGATCCGTCCTGGAAATTCGAACTTACTCCGGCGGAAGCAAAGGAGGTCGATGCAGCTGTTGAGTCCGTCTGCAACTCCGGAATCGAGATCAAGGACATCACCAAGGAGGACTTCCCGCTGCCGACGCTTGATGCGCGAATGGCGGAGGTCAAGGAACAGTTGATGGAGGGGTACGGCTTCGCGCTTATGCGCGGCGTGCCGGTCCAGAACTACGATATCAAGGAAGCCGCCGTCGCCTTCTGGGGTCTCAGCCTTCGTGTCGGCGAGATGGTTTCGCAAAACTATAAGGGGCATCTGCTGGGTCATGTGTCGGACATTGTCGGCAAGGACCGTAACCTCAACCCGACCATCCGTGCCTACCACACCAGCGCTGAGCTGGGCTATCATTCCGATTCCTGCGATGTGGCCGCGCTGATGTGCCTGCATCCGGCCAAGGCAGGCGGGGTCAGCACCATTGCCAGCACCCCGGCGATCTACAACGCCATGCTGGAACGCCGGCCCGATCTGGTCGAGGAGTTGATCAAGCCCTGGTACCGCGACCGGCGGGAGGAAATCCCCCCGGGCAAAGGGCCCTATTTCGAGCTGCCGGTATTCAATTTCGCCGAAGGGTATTTTTCCTGCAGCTGGCAGAATTTCTATATCCGCTCCGCCCAGCGGTTTGAGGAATTGCCGCGCTTTACCGAAGCGCAGCAGGAAGCGCTCGATATGATCGATACGCTGGCGGATGAGTTGAAGCTGAATCAGGGTTTCCAGACCGGCGACATCCAGTATCTGCACAACCATGTGATCATCCATGCCCGGACGGAATATGAAGACTGGCCCGAAAAGGAACGCATGCGCCATCTGCTGCGTTTCTGGCTGGCGACCCCCGGCGGACGTCCCCTGAACGATCAGGTTCTGGAACGCTATGTCGGGCTGAAACCCGGCCAGCGGCCGGCCGGCATTATCGTCGAAGGGATGGAATTCCAGACCCCGCTGGACCCGGAATAAAACCGTCTCCCGTCACGCGTGCTTCAGCGCGTGGCGGGCAATCTTTTTCATAACGGTGGGCAGCGCGTAATCGCCCAGCCTGTCGGGCGGACACCAGACCAGCCCGTCACCCTCGAATCGCGCAGTTACTCTGAGCCGCGCGACGGACAGTTCCAGTCTGAAATGCGTAAACACATGCCGGACTGTCCCCGGCAGGTCGTAGGACACTCCGGAAATCGGCAGTCCTGCATTGTCGGGCGTCGCCGAAACCGGATGCTCTTTCCAGGGCGTGGAGGGAAATTCCATCATCCCTCCCAACAGCCCCTTCTCCGGCCGGCGGCGCAGCAGCACCGTGCCACCGGGTCCCTCAATCCAGAACGCCGTTCCCCGGCGCAGCGGCTTATCGGCCTTCGGTTCCCGGCGCGGCAATTCTTCCGCAATGCCGGCCCGTGCCGCCTTGCAAACTTCCGACAGGGGACAAAGGGCACAGGCGGGTTTGCGCGGCGTGCAGATCGTCGCTCCGAGATCCATCAGAGCCTGAGCGTAATCGCCGGGCCTGCCGCGTTGGGTCGTCGGGGCCAACTCCGCTGCGGCCTCATTCAACCGTGGCTTGATGCCGGGTAATGGGTCCGGAATCGCAAAAATCCGCGCCATCACGCGTTCCACATTGCCATCGACCACATTCGCCGGTCTCCCGAACGCGATGGCGCGAATGGCGGCGGCTGTATAACCCCCTATCCCCGGCAGTTTCAGCAACGCCGCTTCGTCTTCCGGAAATGCGCCGCCATAGTCGTCCCGGAGTGTCTGCGCGCACCGATGCAGATTGCGGGCACGGGCGTAATAACCAAGCCCCTGCCAGCCATGCAGCACATCATCCAGGGCGGCATCCGCTAGCACCTCCACTGTGGGCCATTTCTCGATGAACCTTAGAAAATAGGGCCCGACCGTCGCGACCGTGGTCTGCTGCAACATGATCTCGCTCAGCCAGACATGATAGGGATCGGGCTTTTCTCCCGACCGGGTCCGCCACGGCATGGTGCGGGCATGACGGTCATACCAGCGAAGCAGGGATCGCCGCAGCGCCGGGGCGGAAATTTCACATTTAGTTTTCTTATTCTTCATCGTCCGGTAACCTAGCATGATCGCCGATGATGCACCTTTATCTATGGGACCGCCCCTCGTGACAGGACGCCATAACGACAGGTATCGCCATGGCTTGCGTGCGCTTGGGGCGCTGGCGACAAAATCCGCCGCGCCCGCGTTGCGAAAACGCGGTTTCGGACAGGCCGAGATTATCACCCGCTGGGAAGAAATCGTGACGCCCGCGCTGGCGCGCGAGACTTCGCCCGAAAAACTCAGCTTTCCGCGTGGCGCACGGATGGGCGGTACGTTGACGATCCGCGCGCCGGCGCCGCTCGCCCTTGAACTGCAGCACCTGGAACCGGTCCTGCTGGAACGGATAAACACGTTTTTCGGCTACCGCGCGGTAGACAGAATAGCGCTGCTGCATGGCGCGGTAACGAATAAGAAAGCCCCTCGGCAGGACGCCAGACCGGCGGCGTTGGATGAGACAGCCGAGGTTCGGATCGAATCGCAGACCAAAGATATCCACAGCGAGCCCCTTCGAGAGGCGCTCCGGTCTCTGGGAAAAACGGTAAAATCCAAGGAATTAGGGCAAAAATCGTCATCCCGGACCCGGTAAATTGTCACGCCGAAACGGTGTTTGAACGCTGGACCGGTTTGTTGAAATCACGCTATATATAGTAGGCAGGAGTCATGAATGCGTAATATATGGGTTTATATCGTCGGCGCGGTTGTTGTCCTTGGGGGCGGCATCGCTCTCTATAACGGTATTTCGGGCAGCACACCCGAGGTGCTGCAGACCGCCGCACCGTCCACGACCGGACAATCCGCTGCGAAGTCAGCGCAAGCCGAGGTCCCGAAACCGGACCAGACATTCAGCGCCGTGGCGATCAATGACAATGACGTCATCGTGGGC
>CAZBKQ010000026.1:0-27485 GCA_964492555.1 uncultured Rhodospirillaceae bacterium | reverse complement strand
GTGATTTTCGGCGGCACGGACCGCCGGCCCGCGCGCAATCTGGCCGAGGTGTCGTTACAGCTCGATAACGCGGACCGGACCGCGCCGTCCCATTTCAATGACAGCGACGACCTGGAAATCATCCGCCGGATCGAGCGCGGCGAAGGATCGCACTACCAGGTCAACGGCAATGACACGCGGGCACGCGACGTCCAGACCCTGTTTGCCGATCTGGCGACCGGTGCCCGCTCCACCGCCCTCGTCAGCCAGGGCAGGATCGGCGCACTGATCAGCGCAAAACCCAAGGACCGCCGGCATATCCTCGAAGAAGCGGCGGGCATAACGGGGCTGCATTCAAGGCGCCATGAAGCAGAATTGAGGCTGCGCGCAGCCGAGAAAAATCTGGAACGGCTGGACGATTTGCTGGGGGCGCTGGAAGAACAGCTGAAGGCGCTCAAGAAACAGGCCCGCCAGGCGACGCGTTATCGCAATCTCAGCGATCACATCCGGCGGGCCGAGGCCATCGCCATTCATCATCAGTGGAACGCCGCAAAGGCGGAACAGGCCGACGCCAAGGAAAAATTTGATGCCGCAGAGCGCGCGGTCGAGGAACTGACCCGCGAAACAGCGGCGGCAAGCAGCCGGGAATCGGAAGCCGCCGCACGGTTACCGTCATTGCGCGAAGCGGAAGCCGGCGCGGCGGCGGCGTTGCAACGCCTGATCATCGCCCGCGACGGGCTTGATCAGGAAGAACAGCGAATCGAGGCCGAAAAGCGGGAAATCGAGAACCGGATACAACAAATCCAGTCCGATATGGAACGGGAACAGGGGCTGAAAAAGGACGCGGAAGAAGCCTTCGCCCGGCTTGAGCGCGAAACCGCTTCGCTGACCGATGCCCAATCCCGGGAAACCCAGGACATCGATAAGGCCGCGGAAGGCCGCGCGGCCGCTGATGAAGACGTCTCGAGGATCGAGCAGGACCTCACACGTCTGACGGAAACAATCGCCGCCAACGAAACCAGGCAATCCGGCCTGAGACGGCAGATTTCTGACGGAGAAGCCCGACGCGCACGGATAACGCAAAGGCTTGCCGATCTGGAACGCGACCGCCAGGCGGCTCAGGCCATAATCGACGAACAAAGCGGCAAGGAAGCGTTGGACGCCCGGGTGATCGCGGCGCGTGAAGCACTGGAAGCCGCGCGCGCATCCTTCGATGAAGCCGGGCAACGGCGTCAGGAAGCCGCAGAGCGGGAAACCGGCGTGCGCCGCCGTCTGCAGGACGCCAATTCGGCGCTCGACAAATTGCAAGCGGAAGAACAGGCGCTGACGAAATTCCTGACGGTGGGTAATCCCGAATTATGGCCGCCGATGATCGACGCGGTGTCGGTCCGGCCGGGTTATGAACTGGCATTGGCCGCCGCGATGGGCGATGACCTCAGCGCGCCGTCCGACGAGGCCGCGCCCGTTCACTGGCGGACCTTGCCGCCCCTCGACGGCGCCGCCCCTTTACCCCATGGCGCGACGCCGCTTTCCGAGTTCGTGGATGCGCCCGCGGCCCTGTCCCGCCGGTTGGCGCAAATCGGCCTCGTTGCGGACGCGGAAGAAGGCAAACAGTTGGCGCGCGCTCTTTCGGCCGGTCAAAGGTTGGTGAGCCGGGACGGCGCGCTCTGGCGCTGGGATGGTTATACCGCCACCGGCGGCGACGCGGGGGCCGCGGCCAGCCGGCTTACCCAACGGAACCGCCTGGAAGACCTGCAACAGGAAATAGCCACCGCTGAATCCGTTCAGCAAAGCGCACAGACGGAATTCGATCGCGCCCAGGAAGCACGAAAACAAGCGGAGGAAAATGAGGCGCAGGCGCGCGACACCGCCCGTTCCCGCGATTCGGCCTATCAGGAAATCCGTGACGAACAGGCCGCGCTCAACCAGAAATCCGCCGATGCCAGATCGCGCGTGCAATCCGCCGAGGAGGCTGCGGAAGCGCTGCGCGGCGACGACGCGGAACTCACGGCCACTATCCGTTCCGCCACAGAAGAGCTGAACTCATTGCAGGACACGGCAGAGAAGCGCGCCGAGGCTGATCGCCTTCGGGGGACGCTCTCTGAGGCACGTTCGACCGCGTCGGAAAGCCGATCCGTCCATGACAGGCTGGTCAGCGAGGCGGCGGCCAGGCGGCAGCGCCTCAACGATATCGGCAATGAGACCGCTTCGTGGAAACAACGCGCCCTAAATGCCAGCCAACAGGCGGAAAATCTCGTTCTGCGGCTGACCGATGCCCGGACGGCGCTTGAGGAGATTAACGCGCGTCCCGCCGAGATCGCCGAGAAGCGCGAAGTCCTGTTTGGACAGATTGAGGCTGCCGAGAATTTGCGGGGCGAGGCAGCGGACCGGCTGGCCGAGGCGGAAACGGCTTTGGCCGAAATTTCCGGCATCCGCAAGGAAAAGGAAGCCGCGCTGGCCGAAAAACGCGAGGAAAGGGTCCGCTATGAAGCTGTACTTGAGCAATGTGCCCAGGCGCTCCAGGTAATAACCGAACGCGCCGCCGAACGGATTAAGGCGCGACCGGAGAAAGCCCTGGAAGCGGTCGAGGTCAAGGATGACGAAAAGCTTCCGGACCGCGAACAGATCGAGGCCCGTGTCGAACGGCTGAAGCGGGAACGTGAAAATATGGGCGCGGTCAATCTGCGGGCAGAGGCCGAAGCGCAGGAGCTGGACGAACGCATCAACTCAATGTTGACGGAACGCGAGGATCTGCTCGCCGCGATTGCCCGGCTGCGTACGGGAATAGCCAGCCTCAACCGCGAAGGCCGGCAACGCCTTCTGGCCGCTTTCAAGGAAGTCGACGAACATTTCCAGAAACTTTTCATCCGCCTTTTCGGCGGCGGCAAGGCGCACTTGTCTCTTACCGAGGAAGAAGACCCGTTGGAAGCCGGGCTGGAGGTCATGGCGAGCCCGCCCGGCAAGAAACTTCAATCGATGTCGTTGCTTTCCGGCGGCGAACAGGCTTTGACGGCGCTTTCCCTGTTGTTTGCGGTGTTTCTGACCAATCCGGCGCCGATCTGCGTGCTGGATGAGGTCGATGCGCCGCTTGACGACGCGAATGTCGAACGTTTCTGTCTGTTGATCCAGGAAATCGCCGAACAAACCGGCACGCGCTTCCTGGTCGTCACCCACCATCGGCTGACCATGGCGCGGGTCGACCGGCTGTTCGGTGTGACGATGGGCGAACGCGGCGTGTCACAGCTTGTTTCGGTCGATCTTAAAGCGGCGGAAAAATTACGTGACAGCGCCTGAGTCTGAAGCCGCGGCTCGTCTTTATTCACCTTTAGTATCAAAGACTTATAACTTTCTTTTTGCGCCTTGACAGGTTATGGGTCAGCCCCTATGGTGCCCCCGCCTTTGGGGGCGGCACCGGGCGTTTCGCGGCAATAATTTGATTGTCTCTATATGACCGGAAGCAAACAAACCGATCCGTTGAAGTCGCTGAACAGCCGGCTTAAGCAAGCCCGGCAAGCGGCGGATCAAAGATCGGGGAGGACCGCGCCCGAAAAAGGTGTCCGCAGCGGGCTAGGATACGCGATGCGGATCGGTGTCGAACTGGTATCGGCGCTGATTGTCGGGGTCGCAATCGGCTACATGCTCGACCGCTGGCTGGGGACAACGCCATGGCTCATGCTGCTTTTCTTCGTGCTTGGGTCGGTGGCGGGCATAGTGAATGTGTACCGAACGGCATCCGGATTGGGGCAAACAATCGGATACCCACGGGACACGGAAAATGAGGACGACAGCGGCAATGCCCGCTGACAAGTGAAGGAACGGAAAATTGGCGGAAGGTGGCCACAGCCCGCTCGCGCAATTCGAAATCAAGGAATTCGTGCCGATTCAGATCGGCGATGCCAATCTCGCCTTCACGAATTCTGCCGCCTTTATGACGGCTTCGGTGGTGCTTATTACGATTTTCCTGGTGTTCGGCATGCGCAAGGGCGCGCTGGTACCGGGTCGCTGGCAGTCGATGGCGGAGATGTCATACGAATTCGTCGCCAACCTGTTGCGCGAAACGGTCGGCAATGAAGGCCGCAAATATTTCCCCTTCGTGTTCTCACTGTTCATGTTCATCCTTTTCGGAAACATGCTGGGGATGATCCCCTACAGCTTTACCTTTACCAGCCATATCATCGTGACCTTCGCGATGGCTCTGGTTGTATTCATCGGCGTAACCATCCTGGGCTTCGTCAAGCACGGGATGCATTTCTTCAGCTTTTTCGTGCCGCCCGGCGTCTCCGTCGTTCTCTGGCCGCTGATGATTCCGATTGAGATCATTTCATACCTGTCACGCCCGGTCAGCCTCGGCGTCCGTTTGTTCGCCAACCTGACTGCGGGCCACACGATGTTGAAAGTCTTTGCAGGATTTGTCGTAAGCATGGGCGTTGTCGGCGGCATTCTGCCACTGGCATTCGTCGTCGCCTTGACCGGTCTGGAACTGTTGATTGCCTTCCTGCAGGCCTATGTCTTCACCATCCTGACCTGCTTTTACATCAACGACGCTATTCACCTTCACTAACGAACCACCGCATTAAACGCACAGAAAACTGCGAAGCAAGAAAGGAACCTAATCATGGAAGCTGCTGCAGCGAAACTTATCGGCGCGGGTCTGGCCGCGATTGGCGTTATCGGCGCCGGTATCGGTATCGGCAACATCTTCGCCGCCTTCATTTCATCCGTCGCCCGCAACCCGGCCGCCGCGCCGCACGTTACCGCGATGACCTGGATCGGCTTCGCGCTGGTTGAGGCGATCGCGCTGTACGCTCTGGTTGTCGCGCTTTTGCTGCTCTTCGTATTCTGAGGTCGGCGCCGGCTTGCCCGGCGCCACCTTTTTTGAGGAGAGAATCGGATGCCCCAACTCGATATTGCGACCTTCCCAACGCAGCTTTTCTGGCTGTTGGTTTCGTTCGTCGTGCTCTATTTCGTGATGTGGCGGATCGTCATTCCCCGCATCTCAAGCGTGATGGAAGAACGGCAATCGCGTGTCGATAGCGACCTTGAGCGTGCAGAAAGCCTCCAGAAAGAAGCCGAAGAGGTTCTGGAGAGCTATGAAAAGGCGATGGCGGACGGCCGGTCCGAAGCACAGGCCATTCTAAGGGACGCCACAGCAAAAATCGCGGAAAACCAGGCGGCCCAGGAAGCCAGACTGGCTGAAAAGATATCTCAGATCACGGCCGAAGCGGAATCCCGGATCGGCGCGGCCCGGGATCAGGCAATGTCCGATATCAAATCTGTGGCGACCGAAGTCGCGCAAGCGGCGGCGTCAAAACTTTCCGATGCGGATATTTCCGCCGATGAAGCCGACACCGCCGTTGACACCATCATGCGGGAGCGCGCCTGATGGGAAACGTATTTGCCACCCCTGATTTCTGGGTCCTTGTCGGTTTTTTGGCGTTCTGCGCAATCGTCATAAAACCGGCGCTCAAGGCGGTTCTGGGCGGGCTCGATTCCCGGGCTGATAAAATTCGCGGCACGCTTGATGAGGCGGAAAAACTGCATGAAGAAGCGCAGCATGTGCTGGCCGAATATCAGCGCAAGCAGCGCGAAGCTTCGAAAGAAATTGAGGCGATCGTCGCGAATGCCCGGGCCGAAGGGGAACGCATGATCGCGGACGCTGAAGAAGCCCTCGCCACGTCGATGAAACGGCGTGAACAGCTCGCCCATGACAAGATCGCCCAGGCGGAGGCCGATGCGGTCACCGAGGTCAGAAACCACGCTGTCGATATCGCAATCCAGGCAACCGGCAAACTTCTTGCAGAAAAGGTCGGTCAGGAACAATCCAACGCGCTGATCGATACCGCGATCGGAGACCTATCGCGGCGCCTGCACTAAACGCACGAATTATCGGAATTGAGCAATTCAGGCGAGCCCCAAGGTTCGCCTGATTGTTTTCCAGCCTTCGCCACCAATCAGGACCATAGACAGTGCCGCCGTTACCAGCACAAGAGCGGCGATTTCACGCCAACTGATTGGTTCACCAAGAAAAATCGAGGCAGACCAGACACCAACCACCGGTGTTGCAAGCGTGCTGATTGACGCGACGGCCGCCGGCATGACCGGCAATATCCTGAACCAGAGATATTGCCCTGCGGCAACCGCGACCACTGATGAATAGAACAGACCAATCCAGGCGCTTGCCGAGATGGACTCCGGGTTCGGAAAATTCCCCAACCATATCGCGCCGGCGATAATCGGAATTCCGCCAATCAGCACCTGCCAAGTCGCGAGGGCAAAGGGCACCATGTCCCAATGACGGGATTTTACGATTACCGTCGCAATCGACCAGGATACGGCGGAGGCTATCAACAGAAGCCCACCCACCGGTGTACCACCGACATCAGTTAGCTCCGGCCCCATCAGCAATGCCATGGCGCCCAGCCCAAGGATAAGGGCGGCGAACCGGCCCGGCGTGATCCGCTCTTTCAGGATGATTGCGCCCAATACCACCGACCAAAGCGGAAAAGTGAAGGCGAGAATAGCGCCCCGGCCCGCCTCAATCATCGTCAGTCCGAAAGCTGTCAAAAGGTGATAGGCGCCGACATTGAGAATACCGACAGCGACAAGGGGCAGCGCGTCCCGCCGGGTTATCCGCATCGGGGTTTTGCGGATCAGGGCAATCGAAAACAACGCTATGGTTCCGACCAGCAAACAAACTGCCCGGAAAGTCCAGGGAGAAAATTCACCGACGGCGACACGAATTGACGGCCAGTTGAAGCCCCAAACCAGGGACAACATGAAGATAAGCCCGATACCGGCCCAGCCAGGGTCCCGCCCGGTCATCTTTCTGCGGCCCTAACGCCGCTGGAATGCATCAAATCGCCGTTTGTTGTCTTCGAGCTGCTGAGGCGTCAACTGAAAACCGATATAGATCGCATATTCCCGCAAGGCTCCCTTACGGGCAATCGGCACCTTGATTTCGACCGTATCGACCGCCAATTTGCGGGTTTCGTTTTCCCGAAAATTCGCGGCAACGCCGAACACCCGTTTCCCCGCGGGGTCGGGATGAAATTTCGGCATGGCGACAAAATAGCTGAACTCCGCACGGCGATCGCGATTGGCCGCACCCCGCGTCATATCGAAAACCACTGAAAGTACGACCGTCAGTTCGGTATTCTTCCGCTTATAGGTACATTCGCCCTTGAAATCGACAATCCGGTTGCGCAACCGCACATCGGTGATATCGCCCAGCCCGCCCTCCTGGTACTGGGTAAGAAACGCGGCCTGCTTGACCAGATAAACCGGTGGACAGGGCAGCGGTGGTTCCTTCTTGCCGAAAACACCGCACCCGCCAAGCAGGAACAGCGGGGCCAACAGAATAACGATCGCCCCGCGTGAAATTTCAAATATGCGCTTTAAGGTCACCAGAGAAGCTTTCCGCGTTTTTGCTCCAGAATCATATAGCTGAAGTCGGCAAACTCTAGAGGAGGTGTTGAGTTTTCACAAGCGAACCAACATATTAGAGCGGCATTTCGAAACCGGGAGCCATCAGGTGACACAGCCCCCTTTAACAGTACTCCTCGCGGGTCCGCGCGGCTTTTGCGCGGGCGTCGACCGTGCCATTGAAATCGTCGAGCGTGCGCTGAAAAAATTCGGAGCACCGGTCTATGTACGCCATGAAATCGTCCATAACCGCTATGTCGTGGACGGTTTGCGGGAAAAGGGCGCGGTCTTCGTGGAAGAACTGTCGGAAGTACCGGATGACGCACCGGTGGTGTTTTCCGCGCACGGCGTTCCCAAATCCGTTCCGGAAGAAGCCAGACAACGCAACATGATTCATGTCGACGCGACCTGTCCGCTCGTGACCAAGGTTCATGTCGATGCGCAACGCCACAAGAAGCAGGGCAAGACGGTATTGCTGATCGGGCATGCCGGACACCCGGAGGTGATCGGGACTCTCGGCCAGCTGCCTGACGGCGAAATTATTCTGGTGGAGAACAAGGAACAGGCCGAAACGGTGGAAATCGAAACTCCCGAAAGCCTGTCCTTCGTCACACAAACGACCCTCTCTGTCGACGATACGGCCGAAATCGTGGAAACCCTGCGCAAGCGTTTTCCTCAGATCGAGGCGCCGCGCAACGAAGATATCTGTTACGCGACAACCAATCGGCAGGCAGCGGTCAAGGCGCTCAGCCCGCGTTGTGATGCCTTTGTCGTGCTGGGTGCGCCGAATTCCTCGAACTCAAACCGGCTGGCGGAAGTCGCCAAAGCGCATGGCTGCGAAAAATCACTGCTGATTGAACGCGCGGGGGATCTCGACCCCGAATGGCTAAATGACGTTGAAACGCTGGGCGTCACCGCCGGCGCTTCGGCGCCGGAAGTTCTCGTCCAGGAATTGATCGACTCGTTGTCGCCACGATTTGCATTGACTGTCGAGGAAGTCAACGTGACCGAAGAAAACATGCGCTTCAGCCTGCCGGGCGCGCTCAGCGCCTGATCCGGCGCCCCAGACCTCATGGCGGTATATACGGAAGTTCCCGACGATGCGCTGCGCGATTTCGTTTCCGCGTACGATATCGGCGACGTCACCTCCTGCAAGGGGATCGCCGAAGGGGTGGAAAATTCGAACTATCTCCTTCGGACCACCGAAGACGACTATATTCTCACCCTCTATGAAAAGCGGGTCAGACGTGAAGATCTGCCTTTCTTTCTTGGCCTTATGGACCACCTGTCGGGCAAGAACTTCCCCGCTCCGGTGCCGATTCACGGAAAAGACGGCGTCGCCCTGCGCGAGCTATGCGGCAAACCGGCCGCGATATGCAGTTTTCTGGACGGAATGTGGCCCAGAACAATTACCGCCGATCACTGCCGACAGCTGGGAGAGGCTGCGGCGCGGCTTCATCTCGCGGCCGCGGACATGCGGCTTACCCGCCTCAATGCGCTAGGCCCCGCCGGATGGGCGGAATTGGCGGCGGCGACAGAATCCCGCGCCGATGAGGTTCAAACCAGCCTCGCCGGTCTGATTCGTGAAGAACTGGCTTTTCTGAACGCCGCCTGGCCGGACAACCTGCCGACAGGCATCATCCACGCGGATATGTTTCCGGATAACGTATTTTTCAATGACGATCGGCTTTCCGGCGTGATCGATTTTTATTTCGCCTGCAATGATGCGCTGGCCTACGAAATAGCCGTTTGTCTGAATGCCTGGTGTTTTGACGAATCCGCCGCCTACCGGAAGGAATGCGGCAAGGCTCTGATCGACGGCTATAACAGCATCCGGCCCCTCTCAACGGTGGAAACAGACGCCCTGCCGATCCTGTGCCGGGGCGCCGCCCTGCGTTTCTTGCTGACCCGGCTTTATGACGTTCTGAATCACCCGCCGGGCGCCTTCGTAAAACCGAAGGATCCAATGGATTATGTCGCTCGCCTCTCTTTCCATCAGGGCGTGATCTCCCCGGATCAATATTCCCGCAGCGCCGTATGACGGATAACCAGCAGAACCAGGTTGAAATTTTCACCGATGGCGCCTGTTCGGGAAACCCGGGCCCGGGCGGCTGGGGCGTCCTGCTGCGCTGGCGCGGAGAGGAACGCGAACTTTGCGGTGGCGAGGCCGATACAACCAATAACCGGATGGAGCTGATGGCCGCCATCATGGCGCTGGAGAACCTGAAACGTCCGGTCACGGTGACGCTTTATACCGACAGCGTCTACGTCAAGGACGGCATCACAAAATGGATTGACGGGTGGAAAGCGCGCGGCTGGAAAACGGCCGCCAAAAAACCGGTCAAGAATGTCGATCTGTGGCAGCGGCTGGACGAGGCCCTGGGGCCGCATCGGGTCGACTGGCAATGGGTAAAAGGGCACGCGGGACACCCCGAAAACGAACGGGCGGACGCACTCGCGCGGCAGGGGCTGGAAGAAACGCGATCAAGCGCCGGGTAAGCAACCGGTCAAAGAAAAAGGGCGGCCTAAGACCGCCCTTCCCATAACGATAGGCCTGTGACTTTCCGTCAGAGTTGGCCCAGCATGTGCTCCGCGCTGGAGACTTCAAAACCGCCGGCTTCTTCCACGTTCAACTGCTCAATGACGCCATCCCTGACGATCATCGAATAGCGCTGCGCCCGCTTGCCGAGCCCACGCCCCGTCAAATCAAGCTCCAGCCCCATCGCGCGGGCGAAATCACCGTCGCCGTCAGCCAGCATCATGACCGCATCGCCGGCATTCTGATCCTTGCCCCAGGCATTCATGACAAAGACGTCATTCACAGCCGTGCAGGCAATCGCATCGACACCCTTTTCATTGAGCGCGGCGGCATTTTCGATAAATCCGGGCAAATGCTGCTGCGAACAGGTCGGCGTAAACGCGCCGGGTACGCAAAAAAACGCGACCGTCTTGCCGCTGAAAAGATCCTCACTGGAAAGGTCGGCGGGACCATCCGCCGTCATCTGCTTGAAGTTGGTCGCCGGTACCTTGTCGCCTGCCTGAACTGCCATTTCTCTCTCCTTCTGGAATAATAAACGAGACATGAAGGAGGTAGGACGGTCGGGCGCGCCAGTCATCCCCCCAAGCAAGAAAATTTATGAATTATTGTGGCCGGGTCGCCAGATTCCTGTCTTCCGCCGCCCCCAGCGCGTCAAGAACGGCCGATCGGGTCAGAAGTTCCGGAAGCGGCAACCCCTGGGGCGCGGCGGGACCGTACACGATATTGAACGGGATCCCGTAGCGGCTATAGCGCGCCAGATAGGCGGTGATCACGGGATCGGGCCGGGTCCAGTCCGCCTGCATGGCGACAATCCCTTTGCCATTCAACCGTTTGGCGATTTCTTCCCGCTCCAGCACCAGCGATTTATTGACCTTGCAGGTCACGCACCAGTCCGCCGTGACATCGACAAATACGGTTTTTCCTTCACCCACATGACGCGCGATCATTTCCTGATCGAATTTCTGCCAGGCGATTTTTCCGTCCGTCGATACGCCCTTGCCCTCAATGGCGAGAAACTGCGGCGCGGCTACAGCAAAAATCAACGCCAGCGCGGCAAATGCGCCCGCCGCGCGCCCGTAACGGCGAAGAAAGAAAAAACCGGCAAGGGCGAACGCCAGACCGATGGCGGCGCTGTACATGGCGTTCATGCCCGCCTGCGCGGCCAGCACGGACAAGAGCCAGACACCGGTCGCGGCAAGCGCGACACCCAGAATTCTACGCAAGGTTAGCATCCAGGCGCCGGGGCGCGGCATCGCCGTGGCTAGCCCCGGAAAAGCAGCCACCAGAAGATAGGGTATCGCCAACCCAACCCCTAGTGCCGCGAAAATCGCGTATATCTCGAAAGCGCCTCTTGCCAGCGCAAACCCGACCGCCGTCCCCAGGAAGGGCGCGGAACAAGGAGTCGCCAGCAAGGTCGCGAAGGCGCCGGTGAGAAAATGACCGCTCAAACTGTGGCCATGTCCCGACCCGGCCGCCACGTCCGACAAGGCGCCAGGCAGGTTGATTTCGAAAAGTCCCCAGAGGTTGGCGGCAAAAAGCGTCACAATCGCGGCGAGAACCGACAGAAATATCGGATGTTGGAATTGTATCCCCCAACCGGCCGCCTGCCCCGTCGCCTTGAGGATGACGGCACCGCTCGCCAACACCAGAAAGGAAACGACGATACCGGCGGAGGTGGCAAGAAAACCGCGCCGCACACCGCCTTTCTCCGACCCGCCATGACTGACAACGGAAAGGAGCTTTAGCGACAAAACCGGCAGGACGCAGGGCATCAGATTGAGAATAAACCCGCCGAGAACGGCGATGCCGAGAATACCCAGCAACACCCGCATTTCGGATCGTTCCGGCAATGCGGCGTTGTCCCGTGTTGTCCCGGCACCGCCGGGGCTGACCCGAAGTTCCTGTTCGAACGCTCGCCCCCGATCGATCATGGTCAAGCGGAGCGTTTCACCCGCCAGCGAAGCGCCTTTTTTCGCAGCGGCCGGAGGCGGATGATAGGCTGCGGTCAGGATCGCCGTCCCGGCATCGCCGGACGGCGCGCGTTTGACCCGCCCGAAGCCGTAGCCGTCAGGCCCCTCGATCAACAGATCGGGATCGTCGAACCCGTCGGACGAACGCGCGACAAAGCGCAAGGCGGGTTTTTCTCCCGACCGATCGATTTCAGCCAGAACAAGGGAAGTGCCGCCGGAGGGACCCTTTGACGGCACCTTTCCGGCATAGCGGGCGATCAGCGCCGCTTCCGTCGCGTTTGCCCCCGGACCCGCCGGGAGATCAAGGGCCAGCTTGGCCTCATAGGGCACACAGATATCGTCGCATGTCAGGTAAGGCACCGTTGCCCGGACGTTTATCGCGCTGCCGGGTCGCTCGGTCTCGACGCTTAAAGGCAATACGACTTCTTTTTTGTAGCCGATGGTCTCCAGCCCGAGAACCGAAAAACGTTGCGGCAACGGCCAGTCGACATCTACCGATTTAACATTTGTGGAGCCGTCCCAATTTGGCATCGGCGGAAAACCGGCATCGCCCGGAGACCGCCAGTAAATTTTCCACCCCGGCTTCATTTTGAAATGGAGCCCGAGTGTCAGGGATCTCTGATCGCCGGCGGCATTCACCGCCGACACAAGCCTCACCTCGCCATGGTCGTTGACAAATTTTTCGCTGGAGGCGGCATGCGCGGGGAGCAATGCGGACATATAGCCCGCCAACATGCCTATTGCCCCGATCAGGAAACTGTTAAGAGGTTTCATCGCACATTTCCGGTAATTGCCGACCTCTATATAGGTTGGACTGGCATAACATGCTGGTAAAATCACTGTGTAGTCCCAACTATAGGATATATCCGCCTGAACCGTGCGGAATCGAAACGGAGCCACATGACGGACGCACCGGACAATACAAGCGGGGCCGATTATCTGACAGGCCAGTTGCTGATCGCCATGCCGCAAATGGAAGACCCGCGATTTGCGCGGACGGTCATCTATGTCTGCGCGCATACCGCGGACGGCGCAATGGGGCTTGTCCTCAACAAAATCGCGGAAAACATCAACTTTCCCGATCTGCTGGAACAGCTAAACCTGCCTACCGGGTCAGACAGCGACGATATAAGGGTTCATTTCGGAGGGCCGGTCGAGACCGGGCGCGGGTTTGTACTTCATTCCGCCGATTATACCCAGGATGCCTCGTTGATTATCGAGGAGGAAGTCGCCCTGACGGCCACCGTGGATATCCTGCGGGCGATCGCGGACGGCACCGGGCCCGAACATAGCCTGCTAGCGCTAGGTTATGCGGGCTGGGCTCCGGGCCAGCTGGATGCGGAAATCCAGGCAAATGGATGGCTGAGCGCCCCCGCCGATCCAGATATTATTTTCGGCCCGGCTATCGACAGCAAATGGGCGAGCGCTCTTTTCAAGTTGGGAATCGACGTAAGCATGCTGTCCGGCGACGCCGGGCACGCCTGATGGTTTTTTCTCAGACTGCCGTGGAAAACGACGCTGTCAGCGTCTTCAAATCGAACTTTTCGTGGCGCGGACCAACCGCGGCAACGGTAGCTTCCGTCCCCAATATACGGCGCAATGAGTCACACACGTCATCCCGTGATACAGACGCGATAGCCCTGATAATAGTCTCATACGGGACCGGCTTTCCGTAGACCGCGATGTCGCGGGCGAGCCTTTCCGCCCGGGATGAGGTGCTTTCAAGCGACATAAGGACCCCGGCGCGCAGCTGCGCCTTTGCCCGGCGCAATTCTTCTTCCGAGATATCGGAGACTGATTTCTCAAGCTCTTCGCGCAACCGTTCGAGCAACAGTGCCGCCTGTTCAACGCCGGTACCGGCATATACACCGACGATACCGGCATCCTCATAGAGCGACGTGAAGCTGTAAATCGAATAGGCGAGGCCGAGATTTTCGCGGACCTCCTGAAACAAGCGCGATGACATGCCGCCGCCCAGCACCATGGACGCGACACCGGCGGCATAGCGCCAGTCATCGCGGGCGCCCGGCCCCGCATACCCGACCACCAGATGCAGCTGTTCGAAATCCCGTTCCAGATGGGCGAAACCACCGCGATATTGCGCCATTTCCGGCCCGGCAACCGAGCCGGCAGGCAATCCGCCCAGAGCGTCGCCGCAAAGCGTGGCGAATTCCTCATGATCCAGCTTGCCCGCGCCGGCAACAACCATACGCGCGGCACCATAATGTTCAGACATATAAGCGATCAGGCTTTCCCGCCTCATGGACGCGACGATTTCAGGCGGACCAAGGATGGAGCGGCCGAGCGGCTGTCCGGGATAGGCGGTCTCCTGAAACGCTTCGAATACCAGGTCTTCGGGCGAATCCTGCGCGTGACCGATTTCCTGCAGGATCACAGAACGTTCGCGTACCAGCTCTTCTTCATCAAAAACGGAATTCTGTAGAATGTCGGCGATGATATCGACCGCCAGCGCGACGTCTTCCTTCATAACCGTGGCGTGATAAGCGGTCACTTCGCTGGAAGTAAAGGCATTCAGATGTCCGCCGACCGATTCGATCTCTTCCGCGATCTGGCGCGCGCTGCGGCGATGCGTTCCCTTGAAGGCCATATGCTCCAGCATATGGGAGACACCGTTGATTGCAGCGGGTTCATAGCGCGAGCCGACCCGGACCCATACGCCGAGGGACACGGTTTCCACCGTATCCATGAAATCGGTGACGATTGTCAGACCGTTCGGGAGGACGGTTTGCCGAACCGTCACGTCGGCGCCCCACCCGCGCGCGCGTGCGACCTCACATGATCCTGGACGGCCGCGAGATCATTGCGCAGCCGCGAATAGCGTTCTTTCGCCGTGAGAATATGCGCGAGCCGCGCCGGTAATTCAGGCGATTGACCGGTTGCTTTCGCCACCGCGTCAGGGAATTTGGCGGGATGGGCGGTCGACAGCACGACGACAGGATTTTCCGGTGATGACGCGCATTCCTCCGCCGCGTGGATACCCGTCGCGGTGTGCGGATCGATCAGCACGCCACATCGTTCCCAGATCGCACTGATGACCGAGAGGATACCGTCATCGTCCAACCGGGCGGCATCGAAATCTTCCCGCGCCCGGTCGCGGATTTCAGGCGGGCAGGCCATTGCGCCGACTTCCCGGAACGAGGCCATCGCCTGATTAACGATACGGGGATCATTGTCGGCAAGATCGAACAACAGCCGTTCGAAATTGCTCGAAACCTGAATATCCATCGCCGGACTGAGCGTCGGGACCACCGGGCGCGCTGACATATCACCCGCCTGGAAAAAGCGCGCGAGAATGTCGTTGGCATTGGTGCCGACAATCAGCCGTTCTATCGGCAGCCCCATCTTCTTCGCCGCATAGCCCGCAAAAATATCGCCGAAATTTCCGGTCGGCACCGCATAGACGATTTTCCGGTCGGGCGCGCCCAGCGCCACGGCGCTCGAGAAATAATAGACGATCTGCGCCATGATCCGCGCCCAGTTGATCGAATTCACGGCGGACAGATTCATTGATTCCCGGAAAGCGGCATCGCCGAACATCGCCTTTACCAGGTCCTGACAATCGTCAAAGGTCCCGTCGATTGCGATATTATGAACGTTCGCGGCATCAACCGTGGTCATTTGCCGGCGCTGAATTTCAGACGTCCGCCCATCGGGATGCAAAATAAAGATATCGACCGTTTCGCGTCCCTTGCAGGCCTCGATCGCCGCCGAACCGGTGTCGCCGGAGGTCGCCCCGACAATTGTCACATGTTCGCCACGGCGGGCGAGAACCTCATCGAAGAGATGCCCCAGCAGCTGCAAGGCAAAATCCTTGAAGGCCAGTGTCGGCCCGTGAAACAGCTCCAGCAGCCAGAAGTTTGAGTCGAGTTGCCGCAACGGCGCAATCGCGGGATGTCCAAAATCCGCATAGGCCGCGTCGATCAACCCGCGCAGCGTCGCGCGGTCAATAGCCCCGTCGACATAGGGTGTCACGATCCGTTCCGCTATTTCCGCATAGGACAAACCGCGCAGCGACGCGATGTCGCCAGAGCTCAGCAACGGCCAGTCATTCGGCACATATAGCCCGCCATCCTCCGCGAGGCCGGCGAGCATCACCTCTTCGAACCCGAGAACCGGCGCGTTACCCCGTGTACTGATATAGTCCAAAGTCACTTACTCCTGTGCGGCCGTTGGCGCGGCGCGGCACACACTAGCGCCCCAGCGCGGACGGTCAAGCAAGATAGCGGGCCTCCAGATGGTCGCGGAATGCCGCCGTCCCAAGCGGCTGACCGGTCGCTTCAGCGAGAATTTCATCGGTCGAGGCGAAAGATGCCCGGGTATGGATATTTTCCGCACACCAACCGGTAATCGGCGAAAAATCGCCTTGGCTGATTGCTCCCGTCAGTCCCGGATTATCACGGCGTATGGCCGCAAAAATCTGTGCCGCCGCAAGCGCACCCATCGTATAGGTCGGGAAATAACCGAACGAACCCGAAAACCAGTGGATATCCTGCAAACAGCCATGCCGGTCATCGGGCGGTCTTATGCCCAGCAATTTCTCCATCCCCGCATTCCACGCAGCGGGCAGTTCAGATATAGACAAATCACCGGCAACCAGCGCTTTTTCCAACCGGTAACGCAAGATCACGTGGAACGGATAGGTAACCTCGTCAGCATCGACCCGGATAAAATCAGGTTTCACGCGGCGGTATAGCGCCGCGAGATTATCCGACCGCCATGCCGCGGCGTCGACGCCAAATGCCTCGCGCATCAGTGGCGCCGCGAATTCCAGAAACTCTGACCCTCGGCAAAGCTGCATTTCGATCAGCAGAGATTGGCTTTCATGCATCGCCATGCCGCGCGCCTGACCGGCGGGCTGCAAACGCCATTTCTCGGGCAAATTGGCCTCATAAAGCGCATGACCGGTCTCATGAAGCACGCCCATCAGGCTATGGGCGAAATCGTCTTCCGAATAGCGCGTCGTAATGCGCACATCGCCGGGTACGCCGCCGCAGAACGGATGCAGACTGACATCGAGCCGGCCGCGATCGAAATCGAACCCCAGCCGTTTCATAAACTCTTCGGCGAGCGCGCGTTGCGCCCCGACCGGAAACAGACCTTCCGGGATCAGCGGCGCGGCTCCCCTGGCCTGCCGTTCCAACACTTTTTCCAGCACGCCGGGCAGGAAACCCAGCAAATCATCAAACAGACCGTCGATATCTGATTCACGAATTCCCGGCTCATACTGATCCATCAACGCTTCATAGGATGCACAGGAAAGTGCTTCCGACTTGGCGGTCGCCTGCTCCCGTACCAGCATAAGCAGATTTTCGAGCTTCCCTGATACCGCCGCAAAATCATTCGCCGGGCGCGCGTCCCGCCAACACATTTCGCAATCCGACGAAGCCTTTGTCAGCGCGGCGACCAGATCCGCCTCCACAGCGGTCGCATGGACATGTTTTCGCCGCATCTCAAACAGGTTAGCGCGTTCATGCGCGTCAGTGGGCGGGTCGGCTTCCGCGGCAGCCAGAAGATCGGCGGTTTCCGCATCATTCATGATTTCATGAACGACGAGACTGATTTCAGACAGTTGCTCAGCGCGACCGGACGCCGCGCCGGACGGCATCATCACCGCCATGTCCCAATGCAGAATGCCTTGCGCTTCATGCAAAGCGCCAATGCGCCGGAAGCGGTTTTCCAGGCTCGTATAAGGGTGTGTCGTCATCTGGTTTTCCGGATTGGCTTGGCAATGGGCCTGTTGCGTCCCCACTATCATCGGTGCGGAAATTTGTGCTTGAATAACCGATAACGAACAGGAAAGCGATACGGGATTTATAAATGGCGACGCCTATCCGTCCGACAGATTTAACACCCTCCGAGGAAGAACGGACGGAGAGCGGTTGGCCCGTCGAGGACGGCGATATTTCGCGCTGGACCGACAAATATTTCGTTCTGACAAAAGAAGCGGTCGAGAAATTCGGCGATGCCCGCGTCACCTATGCCGTCTTTATGCGTCGGCCCGTGGTCTCCGCGCCGAGGCTTGCCATCGATTGGCTGCAGGATATGGCGCGGCGGCGCAATGCAGAATTCGATATCGATCTGCAATATCCGGAAGGCAATTGGGTCGGCGCGGGTGAGCCGATTATGTATCTCTCCGGCCGGTTTTCCCAACTGGTCGACCTCGAGACCCTGCTGTTGCAGAAACTCGGCCCGGCCTGCGTTGCTGCCTATAACGCCTATACGATGTGTTCGGACCTGCCCAGGGTTTCATTCCTTGCCATGGATGCGCGTCATTGCGCGGGCACCAGCATGGCGGAAATGATGGCCTATGCCGCATCTGTCGGTTCGGAGACGGCGAAGAAAGAGGTCGGCGCGACAGGGTTTATCGGCAATGCGACGGACGCGACAGCGCATTATTTCAACCAGCCCAAAGGGCTCGGCACCATGCCGCATGCCTTTATCGGCTATGCGGGCAGCACACTGCGCGCGGCGGAAATGTTCGATGAGGCGTTTCCCGATGCACCAATGACCGTCCTTGTCGATTATTTCGCGCGCGAGGTAACGGACTCGCTCAGCGTGGCGGCGCGTTTTCCGGAACGTGTCGCGGCGGGCACGCTGTCGGTTCGGTTGGATACCCCGGGCAGCCGCTATATCGAGAGGCTGGACCCCACCGTTTCCTACGCGGTGCTGGAAAAACATGTTCCCGATGTGGTGCGCGGCTATCGCGTTCAAAGCGAATTATCCTACCTGGTCGGGCCCGGCGTTTCGGCCGCGGCGATCTGGCATATGCGTGATGCGCTGGATGACGGTGGGTTTCACAACGTGAAGATTGTCGGGTCCAGCGGGTTCAGCCCGGCGAAATGCCACATGTTCGCGGCAGCCAATACGCCGGTTGATGTGATCGGCACCGGCAGCTATCTGCCGCAAAATTGGCCTGAAACTTACGCGACCGCCGACATCGTCGAATATGACGGCGACAAGCGGGTAAAGGTCGGACGCGAATTTCTGCTGCGCAAGTAGCGCTATTTATTGCGGATCCAGAAAATCACGCCGATTACCGCGGCGGTCAGGGCGAAAGCGTACCAGGTCACGGCATATTGCAAGTGGTTATTGGGCGGCAAACGCAGCGTCCCGACGGGCGTCAGCCCCGCCCCGCCGGATACCACCATCGCATCGACCCAGTAGGGCGCCGCATTAGTGATGCCCAGCGCTTTGGCCAATTCAGCGGGCGTTACCCGGAACCACTGATTTTTTGCAGGCTCGTTCGGTGGTGAAAACATACCAAGCGGCCCGGGACGGCGTAACACGCCCACCATTCCTTCAACTTTTCCGACCGCCCGCTTCGCCAGATTCCTGTCTGCCAACCAGCCGCGATTGACGAAGATCATATCACCCGTCGTCAGCACCAAGGGCGAGACCACATACCAGCCGGTACGTCCGCTGAGCACGACGGGTCCGATAATAACAGGATCGACCGCTAGCCATTCCCCGGAAAGCCGCACGCGCGCCCATTCACTTACCCGAGGGCCGGGCGCAACCGGCGCAGCCTCATGGCCGGCGACCATGTCCGCAATCAGGGCTTCTTTCCAGAAAAGCCGCTGCATTTGCCACGTACCGAGGATACACAACACGACAACCGCGAGAGCGGTGCAGAGGGCGAAGCCCGCCCGCCTACTCATCGTATTTGTGACGCAGATTCTTGAAGTGAAGCGCGACCAGAGTAGCCTTTACGGGCCGCAAAAAAGCGAGGCCCAGCGCAATAATCACAGGCGGCCAGATCAAAAGATGCACCCAGATTTCGGGTTCAACGGCGGCTTCGAACCAGAGCGCAAGCGGCACCACCAGAAAGCCGAGAATAAAGATCACAAAAACCGATGCGCCATCCCCGGTATCGTGGACCGAAAGATCCAGCCCGCAATGGGCGCATTTCGATTTGATCGTCAGCAACCCGTCATACAGGGGGCCAATCCCGCAGCGCGGACATTTGCATCCCAGCCCCGCCCTTGACGGCGGAACGGTGGGCCAGTGGCGGGGCGATACGGGATCGCCGTTCATCGCCCCGATATCCCGGCCTTAATGAGCCGCCGGCGTGCCGGCACCCCACCAATAGATGCACACAAAGAGGAACAGCCAGACGACATCGACAAAATGCCAGTACCAGGCCGCCGCCTCGAACCCGAAATGATGATCAGTTTTGAAATGATCCTTGCGCGCGCGGAAGTAACAGACGATCAGGAAGATCGTACCGACGATCACATGGAAGCCATGGAAACCCGTCGCCATGTAGAACGTCGTCGGATAGATACCGCCCTTGCCCGGCGTACCTTCTTCGAACGCGAAGCTGAAAGCGGCATGGCTGTATTCATAAGCCTGCACGAAAGAGAAGACGATGCCGAGCATAATCGTCAGACCTAACCCCTGGAGCAGGTGTTTTTTGTTTCCTTCAAGCAGCGCGTGATGCGCCCAGGTCACCGTGACGCCGGAGGTCAGCAGGATCAGCGTATTGAGGAACGGCAAATCCCACGGGTTGAAGGTCTGAATACCCGGCGGCGGCCAAGTGGAATTGATCTGTTCCGGGGGGAACAAGGCGGCATTGAAATAGGCCCAGAACCAGGCAACGAAGAACATCACCTCTGACGCGATAAACAGGACCATGCCATAGCGCATGCTGATCTGGACCGGGCGGGTATGATAGCCCTGATGGGTCGCTTCCTTGACGACGTCGGCGAACCAGGCCGCCATGACGCCGAGAACGCCCAGCAAACCAAGAGCCATAAGCCATGGGCCGCCCTCTTGCATATAAATTACCGCGCCGACGGCGAGGATGCCGCCCGACAGCGCGCCGAGGATCGGCCACGGGCTGGGATCAACCAGATGCCACGGATGTTTATGTTCCGCGGCGTGGGCGTTTGAACTATCAGCAGGTGCAACCATTTCCCTTGTCCCTGTTCCTAAATCTAAAGCTCAGTTTACGGTGCGGCGCGTCGAAGCGCTATTCTCGCCACCCGAAATGGCGGCTTGTGCCCCGCCCGCAGACTTTTGCGCGGCGGTGCGAAAAAACGTGTATGACAGCGTGATCGTTTCGACCTCATCGAGATTGCGGTCATTGGCGATCTCCGGATCGATGTAGAACTGCACCGGCATATCGACAGCCTGACCGGGCTCAAGGGTCTGCTCGGTAAAGCAGAAACATTCGACCTTGACGAAATAGAGGCCGGCCTTGTTCGGAGTGACATTGAAGGTCGCCGTACCGTTGACCGGCACCGTCGCCGTCGATCTCGCGCGATAAAAGGCCAGTCCTTTTTCACCGACACGCAGTTCGACCTGGCGCTGAGCCGGCTCAAAATCCCAATCGAGCTGGGCATTCACATCGGCGTTAAATTGAACCGTGATCTTGCGATCTAGAATCCTGTCCGCCGGCGCATCGGCGCGTTGCGTCGTCCCGCCATAGCCCGTGATGTCGCAGAACAGCTCATACAACGTCACAGAATAGCTGGTCAGTCCGGTCATCACGGCAAGGATGAGAGCAAGCCCGCAAACGGTTCTGAATTTCGCGGCGTTCCTGATCATCTCAAGCCGCCCCGGAAAACTTGATTACGGTAATGCCGTAAAACAACCCGACCAGCCCCAGCAAAACCGCCAGAATGGCGATATTGCGGTTGCGGCGTCTGCGCTGTTGCTCGTCTGTCAGTTTCATCGCTACCGCCGTCATCTCAGCCCGACAGGCCCACAGCGCGATCGGCAATCATCGCGGCAAACAGCACAAAGAGATAAAGAAGGGAAAAACTGAATGTCCGGCGCGCGGCTCTTTCGGATTTTTCCGTGATGATCCGGATGGCCAAGCCGATAAAGACCAGCCCCATGAGACCGGCGATGGCGCCATAGGCCCAACTGGTCATTCCGACAAACGCGGGGGTCATGCCAAGCGGCGCGAGGATCAGCGTATAGATCAGAATCTGCTTTCGCGTTTCGCCCTCACCCGCGACAACCGGCAACATGGGCACGCCGGCCTTTTCATAATCGCCGCGCCGGTAGAGCGACAACGCCCAGAAATGCGGTGGCGTCCACATAAAAATAATGGCGAACAGAACGACGGAGCCGAGCGAAATATCACCCGTCACAGCCGCCCAGCCAACCATCGGTGGGAAAGCACCGGCCGCACCGCCGATAACGATATTCTGCGGCGTCCGGCGTTTGAGCCAGACCGTGTAGATAAAGACGTAGAAGAAGATCGTGAAGGCAAGCAACGCCGCCGCCTGCCAGTTGACGCAGAGCCCCATAATGGCGACGGCACCGACGGCCAATGTATTGCCGAAAGCGAGCGCGGTTCCGTGATCAAGACGTCCCGCCGGGATCGGACGTTCCCTGGTGCGCGACATGATTGCGTCGATATCGCGGTCATACCACATATTGATGGCGCCCGAGGCCCCCGCGGCGACCGCTATACACAGCACGCCGCAGAACGCCACAAACGGATGCAGCGAACCCGGCGCCATATACATGCCCGCCAGCGCCGTAAAGACGACAAGCGACATGACGCGCGGTTTCAGCAGCGCCACATAATCCGAGACCGCACCGCCGTCGCCATAGGCGGCGGCAACACCCGGATACCCGATATTGGCCCGTTGTTCGCTCACAATATTCCCGCCAAGGTCTGAAGAACCAGCCGATTACTTGATTTCAGGCAATTCGTCATAGGAATGGAAAGCCGGCGGAGACGGCAAAGTCCATTCAAGTGTCGTTGCGCCCTCACCCCACGGATTCTCGGCCGCCTTTTCACCGGCGGTAAAGGTCCGCCAGACGATGAACAGGAATATCAGAACGCCGAAGGCCGAAATATAGGACCCATAAGACGAAATCATATTCCACCCCGCATAGGCATCCGGATAATCCGGAATACGCCGCGGCATTCCCGCCAGGCCCAGGAAGTGCTGCGGGAAGAAGGTGAGGTTCACACCGATGAAGGTGATCCAGAAATGCAGCTTCGCCAGTCCCTCCGGATATTGCCGGCCGCACATTTTCGGCAGCCAGAAATAGAACCCGGCGAAAATCGCGAATACCGCTCCCAGCGACAGCACATAGTGGAAATGCGCCACCACATAGTATGTGTCATGAAGCGCGGTATCCATACCCGCATTGGCCAATACCACACCGGTGACACCGCCGACGGTGAACAGGAAGATAAAGCCGCAAGCCCACAACATCGGGGTCTTGAATTCAATCGATCCGCCCCACATCGTGGCGAGCCAGCTGAAGATCTTCACGCCCGTCGGCACCGCGATGACCATCGTCGCCGCCGTGAAATAGGCCTTGGTATCGACATCCAGCCCCACCGTGTACATGTGATGCGCCCAGACGATGAAGCCGACAAAGCCGATCGCGACCATGGCATAGGCCATGCCGAGATAGCCGAACACAGGCTTCCGCGAGAAAGTCGAAACAACCTGGCTGATGATACCGAAACCCGGCAGGATCAGGATGTAGACTTCCGGATGTCCGAAGAACCAGAACAGATGCTGGTAGAGAATCGGGTCACCGCCACCGGCGGGATCAAAGAAGGTCGTCCCGAAATTCCGGTCGGTCAGCAGCATGGTGATGGCGCCCGCCAGAACCGGCAGGGACAGCAGCAGCAGGAAGGCCGTGACCAGAATTGACCAGACGAAAAGCGGCATCTTGTGCAAGGTCATGCCCGGCGCCCGCATATTCAGGATCGTCGTAATAAAGTTGACCGCGCCCAGAATGGAGGAAGCGCCCGCGAGATGCAGGCTGAAGATCGCAAGGTCGACCGCCGGTCCCGGGTGACCCAATGCACTGCTCAACGGCGCATAAACCGTCCAGCCGGTACCAACACCGTCACCACCGGCAACACCCTCTACAAAAGGCGTGGCCATGAGCAGCAGGAAAGACGGCACCAGCAGCCAGAAGCTGATATTATTCATACGCGGAAAGGCCATATCGGGCGCGCCGATCTGCAGCGGCACAATCCAGTTCCCGAACCCGCCGATCATCGCCGGCATGACCATGAAAAAGACCATGATCAGACCATGCGCCGTTATCAGCACGTTATACATATGGTGGTCGCCGCCGAGCACCTGACTGCCGGGTTCGGCCAATTCCATCCGGAAAAGAATCGACATAACCATGCCGATGATCCCCGCCACAATGGCGAAGATCAGATACATCGTGCCGATATCCTTGTGATTCGTCGAATAGGCGTAACGTTTCCAGCCCGTGGGGTGATGGTCGTCGTGACCGTGTGCGGTTTCTGCGTTGCTCATTTTATTACTCGCCCCTCTTAACTCAGCGGGTCTGATTGATCAGGTTAGCGACTTTTGATGACGGCGCGTCGCCATTGGCGGCGGCCTGTTTCTTCACCCAGCCTTCGAAATCGGCCTTGGAAACGACATCTACGCGGATCGGCATAAAACCATGACGCGTACCGCACAGTTCGGAACACATGCCGTAATAGGTGCCGGTCTTTTCCGCCTTGAACCAGGTCTCATTTACGCGGCCCGGAACACCATCCATTTTGATGCCAAAAGCCGGGACCGCCCAGTTGTGAATAACGTCCCCGGCGGTAACAAGGACCCGAACGGTCGTATTCACCGGCACGACAACGCTGTTGTCGGTATCCAGCAGCCGTTTGTAATTAGACCCGAACTTGGCCTGCCATTTCTTCTTGTCTTCGGCGCTCATGCTCGGGGCGCGCAGATCGACGACGTTGGCATCGAAAGAAACATTGCCATGGTCGGGATATTCATAAGACCAGTACCACTGGTAACCGGTGGCCTTTATGGTCATATCCGCCTTGGGGACGACCTCCTGGAAATACAGCAGCTTGAAGCTCGGCACCGCGATCACAACCAGAATAATGACCGGCACTACCGTCCAGATCATTTCCAGCGCCGTATGGTGCGTCGTCTTGCTGGGCACCGGGTTTCGCGACGCGCTGAAGCGCCACATGATGTACACCAGCAGCACCAGCACGAAGATCGAGATCAACGTTATGATAACCAGCAGCAGATTGTGAAAATCGGTGATGTCGCTCATCACCGCGGTGGCCGCGTCCTGAAACCCCATCTGCCAGTCGTTCGCGGCGCCTGCCATTGCGCCGGTCGCCGAAAGCCCGGTTATCAGGCTCGCAGCAGCGAATAAAAATTTGCTCAACCGCATTGCTCTCTATACGTCAGTGAATGTTGTACCCGGCTGTTACCAGGCCTCCCGGGCGGAAGCTATACCACCAGGCAGGTGTTAACAACCCGGCGGTACCTACCACCGGGAATGGCGCAGTCTAACGTCATCCCTTTGGAATCCCACAGCGTTATACCCTGTCGCGACTGTATGTCGCAGCGAGCGGACAAACCATCCAGCCGTGCCGCATGCCCGACGTCAATCCATTGAATTTATGCGATTTTCGGCCCTCTCCGGGTGACGGAACGGGATATTGCCCCCATATTGTCCGTGACCAAAGCCACGAAGGACATTTCCGGTGACCGATCTTGCCCGCACAGATACTTTATTTTTCGAGAGAAACGGCCTCGACCGAGTCCGAATCGAGGGAATCGTAAACGATACATTGTCGGGGCTGGATGATGGCGAATTGTTTCTGGAATACCGGCAAAGCGAAAGCCTCGCCTTCGATGACGGAAGGCTGCGTAACGCGTCTTTCGATGCCAGCCAGGGCTTCGGTCTTCGCGCCATAGCGGGAGAAACCGCCGCCTATTCGCACGCTACCGAAATGTCCGAAGCCGCGATCCGGCGCGCGGCGGCGACCGTATCCGCCGTCCGTTCGGGCCATGCCGGCGAAGCCGCGCCCGCGCCGGCGGCGACCAACGCAGCGCTGTACGCCGATATCAATCCGCTTGACGAAATTCCCTTTGAAGAGAAGGTAAAGCTGCTTTCCGACATTGATGCCTATGCCCGTTCGCTCGACCCGCGTATCGCCCAGGTCACCGCGATGCTGTCGGGCGAATGGCAGGCGGTGCAGATCATCCGCGCCGACGGGATGCGGGTTGCCGATATCCGCCCGCTGGTCCGGCTCAATGTTTCAGTTGTGGTCGCCGATGGCGACCGGATGGAAACCGGCGGCCACGGGGTCGGCGGGCGCGTGTCCTATGCCGAATTCATCCGGCCCGATGCCTGGCGGGAACAGACGCGCGAAGCGCTGCGTCAGGCGCTGGTCAATCTGGAATCCATCGATGCCCCGGCGGGAGAGATGGATGTGGTCCTCGGCCCCGGCTGGCCGGGCGTGCTGCTGCATGAAGCGATCGGGCACGGGCTGGAAGGCGATTTTAATCGCAAGAAAACCTCCGCCTTCGCCGGTTTGCTGGGCGAACGTGTCGCATCGGAAGGGGTCACCGTGGTCGATGAAGGCAATATCGCCGACCGGCGCGGATCGCTGACCGTTGATGACGAGGGTACCCCCACCGGGCGCGCGGTGCTGATCGAAGACGGCATTCTGAAGGGCTATATGCAAGACCGCCAGAATGCCCGGCTGATGGGGGTCGCGCCCACCGGAAACGGGAGACGTGAAAGCTTCGCCTGCGCGCCGATGCCGCGTATGACCAATACCTATATGCTGGCCGGCGACAAGGAACCGGAAGAAATCCTGTCTTCGGTCAAGAGAGGCCTCTATGCAGTCAATTTCGGCGGCGGTCAGGTCGACATCACATCGGGCAAGTTCGTTTTCAGCGCTTCAGAGGCCTATCTGATCGAGGACGGCAAGATCGGCGCGCCGGTCAAGGGCGCCACGTTGATCGGCAACGGACCGGACGTGCTGACCCGGGTTTCAATGATCGGCAACGATCTGGAACTCGACCCCGGGATCGGCACCTGCGGTAAGGATGGTCAGGGCGTGCCCGTCGGCGTCGGACAGCCGACGCTTCTGGTTAACGATCTGACGGTTGGCGGGACGGCGGCCTAAAACCGCGTCTGGCCGGTCCGGTAAAGCTCGTCGGCGGTAACTCTTCCGTCCCGGTTGACGTCCGCACTACGGAACTGGTTTGTCATACGCTATATATGACGCCGCTGACGAAATTGAGTCCGCGTGTTCAACCCTCCAAAACGGAGTTTGTTGCCGAAATACTCGCTCCGGCTAACCCCGCCATCGCCATTCGAGTCCAGCCCCGCGACATGGGGTTCGAAAACCGGTTCTTCTAATGGCTGCTGATCCTTGGGCAGCAAATCGTTAGGCGTGTGGCGTTTAAGGCCCAATATCGACAGCGGGTCCTTGCCGCCGACACGGGGCAAACCGATCCTGGGCGCTCGAAATATGCCGTCTTGCCGCTGATAGAATTTCTTTAGGCGCTTTTCCCATGGCAATGTGCCGACGCCGCCCTGGCGCGGTACGCCCACGCGGCCCTTGTCGTTCAACGTGACAACGGTCTTCGCCGCCGCTGCCTTGCGTGCGTCCTGCGCCGCCGATGAAAGAGGAAACAGCCCCGCCGTCAACAACAGAAAGACAGCTGAAGGCCGGAAAAGGTTACACGCCACGGCATACTCCACAGAATGCTCAACACAACCACGCCAACCGCGGTACGCGCCCCAATGCGACGGGGCGCGTTAACCATTTATTA